>NZ_SRYG01000010.1 GCF_004793885.1 Dubosiella muris
ATGAACGAAGTTATAAATTAGTAAATCCTTCATACCTTTATATACGACAAAACGAGGGAAAACCGGACATTATTTTTTAAAATTTTTGAAAATTCTAAAAACTTGCCATATTCGTCGGTTTTTATTTTTTGGTAAAGAGTGCTTTTTACAGGCATTGACTGAATGATGTTGAATAACACAATCGAAAATTGGATGTTTTTGAAAGAATTTGATGACTTTACTTCCTTTCTCCAAAAAGAAACGCCCTGAATCGTAGGCACAGGGCGTTTTGTTTGGATCTATAGATTTTGCTGGAGCGCGCGCACTTGCTCGATGGAAAGCTCGGTATCCTCGGCAATTTCCGCAATGGGAAGGTTGCGCGCAAGCATTTTTTGAGCGAGCTGAATTTTTACAGCTTGAGAAATTTCGTCGCGAATCTCGTTCTTGACTTCGCTTTTCACTTCGTCGCGAATCTCGCTCTTCATTTCGTCACGAATCTCATTTTTGACTTCGCGCTTCACTTCGTCACGCAATTCCACCCGCATTTCCGCGCGGACTTCTTCCCACACCGAATCGGTAAACGTCATCATACTTTTTCGCTCCTTTCCATATTTGACTTGTCGCATTTTATCCCGCAAATTATCATGAAACAGCTGGTTTGGATTGCACTGCCGGAAATCGTGGATCAGTTTTCCCAGCGCAGTGTCCGTTTTTTCATAAGCTCCATTGACACAAACGATTTTTAAATGGGTGTCGACCACTTCTCCTGTTTCCAGTATACTACGTCCTAACGTATATTTGGGTAGATTCATTCCAAATACATCCGTTTCGGTAAAAAAGATGACCGTCACATCCGGAATCTGCTCATAGCTCGCTCCTTTGTTCAAGGCGGCGATAAACGTCAGCGCCGCATAAAACTCCATTCGCGGAAACAAAATGACGAGCCGGCCGTTGCGCTGCATTTCCAAAATATCAATTTTGTTTTCTTTCATCGCAGCATGCAGGTCAAAGACGCCATCGTGCTCTTTCAAGCTGTTAATGACACGATATTCGACTTTGGCATCCACACAAACAAGATCCGGTTCATCCAAAATCGTCCGGAACACGAATTCGACAAGCGGAATATCGTCGTGGAACATCATTTGAAACAATCCCGAATCCAAAATACGAAGCCGGTCAATGAGAGTGGAAATTTTGTCATAGTTTGTTGGCATAGCTTTTCTCCTTTCCGTAGGAGAAAGACCTCTACACCTTTCTATACGACAAAAAGGAGGAAAAGGGGAGAAAAAATGAAAAAAGTGAATGTTTCCGATTTTAAAGAAAACATCACACTTGAACAAAGCGTTTTCCTAAAACTGCTGCTTTTCCAAAAAGTTCAACAAATCATGACGAAAATGTCGAAGGGCGGACTCGTTAGCCCCGGTTTCTAAATAAAAGCGCATTTGCGTGACATATTCGTTTTCCAGCAATTCCATGGATTTTTTCTGTTTCTCCTGCTTCACATAGTGAAACAAGGAAAGAAACGTAAACAAATTGATGATAAACAAGACGCCAAGAACGATCCAGTAGTTTTTTAGAAAAAACAACACGTTGAAGGGTTCGAAAATATGACAGGCGCATAAAGCGACTAAAATCACATTCAGCATGAGTGAAATCAAATATCCGCTCATTTGCACGCTCGCAAGCCGGGCTTTGGAAAACCCGCGAATCATGCCAAACAACAAGAGAAGAAGCAGGCATGAAGCGAACAAATAGACAGAAAACATGTCGCCCATGTTCAACGCGTCGAATTCCGCCAATTCCGGCGGGCGATGCAAAAGAAAGTAGGTGAAAGAAACTGCTAGAATCTCCGAAACCACTAAAGCGATTTGACAAAGCAAAATACCGAAAAGCAACCGCTTTTTCGGCTCCTGCCGGATCGTCTGGCATAAAAACAAAAACTCCAGGGCGCAGTTGAAAACGTTTCGGAAAATCATGGCGCGACTTGGGATTAGATTGTTCACAGGGTACACCACGATCATCATGAACAATGTCATTTTCCAAAAAAATGAGAACCTTCGCTTCATAGAAAAAAACAGCGAATAAAAGAAAGCGATGGTCGCGGACTGGAAAGTCAAAATCAAAACAAACAATCCAAGTTCCATCAACAATCACGCTCTTCTTTCCAATGTCGTTCCCGGGCGCCCAGAATCCACAAATAAACCGCCAGCGCGAACAAAAAGGCGCTATACAAAAAGTAGCCCGGACTGATGCCGGCCACCCCGTTGGCTTTCAAAATAAACAACGTGATTTGAAGCGCGATGGAAGCGATCAGGCAAACAACACCACAAAGCGTCAACATACAAATTCCCCCTTTTTTCTATTATACCAAACTGCTTTCTTTTCCATGGAAAAAGAAAGGTTAAAATATAAGTTAGTATGATAAAAAAAGAAAAATATTTAAAAACAAAGACGTGTTTTCCATTCTTTCATCGGATAAAATAAAAAAGAGGAAAACCACATCCAAAAAGAAAGCGAGGAGGATGAAAAGACAAAAGGGAACAAAAAGCAAATGAATGGAAGTGAAAAAACCAGCGTTCTATAATGATTTTAAAGATGAAAGTAATCTCAAGTAAGGAGGACTTCTATGGATTTTGAAAAAATGTCCGAGAATCTGCAAAAGATCCTGATGAACGCCGTCAACGACGCGAAAGCGAATCAACACGCTTCCGTGGATACGATCGACGTTTTGGAAGCGATGTTCAAAGCCGACATTCTCGACGGTTTGTTCGACCGGTTGAATGTGGACAAGAAACTCGCCCTGACGATCATTGCGGATGAAGAAAAAAAGATCGTGAAGAGCTCTTCTCAAAACATCAATTTGTCGAACGAGGTACAAAAATCAATCGACAAAGCGGCAAAATGGGCGAGTCAGCACGATGAAATCTACTTATCCGTAGCTACACTGTGGATTGCGTTGATGTTCAACCGTTCCTATATTTCCCGCCGTCTCGTTCAAACGTTCAACTTGACGGAAAAAGCTTGCGAGCAAGCCGAACTCGATCGTCGAGGCGGACGCAAGATGGATACGCCAAACGCCGAAGACAATCTGGAAGCGCTGAAAAAATACGGACGCGACTTAGTCGCCGAAGTGCGCGAAGGAAAAATCGACCCGATCATCGGCCGTGACGACGAGATCCGGCGCGTGATGCAAATCCTGTCCCGGAAAACGAAAAACAATCCGGTTTTGATCGGTGAGCCAGGCGTTGGTAAAACCGCCGTCGTCGAAGGACTGGCTTGGCGAATCATGAAAGGCGACGTGCCTGAATCGTTAAAAGATAAAACTCTGATCGAACTCGATATGGGTTCCCTGATCGCCGGCGCGAAATACCGCGGCGAGTTCGAGGAACGCCTGAAAGCCGTATTGGATGAAATCAAAGGATCCAACGGCCGGATCATCGTCTTCATCGACGAGATCCACAATCTGGTCGGCGCCGGAAAGACCGAAGGGTCGATGGACGCCGGCAACCTGCTCAAACCAATGCTCGCGCGTGGCGAACTGCATATGATTGGCGCCACCACGTTCAATGAATATCGTCAATACATCGAAAAGGACGCCGCACTGGAACGTCGTTTCCAAAAAGTCAACGTCCGTGAACCGAACGTCGAAGATACGATCGCCATCCTGCGTGGATTGAAAGACCGCTTCGAAGGCTACCACGGTGTCCGTATTTTGGATGACGCGCTCGTTTCCGCCGCCACAATGTCCGACCGCTACATTACCGACCGGTTTTTGCCGGACAAGGCCATCGACCTTGTCGACGAGGCGTGCGCGACTTTGAAAGTCCAAATGGAAAGCATGCCGCAGGAACTCGACGAACTGGAACGTAAGATCATGCAGCTCCAAATCGAAAAGACGTCGCTCATGTCGGAAACGGATAAAAAAGCCGTGGAACGCCGCAGCGAAATCGAAGAGGAAATGGGCAAGCTTCAGGAAAAGCGCGACGAGCTCCACTCCAAATGGGAAGACGAGAAACGCATTCTCAACATGGCGCAGGAAGACAAGCTCGCGCTTGAAAAAGCGAAACTCGATCTGGAACAAGCGCAAAACGACCTTCGCTATGAGGATGCCGCCAAACTGCAATACCAGATCATTCCGGAACTGGAAGCGCGCATCAACAAAGACAATGGCGGATTGCCAAACGATGAAGGCGCCTTGATTCAGGAAACCGTCAACGAGGAACTCGTATCCAAAATCATTTCCCGCTGGACCGGTGTGGAAGTGACCCGTCTTGTCGAAAGCGAGCGCGAAAAGCTGCTCAACCTGCAAAAGGTTCTCGAGCGCCGCGTCGTAGGACAAGACCACGCGATCGAACTTGTTGTCGACTGCATTTTACGATCGAAAGCGCAAATCCAGGACGAAAACCGTCCAATCGGTTCGTTCATGTTCCTCGGTCCTACCGGTGTCGGAAAAACCGAAGTCGCCAAAGCTTTGGCCGAACAGCTGTTCGACGACGAGCGCCACATCGTTCGAATCGACATGTCCGAATACATGGAGAAACATAGCGTCGCCCGTTTGATCGGAGCGCCTCCAGGATACGTCGGCCATGAGGAAGGCGGACAGCTGACCGAAGCGGTACGCCGCAATCCATATTCGATCGTCTTGTTCGATGAAATCGAAAAAGCGCATCCGGATGTGTTTAACGTATTGCTGCAAATTCTGGATGACGGACGAATCACCGACTCCAAAGGCGTGACGGTTGATTTCAAAAACACGATCATCATTTTGACGAGCAATCTGGGAAGCCAGTACGCGTTCGAATACAAAAACGAACCGGAACTTCTTCAAGAGAAATACATGGAAGCGGTGAAAGCGCACTTCCGTCCGGAATTTATCAACCGAATCGACGAAATCGTCGTATTCAACGCCCTTCACGACAAAGCCTTTGTCAAGATCGCACGCAAGTTCATGGGCGAACTCATCGAGCGTTTGAAAGAAAAAGACATCACTGTCCATGTCAGTGACGCCGTTTACGACCGGATCGCGGAAAATGGCGTGGATCCGTTGTTTGGCGCCCGTCCGATGAAACGGTACATCCAGCGTCAGATCGAGACGGAAATCGCCCGTCAAATGATCAAAGAAGGCGCGATGCAGGACGCGACGATCCGCATCGACGTCCGCGATGGACACTACGACATCAAAGTGACAAAAAACAAAAAGTAAATCCTCAAAACCAAAGCCGGGAAGTCGATTTCCGGCTTTTTTCCAGCCAGAACGATCCCGCTTTGCATCGAGGAAAAAGAAGACTACAATAAAAGAAACAAGGAGGAAACAGTATGAATCCAATCAAGCAGTTACACGATATCATTGAGAAATCCGACAATATCGTTTTTTTTGGCGGAGCCGGCGTGTCGACCGAAAGCCACATCCCCGACTTTCGCAGCGACAACGGGCTGTATAAACGAAAGTATCCTTATCCGGCGGAAACGATGCTGAGCCACACGTTTTACACCCAGCATCCCAAGGAGTTTTTTGAATTTTATTTTAACGAGATGATTTATCAAGACGCCGTTCCCAACAAAGCGCATGCCGCGCTGGCCAAGCTGGAACAGGAAGGAAAGCTCAAAGCCGTCATTACGCAAAACATCGACGGCCTGCATCAAAAGGCCGGTTCTTTGAACGTGCTTGAGCTGCATGGTTCCGTGCTCCGCAATTTCTGCACCCGCTGCCATAAGGCGTTTACGCTCGAGGAAACGATCGCGCGCCGTGATCAGGACGGCATTCCGCGATGCGACGTGGACAACGCCATCATCAAGCCCGACGTCGTGCTGTACGAAGAAGGGCTCGATGAATCGGTCATTTACGCGGCGGTGGACGCCATCTCGCACGTCGACACGCTCATCGTGGGCGGCACAAGCCTGGTTGTGTATCCGGCCGCGGGACTCATTCAGTATTTTCGAGGAAAAAACCTTGTCCTCATCAACCGGGACAGCACGCCAATGGATGGAAAGGCGACACTGGTCATTCACGACGCCATCGGCAAAGTGCTCGACGAAGCCGTCAATGGATAAACAGAAAAGATCAAAGGAGAAGTAGAAACGCGCTTCTCTTTTCTTTTTCATAAAACGGCGGCTAGAACGTTTTGTCTTGTTCTATGGCGCGGACGTTTTCCATCCGATAGGACAAATGCTCGTCATAGTGGCGGGCAAAATAAGCCGAATACAGCAAATCGAGCAAAAAGAGAATGGAAACTTCCGAAGAATACGACGCGATTTTCGCAAACCAGTCTTCCTTGGAAAAAATCGTCAAAACGACATCCGCGCTTTGCCGCAAAACGTTATCGTGCCGTCCTGTCAAAGCGATCATGGGCACGCCGCGCGCCTGACAAAGCGGAATTAAAGCCATCGGCTCTCTTTGAGGCGGCATTCCGGAATAGGAAATCAAAATCGCGCAGTCACGAAAAGTCAATGTGTTGACGAAATAGCGGGCGTCGGCCGGCTCGCATAAGTCGACACGTTTTCCAAGCTTTACCATTTTTTGAATGAAGATCCGGCTCAAAGAGCGGTTGGCGCCAATGCCCAAAACAACGATCCGCTCGCTTTCATCCAAAATCGAGGCCGCCTTTTCCAACGCGGCGTCTTCGCACAAATCGTTCGTTAAATAAACGCTTTCCATATAGATTTGCGCCAAGTGGCTACGCATTTGCGCGGTGCGATCCTGCTTTGAAAAAGGAATGTTTGTGTCGACCCCCTCGAACAACCGTTCCGTTTCCTTTCTTTCGAAAACATACGCCTTGTGAAAGGCGGTCCAGCCAGAAAATCCGAGCGCTTTCGCGACCCGTACCAAAGTCGCCTTGGACGTAAAGGTCGCTTCGGCGACTTCTTGCATCGACATGTTTTCTAGTGCGTTGGCTTCCAGCAATAGAAAGCGGGCGACCGCGCTACGCGCGTCGTGGACTTCCTGGGCCAGACGCTCGATTTTTTCCCGAATAAGCATTGCGTTCCTCTTTCTAAAATTTCGTTTCAAATTTTTTCGTGGTTTTTCATTATTTTATCATGAAAGCGTAAAGACCCGAAACCGGATTTCAGCGCCATCGGGTACAATAAAAGCGAAAAGGAGAGTGTTGAAAGATGAGAACCATTCAAGTTGGAATGATTGGCAATGGAAAAAGCGCAAATCGCTACCACGCGCCGTTTTTGCTGGATCTACCCGAAAAATTCAAAATCAAAACAATTTATAGCCGGAACCATGCCCGGGATTCGTGGGCTGAAATAGAGGGTGTGTGCTACACGAACCAAATGGAACACGTGCTGCTGGATCCCGAGATTGAGCTTGTCGTGATTGCCACCAGACACGACACGCATTATGAATTCGCGAAACAAAGCCTGCTGGCCGGAAAGCACACGCTAGTCGAAAAGCCTTTTACCATGACCAGCGCCCAAGCCATTGAATTGTTCGCTTTAGCCCGCGAGCGAGACGTCATGTTGCAAGGCTATCAAAACCGGCGATTCGACAGCGACTACCTGACGATGAAAGCCGTGATCGAAAGTCAAAAGCTCGGTACGCTGCTCGAAGTGGAATTGTATTATGACTATTACCGGCCGGATGTGCCGCAAGCTGTCGAATCGTATTCGCGCATGAGCTCGTTTGTATACGGACACGCCTGCCACACGCTAGACCAAATGCTGGCGCTCTTTGGAAATCCCCAACGCGTTGTCGGGGATGTTCGCTCGCTGCTTGGCGCGGGCCGGATGAACGATTATTTCGATTTTGACTTATTTTACGAAGAGCCCTTGAAGGTTTCCGTGAAATCCAGTTATTTTCGCGCGAAGGCGAGGCCGAAGTTCATCGCATACGGGACGAAGGGAATGTTTATCAAAGAAACGGAAGACCGGCAGGAGGAAGATTTGAAACGATTTTACTTTCCGCAAGGACATCCGGATTTTGGAAAAGACCGGCCTTTCGAGTTTGGCACGCTCATATACTACGATGAACAAGGCGCGTATCACGAGGAAAAGGTGCCGACGGTCGAAAGCCGGTATTCCAGTTTTTACGAGGCGGTTTACGATACGATCGTTGAAGGCAAAAAACAGCTTGTAACGCCGGAACAAACGATTGCGCTCATGCGCCTGCTCGAAAACGCGTGCGCCGGTTTGGAAAACAAAAGCGAGGATTTAAAATGATCTTCGCTTTTATTCGTTGTCCTGTTCCAGAAAATTGAGCAAATCGTGACGCAGCCGCCGCCATCCGTCCTTGGAAGACTCGTTATTTAAATAAAAGAGCAGCTGGCCGTGATAAATGGTTTCCAGGCGCAGCTGGCTTTGGCGCAATCTTTCCAGCCGCGCAAAGCGGGAGAGCGAGAAAAGCGTCAAAACGTTCAGAACGAGCAGGATCGCCACCACGAATGGATAGGAAACGGAAAAAAAATCATCCCGCCTCGTTCCAAGCAGCTGGCAGACGCACAACACGAGCAAAATATTGTTTAAAAGCAGGCAGCCCAAATATGTGATCATTTTCGTGCTGGCAGTCAGCGTTTTGGAAAAGATTTGCAGCAAAGCGAAAACGATGAGCGTCATCCATCCGCACGCGATCCAAGTCATGATTTTTTGCACGTTGTCAAAAGCCGAAAAGTCCGTTGTTTTTCGCGTCAAGAGATACAGCATCGGAATGCCGCAAATTTCGACGAGCACAAGCGCGGTTTCATATAAGAGAACGGCGAAAACGATTCTTCTTGTCGTTTCCTGCCAAAAAAGAAACCGGCACAACACGCCAAGAAAGACGCAGTTGAAGAGATTTTTAATGATTAAATCCATTTCAGCCAGCCGCAAGTCGATTGGAAAGATGACGCCCACAAACGCGATCCATAAAACGAGAAATTGACGCCATGGTCGTTTGGCGCGCAAATACAAGGCGAATAAAGCCGATTGAACGGCAGACTGGTAAAACAGCGCCGCAATGTACCAGCCGGGCATCAGGATTCCTCCTTTGTCGTTTCCCAGAAGTTCAGCAAGTCGTGGCGCAGCCGGCGCAACACATGCTCGTCAGACTTGTCACGCACATAACAGGCCAGTTGTTTTTGATAGACGGATTCCAATGCGCGTTGTGCGCTTTGCGCTTTTTGGATTCGGATAAACCGGCGCAAAGAAACGAAAGTTGCCCCGTTAAAAACGAAAAGAAACGCCAGCGCGATTCCATAGGAACGGGCGAAGAACACGTGCTCGTCTGGGACGACGATGAACGCGCCGCAAAGCGCCGTAAAACCAACGTTCAGCAGCATGCCCAGCAAATACAAAAATCCCTTTTTCCGGGTCACCAGTCCGTTAGGAAACACTTGAAGCATGACAAGATACACGATGGTCAGCGCGAATGAACCGAGGGCATACATAAAGCTTTGATCGACGTTGAACCGTGTTGGATCCGGGCTGTGGCCGGTAAAGACGTAAAACGCGAAAACCGAAACGATTTCCGTAAGCACGAGTCCGAATTCGTACAACGCCGTCGCCATGATGATCGTGCGCCTTTTCAACGAGCGAAATACGATTTGGCTCGCGACGACAAGCAGTCCGAAGTTGAATATGTTTTTTAGCAGCGGCCACGTGGCTGGAAACAACGTGTCGAGCGGGTAGAGAACCAGCATGAACAATCCCAAATAAAACAGAAAGAGCCGCCGTTTTTCAGGCGAAGGATAGTAAAGCGCGAAAAACGCGGATTGCACGACGCTTTGATAAAGCAGCACAACAAAAAAAGCGGATGTCATCTGGATTCCTCCTTTGCCGCTTCCCAGAAGTTCAGCAAGTCGTGACGCAAGTGCCGCCACGCCATCGCGTCTCTTTCGCGACTGGCGTACAAGGCCAGCTGTTTTTTGTATTCCCGTTCCAGCCCCGAAAGCGTATGCTGACGGCGCGCCGCGTGGAAATGATGGTGCAGCGAACCGAGAATACCGGCCATCAAGACAACCATAAAGCCCGTTAAAAGGCTGTATGCGAGCGGATCGAAAGACAAAATCAGCAGGGATGCGCATAGCGCGGTCAAAATCACGGATACAAGCAGCCAGACCACATTCGTGGCGACTTTTATTTTGGCGGTGACTCTTTTCGAAAAGATGGCGAGCAAAACAAAGAAGACGAAGGTGGCGCCCAACGAGCCAAGTGTGTAAGTCAAAAGCTGGTTTTGATCCAAAGTGGATGGATCGGGCACAAAACCAAACGCGAGGTACAAGACCAAAATCAAAACCACCTCCGTGAGAAAGTAACCGATTTCCAGCAGGACGATTCCAAACGTAAGGACAAACCGCGGGACATCCCAAAGCAAAAGCGAGCTGGCGAACCATAAAATCAAAGCGTTCGCCGCGTTTTTCACAATGGGCTGCCGGGCGAAAAGCCACGTGTCCAGCGGAAACAGCACCAACACGAAAATGCCCATATAGCCTAGTCCAGTTTTTCTTTTTCGCGGAGCGTCGAAATAAAGTGTCAAAAACAGAGAGGAAATCAGCGCCTGGTATCCAACGAGCGCGGCATACCAAAGCGTCATGACTGGTTTTCCTCCCAGAAATTCAATAAATCGTGACGCAGCCGGCGCCAGCCTTCCTCGCGCTGGTCGTTTTCCATATAAAGAAGAAGCTGCTTCTTGTATTCGTATTCCAGCCGTTCCGCGACTTGACGCTGCCGTTCCCGCCGAATCACGCGAGTCAGCGAAAAAAGAGTAGCCAGATTGGCGCCAATCAAAACCGCGACCACGCCCCAGTAGCTGGATTCGAAAAACGAAGGGTTGTACGGTATGAAAATCTGGCAAACGGCCAACACGAGCAAAATGACGTTAAAGAGCAGGCAAGCCAAATACCAGAACATTTTCGTATGGGCGGACGGCGCTTTGGAAACGACAGAAAGCGTCCCAAAAACAAACACGGCCAGCCAGATGCAGGCAATCAACGTGAACACTTTTTGAATCGGTCCGTACATGCGCAAATCGGGCACGAAACCAAAAAGAAGATACATCGTCGGAACGGCGAGGATTTCAAAGAGCACGAGCATGATTTCATAAAGCAGCACAGCCAATATGATTTTTCTCATTTTCTGGTCGCGAAACAGAAACCGGCAAAGCACAACAAGGGACCCGCAAAAAAACGCGTTTTTGATAAAAAGGTCGTATTCGCCAATCCAGGAACCAATCGGAAACAAGACGAATACAAGCAGCGTCCACAAAATCCCAAACGCGCGGGCCGGATGCTTGCCGTTGAGAAAGACGATAAAAAAGATAGCGTGAAGCGCGGATTGATAAGCCAGCGCGGCGGCGTACCAGAGTGGCATAGCGACCTCCTTCACCCGTTGTTTTCGCACAGCGTGGCCGTGCAGCGGCACCGGGTTCCATCGGTTTCGTGTGTAAACAATCCATTGTGGGTTTTGCATGTGTGCTCGATGATCGCCAGGCCGAGGCCGTGCTGTTTTTGGTCTTTTTTCGTGGAACGGCCTTTGACCAGCGCCGCGTGGGCCGGAATGGTGTTTTCCACCTGGCAGACGAGCACGTTGGCACGCGTATGCAAGTGGATGTCAATCACCCGGTCTTTATCCAAGGCGAGCACCGCTTCGATGGCGTTGTCGATCAAGTTGGAAAGGACGCTTAAAATGGCGTAACCATCCAAATTCAGCTCAGCGGGCACGGCCGCGACAATCGAGTAGTCGATGCCATGCGATTTCATAATAAGCGATTTATGGTAAAGCAAGGCGTCCACGATTTTGTGCGGACAATAGTTGACGAACAGCGAATCGGCTTCCTCGTGAAGAAGCTCGTCGATTTTCGCCCGTCGAACCATCTCGTCCTGCGGGATATCCTTCATCATGGTTTTTAGTTTTTCCTGCAGTCTGGCCATGTCCTGCTCGGCTTTCATCGTCGCTAAAAGATGTTCTTTTTGAATCGCGTTTTGCGCGCGGAGCACTTCCTTGCGGGTGTCTTCCTGCATTTCCTCCAGCAGCGTGCGAATGAGCCGGACCGCGAAAAATCCCGAACCGCAAAAAAGCGCGAGAACGCAAAGAACCCATCCGGGAGCGAAGGTGATGCGAATCGTCCGGTTGGCAAGCGGAATGAGAACGATGAGCGCGGCTTCGAACAACAAATACATCGCCACGTTGAAGCGCGGTGAAGAAAAGCGTTTTTTCATAAAATTCCCTCCTTTGGATCGGTTAAATAGCGATGAAAGGAGGTCTTGATCGGCTGGATATAGCCTCTGGAAACCGAAAGAAGCTTGCCGTCGTCCATTTTCAAATCGTGAACCATATAAGAGCGGACGTAACGGAAGTTGACGACAAACGAGCGGTGGCAGCGGTGAAACGAATCGGGAAGCTGCCGGATCAGCGTTTCCAAATCCTCTTTGACTTTGATCGTTTCCGTCCGGCAGTACACGAGCGTGTACCGCTTGATGCGCTCCAAATAAAGCACCCTGTCGGGATCGAGCCGAATCGTCGAAGTGCCGGTGTGGGCGACGATTTCCTTTGGCCGGCTTTTCAGCAGCCCCACCGCCTTTTGCATCGCCGCTTCCAGACGGGTTTCTTTTTGTGGTTTGTAAACAAAATAGCAATGGTCGACTTCGTACACGTCGCACGCCTTTTCCAAATACGAGCTTAAAAACACGAGGATGCACGAAGGGTCGATTTTCTTAATGGTCTTGGCGGTTTCGATTCCGCTGACGTCGTTTTTGAGCATGATGTCCATGAGTACGATGCGCGGGATGCGCGCGGTTTGGATGTGCGCGATCAACGCGTTCTCGTCGGTAAATCCATGGATGGCGCCTTCCGGAAAACGGGCGCGAAGCCAGTCGATGAGCTTTTCGTTTTGCACGGGATCGTCTTCGCAAAGATTGATTTCATAATCCATAAAATTCCTACTTTCTTTATAAATAAAATTATAATTCAAGCGAAAAAAAGAAGGAAGCGGAACTTGAAATAAACACGGAAATTATAATTTAATACTTATATATTTGGATCAAAAAAGGCAGAATTGGCGGGTTCTTATGTTTTTTGGGTCAAAAAGCGTGCATTTGGGGACATAGAGGGGACAAATCGCATAAAAATCGGTAAGATATACTTAGAAGACGAGAACTGTTTTGTGGGGAAGCTGTTTGAATCTTGTTTCAAAAAAAAGCCGGAGGTAAAAATCCGGCTTTTTGCTACTGAGGATAGTGAAGGGAATCCGGTCCAATCGAATCCAGCGTTTGCGAAAGGTAGCGCCGGGCGACAAAACGGGCCATGGGCAAGTTCATATCGAGATAGTTGCCGCAGTCTTTCGGACTCGCGCCAGGGACATCGCCCTCGAAAGTGGCGATCCAGGCGAAAAGGGAGCGGACGAGTTCGACAACGTCCTCGGATTCCAAGTCGCCAGCCAAAATCAAATAAAAACCGGTCCGGCAGCCCATAGGGCCAAAGTAAATGACGTTTTCTTTCCAGTCCGGATCGTTGCGCAAATACGTGGCGCCTAAATGCTCGATCGTATGGACTTCTGCCGTGTTGAGCACCGGCTCGTCGTTGGGACTTGTCATGCGGATGTCGAACGTCGTCAGCGTCGTGTTTCCGGCATGGTCTTTGCGGGAAACGTAAATCCCGGGTTTCAATTTCAAATGATCCACAGTAAAGCTCGCTATTTTTTCCATCGGTTCCTCCTTGTTTTTGATTGATCGAAAAGGTGTTTTCAAATTTCTAGTAATTCAGCATTTCAAAATCGGACGCGCCAACCGGTTCAAGCGTCTGCACATCCACCGATTGGATTCGAATCCGGGGAATGCTTTCCATTTGGGAAATCAAGGCGTCGATTCGCGCTTTCGGCCCTTCGAGTTCCGCGTCCACCGAGCCATCTTCGTTGTTTTTGACCCAGCCCGCCAGCTTCATGTTGATCGCCCGGCGCCACATTTCAACCCGGAAGCCGACGCCTTGCACCGTTCCGGTAAAATGATAGCGGCGGCGGACTATGTCGTCTGTAGGCAGCGAATCGTACGCGTTCGCAACCGGATTTTTAGGATATTTGGTTTGATATTTTTTAAAGAAATTCATAGGGATTCTCCTCGTTTCTTTATTATACCATTCTTCAAAACAAGCGATGGATTTCTTTTTTAGAAAAAAGGCTGGCAAAAGCTGGAAGAATATTGTCTTTTTCGTATAATTGCCAGAAAAAATCGAAGACAATACAATACTTATGATATGATCCGTAAAAAGGAGGTTTTGCCATGTCAAACCAAACCAAAAACAGCGAGACGCTCTCCTGGGTATGTCTGGGCGTCGGCGTCGTTTCATGGCTTTTTAATCCATTCGCGCTGCTTTCGATCCTCGGCATCTTTTTGTACGTGTACACCCGTTCGACGTATGGCGTCAAAAACATCAAGCTGACCGCCGGAGGGCTTTTGTCCGGCATCGCGCTTTTGTTTTTTATACTCGCCATCTTGAAAATCGTAGGCTGGTAAGTGTTATACTGATAGCAATAGAAGAGAGGGTCCACGATGAAAACGTCAATCAAAAGCCAAATCGAAACGCAATGCGATCAAGGGCTGTCCGAATTTGAGGCAATTAGCGAATTTGTTTTCGCCCATCCCGAACCGGGAGGAAAAGAAGAGGTGTGCGCCCGGTATTTAAGCGACCGGCTCGAACAAAACGGCTTCAAGGTTTGGCGGGCGTACCAAGGCATGCCGACCGCGTTTCGCGCCGAATGGGGAAGCGGGCCGGTTACGATCGCGTTTTTAGCCGAATACGACGCGCTCCCAGGCTACGGGCCGGGCCATGACGAATGGGCGCACGCCTGCGGACACAACTGGATTAGCGCCACCGCGCTTGGCAGCGCCATCACGCTTTCACGCGTGTTCTCTTCCCGGGACATTCGTCTTGTCGTCTTTGGCACGCCGGCCGAGGAAACGTTGGGAGGAAAATGCGAGCTCGTTCAAAACGGGGCGTTTGACGACGTCGATTTCGTGCTCCAGGCCCATTTGGGCGGCCATACGATGGTCCGCCCGAAAACGCAAGCGATGGATTCCATCGAGTTTTCGTTTTTTGGCCGCGCCGCCCACGCCGCCATGTCGCCTGAGCAAGGCATCAACGCGCTTGAAGCCGTCTTGCTGCTTTTTCAAGGCATCAACGCGCGCCGGCCCTACTGGAAAAAAAGCGCTTCCGTCGCCGGGATCATTACCGATGGCGGGCAGGCGTGCAATATCGTTCCCGATTACGCCGCGTGCCGCTTTTATGTCCGCGACGCGACCCGCCAAGAGGTCGAAACGCTGACGTCCACGCTGCAAGCCATTGGACAAGGCGCGCAAGCGATGACCGGCGCGCGGATGGAAACGCGCTTTTTTGAAAACTCGTTTGACGAATTGCGCAACGACGAAACGCTTTGCTCGGTTGTCGAAGCCAATTTGCGCCGTCTTGGCATCGAGCGGTTTTACGAACCCGAGTATCCGGGTGGAAGCTCGGACATCGGCAACGTGTCCCACGTCGTGCCGACGATGTATTTTGAACTCGAAACCGGCATGGTTCCACCTGTCTACGCGCACGAGAGCGGATTTCTCGAGGCGGTTCACGGCCCGCTGGCCCGGTCCAGTTTACGGCAGGCGGTTTTGGCCATGACGTGGAGCGTAGCCGATATTTTGGAAGCCGGGAACAAAGAATAAATAAAAAAAGGCGGGTTTGAGAAAATCGCCTTTTTATAAGGTGTCGGATGGTTCGGTGTACAGCTTCCAGCCATCGCTTTCGCGCACGAGAACCGTCTTTTTGTTGGTGGCGCTGGCGTCCAATGCGTTTGGCGGCAGACGGACTCCGTTCGGATGGCTTTCATCGAACAAGAAAGGCGTTTGCCCGTCCCGAACAAAGACGGCGTCGTTGCCAACCGGGAAGGCGTCCTGAAAGGGTCCGCACATTTTGCCGCCGTCAATCACCAGAAACCCATCGTCGGTTTGAACGGGATACATGCCTTGGACCGGCGCGTAAAAGCGGGAAAGGCCATAGTTTTGAAACAAGTCGTTTTGATGGTGGTAAACGGCGTTTTGAAGCGGTCCGTACACTTCGCCGGTTTGCCGGTTCCAAATCCGGTACGCGCCATCGAGTTTTCCTTGCGCCACATCGTCCAGATCGTAAACGATATACGCCTCGCTTGAAAAGAGATCCGAAGGAATGTCCGTCCACGAAGCCCCCTTTGGATCCAGCAAATCGCTTGTGGTCGTATACCGTACTTTTTCGCTGTCCGGGTCGTACGCGAGCACGTTGGAGTCGACGCCGCCAATGCCTTCCAGCGCCTCTTTCTTTTTTCTCCCGGTCGCGTAGTCGAAACTTTGGGAATCGCCATCGCTTGTTCGAAGCAGCACGTCCTCCTCGATCCATAAGGCGTGGGTATACGTCGTTCGTCCCGCCTCGTTGCCTTCACTGTCCAAAATATGCAGGAGGCCGTCGTCCTGCTGCGCCAAATAGTAGCCTTTGTGGACTTGGGGGATGGAACGATCCGCCAAATGCGGCATGTCTTTTTTCAAAATATACGGACTGCCGGCTTGCCCGGGGCGGGCGCACGCAACCATCCCGCCAAGCAAGCACGCCATTCCAATCGTTTTCCATTTTTTCATCGCGCTCATTTCCTTTTTTCTTATCTTAGCATACAAAAAAGACAGTTTCGACGGGAAACTGTCTTCGGGTTCTTTACTGCAATGGCATGGCAGTCTGGACGCGATTGTCCTGCGCCAGTTGCGGCAAGGCAAGGTCGAGCGTTTCGCGCAAGACGTCTTCTACGGTTTTCACAGGGACGATCGTCAGGCTGTCCTTGATTTCCTGCGGCACTTCAGCCAGATCGGACTGGTTGTCCCATGGAATGAGAACTTTGACGACACCCGCGCGCTGGGCTCCAAACAGCTTTTCCTTAAGGCCGCCAATCGGCAGCACGTCGCCGCGCAGCGTCAGCTCGCCCGTCATCGCGATGCGCGCGTCCACTGGTTTGTTTAAAACGAGGGAAGCCAGCGCCGTAAACAAAGTGATTCCCGCGCTCGGTCCATCCTTTGGCGTGGCGCCAGCCGGCACGTGGATGTGCAAGTCCTGCGCTTTCAATCCGCTCGTCAAAGCCGGCATTCTCGATTTGAGCACGCTCAAACTAATGCGCGCCGACTCTTTCATGACGTCCCCGAGCTGGCCGGTCAAAATGGTTTGTCCGGTTCCGGGCATGGCGGCCGTTTCGATGAAGAGCACTTCGCCGCCGACCGCCGTCCAGGCCAGTCCTGTGACGACGCCGGCTGGGTTGCTTTCCTTCACTTGCTCGTGGCGGGCTTTTTTTGGTCCAAGCAATGGCTCGAGGTCGTTTTCGGAAACGACAATCGAGTCGCCGCCTTCCAAAATGCGTTCGGATTGGGAGCGGACAAGCGCCGCGATCTGCTTTTTCAATCCGCGGCAGCCCGCTTCCATCGTGTAGCCGCCAATGAGAGAGCGAATCGCCTCGTCCGTGATCGCGAACTGTTCCGGCGAAACGCCCGACTCGCTTAAAACGGCCGGAACGAGATGGTCTTTGGCGATGTGGAATTTCTCCTCGGCCGTATAGCTGGAAATCGAAATGACTTCCATGCGGTCGAGCAGCGGGGCCGGAATGGAATCCACGCTGTTGGCGGTCGCGATAAACAGCACGTCTGACAAGTCGTACGGCAAATCCAAATAGTGATCGGTGAACGTGTTGTTTTGTTCCGGATCGAGCACTTCGAGCATGGCCGCGGCCGGATCGCCGCTAAAGCCGCCTTGCATCAGCTTGTCGATCTCGTCGAGAATCATGACGGGATTGGTCGCGCCCGCGCGTTTCATCGACTGGAGGACGCGGCCGGCCATGGCGCCCACATACGTGCGCCGGTGACCGCGAATCTCGGACTCGTCTTTGACGCCACCCAGACTCATTCGCACATACGGCCGGTCCAGCGCTTCGGCAATCGACTTGCCCAGCGATGTTTTTCCCGTGCCGGGCGGGCCGACAAGCAAAATCGCGCTCCCTTTGTTGGAGTTTTTCAGCCGCATGATCGCCAAATGCTGAATGATTCGCTCTTTTACTTTATCCATGCCGTAATGCCGGCTGTCCAGGATTTGCCGGGCCTGGGCCAGATCGGCAAAGGACAAAGGCTGTTTTTCCCAAGGCAGGGCGAGGGCGAACTCCAGATACGTCCGCAAGACGTCCTGCTCGCTGCTGTTGGGCGCGAAGGCTGATTCCAGCTTCGCCACATCGTCCAGCAGCGCCTGCTCGATATCGTGAGGAAGGCGGGCGCTCAAAACGCGGGAACGCCAGTCGTTTGGATCGTCTTCGGATTCGCCAGTCGTTTCGGCGAGCTCTTTTTGCAGCGCCTCAATGTGCCGGCGCAGCGCCTGTTCCCGATACGTCTTATTGGCTTGCTCGGTGAATTTCTCGTTCATTTCCAAATTGATGGCGACAACTTCCTTTTGGCGCAGCAGCAAGTCGATAAACGACAGGGCGCGCTCTTTCAAGGAGTCGGTCCGCAGCAAGTCGTAGCGCTCGCTTTGGGTTAGCGGCATGTATTGGGCGACATAGACGATCAACTCGTTGATCGAGGCGATTTCCTCGGCTCGCGCAACGATCGCCTCGCCGCCGCGAAACGCCTGGGCCATGTCGCGGACGATGGAGCGCATGTATTCCAGCATGTCTTGCGTGGAGCGCGCCGGCAAATCGTCGCTTTCCGGCTGTATCGTGTAGGCGCAAGCGGGAAAGCGTCCTTCGACAACGTGCTCGATTTTGACGCGTTCGAGAGCCTTCGCCCAGACGCTTGTTCCTTTTTTCGTGTATTCGATGGAGGTGATTTCGCAGCGGATGCCATAAGGGTGAAAATCCGCGGCGCTCCAGTGGTCTTTTGTGTGCTCGGCTTGAACGAGTCCGGCGATGAACGATTCGTCGCGAATGCGGTCCACGTCGTCTTGACTCAAGTTTCGAAGCTGAATCGTCGTGTTCGGCAATAGGAGAGTGCCGAAGACGGGCACGATCACAGCGGCAGCCGTTTCGTTGTTTGTATTCATAGAAAATTTCCTCTCTTTCCATTTTGCCTTTTTTTGGCACTTTAAACGATGGAGTGCTTAAAGTAAGTGTATTATAACTCATGATAAGAAAAATGTAAATACACATAGAAAACTTACCTTGTTTATTTTTGTAATGAAGTATGGTATAGTGAATAAAAAGGAAAGAAGAGTTAAGAGATGATTGTATTTACGGATGAAACGTGCCCGATGCGCGTGGCGTGTCGGGCGATCGAGGGAAAATGGAAGCTGCCAATCTTGTATGTGTTGTGCGAAAACGGGACGCTGCGCTACAACGAACTGAAAAAGGCGCTCGGCATTACGAACGTCATGCTGTCGAACACCTTGAAGGAAATGGAACAGGAAGGGCTTGTGGCGCGTGTCCAGTACAACGAGATTCCGCCCCGGGTCGAGTATTCGCTCACCGAGGTGTCCGGCGCGCTTTTGCCAATCGTCCAGGCGTTTTGCGCCTGGGGCGAAACGCTTCTTTCTTTAGAGGAAACCGATTGACAGCGTCCTCTTTTCTCTTTATAATATCAATAACAAATAAGTTATATGTTATAGGAGGAAAACATGGCTTTGGATCAAACACTCAAGGCGCTGGACGACCCGATTCGGCGCTCGATTCTCAACTTGCTCAAGCAGCGTTCGATGACGGTACAGGAAATCGTCGAGCATTTTTCCATCTCGCAACCCGCGATTTCCCGGCATTTGTCCGTACTGAAAAAGGCGGATCTCATCCGTGACGAGCGGCACGGGAAATACATCGTGTACACGCTGAACACGTCGGTGCTTGAGGAAGTTATTTTATGGATGCAGGATTTGAAAGGAGAACGCTATGAACGCCAAGTCGTATCGAAAAGAACTTCTCGCTGACTCGCTGCTCATCGTCCTTCCGCTTTTCCTTGGCTTTTTTCTGCCGGTCAGTTCGGAAAGCGTGCTGCGAATCACGTGGCAGTTTGTCTTTCCGCTCACGACGCTAGGCATGTTTTGGCTTATCGCGTATTTGGGCATTTGGAAAGGGCGGTTTGAAACGATGAAGCCGGACGTCGTGCGCTGGACGCTGTTTTTGCAGCCAATGATCAGTTTGGCGGTGTGCGCGATGTTTGTCGGGCTCGAATATTTTCCAAACTGGAACGGACTCGTTTTTGTCAACGGCATGCTCGCCCTGATCTTTTTGGTCTGCGGCAATTTGCTGCCGAAGATCTCGCAAAATGAAATGATCGGGATCCGGACGCGCTGGGCGCTGGAAAACGCGGACAACTGGAACTACACGCAGCGCGTTGGCGGCCGCATTTGGGTCGTTTGCGGTCTGATCATGCTGGGCGCGTGTTTTTTTCCAAACGGGACAGGCGTCATCGTCGTTCTCGCCTTGATCGCTTCGGGGCTTTCCGTGTTCGTGTCGTGGAAGTACGCCAGGGTTCAAAAGGCGCAAGGTGTGGTGTTTTCCAAACCGAAGCCGTTCGACAAGAAAAATCTGCTCTGGCTAATCCTTGGCGTTCCGCCTTTGATTTTCGCCCTGGTGATCGTTTTTGCCGGGGACTATACCGTGCGAGTCGACCGCGGACAAATCACGCTGGACGCCAATTTCGTATCCGACACGGTCGTACCGTTTGACGAGATCGAATCCATCACAATGGAGCCGGACAGCGCGCCGGGAACGCGGGTGAATGGCTACGACGCGCGCTCGATTTTGATGGGACGGTTTGAAAACGACGCGTTTGGCCGCTACACGCGCTACACAAAAGGAAACGGGGACGTGATCGTGATCCAAACGAAAGAGGGAACGATTGTGTTCAACGAGGCGAGTCCAAGCAAGACAAAGGCGCTTTATCGTCAAATCCGGCAAGAAAAAGAAACGGATCACCGCGGAGTTTCCGCGGCTTTTTTTGTCGATCATGCCACAAAAACAGCCAAGTATGAAAGCGCTTTTCATTATAATTGACTTTGATGGTCTACGTTTGTAAACTGGACATAAAGGAAGGTGGAATCATGATCAGGAAAACAGATTACGCATTGCGTATTTTACGGACGCTTTCGGATGGCGGATTGTACTCGATGAAAGCTTTGTGCGCCAGCGAATGCATTCCGCAGCCTTTCGCGTATAAGATCGTCGCCTTGTTGCGCAACGCGGGACTCGTGCAAAGCCTGCCGGGCTCCAAAGGCGGATGCCGGCTGGCGGGGGATTTGCGCGATTTCACGCTGCTCGATTTGATTCGGCTCATTGAAGAGGACGAAGCGATCAATCTTTGCTTGCGCGAGGGTCATTGTTGCGAATGGACGCAGGCGCAAAACGAGCCGTGCCGCATTCATGGCGCGCTGGAAGACGTCCAGCGAAAAATCAACGCGGTGTACGCATCGTATACGTTGCATGACTTGATTCTGGGAAAGACAAAATAAATGAGAAAACCGGAAAAGCCGGAAAAAAGGGAGGTTAACATGTTTCGATGTACCGACGAGCACGAACAGCTTCGTGCCCAAATCCGTGAATTCGCGGAAAGCGAAATCAAGCCGTACGCGTTCCAGTGGGATCGGGAAAGCCATTTCCCGCGCGATGTCGTAGAGAAAATGGGCCAAAAAGGCTGGCTAGGCATTCCGTATCCGAAAGAATACGGCGGCATGGGAAAGGATATTTTGAGTTATTCGATCGCGGTCGAGGAATTGTCGCGCGTCGATGGCGGAACGGGCGTCATTTTATCGGCGCACGTCTCGCTGGGCAGCTGGCCGATCTTCGCGTTTGGAACGGAAGAACAAAAACAAAAGTATCTCGTTCCGCTGGCGAAAGGCGAAAAAATCGGCGCGTTTGGATTGACGGAACCGAACGCCGGTTCGGACGCGGGTGGCACGGAGACGACGGCCGTTTTGGAGGGCGACCACTACGTGCTCAATGGCGAAAAGATCTTTATTACCAACGGCGGCGAGGCCGACACGTATGTCGTGTTCGCAGTCACGACGCCGAACATTGGCACGCGCGGCATTAGCGCGTTTATCGTGGAAAAAGGCTGGGAAGGCTTCACGATTGGCGACCACTACGACAAGCTGGGCATTCGCTCGTCGGCGACGGCGCAGCTGCTGTTCGACGATGTGAAGGTGCCAAAGGAAAACCTGCTTGGCAAGGAGGGCGAAGGCTTCAAGATCGCGATGGCGACACTCGACGGCGGCCGCATCGGCATCGCTTCGCAGGCGCTCGGCATCGCCCAAGGCGCGTTCGAGAGCGCGAAAAACTACACGCTGGACCGGGTGCAGTTTGGCAAGCCGGTCGCGTTCCAGCAAGGCATGTCGTTCAAGCTGGCGGACATGGCGACACAAATACGGGCCGCGAGAATGCTTGTGTACAGCGCGGCCGAATTGAAGGAAAACCACGAAAGCTACGGTATGGAAGCGGCGATGGCGAAACAGTACGCTTCGGACACGGCGGTCAAGGTGACCGAGGAAGCCATTCAGTGCTTTGGCGGCAACGGCTATTTGAAAGGCATGGATGTCGAGCGAATGTACCGCGACGCCAAGATCACGCAAATCTACGAGGGAACGAACGAGATCATGCGGGTCGTGATTTCATCGCACTTGCTAGGCAAGCCGCCGAAAAAGGAAAAGGGCGCGGCGATGCCGGTCAAAGCGGCGAAAAACATCACCGGACCGCGTAAGAAAATCGTGTATAAAAAGGGCAGCGCGCAGGAGAAGGTTGACGCGCTCGTTGAGAACCTGAAAGCGGATGGCTACGATTTCACGGTTGGCATTCCGATCGACACGCCAATCACGAAGGCGGACCGCGTCGTTTCGGCCGGCAAGGGCATTGGACCGAAAGAAAATATGAAGCTGATTGAAGACGTCGCGAAGGCGGCTGGCGCGGCGATCGGCTCGTCCAGACCGGTGGCGGAAACGCTGCAATACGTGCCAATCGACCGGTATGTCGGTATGTCGGGGCAAAAATTCAACGGCAACTTGTACATCGCGTGCGGTATCTCGGGGGCTGTGCAGCATTTGAAGGGCATCGTGAACGCGGGAACGATCGTGGCGATCAACACGAATCCGAACGCGCCGATTTTCAAAAACTGCGACTATGGCATCGTGGGCGATGTCAACGAGGTTTTGCCGCTGCTGGCCGAGGCGCTGGACACGGGCGAGAAAAAGCCGGCGGGTCCGATGAAAAAAGTGCGTCGTGCGACGGTGAAGAAGGAAAAACCGGACTACGCGGTCATGGTTTGCGACGGCTGCGGCTATGAATACGATCCGATGAAGGGCGATCCGGCCAACGGCATCGCACCGGGCACATTGTTTGAACAGCTGCCGGAAGACTGGGTGTGCCCGGAATGCTCGGAACCAAAATCCAATTTTGAAAAGGCGTAAGGAGGGAATAACGATGCATGTCGTAAGAGAAGTAACGGATCAGTTAACGTGGATCGGGGCCAACGACCACCGGTTGACGTTGTTTGAAAATATCCACCCGATCCCGGAAGGGGTGAGCTACAATTCCTATGTACTGACGGGCGAGAAAACGGTGTTGTTCGATACGGTGGACTGGGACGCGTGCCGGCAGATGCTGGAAAATCTTGAATATGTGCTCGATGGGCGCGACCTCGACTATATCGTGGTCAACCACTGGGAGCCCGACCACGCGGCGAGCTTGCAGGAAGTGATCACGAAGTACCCGAACGCGCAAATCATTGGCAATACGAAAGGATTCCAGCTGGCGGAGCAGTTTGGTTTCCAAATCGACGAGGACAAGAAAATCGTCGTCAACGAGGGCGACGTGATCGACGTGGGCGACCACAAGCTGACGTTTTTGTTCATGCCGATGGTGCACTGGCCTGAAGCGATGGTGACGCTCGATTTGACGAACGGGGCGCTGTTTAGCGCGGACGCGTTTGGCTCGTTCAAGGCGCTGGACGGCAAGCTGTTCAACGACGAGGTGAACTACGACCGCGACTGGCTGGACGAGAACCGCCGCTATTTGACGAATATCGTAGGCAAGTACGGACCGCACATTCGCAAAATTTTGAAAAAGGCGGAGCCGGTGCTTGATCAAATCAAGTTTATCTGTCCGCTGCACGGTTTGGTATGGCGCAACGATTTTGGGTATTTGCTGGACAAATACAACCACTGGGCCAGCTACGAGCCGGAAGAAAAGGGCGTGACGATCGTGTACGCGTCGATGTACGGCAACACGGAGCAGGCGGCGCAGGCGCTGGCAGCAAAGCTTTGCGAGCTGGGCGTCGAAAATGTCGACGTGTTCGACGTGTCGAACACCCACGTGTCGTATTTGATTGCCGAAGTGTTTAAGAAGAGCCATCTTGTGCTCGCCTCGTGCACGTACAACCTGGGCATCTTCCCGGTGATGTTGAGCTTTTTGGAAGACATGAAGGCGCTCAACGTGCAAAACCGCACGGTGGCGGTCATTGAAAACGGTTCGTGGGCGATTCGTTCGGGCGACTTGATTTCCGAGTTCCTCGACGAGCAAATGAAGACGATGACCGTGCTCAACGACCGGCTGACGATCGCTTCCCGCCTCAAAGACGGGCAGGAAGAGGAGCTGGATGGTTTGGCGTTGTCGATCAAAGAGTCGATGCGCGGATAAGAAAGAGAAAGAATCAAAGAGCAGTCCAAAGAAAACGGACTGCTTTTTTCGATGGATCGAATAGAAATGGAAAAAATAGGTTTTTATCAGATATACTTGCGGTATCGTGTGAGAAGTTCAAGAAGCGTTCGAAAAAAAAGCGAGGCGATTTCATCGAATAGAAATCCCTCGTCTTTTTTACTGTACGCGCACATACTGGTCGGCGTCGAGCGGTTTGTTTGGATTTGTTTCCACGGAAACGGAATTGTCGTCGACCTCGATGTTCCAGTATATGTCCTCGCCTTCGCGGCTGACGATCAGTTTCGCCTGGCCGTCCTTGATATAGTCGGTGATGTCGAGCGCGAGATCGTGGTCATACACCATGATCGTGCCATCTTCTTTTTTGTCGACGTAGCGGGCGTTGGCTTCCAGAACGTCCTCGGCGGACAGCTTTACTTCCTTGCCGTTTTCAAAGGCGACGCCGCCTCCGCCCATGAACGGCTCGTCTTCGTTTTCTTTATAAAAGTTGTAGCCAAGATCGCCGTCGTCGACCGCCTCGATTTGGGTTTGTTTGCCTTCAAACCAGCTGGTGACGATCGTGCGGATGCCGCCGACGTCGTTCGCGTAGCAAATCGTTCCACCACTCAAAACGAGCACGAGCGCGCTCATCGCGAACGCCAAAGAAATTTTATGTTGTTTTTTCATCGTTTTTTCCTCCACTTTGATTGGTTCGATACACGTCAGTGAGGCGAACGTGTCCTTGTATTTTTGTTTATTCGTTTTCATCCCATTCCTCCTGAAGCTTTTGTTTGAGCGTGGCGCGGGCCCGGGACAGCCGTTTTTTGACGGCCGCCTCCTTGCATCCCAAAATCGCCGCGATTTCCTTGATGGAGTAGTCTTCATAGTAGTACAGCTGCATCGCGCTTCGTTGTTTTTCCGGCAGCCGCAGCACGGCTTCAAACAAGTCGCGGTGGCTGGAAGTGGCCGGATAGTAGGCGTCGACGACTTCGTCCAAACTGACTTTGTTCCGCTTCCAAAACGACTTGCGAATGTCTTTGGCCTGGTTGTACACGGTGCGAAACAGCCAGAGGCGAATGTGTTCCTCGCCATCGAACGCCTGACTGGACTGGTGATAGCGGATGAACGTGTTTTGGACCGCGTCCTGCGCGTCTGCCTGGTTTTGGGTGACAGAAAACGCGGCGCCAAAAAGATGGTCTTTGTAACGCGGAATCAATATTTCAACAGGTATGCGCATAAGCTCCTCACTTTCTTGGAAAGATCTTTCACCCATACTACGACGCAAACGATGAAAAGGTGACAAAAAAGATGAAAAAATGTAAAGGATACGGGGCTATCCAAAAAGCGTGAGCGTTCCTTTGTGGTTTTGATCATTCTACGCCGCCGACGAGCCGACCGGCGCCCTGGACCCGGAAAACCGGACGCTCGTTTTGCGATTGCTGCAAGGAATGCGCGATGCAGGAAAGACGATCGTGATCGTCACGCACGACGACTATGTGGCCAAAGCGTGCGACCGCGTCATCCGGCTTGATGGGATACAATGAAGGCCTATGATCGACAAATTCAACATGACGAAAACGGACAACGTGCTGGCCACAAGACGCGTTTTGCCCGATTCGATATGGAAGAGCGCGAATTTAGCGGGTATCCCGATTTCATACGCCCGAACGAACGATTTGTTGAACGATGTACCCGTTCCGGAAATAAAGCCTTCCGAATCGAACCGGATCCTCGCGCTTCGCGCCGCGTGGGAATGGATGCTGGACACGATCGACACGCCATTAGACTGGCGAACGGTCGAGATACTTCATCGCATTGTTGCTCCTTTCGGGCACGAGGGATGGTTGAAACGACCGGAACAGGCGAAGGCGGATTGGGATGGGTGGATGCGAATCGAAAACGAGACGGAGCGGGCGATCTCGGTTTTGATTGGGATGACGCGCTTGCCATGGTTTCAATATGACAGCGAAAGCGTCGCCCTGCTGGCGGCCAACAAGATCCTGATTGAAAACGGAAGAGGCGTACTTCAAATTCCGGTGGAACTGGACACGACGTTTCGAACGCTTCTTGATGGCGAGGAAAACACCTTGAAAGACTGGCTGTTTGCGCATTGCCTCGATGGCACGGTGTATTCGGAACAATTTTTAAAGGAGATGGAAAACGAAGAGGCTTGCAAGGCGTCTGTTGCGAAACGGAAGGAAAATTCATAATCCTTCCGTTTTTGCACATTTTCTTTGCTTTCATGAGATTTTGACAGGAAACGATCCGAAGCGGCTGACCGGTTTTATTGAAAAAGAAATGGAAGTACGAATCCAACATTTCTCGCGTGCACAAGTCTTGTACGCCAGCGTGATATTCTTTGACTTTTTTTATTCATCTCTTATCTGCCCTATTTGTAGGTTTTCATTCTTGTTTATGATAT
Organism: Dubosiella muris; assembly: GCF_004793885.1. GTDB lineage: Bacteria > Bacillota_I > Bacilli_A > Erysipelotrichales > Erysipelotrichaceae > Dubosiella > Dubosiella muris. The sequence goes on from NZ_SRYG01000010.1 coordinate 26,955, forward strand.
ATTTAAAAAAAGGAGGTTTCTTATGAATCGTAACTATTCTATTTCCGATGAAACGGTTGTAAAACGCGTGCAAGCGGCGGTTGAACTTGAATTAGCCAAAAGAAAGGCGATGGATGTTTCCATTATTCGGTATGATCGGGGTTCCAATTCGATTTACAAAGAAAATAGCGATGGAACAATGGAAAAAGTAGGGACTCGTCTTAGAAAAGGACGTTATAGTGAACAACTCAAAAAAGAAGCCTGAAATTGTCGTATTCGCAGGGCCTAATGGCTCTGGAAAAAGCACGATTACCGAATTGCTAAAACCTCCAATCGACTATATCAATGCGGATGAAATCAAGAAAAATTTAAAGTGTTCTGATTTGGAAGCTGCCCAATTAGCAGAAAAGCAAAGACAACAACATGTTCAATCTATGTCTGAGTTTGCCTTTGAAACAGTTCTATCTACTCCAAGAAATTTAAATCTTTTGAAAGATGCGAAAAAGAAAGGGTATTTCATTCGCTGTTACTATGTATTGACAGCTGATCCCGGAATCAATGTGTGGCGTATAAAATCCCGAGTGGAATCGGGAGGACATGATGTTCCAGAAGAAAAAATCATCTCTCGATATGATCGAGCTTTAAAGTTACTGAAAGATTTGATTCCTGTTTGTGATATTTGCCATATTTATGATAATTCAGGTGATGCTCCTTTCCGAATATTCAAAAAGCGGAAAACAATTTTTTTCTTCGATTCTTGTGAAGACTGGCACTTAGAGGATATTCAAGCCTTAACCAATATTAAGGAGATAGAAAAGAAAAATTTAAATTATTCTCATTAAAAACGCAATCTGGATTTGACATGACGTCTGTTGCGAAACGGAAGGAAAATTTATAATCCTTCTGTTTTTTTTGCGCATTCTCTTTGCTTTCATGAGATTCTGACAGGAAACGATCCGAAGCGACTGACCGGTTTTATTGAAAAAGAAGCGGGGATCCGCCAAATTTTAACATCCTCTAATCCTGTTGTTCTTCGGTGTGAAAAACTTGTTGAGAAAACAAAGTATCTTCTTTTTCTTTTTGGTATCAAAAAAAGGAAGGAGTGTTTCCTTCCATTTATTCAAAACTCGTGATTTGCTTGAACGTGAACGCGTCGCTGGCGTCCAGCGTCACATCGTCCATCGCCGGGCAGTAGCCGCCCGCCTCCTTGCACGACGTGTTCGTTTCCGACTCGTATACAAGCCATGGGCCCTTGTCCATGTCTTGTTTCAAACCGTAAATTTCCGTCAGCAACGAACCATACTCGCCTTGCTCCATTGTGGCTTTCAGTTTCGGCGTGCTTTCCAGAAACTTCGTCAGCGTCGGCGCGTCGGTTTCAAAGTTTTCGTCCAGCACGGTTTTTCCATCTTGGTCCACGATCGTGACGTGCACTTCCTTGTAGCCGTCAACCGGCTCTTTTTTTGTCGTTTGGCTAAGCAGCCACGCGAGCCCGACCACGACAACGACCGCGATCAGCGCGGCGATCCATTTTTTATTCATTCAATCTCTCCTTCAAATTGATGCTGGTACATCCGGGCCCAGCTTCCTTTCTCCTCCATTAACGATTTCCAGATCGTACGATCTTTTTTAACGCGCGAACGAACGGGTCGTACAGGAACACAAACTCCAAAAACACGATGCCCGCTTGAATGATCGACGTTTTCAAACCCATGAGGATGTAGAGAATCGTAAGCTTTTTGTCAAACAGGATAAACGGCAAATCAACGAGCTGCCCAAGAAACAGGGCGGCGATGGCGCCGTTGATCCACGCGATCCACTCGTGCTTTTTTACCGCTTTTTTCAAAGTGGCAAACCAAAGGGCGTAGCCGGGGAAAATGAGCGCGTACGCCACGTTCCACGGCATGAAGCCATGAAAAAGCAGCTGCAAAAGGCCGGTCAAGGCGCACGCCATCACGACTTCCTTTCTTGAAAACACCTGGGCGCACACGAAAATGGAAAAGGTGATCGCTTCCACATATAAAAGATTGGCGAACATGTGGAACACGATATAAAACAGCGCGCCCAGCATGGCGCAATGCGTCAGCTCCTTAGCGGTGAGGGCGCCGTTTTTGGTTGCCATACGGTTTTTTATAGTCGCCCTTTGGCGGATACGGCTTGATCAAACACTTTGGCCCGGTCCCGATCAAATCCTCGCGACCCGCTTTGATGAGCGCCTTTTTGACGATGTCGTAGTTTTTCGGATACGAATACTGCATGAGCGCCCGCTGCTCGAGCTTTTCCTCAAACGTCTTGGCCACGTACACCGGCTTCATGTTGCGCGGATCCAGACCGGTGTAGTACATGCACGTCGCCAGCGTGCCCGGCGTCGGATAAAAGTCCTGCACCTGCTTTGGCGTGTGGTGGATCTTTTTCAAGTAGCACGCCAGCTCGATGGCGTCCTTGAGCGTGCTGCCCGGATGGGAGCTCATCAAATACGGCACCAAATACTGGTTCATGCCAAACTCCTTGTTTTTGGCGTTGAACTTGTCGACAAACTGAAAATACAGCTCTTTGCGCGGCTTGCCCATCTTGTCGAGCACTTCGGCGCTCACGTGCTCGGGCGCGACTTTAAGCTGGCCGCTAATGTGGTACTGGACGAGCCGGTCGAAAAAGTCGTCGTTTTTATCGTACATCAAATAATCGTAGCGAATGCCCGAGCGGATGAACACCTTTTTGACGTTCGGCAACGCCCGGACCGCGTCCAGCATCTCCACGTAGTGGGAATGGTCGACTTTCATGTTTTTGCATGGTTTGGGCCACAAGCACTGCTTTTTCGGACACGCGCCGTGCTCGACTTGCTTGTCGCACGCCGGGCGCGAGAAGTTGGCGCTCGGACCGCCTACGTCGTGGATGTACCCTTTGAAGTTTTTCATCCGGGTGATTTGCTTCGCCTCCTCCACGACGCTTTCGGTGCTGCGGGTGGAAATGACGCGACCCTGGTGGCTCGTGATGGCGCAAAACGTGCAGTTGCCAAAGCAGCCGCGGTTGCTCGTGATGGAAAACTGCACTTCCTCGATGGCGGGCACGTATTTGTATTTGGGATGGAACGTGCGCTCGTACGGCAAAGCGTACGTGAAATCCATTTGTTCCTGCGTGAGCGGCAGCGGCGACTGGTTAACGACAACGTACCAGCCATCGTACGGCTCGACAAGCATGCGCGCGTTGATCGCGTCCTGGTTCTCGTACTGGGTCATGAAGCTTTTCGCGTACGATTTTTTATTCGTTTTCACTTCGTTGTACGAAGGCAGCACGATGTAGTCGTCAAAAATGGTATCGAGCGACTTCGTTTTCCACGCCGTCCCTCTTATATAGCAAATATCTTTGACGTCCATGCCGCTGGCCAGGGCGTCGGCGACTTCGATGATCGTGTTTTCGCCCATGCCAAACATGAGCAGGTCGGCCTGGCTGTCCATGAGGATGGAGCGGCGCACCTTGTCGTCCCAGTAGTCGTAGTGGGCCAGACGGCGCAAGCTCGCCTCAATGCCGCCAATGAGGACGGGAACGTCCGGGAACAGACGCTTGAGCACTTGCGAATACACGATCGTGGCCCGGTCCGGCCGTTTTCCCATCACACCTTCGTCGGTGTAGTTGTCCTTGTCGCGCCGGCGCTTGTTGACGGAATAGTGGTTGACCATCGAGTCGATGTTGCCCGCGCTCACCAAAAAGCCGAGCCGCGGCGTGCCGAACTGGAGAAACTCCTCGTCATTGTTCCAGTCGGGCTGGGAGAGAATCGCGCACGTGTAGCCAAACGTTTCAAGCGTCCGGGTAATGATCGCGCACCCGAACGACGGGTGGTCGACGTACGCGTCGCCGCTCACATAGACGAAATCGACCTGGTCGAGTCCGGCTTCCTTCATTTCAGCGGCCGTTGTCGGTAAAAATGCCATAAGACACCTCGTTTCTATTTCTCGTAAATCGTTTCCATGGTACAAGATGGAGGAAAAATAATCAATGGTTTCCTCGTCGTCCGCGGCGTGTCGAAGTGTTTTGACGGGAAGGGGACTTTTTGCGAAACGTTGTTCCAAAAAAATGAAAGCGGTTGCGTCCAGGCAAAATTGGATTGATAATAAAGACAAAGAGAAAGGCGGAATTGTAAATGAGTTTTCGAGAAGATTTTTTGTGGGGCGGCGCGAGCGCGGCCAACCAGTATGAAGGAGGCTATTTGTCGGGCGGCAAAGGCCTGGCCGTCGCGGACGCGCTGACGGGTGGCGATGGCATCCATGGCGTTCCGCGCACGTTTATCGCGAAGATGCCGGATGGCACGATGAAAAAATTCGGCAACATGGAGGAAGTGCCGTTGGGCGCGGAAGTCATCGTCGACGAGAACACGTACTATCCAAGCCACGTGGCGACGGACTTCTACCATCACTGGAAGGAAGATTTGGCGCTGAGCGCCGAGATGGGATTTAAATGCTTCCGGATGTCGATCAACTGGACGCGTATTTTCCCGAACGGGGACGACGAGACGCCAAACGAGGAAGGCCTGCAGTTTTACGAGGATGTGTTCAAGGAGTGCAAGCGTCTGGGCATGGAGCCGCTTGTGACGATTTACCATTTCGACTGTCCGCTGCATTTGGCCAACGCCTACGACGGCTGGGTGTCGAAGCATACGCTGGAGGCGTTCAAACGGTACGCGAAGCTGTTGTTCGAGCGCTACAAAGGCCTCGTGCACTACTGGCTGACGATCAACGAGATCAACATCAACACCAACTTTATGATGAATGGCGTGCACGACCATATTTCGAACCGGCAAAACGCGGAGCAGGCGCGCTACAACTTGTTTGTGGGCAGCGCGTACGCGGTGAAAGTGGGACATGAGATCGACCCGGAAAACAAGATCGGCTTGATGATCGCCCATGGCGTGTCGTATCCGTACTCGTGCGATCCAAAGGACGTGTTCGCCGAACTCGACGACAGCCGGCATGGCAAGTGGCTGTATGGCGACGTGCAGGTGCGCGGCAAATATCCGCAATGGAAGATTAACGAGCTGAAGCGCGAAGGGATCACGCTCGATAAGGATCCGGGTGATGACGAGCTGTTGAAAGAAGGCGTCGTGGATTTCTACTCGTTCTCGTATTACAGCTCGCAGGCAATCGCGGCGAAAACCGACGACAAGGAGTCGAGCGCGGGCAACCAGTCGCATGGCGTGAAAAATCCGCACTTGCAGGCGTCGGAATGGGGCTGGACGATCGACCCGCTCGGCTTGCGGATCACGCTCAACGAGATTTACGACCGCTACCAGATCCCGTTGATGATCGTCGAGAACGGATTGGGCGCGCTGGACAAAGTCGAGGAAGATGGCAGCGTGCACGACCCGTATCGCATCAACTACATGCGCGACCACATCCAGATGATGAAGGATGCGGTGGAAATCGACGGTGTCGACTTGATGGGCTACACGCCTTGGGGCTCGATCGACCTCGTGTCGGCGGGAACGGGCGAAATGCGCAAGCGCTACGGCTTCGTGTATGTCAACATGGATGACGACGGCAACGGCGATTTGTCTCGGAGCAAGAAGGACTCGTTCTTTTATATGAAAAAAGTGTACGAGTCCAACGGGGAAGACCTGGATTAACAATAAGCAAAAAGAACGTCGGGACGCCCGGCGTTTTTTTAACGGCGCAAAAGAAGGAAATTCAAAATCGTGTTTGACAAAAAGGACAGCATCCATTATTATAAACGGGTAACGGAGAGTTGTCCGAGCGGCTTAAGGTGCAGTCTTGGAAAGGCTGTGTAGTGAAAGCTACCAAGAGTTCGAATCTCTTACTCTCCGCCATTTTTTTTTTACAACGCAAGCGCCGAACGATTTTCGCCCGGCGCTTTTTTCTTTTATTTGGATTCGCGCGCGATTCGATCCATCATTTGCGCGCAAGCCAGCGAGTCCTGAAGCGGCATGATGTCGCTTTCTTTTTTTCCTTCGCGCACAAGTTGTTCGAAGTGGGCGATTTCGCCATAAAAATCATCCTGTTCGTAAGGATAGACGAATGGGTTCGCCATTCCGTTTTCCTCCAGCGTCCAGCCTTCTGCCCGATGGAAGTTTGGAATCGTGATCGACCAGGTTTTCGCTCCTATGACGGCTTGGACGTCTTTTGTCCGGTCGCAGGCGCATTCCATGGCGCACGTCGCGCCCTCGTATGTGAAAATCACGCGGTCAAACACGTCGACTCCATGCGCCACGCGTGATTCGCACGCCACGTCAAGCAGTTTCCGGTCTTTCATCAAGTCCTGCATCAGCGCGATTCCATACACGCCGCAGTCCAGCAAAATGCCGCCGCCCGGCGTTTGGTACACGTAGGAGTCGGGATCGTAGGCGAACTGCCGATCCATTGTCACATCCAGATAGGCGGGTGTTCTGGCGCGCAAAGCATGTTTCAAGGCGTGATACGCCGGCGTGAAGCGCTCTTTCATCGCCTCCATGCACAAGGTGTCGTTTTTTTGGGCCGCCTCGATGATCATTTTTACTTCCTCGCTGTCGATCGCGAGCGGTTTTTCGCACAGCACGGGCTTTTTGCGAGCCAGCGCGGCAAGAACAGCGTTGGCGTGCAGTCGGTGCGGCAACGCGATATAGACGGCTTCGATGGCCGGATCGTTGAGCAGCGTTTCTGGATCCAGCGTATACCACCCGATTTCGAATCGCTGGCAAAATCGTTTGAGTTTTTCCTCGTCGCGTCCGCATACCATGGCAATCGAGGCGTTTTCCATGCGCGCGATGGATTGGGCGAACCGGTGGGCGATGTTCCCGGCGCCGATGATCCCCCATTTCATTTGCATCCCTTCTTTCTTTGTTTCTATTATACGGAAAGAAGGCAGGAAGTTAACATTGCGTGCGCGAAAACGGTACAATAAAGAGGAATGAAAATAAGGGGGAAGATGGAACATGGATGGTTTGTATCAATTTCATATTTCGGATTTGAATTTTGAAGCGTTTTTCACTCATCTCGGACCTTTTTTGGAAAAGGCGTGGATCCCGCTTCTGGAAGTCGTTTGCGGGGTCGTGCTCGGACCGTTCGTGAAGCGGATTTTGATGCGCGCGGCCCGCAACGCTCCCGATCAGGGCGCGCTGACGTTTCTCGCTTCGTTTTCAAATATCACGATTATCGTCTTTTCAATTATTCTTGCCATCGAGCAGCTTGGCATCAATATGACAAGCATCGTCGCGCTCGTGTCGGCTTTGGGACTGGGCGTGTCGCTGGCTGTGAAAAACAACATGGCCAACGTCGCGGGCGGCATTCAAATCCTTTTGACAAAGCCGTTTGTCGTGGGCGACTATATTCGCATTGACGAGCACAAAGGGGTCGTCAAGTCGATTGAGCTGATGTTCACGACGCTGGTGACCGACAACAACAAGCTGGTTGTCGTGCCCAACGATGAAATCGTGACCAATTTGGTCACGAACTATTCTCAAACGCCAACCCGCCGTTTGCGGCTCGTGATTCCGGTCAAGCTGCCGGACGACATTCCCAAAGTGTGCGCGCGCATCCAGGCGATTGTCGAAGGGGATCCGCGCATTTTGAAAGATCCGCCGCTGCGCGTGACGGTGGACAAAGTCGTGGAAGGCTACGCCAATATTTTGCTGATCGCGTACGTCGACTGGGAAGACTACGAGCGCTGCAAGGAAGATTTCAACTACAAGATCGTATCGAATTTGAAACAGTTTCAGCCACAGCCTAAAGCGGACGATTCCTCCTCCGATTCGGAGTGAATCGCTCCTTTTTTTATTGGAAGCGCGCGAACGCGAAAAAACGGATCCGGCCGGCCGCGTTCCATTGTGTGATTGTATGTGTTTGAAAGCAAGACACCTTGCAATTTGAATGAAAAATTAATAAAATTAACCCATGTCTAAGAATTCAATTTTACGACTCGCGTCGTATAATATCAAACGAACGATGGCGCTGGATCCAGCCGCCAAATCGAAATTCGAAGTGCTGTTTATTTATCCGCACATCAAGGCGTTGTACCATTATCGCATCGCCCACCACTTTTGGGTGCGCGGACACCATTTGCTGGCGCGCTGGATTTCGAACCGGGCCCGCCACAAGACGGGGATCGAGATCCATCCGGGCGCTCAAATCGGCAAAGGGCTAGTCATCGACCATGGAATGGGCGTCGTCATTGGCGAGACGACGATCATTGGCGACGATTGCCAGCTGTATCACGGGGTGACGCTGGGCGGGCGGGGTTCGACCGACTGCAAGCGGCATCCGACGCTGGAAGATGGCGCCTACGTGGGGTCGGGCGCGAAGGTGCTTGGCAACATCACGCTGGGAAAAGGCAGCAAAGTGGGAGCCAACGCGGTCGTCCTCGAGGATGTGCCGCCTTACGCCACGGCCGTTGGATTGCCGGCGCGCAATATTTTAAAAGAGGAAAAACTAGAAGAGAAAAAGGAAAATTATGTGGAAATATAAATGTAAGTCGCAGTTTTTTGTTTTACTCATTTCATTTTTTGCCGGTGTCTTGCTCATGGCGTTCACCTTTTCAAATTCCGCGATCATGAACGCCGACATTTTGCCGGCGGAAGTCATTTCGTTCATGAAGTCGAACATCGTTTTGACTTATGTGGCCGGTGGCATGACCGTGGCCGGCATCGTCAACGTGATCCTGATTACGCAAATGCTCATGCCGCTGAGCCAGTGGGCGCCGTTCATGATTTTCGCGATGTTGTTTATCGCGCCCGATTACGTGTTTATCGCCAGCATCGTGCTTGTCATCCCGATGATGATCTTGTCGTTGTACGGATGGCTTTCGCTGCGCTCGAACATGACGCGTGAAATGCGGTCCCGCAAAATCAGCGACGAACAGGAAATCGTGCGGATTTATCAAATCCACCACGCGCTGCTGCCCGAGTACAAGGAAATGGCGATCGCGTGCCGGAAAAACGTGGAGCGGGTTTCCGCGATTTACGCGCTGGGCATCGTGGCGATCTTCTGCATCATGTTGTTCGTCAACAACTTGTGGATCCTGATTATTGCTTTGTTTTTTTACATGATGGCGTTCAACGCCCTGCTTCGGTACCGGACGTCGTGCTTCATTCCGATCACGAAGCTGCTTTATGAAAAATGCGATCCGGAAGCGTGCGCGTCGGCCATCATTTATTATTCGACGAAAGGGAAAAAGATCCGTCTGACGCAAAAGGCGCTCTTCGCGCAATGCCTCATTTATATGAACGACCCGGAACTTGCCCAGGATGTGCTGATTACGTATCCGCGTAAAGATCCGGCCAGCTCGCTGACGTACTGGAGCTTGATGGCGTATATCGACTATTTGCTCAAAGACGAGGAAGCGCTTGAAAGAGCCGAGGAGGAGGCGTCGCGGGTTCGTTTGAATTTTGGTCCGACCGGCGTCATGATTCGTTCGGAGGAGCTCGCTTCCATCAAAAACAAAGTGAATCTCATGAACGGCGATTTCAACGAATGCAAGAAGTTTTACTTGAACGCGCTCAAGCGCTCTCCGTTTCCATTTCAGCAAGCGGACGCCAGCTACTATATTGCGCTCATTAGCTTCGTGCAGGAAGAATACAAAGTCGCGAAAATGTATTTTGAGAAAGTCGTGCAAATCGGAAACAAATTGTATTTTGTCAAAAACGCGAAAGCGTACCTCGACAAGATCGACAACATGGATTTGTCGGACGAGGAAATGTAAGACGATTGAAACGGAAAGATTTTGGCCTTTCCGTTTTTTTTACACCTTTCCTTGCGAAAGCAAAAAGGGTATATTCGTTGAAATAGGAATAACGGATGGAAGCATCGGCGTTTATGATTGCGTTGTGTTGACAAAAAAAGCTTTATAACATGCCGAACGAAACAACAAAAGCCGCGTTTTGGATTGCGATGCATAGAAAAAGTTCGCTTTCCGGTTCATTGACAGTTTTAACTGCACCAATATAATTAATTTGGAAAGTTGAAATTTCCTTTGAAGCCCGAGGATGACGGGATGCGAAAGCGAAGAATATTGCCTTTTTTTATAGAAAGGAAGACTATGGGAAGTCAAAATAAACGAAAAATCAAAGTTGGTATGGTTCATCATAACTTTTTTAAAGACCTTAAAGATTCAGATCCAGAATTGTTAACGGGTAAAAGAGAGAGATGCATAGAAGGCCCTGTCTCATCTTGATCAAGATAAAATACAAAAAGAAAGATTATACCTTTGCTTTGCCACTCCGCTCAAATATATCCGGTTTTTGTCCTAAAAACACTTATTTCGCATTGCCTACGCGTTCCACTACCCGTGATAGAAACCATCATGGAATCCATTATTCAAAAGCTTTTCCAGTTGACCCAAAATATTTACTCCCTTACCAAATGAATGACGACATGTATGGAGAACTTGTTCTTGCTTTGATTGAAAAAAAACATCAAACAAATCATTCGAGATTTTAGATCTTATATTGTAAATTACGAAAAAGGAATCCGTCCTAAATTTTGCGTTGACATGGAGAACGCAATCGAGAAACAAAATTTGTAGTCAATTCCTCTTTTTGATTCTTCCATCTATCGTCTAAACGAAATACAAGAAATCATCCTTTTCATTGCGGATATCTTCTTTTTGCTTTCAATACGAAACTTTCATTTTATACGGGCTGTAAAGGCTCAAAAACCGGTAGACGAATTTGACAGCGTGAAAAATGCGTCGTTTAACGTTGCCGATGGGACGAAGCGTTTTCCCTTCCCAATGACGTTTCATGGTTCGCGAACCAAACTCCACGCCAGCACCACATTGACGCCGACGCTAAACGCCATCTCGCACAAAGCGTTGACGTGGCCTGCGCTTGTCAGACATAAGAAGCTGAGAGCGAACACGGTCATCAAGGAAAAGCCCAGTTGGCGGTACGCTTTGGAAAGGGTGAAGACAGGCTGGAAAAACGTGACGATCCATTCAAGCATGAAGGCGCAAACGCACACGATCGCCAGCCACACGTGGATGTCGTTGACCCAGCCGGGCAGCCCGGGATCGTAAGGCACGACGCACGAAAGCGGCATGCCGGCGCAAATGAAAAGGTGGAGGAATTTTTGGTACGAAATATGGTACCTGTTCCAAATCGACTTGGAAAACCAGTACATACCAATCACACTCGACACGGCCCAAATCCACAAAAAGAGCGGATGGTGGAGGGTGTTGCCGATATAGCTTAAATTGTCATACGACGGGTCGATCATAAAAAAGACGAGCGCGTTCAGCGCCGGATTGAGCAGCCAGCCATACAAAAGAATCCAAAAACGTTTCATTCGACTATTGTAGCGAAAAGATGGAAATTTGTATATCGGTGCCGGCAAAAAAGCGGAAAGATTTGGAGAACGTGTGCCGATTTCCGGAAAATACGCTATGATGGAAAAGTGAAAGTGTTTCAAAAGCACGGAAAGGAAGTTTTTATGTATACGATTAAAAATCTCAAAAACAATCCCAATATTGAAATGACGGCCCAGGCCGGGCCGTTCACGATTTGGGAGTACAAGCAGGAGCGCTCGACTAACATCGCCGACGCCTCCATGGAATATTACGCTTCGAAAATGAACATCCGCAAGCGGCAGGTTTTATGCCAGGTAAGCCGCGGCGAAGGCATCGTGCTGCAAGCCGGCGCGATGCAGTGGACAGCCGGCAACGTCAACGCGACGACGGGCGTCAAAGGCGTCGGCGACTTTTTCGGGAAGATGATTGGCGGCAGCGTGACCGGCGAGGCCGGGATCAAGCCGGAATACCAAGGTGAAGGCGTCGTCATGACCGAGCCGACCTACAAATATTTGCTGCCGGTCGACGTGTCGGAATGGGGCAGCGGTATCGTGCTGGAAGACGGCATGTTTTTGGCGTGCTCCGAGCGGCTGGAGCGCAAAGTCGTTTCCCGCAAGTCGCTATCCAGCGCGGTGGCGGGAAACGAAGGTCTGTTTAACTTGTGCCTGCGCGGATCGGGCGTGGCGATTTTGGAAAGCCGCTATCCGAAAGAAGAGCTCATCGAAATCACACTGGAAAACGACGAGCTGAAAATCGACGGCTCCATGGCGGTGGCATGGAGTGCCGACCTTCAATTTACCGTTGAGCGGGCGGGAAAAACGCTTGTCGGTTCCGCTGCGAGCGGCGAAGGTCTGGTCAACGTGTTTCGGGGAACAGGCAAAGTGCTCATGGCCCCGGTTGCCTAGAAAATCAGGATGCTTCGGCATCCTTTTTTGCTGGAAATGGAGCCGTTTATTGGGATTGACTCACAAAATATGGGATGTTTTGAGCGTTACAATCTGTGTGAACAATGAAAAATGCTAAACTGAAATTGCTGGAGAGCACCTGTTCCATGTGCAAACCACTTTTAGAAAGGGGGAATTCCATGAAAACAGGATTGCGAGGATTGTTTTGTCTCGCATTAACCGGCACTTTGTCGGTTAGTTATGTTCTTCCTGTTCAAGCCGAAGAAGCCGGTTCTGAAGCGCCAGCCGAGGATCCATCCGTGGCGGAAACGACAGAAGAAACCGGCCAGGTAGCGGAAGAATGTGAAGTTCCCGCACCCCAACAAGAAATTCCGGTCGAATCCACAAATCCGCCTCCCGACTCATCCACACCAAATGACGTAGAAGAACCGGTGGAGGACACGCCGCAACCGGCCGAACCCGAGCAGCCAAAAGAGGAAGCGAAGGAAGAGGACGAAGAGAAGGATGACGTGGAAACGACGATTCGCGCCAACGGCATCGAGCTCACCGGCCTTGATCTGGCTGCTGTCAAAATCAAAGAGGAAACGACGGCGGCAAAAGCGTGGCGCGACACCCTGGAAACGGACGATGAATCGGTGGAATCTATCAAAGAATGGTCATTGAGTCCGGCAATCGCGGGCTCTTTCAAAGCGCGTTTTGAACTGGACGATTCCACGCTGCCTTGCGTTTTATACGAGGTAGTCGATGGCAATCTCCATCCGCTTGCCTCTTCCAACGACTTTAATGGAAACACGGTTTCCTTTGACGGAGAGCAAATTGAAAAAATCGTTCTCGCGCAAATGGCGCCAAAGGAAAAGCCGAAAAAGGCGCGCGCCATCGAGCGGGCCGCCCAAAAGGTGACCATCGACTTCAAGGTCCAGTATCCGGGCAGCACGTCGTATGAAAGTGTGACCAACTGGAGCGATACGACCCAGGAAATCAACGCGGGCGACACGTTGCAAGCGGTGACGTTTCCGACCAACGCGCAACTTGAAAAGGTAAAAGGCGACAACTTGTTAACGAACTGGTACACCGATGAAGCGTGCACCCAAAAAGCGGATATGAACGCGCCAGTCAACGCGTCGATGACCTTGTACGCCAAATACGTGGAATCGCGTTATGTGCGGATGCGAGAGCTCATCAACACGGAAAATCCGCCTTCCCAAACATTCACGTGGCATTTGACGGCGACGACGAATTCGCCGGCCGATATTTATACGCCGGCGATATCCAGCGACATCACGAAAAACGGTACAAACGACTATACGTTGAATTTGCCGGACGACAGCGATATTCGCTTTTACATGCCGGTCGGCACGACGTTCCAAATCGTGGAGGACGATTACTCCTCCCAGGGGTACGACACGTACTGGCAATGGAAGCACCAAATTGTCCGTGGAAACACGAGCGATCCGATCACGCTCAGCTCCAACGAATCGTTTTATTTCATCAACTGCAAGCAGCCATATATTCGATACGATGTGTATACGTACGCGAACGTGGTGTATTCCGATGATAAAAATACGACACTGCTGTCGGATTACGGAATGGGAACCGGAAAAGTCTGGGGACCAACTGTAACAAGACCAGGGTACTGGCCTCTAGGGTTGAACTTGTTTACGATGCATCCGGATATCCTTTATCCAAACGACAATCCGAATCAAAATATTTCGCCTAGCTTTACGGGAACGCAAATCAACGGATACGCCACGATCACGGTCGGCGGCTACACGTATCAATACGCCGCGACGCCGGAGCAGCAGACAAAGCCGGGCTATTTCACGGTGAACTGGACAAAAATTCAAAGCGCCTACAACCGGAGGCCCGGCAGCAACGATATGTATACAACGAGTGATAATCCTATTTCGTACTTGATGACAGGCGATGTCATTTTGAATCGAATCATCCCGCACGATGTGACGTTTAAGGTTCGCTATCCGGGCAGCACGAATTTTGAAACGATGCGCAACTTTAACCCCGGACCTCTCATTCAGGGGGATCCTTTGTCTTCGTTGAATCCGCCCGATTCCGATATGACACAAAACGGTGTCACCTACAAGCTATCCTCGTGGTACACAAACGAGAATTTAACGACCAAGGCGGATATGGACGGAACGGTAAACGCCAACACGACCCTTTACGCCACGTACATGCCGGTCAATGCGGTGTACACGTATGGAAACATCAAAGATGGCAGCGGTCAGGTGCTGGCGACGATGGGTCTTGGCACGGCAAGCGCGACCGGCGTCAATTTGCCGCTTCCCGGCCAGGCGCAAACGGGCGTGAATTTGATGGACAACTCCACGACGATCGACTATCCCGCGCGCTATCCGAACATTACCTATAACGGAATCACGTACGCCTATACGGCAGACGCGACGCCGGGAACCAACGAGTACACGATTCAATGGGATTCTCTGGAAGCGAAAAACATGGTGATTGCCGGCGACAACAGCGCCTACACGCCGCAAGCCGGGTCGGTTTACTGGCTCAACGGGACGATCACATTAAATCCGATGCGCTACACGTTCGCGATTTATTCGATGAATCCGGGCAGCACGACGTACACGCGGGAGCGGTATGGCTATGTTGACGAAGGTGGCGAGGTTACCAATATCGCCTTGAATTATATTAAATCATGGAATGGAAAAGAATATTATGCGACGCAGTTCTATACCAATCCGGAATGTACGATCAAAGCGGATTTGGTGCAGGAAAGCCAGACGTCAAGAACATACAAAACGAAAAACCCGGTCGAAAGCAATGTGACGCTGTATAAAAAATACGAGCCTATGAACGAGCTGATGATCAAGACCCAAATCAACGGACCGTCGGATGCGCAGCAAAAAGCCTCGTTCGCGATCACAAGCTCGAACCCGGGGCCAAACTTCACGATTCCGGCTGCCGGCTATCCGATCCACGCGATTCCGGCTTTTCAAAACACGCAGATGACCGAGACCGGGCCAGGAGACTATACGTGGAACATGCCGATTCAATCACAGGTTTTCCGGTTTTATTTACCGGATCAAACCACGTTCGACATTTCCCAGAACAGCCTTGCCCAGCAAGGCTACAAAACCTACTATCAATGGGACGGGCAAGTGCGTGAAACGCTTTCCACCGGCGATATTGTGATTCCGGCCGGGCAGAGCACGCTGGGCATCATTTACGCCAAAGGGCCATACATAAAACAAAATATTTATTCCTATGGCAAACTTCCGGATGGAACGTATGTCGGACTCGGTCAAGGGCAGGCGAGCGCCGGACCATTGTTGAGTGTGGATAAAGCGGCGGTCCAAACAAACTATATGGATTTCAATCCGGACATTACCGGACCGGCCATCTATCCGAATATCACGTATCAGGGAAAACAATACGTGTACGCAGACGCAAACAGCGCGCAAGCCCGACAGCCGGGCTACTACACGATTTCCTCATGGGATACATTGAAAGCGGTGCAGGCGGTGGAGCCTGGAGCGAACAACTTCTATCCCGCTTCGCAAACCGCCAACTATCGTTTGAACGGCACGATCCATTTGAACACGTACAACGAGATGACGTTTAAGGTAAAGGACGTAGGCTCGCAACAGTTTACGGATGTGCAAAACTACGCGCCAGTCAAACTGGACACGAACGATCCGTTGTCGAGTGTCGCGCCGGCGATGCCGGACAAGACGGTCAACGGAATCACCTATACGTTGAAGGGATGGTACACGAACGAGGCGCTGACGAACGCAGCCAACTTGAATGGCACGATGGCGCAGGATACGACCTTGTATGGCGAGTACACGCCGGCGATGAAGACTCTTACGTTGCGTAGCGACAATGTGAATGGCAATTTGGACGCCGACGCCCATCAGGCATTCACATACCGGATCACGCTGAGTCCATCCAGTCAAATGTCGGTCACGGCATCCAGCAATGTAAAGCTGGTAGGAAACAACACCTACGAGGTCACATTGGAAAGCGGGCAGGAGGCGACGCTGAATGTTCCGGATGGAACAACGTATTCGATCGTTCAAACCAATCCGAGTTCCTTGTATGAAACCTCGTGGCAGGCTGCCAACGGCAATGGATCCGTATCGGGAACGAACAGGTCGGCCGCGCAGCAAGTCGTTGGCGATTCGACGTGCACGTTCACGAACCGGCGCGCCAGTCCGCCGCCAACCGCCTACGACTCGAATGACTGGACGCCTTATCTTTTGATGGCGGGCGCCTTGATCGCGATGGCCGGATTTCTGCTGCGAAGGAGAAAAGGATGAGCGATGATCAGCAACGAAAAAAGGACAAAGCCGAAATCAAATTGTTTTTGAAGCGGCTCGCCATCTTCGTGGTGGCGATGGTCATCCTGTTTGGTTTCGTTTTTCGAATCGTCGTCATGCCAAGCGACGATATGAAGCCGGCCATCCGGATCGGCGATATCGAGCTGGTGTATTGCCTGCCTTCGACCAAACGGGTCGGACAGGTCGTCTATTACAAAGAGGATGGAAAAAAATACACGGGGCGGATCGTCGCGGGGCCGAAAGACACGGTTTCGATTCAGGACGAAACGTTGTATATCAACGGCAACCCGACATCCAATCCATCCATTTACTATGAAACGCCTGCGTATGAAGGCGATGTGAAATATCCGCTCACCTTGAAAGAGGACGAATATTTCGTTTTGAGCGATTTTAGGGAAGGGGCAGTTGACAGTCGAAGTTTTGGTCCGGTAAATAAAAGCCAGATCATCGGGACTGTCATCACGATTATCAGACGCTCGCAAATCTAGCGTGAAAAGAAAGAAATGAATCTTAGGAGATGAAAATGAATACATTAAAAAAAGGTTTAATGTCTATCGCCGCTTTGTCATTGGCGGCAGTGATGGGTGGGGCGATGTTGACACCGGCTTTCGCAAAAAACGGAAACACGAATACGCCCGGCATATCCATTGATATTGTAAAAACATTGCATAAAGATCCAAATGTGCCAGTTCCGCAAGATCCGGTTGTATTCAATATTCAACCAGGCACGCAGGCGGATATCAATGTGAGCAGCTACAATGGAAACCCGATCTATCCGGGAATCGCGAATGTCTTTCCTTCCACGGTAAGCATCGCTCCGGTTGCGAATACGACGACCATCATCCAATCGGGAAATCCAGTTGGTTATTCTAACCATGCTACATTGACACCGAGTTCGACGGCTACTTTCCCTCGCGCGGGAATCTACCGATATGTGGTAACCGAGCAGACGCCAACATATGATGGCTTGGCGCTAACGCCGAACTCCACGGCCTCCTATTATTTAGATGTGTATGTCACAAACAACGTGACAACAAACGCGAAGGAAGTAACGGATATTATCGCATGGAACGCAGGTCAGGCGGGCGCGAGCACAGCCAATCCTTCCACGTTCAAAGTCGATCAATTCGACTTCAGCAACACGTATACGACACACGATTTGACGATTCAAAATTACATCACAGGTAATGCTGCGGATACAAGTTTAGTATTTGACTATACTTTGAAAGTCAACACGACAGAACCAAATCAAACGTTGTACGTTCAAATGCCGGATGGTTCGTATCAAACCTTACAGGCCACGAATGGTGTGGCGACGCTGCCAAATATTAAACTGGGACAAAACCAGACGTTTACTGTTTATGGATTGAGCGCCAATGACACGTTCACGGTGACGGAAACCAATCCGCAGCCTGATTACAATGTCAGCATCAATTTGGCAAGTGGTGATAAATCCGACGATACGGTGGATGCGATGACAGAAACATTGACCGGTAAGGTTGGAACAAGCGATGATACATGGAACTTTGTGAACTATCGTCAGGGAACTGTTCCGACGGCGTTCTTCACAACATACGGTCCTTACGTAGCCGGCGTTGCCGTATTGGGCGGACTTGGCTATGCGATGTTCAGAAAGAAGAAGGACAACGAATAAGCCCTCTTCTCGTCTGCATCAAGCGGCATGCCTGGCACGAATCGGAAACAAGATCTTGTCGGTCTTGACGATTCTCGTGCTACTGATTGGAAGCGTGTACTGCTTTTACTGTCTTTTCGACGATTGGAGACAATCGCAAGCCGGACTGCCTTCGCAGATGGCGAAGTTCAAGCCGGACGCCGACGATCCGCTCTCGTTTGAAGAGCTGTTGAAGCTCAATCCGGATGTGATTGGCTGGATCACGATTGACAAAACGCATATCGACCAGCCGATCGTGCAGGGAAAAGACGATTTGGAGTACATCAACAAAGCGGCGGATGGATCGTTTTCGCTGGCGGGAGCGATCTTTCTCTCCCATTTAAACAATCCCGATCTGGACGATCCGTACAATATTTTATATGGACACCATATGAAAAACGGCGGCATGTTTGGCGATGTGATGAAGTTTACGCAGAAAAAATATTTTGACGGGCATGTGGATGGAACCGTGCTCACGAAAGACGGCAGGGAATACCGGCTGAAGATCTTCGCGGTGCTGGAAACCGACGCGGCCAACAGCGCGGTGTATTCCATGCGCGAAATTCACGAGCGGGACACGTCTTCTCTAGTCCGGTATTTGAAAAAGCATTCGAAATACTTTCGGGATCCAGTCGACGCTTCGCCGATGATCTTCGCGCTCAGCACATGCAACAGCGCGGAAACGGAAGGGCGGACGATCGTGTTCGCGCAAGTGGTAAAGGTGGTGGAACATGAAAAATAAACTCATATCATGGATCGGCATAGGCGCGGCTTGCGTGATGATGCTTTGGGGAAGTGTGCCGGCTTATTCGTTTACGAACAAAGTCACGGTCAACATTCCCGTGGAAGTGGTGTCCACCCGCGCGCCCAAACCGAAGACGGGGGTAAAATTCACGCTGGAAGCGGTGGATGGGTCCCCTCCTCCGGCAGGCAGCGAATGTGTCGTGCTTGCCGGAACGCGTTCGGTCATGCCCGTGATCGGGTTCGACCAGCCCGGCACGTACGTGTATCGCTTGCGCGCGGCAAGCGAGGATCCGTCCAAGGCGTCAATCGAGGGCGTCAGCGATTTTCGTGTCGAGATCCTCGTGACCAATGGCGAAAACGCCTTGCGGGCGGTCGTGGTCGCCTCGGATTGGAACGCGCCGGCCGGACAGCAGGCCAAAGAAACGATTCATGTCGTGCTCGATTCCGTCGCTTTGCCCGAAGCGGCGCCAAACCGCCCGAACACCTCGGCGCATACGCAGCGGGAGATGTGGGGGTATTTGGCGTGTGGAAGCGCGCTGCTGATCCTCGTTCTCGTTTGCTGGTACCGAATGGGAAAAAAAGAAAATGGATAAGCTTAAGCCTGATCTCATCGAAAGTTTTAAAAATGGAGATGGAGTCAGGCTTTTCCTTTGAAAGAGCAGAAAGGAGGAACCAAATTGAAGTTTGAAAAGGGAAAAAAGCGCCGGACGGTTCTTTACGGTTCGGGCAGGGAGCTGCTCATCGTCTTCGTCAATCTGGCTGGCGCCACGCTGCTGGGCTCGCTGTTTTGGAAGCTCGATTTTCCGGAAACGAATATCGTCTTGCTGTATTCTTTCGCGATCTTTTTGATCGCCCGCTTTTGCGCCCATCCGATCTATGGCGTGCTAGCCGCCATCGCCGGCACGCTCATCTACAACTACTTTTTCACCGAGCCGTATTTTACGCTGAACGTGTACGATTCCACGTGTCTGATCACGTTTATGACGATGACGATCACCTCGCTGCTCACCAGCGCGCTTGTCAGCAGCGACCAGGAGCATCTGGCGCAAACCAAGCGCAAGGAGGCGCAAGTGCGGGCACTGTATTTGCTGACAAACGAGTTGAACCAGGCGCGCGACGAGGCGCAGATCTTGGAAATCGGCACGCGGATGATTGAGCAGACGTTTCACCAGCCGGCGCGGTTCGTTTATGGCGCCTGCTCGAGCCGGGGCTGGTGCGTCCAGGGACCGCAAAAAGAATTTGGCATGTTTTTGTTCGATGAAAAGACGCCGGCCGTGCAGCCCGACCAGGAGGAATTCGTGCGCTCGATATGCGAGTGCATGGCCATCGCGCTCGATCGGGAATACAATGTGCAAGAAAAGATCCGTTCGCAGGAAGAGCGGATCCAGGAGCACGACCGGGCCAACTTGCTTCGTTCGATTTCGCATGATTTGCGCACGCCCCTTTCCGCGATCATGGGCAGCAGCGAGATGCTCCAACACGAGCAAAGCGGACAAGTACGCAAGCTGGCGGACGGGATTTATCAAAACGCGCGCTGGCTGTACGACCTCGTGGAAAACATCTTGATTTTGACGCGGATCAACGACGGACGGATGCAAATCCATAAACAACCGGAAGCGGTGGAGGAAGTCGTCGGCTACGCGGTGGGCCTTTTCGAAAAAAACAATCCAAACCAGCGCGTCGACGTGCGTCTGCCAAAAGACTTCGTGATGGTGGACATGGACGCCAAGCTCATAACGCAGGTGCTTTTGAATTTGCTGGAAAACGCGCGCAAGCACACGCCGCCAGGCCAGCCCATCGAGCTGACAGTAAAGGAAACCGACCGGGAGGTGCGCTTTTGCGTCGCGGACCATGGTGCGGGAATTCGCGCGCAGGACATGGAGCACGTGTTTGAAATGTTTTACACGCAAGCGGGGCAGGCGGTTGACGCCCACCGCGGCGTGGGGCTTGGACTGACGATTTGCGAAAGCATCGTCAAGGCCCATGGCGGTTGGATCAAGGCGGAAAACCGCGCGTCGGGCCAGGGCGCCATGCTGACATTCGCGCTCAAAAAGAAAGGAGAAAACGACCATGGAAACGAACAATCCCAAGACGGTGCTCATTGTCGAGGATGACGCCCAAATCGCCGGTTTCGTGCAATACGCCTGCGAGCAAAACGGCTACCGGGTGCTTTGCGCCAGCGATGGCGAACAGGGACTGGCGCTGTTTTTTTCACAGCGGCCGGATTTGATTTTGCTGGATTTAGGCTTGCCGGACATGGATGGCCTGCAAGTGCTGGAAGGCGTGCGCGCCGCCTCTTCGGTTCCGGTGCTCATTTTATCGGCACGCGACCAGGAGCAGGAAAAAGTCAAGGCGCTGGACGCGGGGGCGGACGACTACTTGACGAAGCCGTTTTCGGTGTCGGAGCTTTTGGCCCGCCTGCGGGTGGCGCTGCGGCACGCCCAGCCCGATGGACGAAAAATATATCGGGCCGGCGATTTGCGAGTGGATCCCTCGCGTCACGACATCGAGCTGGAGGGACGGCCGATTCATTTGACGCCGCTGGAATACAAGCTGCTGCTCGTTTTGTTTGAGAACCAGGGCAGCCTGATGACGACGCAATCCATTATCAAAGCGGTGTATGGTCCGTATTACGGGACGGACACGCGGGCGCTGCGGACGTTGATGGCTTCGCTGCGGCGGAAAATTGAGAAAAACCCCGCGAAGCCGGAATACATTTTTACGGAAATCGGCATCGGCTATCGCTTGCGCGGCGAGTAGAAAAGCCGGATTTCCTCACACGATTCTCACACGCGGATTGGATTCCTCACACCCTCCTTATACGTTTTGGCGTATAACAAAGGTACAAACAAGGAGGAACAAATCATGAAAACGAGAAAATTGAAAACAAAAGAACAAAACGCATTGGAAGAATTGTGTCAAACGGTTCAATCGTTCATCGAGCAGGGCCGCCTTGACGAGGCGGAAGGAAAGATCACGGAAGCCATGCTTTGGTATCCGCATTCGGCCATTCCGCACAACTTGATGGGAATCGAACAAGAATACCGCGGAGCCCACCAGCGGGCCCTTCGTCATTTTACAGCGGCTTTGGCTTTGGAGCCTGACTACGCGCCGGCGCAGGAAAACCTGCATCGGTGCAGCGCCGTGTACGACAGAAAGCGGAACCGATACATTTATTGCGACAATCAACGGAAAACAAAAGAGCGGTCATTGCTTGGCGTGGATTTGGCGGGCATGAATCGCGTGATGGATTGTTTTTCGTAGAAAGGAGATTACAATGCGAAATCAAAAGCAATCATTTTACACTATTATTATTGGCTGCGGACGCCTGGGAGCCACGCTTGCCGACGCTTTGTCGGCGCAAGGCAAAGACGTGACAATCGTCGACAAGTCGCAAAGCGCCTTCCGCAAGCTGTCTTGCGGTTTTGCCGGAATGACAAAGCTTGGTAATGGATTGAATTTGGACACGCTGTCCGAAATCGAGATGGCGCACGCCGACGAGGTGCTAGTCGTGACGGACAACGACAATGTGAATGTGATGATCGCGCAAATGGCGCAAACGATTTACCATGTCGACCACGTGGTGGCGCGGTTGTATGATCCGGATAA
Organism: Dubosiella muris; assembly: GCF_004793885.1. Classification (GTDB taxonomy): domain Bacteria; phylum Bacillota_I; class Bacilli_A; order Erysipelotrichales; family Erysipelotrichaceae; genus Dubosiella; species Dubosiella muris. The sequence goes on from NZ_SRYG01000010.1 coordinate 49,448, forward strand.
GAAAGTCATCATGCAAAACGCCGGCATGGACGTGGTTTGTCCATGCGAGCTTTCTTTCGCGGCGATGCAGGCTTTCATCGAGCCTGGAAAGGAGACGAGTCATGCGGCGTAAAGTAGTGATTGCCGGCGGCCGCAGCAAGGCGCGTTCGCTGGCGCTGTCGATGTTAAAACAAGGATATGAAGTCACTTTGATCAACTTGTCCCACCAGGACTGCATGGAACTGGCGATGATCGAGTCTTTGACGGTAATCGAAGGGGACGCCACGAAGCCATACGTGCTCGAAGACGCGGGCATCGAAGGCTTTGACGTGGCGATCGCGCTCAACACGAAAGACGAGGACAATCTGGTCATTTGCGAATTGTGCAAAACGCTGTTCCGGGTGAAAAAAACCGTTTCGCTCGTGAACGATCCGAAAAAGCAGGATTTCTTTTTGAAGCGCGGCGTCGATCACGTGATTTGCGCGCTGGAAGAGCTGGCAGAGCTCATACGGCAGCAGGCGTCGGTTGAAGAGATCAAGCGCGTCAGCGCGCCGAAAACCGACGCGTTGCACATCGAGGAAGTGACGATTCCGAAAAACGCGTGGTGTATCGACAAGCCGATTTGCGCGCTCGGTTTGCCAGACGACGTCATCGTTGCGTGCATCAACCGGCGTCACGACACGATCATTCCTAACGGCAGCACGCAGCTGAAGGCGAAAGACCGGCTCGTCGTGCTGACGACGGAAAACGAGAAAAGCGCGATCCGGATCTTGACGGAGAAAAACGGATATGGCGAGTAGACTGACAAAGTATTCGCTGCCCGGACGGATCATGATGCTCGTAGGGCTTCTCGTTTCCTTTCCAATCGTGCTTGCTCCGTTTTTGGAAAACGGCTTGCGCGAGGCGGTTTGGTTTCTCGTGCCTGGCGCGGGATCGGTCGCTTTGGGTATGCTCGTATGCGCCTTCTGGCGCCAAGACGGGACGATGGATACGGCGTGGCGGCCGACGTTGCAGCGGACGAGTTTGACGGTGCTCTTCGCCTGGGTTTGGGGAATCCTCGTAGGCTCGCTTCCGTTTTTGTTTGGTATGGGCCTGACGCCGGTGCAGGCGCTTTTTGAATCGGTGAGCGGCTGGACGACGACGGGACTTTCGGTCATCGACGTGACGAAGTGTTCCGATTTATTTTTGTTTTATCGCAGCTTCATCCAGTTTTGTGGCGGCTTGGGCTTCGTGGCGGTGATGATGGTCATCGTGGTGGAGAAGCAGTCGATGAGCTTGTACAACGCGGAAGGCCATTCCGATCAAATCAAGCCGAACTTGAAAAAGAGCGCGCAGGCGATCGGATTGATGTACTGCGGCTTTTTGCTGGCGGGAACGATCGCGTACCGCCTGGTGGGGATGTCGTGGTTCGATGGCGTCAACCACGCGATGTGCGCGCTGTCGACGGGTGGCTTTTCGACGCGTCTCAACAGCATTGGCGAGTACGAGTCGGTAGCGATCGACATCGTGACCATCGTTTTGATGCTCATTGGAACGACGAATTTCGCGGCGCTGATGCTGCTGGTCAAAGGGAAATGGAAAAAGTTCTCGAAAATCAGCGAGGTGCGGTTCATGGCGGTGGTTTTGCTCGTGGTCATTCCGATGATGACGGTTTCGCTTTCGAACGCGTTCCAGCTTTCGCTTTGGGACGGCTTCAAGCACGCGGCGTTCGACTCCGTGTCGGCGCTTTCGACAAGCGGGTTCTCGTCGATGGCTTACGACGCGTGGCCGCCATTCGCGATTGGCTTGATGATCGTGCTGATGCTGTTTGGCGGCGGGGCCGGATCGACGGCGGGCGGCATCAAGCTGAACCGGGTGTATTTGATGCTACGCTTTGCCAAAGACCATATGCGGGCGATGGTGTCGAACAAGCGCCAGGTGCATGTGTCGTACTATGAAACGGCGCAAGGAAAAACGGCGATCGACGAATCGCTCAAGGATGGCACGACGACGTTTGTGACCGTGTACTTTTGCCTGTTTCTGGTCGGCTCGCTGCTGATTACGCTAACGGCGGGCTGCGGCTTGACGGAGGGGATGTTCGAGTTCGCCTCCTCGCTTGGAACGGTTGGCTTGTCGATTGGCTTGACGAATCCGGCGACCGCGGCACCGGTTTTGCTGGTGGAAATGTTTGGCATGGTGTTTGGCCGGCTGGAAATCTTCCTGATTTTTACAGGTTTGTTTTGCGGCTGGAACGTCATCCGGTCGGCTTTTTCGAAAAGAGTCGGCGGATAAAGAATTCCGGGAAACACATCCCGGGATTTTTTTGTGGTTTCAAACCGTTCGCTGCCGGCTTGGAATTTGGCGGGTCAGCACGTATAATGGATAGGACGAATACGAGAGGAGGGATACGATTGCCCAAGAAACAAATGAAAAAAGTAAAGAAGCACACGTTTCGGTTTTCCGGCGCGGCGCCGGATGTCGATCGTTCGGTGTCGAAGCGGATCATCGTGTTCGCCAGCGTGATTGGCGGCGTGTTTCTTGTTTTACTATGCAGACTTGTGTATCTTCAAGTGTTTTCCTATCACGACTATGTGGTGAAAAAGGACGACTACACGTCGATCCTTCAATATACGAGCGCGCCGCGGGGACAGATTTACGACTGCAAAGGCCGGGTGCTGGCGAAAACCGTTGTCTCGCACAACATCGTCTTTACGTCGCCCAACAACATGACGACGGAGGATTATTTGATTTACGCCAACCGGCTGGCTACGGTGTTTGACGTCAAGCTGGACGACTTTTCGCTGCAGGCGAAAAAAGAGGCGTATATCGCCTGGAAAAACATGCTGGACGCCGACGATCCCGGGTACGCGGGAAACAACTTCCTGACGGAAAAGGAGCGGGTGGCGTACACCAGCGGCATGTGGGGATCGGACGCGGAATCGCGGAAGTACTCGATTTTGATGTCGCGGATCAGCGAGGAGGACCTGAAGGAAATGGGTGACGACGAGTTGAAAACGTATGTCATTTATTCGCGGATGGTTTCGAATCTTTCGACCGGGCAGGAAAGCGTCATTTTGGAAGACGTGCCGGACGAGGATGTGGCGTATCTTGTCGAGCATAAAACCGAGTTTCCGGGGTTCGATGTGGATTTTGGCGGCTGGAAGCGGGAATACCCGTATGGGGAAACGCTTTCGGACGTTCTCGGGCGCGTGTCCACGAGCACGGAAGGCTTGCCGGCCGAGTCGAAGGAATACTACTTGTCGAAGGGCTACCAGCTCAACGCGCCGGTCGGGGTGTCGGGACTGGAATACCAGTACAACGATATTTTGGCGGGCACCGAGGAAATTTCGAAGATCACGTACGATTCGAACGGCCTGGCGCTTAAGGAAACCGTGCAGAGCGCGCGAAAAGGCAACGACATCGTGATTTCGGTCGATATCGACTTGCAGCTGACGATGGACGACACGGTAAAAAACGTATTGCAGGCTAACGCCGGCACGCGGAACCGGGAAAACTTCACGTCGCTGTTTATGTGCACGATGAATCCAAACGATGGCTCGGTGCTGGCGCTTTCGGGGTATCAAATCGACCTGGAAACGAGAAAGATGACGTATTTCGCGTCGGGCAACTATGTGTCGCTGGCCAACCCGGGATCGTGCATCAAGGGCGCGACGGTGTACATGGGCTTGAGCGAAGGCGTCGTGAAGCCGGGCGAGACGATCATGGACGAGGTCATGAATATCAACGGCGAGGAATTCGGCTCGTTTGAAAACCACGGGCCGGTCAACGACGTGTCCGCTTTGGAAGTGTCGAGTAACGTGTACATGTTCCATGTCGCGATCCGGCTTGGCGGGGACACGTACCGGGAAGGAAAGCCGCTGGCGATTGGCGATGTGCAAGGCACGTTCAACAAGATGCGGCGCTATTACTCGATGTTTGGCCTTGGCAACAAAACCGGCCTCGACATTCCGGGCGAGGTGCAGGGCTACATGGGCGCGATCATGAATCCGGGCCAGCTGCTCAACTACTCGATTGGCCAGCTCGATATGTATACACCGATGCAGCTGCTACAATACGTGTCGGTCATCGCGACTGGCGGCGATATGTACGGGCCGCACTTTTTGGAGTATGCCAAGGAAGTGGGCGGCTCGCAAATTTTCGACGTGTACGGAAAGCGTCTGGAAGCGGTGCTTCCGGAACAAAACGACGCGTATTTGGATCGGGTCAAAGAAGGGTTCCGGGCTTGTGTGACGTCGGGCAACTGCGGCAACGCGCTCAAGGACATGGAGCAGCCGATGGCGGCCAAAACCGGCACGGCGGAAGTGGAGAGCGTGTGGACGACGGCGAACCTGCTTGGGTTTGGCCCGTACGACGATCCGAAAGTGGCGTTCGCGTGCGTGTCGCCGACGTCGTCGGTCAACAACGAGAGCGTCGCGGACAACATTTGCGGCTCTTCGGTTGTCGGACCGGTGCTGGACAAATATTTCGAATTGTATCCGCAGTAAAGTTTGCGTCTTGATTTGTCGCGTTCTTTGACGTTCTCCTTGCCAAGGAAACCGGGACTGTGGTATCATTTTGAAGTAATGTGAGGAGGACCGACCATGAGAGATCGTATAACGTTTAAATGTTCTGTTTGTGGTGAAGAAAACTACATTGGTACACGTAACAAGAAAAAACATCCTGAACGTATGACAGTCAATAAGTATTGCCCGAAATGCAATCAAAAAACTGAGCACAAGGAGAAACGATAAAAAAGGCCGGAAAACGGTCTTTTTTATTCGGATTCCAAGTTGCTCGAAGGAAACGAGGAAATAGAAATGATAAAAGTGTTTACCCAGCCTTTGGGGCCGGTGGAGGCCAACTGCTATGTGGTCGTGAAAGACCATCACGCGCTGGTAATCGACCCGGGCGACGATTTTTCCGCTTTGAAGCGGCTGCTGACAGAAGAGGAGGCGACGCTGGACGCGATTCTTTTGACGCATGCCCACTTCGACCACATTGGCGGACTGGATGGTTTGATTGAGGAATATGGTGTGGATGTGTATATGAATCCAAAAGAGTTTGATTTTTTGGACGACATGCGGCTGAACGGCTCGGCGTATTTTTACGCCAAGGTGAAATCGCACGCGGTGCCCAAAGCCGTCCATGACGGGATGCAGAAAATCGGGGCGTTCGAGGTGGAGGCCAAGACGCTGCCGGGCCACTCGGTTGGCTCGACGATTTACCGGATCGAGGACGCCTTGTTTACTGGCGACGTTCTTTTCCAGGGGTCGGTTGGCCGGGTCGACTTGCCGACAGGAAGCGAGCGGGATATGATGGCGTCGATTCAGTATTTGAAGACGCTGCCGCAAGACTTGGTCGTGTATCCGGGCCACGGTCCGGCGACAACGATTGGTCAGGAGCTGCGCTGGAATCCTTATTTTCGCTAAACCGGAGAGATCCGGTTTTTTTTCGCTTGAATAAAAAAAAGACGTCTCCATCGGAAACGCCACACACAGTACATCATGATTCGAAGGGATTCGATTATGAATAGTCTTATTTTAAAGCGGTTTGTCTAAATATTCCATTGCGAAAATTGCGCTATTTATACTGATACAGCCGGATTGCGCGAATCCGGTTGTCAAAGCGAATCAAGTCGAGTATCATAGGACTGCGGTTTTCAATAAAAACGGAGGGTTTCAATGAAAGATGTTTGGAAGTGGATTACAGGGGTGCTAGGCGTCGGAGTCGGCGTTCTGGCGGCTTGGTTTTCTTATCAGTTGATTACGCTGGGCATGGTTCCGAATAAGATTTTGGCGATGATCGTCGTGATTGTCGTGCTGTTGTGGCTCATCGCGCTTGTGCTCATGCTTCGGGTCCAGAGCGTGCTTTCCCGCGTGCTGGGCGTGGTGCTGGCTTTGGCTTTGGCGCTCGCGACGGGTTTTGGCACGTATTACTTGCAGGTGACCAACGGCGCGCTGCGCTCTTTGACGTATGGTGATCAAATCCGGAAAATTTCGAGTGTGTACGTGTTGAACAACCATGTCATTGAGAAGCCGGAGCAGCTGGACGGGCGCACGATTGGCTATGTGAACCCGGATGCGGAGGGAACGAAACGGGTGCTTGATGGCTTGAAGGCGAAAGGAATCGAGGTTGTGGGGAAACAATACGAGTCGTCGATTCAAATGGTGAACGACTTGAAGGGGCAGGCGATCGACGGCATCGTGCTCGATCAGTCGTACCTTGGCACCATCGAAGAGATGGAGGGGCAAAACCGGATTCGCGAGGAAATCGTGCCGGTTTTCGATGTGGAGTACGCGATTCAAAAGACGGATTCGTCCAGCGGCGTCAACACGGCGAGCGAGCCGTTCAACGTTTTAATTAGCGGCATCGACACGTATGGCTCGATCGAGGACGTTTCGCGCAGCGATGTGAACTTGATCGCTTCGGTCAATCCGCAGACGCACCAGATTCTTGTGATTTCCATTCCGCGTGACTTTTACGTGGAGACGGCGTGCGACGCTTCGGCGGGATGCGCCCAGGGGAAAATGGACAAGCTAACGCATACGGGGCTGCATGGCATTGAAACGACGGAACGGACGCTGGAGAAGCTGTTCGGGATCGAGATCAACTACAATGTCCGGGTCAACTTTTCCAGCCTTGTGACGATCATTGACGAGCTGGGCGGCGTGGATGTGGACAATGTCGACGAATTTACTTCTTTGCATGGAAACTATCATTTCGCGCCTGGCAAGGTGCATCTGGATGGCGATATGGCGCTTGGCTTCGTGCGGGAACGTTATTCCTTCACGGAAGGGGATCGCGAGCGGGGACGCAACCAAATGCGGGTGCTGACCGCGATTATCGACAAGATCACGTCGCCGGCGATTTTATCCAACTACGCGGGCATCATGAAGTCGATTTCCAAATCGTTCCAGACGAATATGTCGACGAAGGAAATCGCCGCGCTTGTCAACGCGCAGCTGTCCAGCGACGCGCCGTGGACGATTTACAATTATTCCGTCAATGGAACGGGGGGAACGGACTTCGCATACGAACTGCAAAACAACGCGTACGTCATGTATCCAAACGAAATGACGATTTCCAACGCGAAAGCGGATATCGACTCGATTTTCCATGGCGAGACGCCGCCGTATGTGAATCATTGATGAAAAGTCTTTCGGGACTTTTTTCTTTTCCTTGCAAAAAAAAAAGAGCGGGACTTATAATGAAATCGAAAAAGGAACCCATTATGTTCAATGATGGTTCGGATTTTTATAGAGATAAAAATAGCCTCTAGTCTTCCAAACTATTTGAGGGGCTATTTTTATTTTGTCTCTTCGTTTCGGATTTTTTCTTTTACTTGTCCTTGCCTTTTAAAATCGAGGATGCCAGAATGGACTTAACAAGGAGCAGGAAAGATGAGGAAGGTAAAAAAAGGAAAAGCGATTTTATTCGGGATCGGGTTGTCGTGTGTGCTTGGATTGGGCGGCGTTTCCGCGCTGGCCAATGAGAGCGAAGTTCAAAATGGCGAGCCGTTTTGTATGACGGATTTCGCGTTTTGCGTCAATCCGATGCGGGACTGCTATCAGCGGGCGCAATGCGTCATTGATGGACAGGTGCAGGAAGCATGCGCCCAAAAACGGGAACGCGCCTGGCAGCGACAACAACAGGCGCAAGCGCAGGCTGCCGCCCAAAACATTACGACGCAAGATGTGCCAATGGGCAATGGCGGACAGGGACAAAATTGCGCGCAAGCGCCAAACTGTGCGCCACAACAACCGAAAGGCTACGGTGGCGGGCATCATGGCCAGGGCGGGGGACATTGTCGTCGCGGATGGTAAAACAAGGATTGAGAGAAAATGGAGGGAATCCCTTGATTTTCTCTCTTTTTTATAGAAATAAGATTTTTGTTTTATTTCTTCGCCGAGTCAGTATATAATGAGATAAAAGAAGAAGGAGAAATTGAAATGAAAGGGTTTAAAGAAGGAAAAAACAATCTTTTATGTTTTGGCCTGGCGGCTTTGCTTGGAATGGGCGGGCTGGGCTTTGGCCTGACAAAAAACGGGGAAGTTTCCCGATTGGAAAGCGAGTTGGCGCAAGCAAATCAAGAAGTGGTTCATCTGACGGACTCGAATCAAACACTGGAAAACGAGAAGGACGCCTTGATTTCGGAATTGGAACAGACGCGGACGACGGCGCAGGAACTGGCAGTCAATGCGATGGCGAAAGCATCCAAACAAGACGTTCCGGCTTTTTCAGGTTCCGCCTCCTTTGTTGTGAGCGAGGAAAAACCGGCGTTGAATGCAGAATCGCTGTTTGATGAATTGTATGTGAAAGCCAAAGAAGGAAAAGTGGAAACGACGGCTGTTGTTCTTGGTGCCGACAATGTGCGGCAGGATTGGCAGGTAGAAGAGGATTTCGAGCCATTGGGATGGAAATCGGTCACGTCCGATTTTATTGAATCCGATCAGTTTTATCAAAAGACTCGTCTTGTGCCGGTCGAGTTGATGGATCAGGCGCAGGACGGCTTGATCGTCGCGGGAACGCCGGCATTTGCCAGTGAATTGGAAAATTATTTTTCAAAAATTGAAGACTACATCGCCGAAACCGGAAACCACGTGACCTATCGCGTCGATCCATTGTACGAACCGGAAGCGAAGCTATGCAACGGCGTTTTCCTTAAGGCGCGGTCTATGGAAGACGATACGCTGTCTTTTGACGTGTTTGTCTACAACGAGCAGCCCGAATTTGTGATTGATCGCAAAACAAGCGACATTCGCGATTTGAAAAAAGAAGCGGAGGAAAAAAAGCGGCAAGAGGAAGAGGCGCGTAAAAAAGCCGAAGAGGAACAAAAGCGGGCGGAAGAAGAGGCGAAACGCCAGCAAGCGCTCGCTGAGCAGCAGCTCCAATCCCAGACGCAAGCCGTGGACAATCAAAGCACGCTCGTATGGATTCCTCGAACCGAAAGCAAATACCACATGCACGCCTCGTGCTCGAATATGAAAAATCCATCGCAAGTTTCCAAAGAACAGGCGATTGCGTGGGGCTTTGAGCCTTGCAAAAAGTGTTATTAAGAAATTTTGTCAGACTTTTTCGTTAAAGTCTGGCTTTTTTGTAGATGAACGGCAAAAAGGACAATTTTCATTGTCCGCATTGCATTGTTTTTTACTGCTCCTCCGGATCGGGCGGCAAGGCAATCGTTCCGGAAAAAGTCCGTTCTCCGATGGATTTCCAAGTGTCCAAGTCAAAAACTGGATACACGATTTGAAAATCGCAAGGACCAACATTGTCTACCGGCTCAAATTCATTTTCCGGATTTTGCGAAGAGTAAACAAACGGAGAGCCGTCGCTATGAAACCCCGTATAGATGCACATTTCTTTTCCAGATCCGATAGGAATGAAGCCGTTCTCTATGATTTGCAAGATAAATCCATCCACATAGCCTAGCTGAAAGCGCATGTTTTCCTCATCGACAACATACGCTTCGGCCGGATCAAACGCGTTGCCAATCGAATGGTTCCAGTTGGCGCTGCCCCGTCGTAAATTGGCGGGCGCGTTGTTTAACTCCATTAGTAAGTCGTCAAGCAAATCCACGAAATTTTGCGAAAGCTCCGGGGTCCTTGGCGGCCACAGCTGGCAAAGCTCTTCCACGATCGCCTCGGTATCTCCCAGGTCGGAATTCCAATACTCGATTTGCCGGGTGACTTCGTTCCATCCTTTATGGATCATGACCAGGTCACGCAGGTTTTTAAACACAGTGAATGGATTTTCGATGGATGGATCAAACGCGAAGCCGATGACTTCCTTCATCGTTTGAAATGAAATCCGATGGCAGAGATCCTCGTCGTTTTGGCACGGGAACATGGCCAGGACCGCCGGCTTGAAAATTCGAACTTTTGAGTTTCCAAGCGTCAGCCTGTTGTCGCCAGTTAAGATAAAATGCCCGTTTTTACTTTGAATACCCATGGTTTTCCCTCCTTTTTAAATGGTGATTTGTTTCAGGAAACAAGGCGGAAGCGTTCCGTTGATTTCAAGCTCCTGCTTCATCGTTCCATATTGGATGTACAGCTCGTTCCACGCGACGAGCGATTTTTTGCTTTCCGAAATTTTATCCGTTATCTCGAGCAGCGTCTTTTTCAGTTCCGCGATGGCGCTGGCGTATTTGGACGACTCGTCCTGGCTGTTTAAAAACGCCTGCCGCGTTTGCCGCACCTCGTCCAGCAGCGCCTGTCGCGTATGTTCCCGGTTTTCCAACCGGCGCTTGAGCGTTTGCAGGCGTTCGGCGCTCGCGTTGATTTCCGCGTCCAGCGCCAAATACAAGTTGTATCCGGGAATGATCATGTAGTACCACGTACTCGCTTTTTCGCGTTTTTTTCGCGCTTCGTTGTATTGGTTTTGCAGCGATTGGATTTCCGTGTTCAAATCGTTCGTCTCTTTTTCAAACGAAGTAAGGCGGCTTGAGAGTTGCGCGAGCCGGGCGGACAGCTCGCCGCTTGCTTTTTCGCCCGTTTCCATTTTGTCGTATAGCTGGCTTTCCGAATCGAGCAAATCGCTTTTGAGCGCGCCGTACGTCGCGACTTCGTGTTCCGCGAGCTCTTTTTTCGTTTTGGCTTCTTTCATCCAAATCTCCAGCTTGATTTTCGCGATGTCGATTTCAAACGCGCTGGCATCGTTGCGGGCGTCTTGCAAGTAAATGTTGAGCTCGGCAAGACGCTGTTCGATCAGACGTCCAAAGTTTGCGCTTTCGCCGCGGCTTTGTTCCATTGTTCCTCACGCGTCCCTTCTTTTTCCGCCATGGCTTCGGCCAGGCTTTTTCGTACTGTGTCCATGCTGTCGACATATTCGTTGGAAATGAGGCGCAGCGCCTGCCATTGAATGAAATAGAGCAGGAACGGCTTAATAAACAACCGTTTTTCGTAAAACCGTTTTTCCGTTTTCGATTCGGTTTGTTCGGCTTCCTCGATTTTGGCGGCCAGCTCGGAGTCGGCCAACGTCTCGCAGCATACCACGACGCCTTTCCAAAACAAGATCGTTTCGTTCAGGATCGTGACGATGCGGCGCATGCTGCCGATGGCCATCGTCAGCGACTGGATCGTCAAGTCCAAATCTTTTTTATGGTCGATGGACGACGCGATTTTCGCTTTGTATTTGGCGATCTTCGCTTTGTTTTCCGCGTCCTGCTGCGCCATTTCGTGACGCAGGCGGGCAAGTTCTTCCAGTCGTTTGTTGTAGGCTTCGACCGAGGTTTGCTCATGGGAGGCGGCGGTAGTGAAACTGCTTCCGGCTGCTTTGAGGGCGCCCGACACTTTTTCAATCGTCTTTTCCTGCGTTTTGATGTCCTGCTCGAGCTGTTCGCGTTCCGTTTCCTTTTCTTTGAGCGTCTGGCGCTTTTTTTCCAAATCGGTAATGGATGGATCGCTCAGCTCTTTTTTGAGCGCTTCGATGTCTTGATCGAGTTGTTTTTCACGCGTTTCTAAATCGTCTTTTTTCTGTTTGGATTTTCGCACTTCCTCGTTTTGGGCGATTTGGGAATCATCGACCGGATCCGGGGTGGATGTCGCTTCGGCGCTTGGTTCTGGGGTGATGCCGCCCACAAGATCTTTGATCGGGAGCACCGTGGTGACGAGTTCTCCGAGGCCGCCCAAAATCGCGCCGGTCAGTTCTAGTCCAAACGCCCGGTCCGCCGCTTGTTCCTCTTTCTTTTCAAGGGCCTTGTATTCCTCGTTCATCGTTTCGACTTGGGTTTCCAAAATCGTTTTCAACACTTCAAGCGCTTCGAGTTCCGCGTTCATTTCCGTGAGTTCCTCGGTCGTTTGATCGCGGTGGTCGAGAAATTCCTGGTTGCTGTGGAAAGCGTCTTGCAAAATGGAGGCCGTCTCGTCGCAGCGCGCCTGGAAGGCGTCCCGAATTTCAATGGCGGCGTTTTCCATCGCTTTCGCGACGTTTTTGACGGACTGAAGAATCGACACCGCGCTTTGATAGTCGCCATCGCCCAGACATGGATACACCTCGCTTAAATCGGACAGGACTTTCGATGTCGAGCGGACAAACGAGTTCATTGTCAACTCGCTGTCGCTGACCGTCTGGAGCAGGGAAGTTTGGAGCTGGCTGACCCGTCCGGGCAGTGTGCCAATCCCGGCTACCGAGCAATACACGACGTCCAGCAGCTTGGTACAGTTGAGAAGATTTTTCAGCATCTCCTCCAAATTGATTTTCATCAAAAGAGATTGTTTTTGGGTTTGAATGAGAGGAAGGTCGTTTCCGTTTTCCTGCGACAGGAAGTATTGCACTTCGTCGACAAAGACCGAGTACGAGTCCTCGCAAACCTGTAGTTCATAGTTGTTTGGCATGCTGTTCTCCTTTCTTTGTGTGAATGAATTATACCATAGAAAATGGAATATCACAACCAAAAATACAGAATTATTTGATAAAATAGATAAATATAACGGGTTATAGAAGAAAAAATACAGAATAAAAGTGAAAAAGAAAATCGGAGAGTCGCTACTCTCCGAGGGGGATTTGGTTAATTTTTCTATTTTTTTCAGGAAGGATTTCTTTAAGGCTAATCAGATTTCTCTATAAAAAATGTGAATAAAAAAAGAGAGCCACAGAGTGCCTCCCCCAGTGCAGTCCGAAAACATACACCTCAATCGTGCTTTTACTATACATTAGAAAGGTAAAAAAAGAAAGAGAATTAACTTTCTACATATCACTAGTTCAGATGCTTATCTAATAGGACAACTTTATTAACAGCGTTCTGCTGAATGATTTTGTATTCGCGGAAAGTTTACTTTGAAAAATGAATTTTGACTTTTAAAAAAAATAGGATCATTTTTGCCCTAATAGAACTAAAGTAAAATCGCTTCAATCCATTTTTTATATAAGGGATTAAGAAGCTGTTTTTCACATTTTAAACTTAAAAATTGCGAAAAAAACGCAAATTAGTCATTTAAATTGTGTAAAATAAAAGGTAATATAGAGATATAGAAAAGGAGGAATAGGAGATGTTATTAGAATTTCGAGTGAAAAACTTTTGTTCGATCGGCGATGAAGTCGCATTGTCTATGCTGGCTGGACAAGAGAATAGAGAAGAAGAAAAACTGCTCCTATTTGATAAGTATCGCGTCTTGCCAAGCTGCGTTATTTATGGGGCGAACGGAACTGGAAAGACAAATTTGTTAAAGGCAATGAAGTTTTTACAACAGGCGGTTTTGAACAGTTTCAAAAATTCGCCGGAGGCTGTTTTTTCGCTTCCACACCATAAGGCGTTAGGCAATGAAAGTTCCGGATTTTATGTCCAATTCGTAGCGGCAGGTGTTCGATACGCTTATGGTGTGGAATTTAAAAATGGGGAAGTTGAACATGAATACTTGTATTTTTTTCCAAAGAAAAGAGAAACAAAAATTTTTGAACGAAATGGAAATGAAGTGATTCGTGGTTCAAAATTTAAAAACGAGTTTATGCTGGTGGAAGAGGCTTTAAAACCAAATCGGTTGTTTTTGTCGTGTGCGGCCAATTTGTCGCAAAACGAATCTCTTAACAATGCTTATTTATATTTTGGAAAAAAATGGATCTTAGATTATAGTTCTGATGAAATGTGGCTCGAACAATCTTTAAAATTATTAATGTCCAGAAAGGATATGAAAGAAAAGTTTTCGCGTTTTTTAAGAAGTTTGGATATTCCGATTCAAAATTTTAAAATTGATGAGAACTCTTATGCTTTGGAAGAGTTGGAGATTCCAGATTTTATGCGAGATTTCTTGAAACAAACAGCACAACAAACTGAATTTGTTAATGTGAAAGTCATGCTAGATTATGGAAAGTTTTCCGTTGAATTGAATGAGGAATCAAGTGGTGTTCAAAAATTGTTTCGCGTATTGTGTCCAATTATTGATGCGTTAGAAAACGGCTGCCTAATATTTTTCGATGAATTTGAAAATGGACTGCATGAGTTTTTAGTCTCGACTATTATTCGATATTTTAACGATTACGCGCATATCCATAACGCGCAATTGATTTTGATTACGCATGATACGAGCTTGTTGTCTTCGAAGTTGTTTCGCCGTGATCAAATTTGGTTTACTGAAATGGAACCCCAAAACCGATTTACCGATTTATATTCCATGGTAGAATTAAAAGGGATTCGTCAAAATGAGAACTTTAGAAACAATTATATTGAAGGAAAATATGGTGGAATCCCAATGCTCGGATCAGGGATCCTGAATCAGGAGATGAAATGAGTACGCTAGATTTGCAGCCAAGGGCTGAAAGCAAAATTCCCAATCGTTGGAGTAAACGAGATCTTCGGAATCTGGAAACGATAGAAAATACGTGGAATGAGCAATTTAGCATTTTACAAGATTCATTTCAAACACTTTTAAAAACAGCGAGTGAAAAAGAGTATGTGTTACGAAGTCAAATCTCATTTTTATTCAGCTTGTTCGATTTTATTCTTCATGAAATCGTGAAGCTTGGATTGGTCAATATGTTTGCTGGAAGATGGGAGAAAACACCAAAATACTACAAAGATCTTGTAATTTCGATAGAAGAGATTGAAGAAGGAATGGAAATCCAGTTTAGTGAAGAGTGGTTTCTGGCTGTACTGGATAGAAAATATAATACATCCTCTTTATGTCATTTTGAAAAAATGTGCCAACAATTTGGACTCATAGGCATCTCGAAAAAAGAGGTTGCGGACGAGGCGTTTTATAAAAGAGGATCACAGGTGAAAACGGAAGAGCAATTTCGAAATACAATTATCCAATTAAATGATTTGCGAAACCCAATCGTTCATCAAGCGTCGCTTCATGTATATTCATTGAAAGCGATTCCTATACAAGAAAAAGAAGTCGAAGATTTAATGGTGAATCTAAACAAAATTGTATGCGCGCTCATTGTGATTATCCGAAGAAAAATGGAAGAGTAGACATAGAGGTGGAATAAAAAGCGCTACCTTCAGTTTTTGAGAAGGCATATCTTACGAAGCAATTGTGCAAATCATCAATCGGTCTTTGTCGAAAGTGAAATCGTTTTTTAAGATGCAGCAAACCGCCTAACAAGCAGGCATCATGGCATACGTCATGGTGCTCTTTTTTAATGACATACCTATCCAAATTTCAAACCGTGAATCTTAATCCATGGGAAACAAAGTAATGAGTCAATAATTTCAAGCATTTGGCTAGACTTTGAATGAAAAAAATGTTTGACACAATGTCATTTATATAGATTGTCTTTAATAAATCAAATAAAGCCCTGGATCTTTAATTTACTTGCTTTTTTAAATTCTCGCGCCCTTTTGAAGATTTCTGGCTTCGTATGAATAAAGACGTTGGTTCATCAAGTTGTTTTAGATTTTTTTCATCAGATAGAGTGTGTTTTATAAGGGTACACTTTTTTTGTTTCTTTTATTGAAACTCAAATGGAGAGAAGGGGTTCGTGATATGTACGAATAATTAACGATATTGGATGAGTTAAGATATTCTATATAGATAAATTTTGTCTCAAAAATTGATTTTTTGTCCCGATTAGATGTATTATATGATAAAGAGAAGAGAGTGAGACAATGAAAAAGAAATCGGTGCTGAATTTAATAAAATATCATTTTGAAAAAAATGAAAAAGCTTTTAAATCTGAAGCTTATTCTATTGCGAAGGAATTTAGTCAATCAGGGGATCAGGAATTAGCTCAGTATATTATGATGTTTCTCTCAAGTTCGCAAACTTGGATACCGATGGAGGCCAACCATACGTATGAATTTTTAGATCAAGTTGGGGGGAATGGAGAGCCATTGCTGCTGCCAGAACCGATTATGAACGAAATTATGGGTATTGCGAATGCAGCAAATCGAAATATGGGTGTCAATAAATTCTTATTCGTAGGAAAACCTGGAACAGGAAAAACGGAAGCAGGTAAACAGTTAGGCAGGATATTGAATCGTGCTGTATACAATGTGAATGTTGAAGCTTTGATCGATAGCAAATTAGGACAAACATCAAAAAATATATCTAAGCTTTTTAAAGAGATCGATCAATTAGTTAAAATTGAACCTTCTATTATTTTAATTGATGAAATCGATTCTTTGGTTTCGAATCGACTTGATCAGCAAGATGTTCGGGAAATGAGCCGGGTTACATCCACAATCTTAAAACAGTTTGATCTGCTTGATTATCGTGCCACAATCATCGGAACAACGAATTTACTGAAACAGTTGGACAAAGCGTTATTAAGAAGATTTGATAAAGTTGTATCATTTGACCGATATTCCAAACAGGATCGAATCGAGCTTGCTGAAAAATTATTAAATCGTTATTTAGCACAAGCGCAAATTACAACAAAGAATTTGCGCTTATTCAAAAAAATATTGAATTTGAATCTTCCCGAAACGCCTGCAGAATTAAAAAATATCATTCGTACTGCAATCGCCTTTAGTGACCCTCAGGATGAGTCGGATTACCTCGTTCGTCTATATAGTTTGGTTACTGAACATTCGATTCCGGATGCTCAAATTCTGAAAGAACAAGGTTTTACTATTCGAGAATCGGAGGCATTGCTTCAAAAATCAAGAAGTGCGATCGATCGTGAATTAAGGAGAGAATAATGAATAATATTTTTGAATTACGAGGAGAGCTGAATTCAAGTAAACCTAAAAATAATAAACCTGTACCACAATTAAAGGGACTTAAATTAGAAACGGATACGATTCAGCAATTTAGGATCCAGCTTGAAAAAATCAGACAATTTTGGGAATCTGAAAAATATCTAGATGGCGCTTTGGTAAGCATTCATTATAAACGAGTAATTCCAAAATCAAGTCGTGTAAATCGTATTCTGGGTACAAGATCGAAGCGAAGTTCTAAATTTATTTGTGGAGCAAAATATAAAGGGTTTGATGAAAACAGTATTGGTAAGACTCATATCATTACTTATTATATTTCGATCGAACAATTAACAGATACGATTCAACTTTTAAAATTTTTGGAAAATATAACAGATACTCAATTTGATGGAATGGCTACGGAAAAAAAAATCAATGAGCTAAAATCTTTTTTTAAACGGGATAGTTACAGCTATTCAGAGTTGGTTCAAGGCTTTGTCGATTTAAAAGAAATTGAGTCTTTTTCTATAGAAAAAGAAGTGCTGAATGAAAACGGAAATCATATGCTTACGTTTTATAAAACTTCGATTAATCTGGATCGTTTATTTGAGAAGCTCAATATCGATCTGTTGAATATCGAAAAGATCGATGAGCAAACTTATGTGTTTTCAAAACGCGACATGGATGTGATCTTAAAAGAAGTTCCGTATCTTGTTTCTATGGGCTTAAAAGATCTGAATGAAGTGAGTCCGATCCAGTTCCAGCTTTCCAAGCCAATTTATGAGTTGAAAGAAATACCGGATCCGGATGATGAGCCGGTGATCGGAGTCATCGACATGCATTTTAAAAAGGGCTCCACTTATTTTGATAAATGGGTCGATTATAAGCGAGTGACTTCCAACGAGATCGAACTCAATGCTGCAGATTACGAACATGGAACACGAGTGAGTTCCATCATTGTAGATGGACCATCTCTGAATCCTCATTTAGATGATCATTGTGGTCGTTTTCGTGTTCGCCATTTTGGGATAGGAGCAAGTGGAAAATTAAACAATTCAACCGCTCTAAAACAAATTCGCGATATTGTAGAAAATAATCTGGACATAAAGGTTTGGAATATTTCATTAGGATCAGAATTGGAAGTATCCCGAAATTATATGTCTGTTCAGGGCGCTTTACTAGACGAACTGCAATTCAAATATGATGTTTTGTTTATTGTTGCTGGAACCAATAAACCGGCAAAGATTGTCAATAAGTCCTATCGAATTGGTAGTCCGGCAGATTCTCTAAATTCGATCGTTGTCAATTCG
This sequence comes from Dubosiella muris, assembly GCF_004793885.1. Taxonomy (GTDB): domain Bacteria; phylum Bacillota_I; class Bacilli_A; order Erysipelotrichales; family Erysipelotrichaceae; genus Dubosiella; species Dubosiella muris. The sequence goes on from NZ_SRYG01000010.1 coordinate 67,292, forward strand.
GTATCTTTAAAGAAGGAGGTGCCGCCATATGCTCGTAAAGGTCCTGTGCTGTCTTTTTTTATAAAACCAGATCTTTCCTATTATGGAGGAACGATAGAAGAGCCTATAAATGTTGTGAGTGCTTCCGGAGAAATCACGCATGCTATGGGTACGAGTTACGCCGCTCCTTGGATCGCACGAAAAGCTTCCTATCTGATTGAAAAAATGGGGATTCCCCGCGAAGTGGCAAAAGCTTTGCTGATTGATAGCGCAGCAGACTGGGACACCCAACAACAATTTGAAGTCGGCTATGGAATTGTTCCAGTTTCTATATATGATGTTCTTCAATCGAAAGAGAATGAAATTCGATTTGTAATGAGTGGAAAAATGAAAAATACGGAAATATATACTCATCGTCTTCCAGTGAATGCAATTGACGGAAAGCATCCATTTAAAGCAAAAGTAACAATGACATATTTTCCAAAATGTGATCGCTACAATGGTGTTGATTATTCCTGTACAGAACTTGATATTCATTTCGGAAGAGTATATGAGGATAAAAAAGGAAATTTTCAAATCAAAGCCATTAATGCCAATCATCAAGGAGAAGACGGGATTCATGTATGTTATGAAGAAACTGCCCGTAAAACATTTCGAAAATGGGACAATGTGAAACATCTTGAAGAGAAAGTAAATGAAAAATCAAAAGATGTGAAAGCGATGACAGAGAATGGCTTCTGGGGAATTAAGATCAATGAAAGAGAAAGACTGGATGAAAAATACGGAGAAGATATTGATTTTGGAATCGTAATCACTTTGAAAGAAATTCATGGCAAAAACCGGTATACAGATTTTATCAATCGTTGTATTGCGCATGGATGGATCGTGAATGAAATCAATATCGAACATAGAACAACGATTTACAATGTTGCGGAAGAAGAAATCGAATGGGATTGATGTTGTTTATGTTAGATGGTTTTTTAATCTGATAAATAAGATATAATCTATAAATTAAATAATCACACGAAAGGGGATGAATGGAAAATGGAACTGGTAGCAGAGTATTTGGCCAATTTAGGTTTAGATGCAGTGAAACAGCATGCGGATTCAAAAATAGACGAACACAAATTGAAATGCGCACTTAAAGAATATATTGAAAGAGAGAAAAAGTATAATTCTGTGTGTACAATGGCGGAAGAATGCGATTTTCAAGGCCTCATAGAATATATTTCTCAGGAATTACTGGATGATGTTACTCAAAGAGTTTTTTCAATAAAAAAGAATGAACGAAGAGAAGCTCATGAAAAAATTATATCAAAAGCCATAGCAAAATCTAAAGCCTCTACTGAGAAATCAAGGGGACGTGTGCGTAGTATAATCGCGACTTGTTTAGAAATTATTCGAAATTTTTTTAAAGATAAAATTTCATTTCCAGAGTATTATCTTGCGTCTGAAATGATTGATGAAATTAATGAAAATACAATTATCGCAGTAAATTCCGCATCTTTAGCTCTACAAGGTGCTATCAAAGAATCTAATTTATATTCAGTAGAGAAAATGTCACAAATGGTGGCAGATGAACAAACTCCACAAGTCGAAAAACAATTAACAAAATTATTCGCAGGAATGTCTGTGGAGCATCGGCTTTATCCATATTATGGTTATACATATAATGGTAAAAATCTTAAAAGTATTCCTCTTTCTGTTGATGCAGAAAGAAAATATCCGGCTAAGTTGAATTGTAAGGCAACGATACGTGTAGGTGACCGTTATTTTGACGATACAACAATGGATCCTTTTGTTTTCGCTTATAGAAACCAATTAAAATTAGTATTATCTGTAAGTGAGGCGGTGAAGTTATTAGGAGATGAACCCGATCCAATTCAGAACGAAGCTACACAACTTATAGGAAAAGATATTGTAATAAATCCCCCAGAATTTCCGAAAGCATTCCCATGCGCAATTAAAGTCGGTGAAAAAACATATTTTGATTATATTTTACTTCGCACTGAAAAAATTTTAGATGATGGAACCTATATTATAAATAATAGAGAGCAAGTAGATTCCGCACCAATCATTTATTTCGAGGTAAAAATGAATCCTAAAAATCCAAAAAAAGTAGATTTTAAAATTAATCAAACTAAAGCTAATAACCGTGAATTATTAAATTATGCACGATTTATGGATGAATTGATTCGTGCCAAAGATTTGCATATATATATGTTAGATGCAAAAAAAGATTTTATTGCAGGAATCGTTGATAATGTAAATTATGAATCCGGTTTCCCTTCTATTCCTGAAGAAATTGATTTTCTACAAAGAGTATGTGCAATTGAAAATTATTTTAAAGTAGAAATGAATACACACAGAGACATTAGTTTGGAAGAATACAATAATATTGTGAAAATATCCGATTTAATTCTTAATGATGAAGTGGAATCCACATGGGAAGAAGCAAGTTTTTCAGGAGTGGTGGGAGAAGCCATGCGAAAACAATTTGAAAATATAGATTCTTCAATTGCTATGTTGTCTTACATTGGAGAATGCAATGTAAAGCTGCTTGATGCAGAGTTTAAATTTAAATATATGCATATATTGAAATGTGCTGTAATACAAAATTTAGACAAAATTAAAAGCCGTGTATCCATCTTAGACGATGGAGATCCTATTAGAATAAAATTTGTCCCAGGTGAGGATAATAGAGTAATTGATACTTTACATATTCCCAAAGAACTAGAGGATGAAACTTGAGAAAAGAATCTTTTACAATGTTGTACACCTCCTTGTTTTGAGAGGGATGGATGATTCCTTATTGATAGACCATAAAAGGGGCGTAATAGATAATTAAAAAATATCCGGCTTTCAAAATAAAAACGACCGAGTTGAATATCGAAAGATAGTTAGCTCGGCCTTTTTGGTATAATTTATTGTGTACAAATAACGTACTTCAGCCGTCTTTTCAATTCCCTTCGTCCTTCGTTTATGAAGATTTTTAGTTGCAAATAGTCTCATATATTCGTTTTGAAAATAAAGTATAATTTCTGCTGTGCCTAGTCGGATGAACAGTTTTATAATAAACTTAGAGAAGCCGTATCGTATTTTAAAAAGGAACCGGAAGGAGTGAATGCCATGTGTGAGATCATGAGAGAATTTGAAAGAAAGTCTAAGAACGAAGGACGTGCGGAAGGACGAGCTCAGGAACGTCAGAAGGCAAAGAAGCGCACCGAAGCGATCATGCGCAATTTGCGCGAAGAAGGTATGTCCTACGAGCGAATCGCGCGAATCACGAATCAATCTTTATCAAAAGTAAAATCGTTTTTTAAAACGAAACAACCTGCGTAGCAACCGGGCATCATGGCGCATGTCATGATGCTCTTTTTTCATCTATGGGGAATAAAGCAATGAAACAATAATTTCTAGTATTTTACTAGACTTTGAACGAATAAAAAAACACCGGACGCATCCAGTGCTTTTAGGCATCGTATAAACACAAAGTGTGTTTAAAGTCCCGCCGCAATCCAAATTGATTATACTATGGTTTCATTCTCATTGCCTATGAATTTCCTCATCCGAACGAATATTCTGACAAGGTTTTCGATAACGCCGGCTCATGATGAATCGGTGTCGTATCCATTTACTCTTCTCCGTTTTCCGGAGGCAGAGTGACTTTGCCGCCAAAAGGGTTTAGGTGAGTATAGCTCCACTTTAGAAGATCATAGCATGGATACCAAATTGGAATCTTACATTCGTCCACGTAGCCTACCGGCCGAAACGCTTCTTCCTCGTTGAGGGAAGAGTAAACAAAAGAAGTACCGCTATCTCTATCCGTTCCCGTATAGATGGACAGTTCTTCTCCCTGGGCAACCGGAAGACAGCCTCCTTCGATCATTTGCAAAATAAATCCATCCACCCAACCAAGAATAAAACTCAATTTACCTTCTACTTCTGCAAGGGCAGGTTTTTCAAAAGGATCAAACGCGTTGCCAATCGAATGGTTCCAGCAAGCGCGGCCAACCCGCAAGTTTGCCTTCGCGTTATTCAATTCCATTAAAAAGGAATCCAGTGCATCCACAAGGTGTTTTGCCTGCTCTTCATTGAAAGGCCTCCAATTATCATTGATAGCATTGATGTACTCATTCGCCAATTTCACAGTTTCCTCGTCTTTTAGCGCCACAATACACCCGGATTCTTCATCCCATACTTTTTCAATCATGACCACGTCCCGCAAGTTTTTGAGGATTTTAAAATTTTCTTCTTTCTTTCCTCTCCCTAAATTTACCGCATACATCATGATGTTTTTCATCGTCTTAAACGGAATGCGATGACATATTTCTTCGCCAGGTTGGCAATTAAAACTGTCAATCACATCTTGTTTAAAAATCCGGCTGCCATTGCCCGCAAAGATTTCATTTAAATTTTCCGGATTCATCACAAAATTTCCATATACGCTCTCTATCCACATAAATTATCCCTCCTTTACGCATTTATTCTGTGTTATGAACCGATTATACCATAAATAATGGATTAACCCAAGAAATGATACAGAAAAATTATATATAATAAAGAAACAAACTATATTAAATCCAGAATAAAGATGAAAAAATATACAAAGTTTGAATGTGCATTTTACCAAGTGAAAGATAGAAAGAAATACAAAAGGTTATAGAAATTGAATTGCAATGGGACAGGTCAAAGAGAGTTCAACTTACCAAACCAATGCCATAGAACTATACTGTCTATGAAAGGAAGCACAGATCAATGCCAAACAGGAAAAATCAATCTACAGTCAAATCCAATTTTTCACAAGCTAAAAAAGAATATATCCGGGTACAAAAAGAATTGCACAATGCGCACGAGACGTTAAGCCAACAGCATCAGGGAAAATTAACCCAACTCCTCTATGAACTTGTGGCGCAGGAACACAATGCCGGAAAACGCTTTTCCATATCCAAAGTGCTCCGTCTTTTAAACGTCTCTCCCTCCGGATATTACGATTACTTAAACAGAGAACCAAGCCAACAAGCGCTCCATAAAGAGGAAATGAAAAAACAAATCCAGCAAATTTATGAGGAGAGTGACCACACGTATGGAGCGCCAAGAATCACGAAAATTCTCAACCAACAAGGAATCGTGATTTCACCACGCACGGTAGGCGTATAAATGCGAGAGATGGGTATACGATCCCATAGAGGGAAAAAGGATATTAGCTAACGAAACCAAGAAAGAATAAAAACAAAATGTGCCACCAAAATCCAAGGGCTGGCACGTTTTAAGTATACTCAAAAACAAGAATGCAACTTCAATTTAAAAAAACGATCCGCTCCAATTTTATCAATCTATATAGATTATATTATAAATAGAATTCAAGGAATGTGGTTACTGAATACAAAATACTTATTAATATATCAGTAATACACATTTTTTTGAAATGATGTGCCTGAAAAAATCACGTTTCTCCCACAATCTTGCAATTTTATGTTGAGGTTTTTGTAAGGTATGATATTATTTACAAGTAAATTTTCTCAATCTGTATATATTATATCATAAATATTGAATTCTTAATGAGCCGTTAAGTCAAAGAAGGAGGGGTTTTGTGAGGGGATATACAATCGCCGTAGCAGGAACAGGATATGTCGGTCTATTATATATAGAAACCCTTATATCGAAATGTAAAAGGAATCAATATACAAAAAGATTGGCTAATGAATCAAATTAATTCGATACAGATTAAATGATGGGGATATGGTAAATGATTTTAAATAGAATAACTCTTTTCGGCTTTGTTACGAATAGATTCTCTTAAAATCTAAATGGAGGTTATTTTGTGCATATGGGAAATAAGGAAAATCTTAAAATTTGTTTAGTAGGTTCCTCGGGAGGACATTTAACTCATCTATATATGTTAGAGCCATTCTGGAAAGATAAAAATCGTTTTTGGGTAACTTTTGATAAGGAGGATGCGAAAAGCTTATTAAAAAGCGAAAAGGTATATCCTTGCTATTACCCAACAAATAGAAGTTTAAAGGCTTTGATTAAGAATACTATTATTGCTTGGAAAGTATTAAGGAAAGAAAAACCCGATCTTATTATTTCTTCTGGGGCTGCAGTAGCTGTACCTTTCTTCTATATTGGAAAACTAATGAAAGCAAAGCTTATTTATATTGAAGTTTTTGATCGTATAGATAAGCCTACTTTGACAGGAAAATTAGTTTATCCAATTGTAGATAAATTTATTGTTCAATGGGAAGAACAGAAAAAAGTTTATCCTAAAGCGATTAATCTAGGAAGTATCTTTTAGAGGGGGAAAAAGATGATATTTGTAACAGTAGGAACGCATGAACAGCCATTTAATAGGCTGATAAAAAAAATAGATGAATTAAAAAAGAATGGGATTATCACTGAGGAAGTAATAATTCAAACAGGATTCAGCACCTATGAACCTGTATACTGCCGATGGGAAAAGTTAATTTCTTATGAACAGATGAAAAAAAATGTTGAGGATGCACGTATTGTGATTACTCATGGAGGCCCTGCGAGTTTTATCATGCCTTTACAAATCGGGAAGACTCCTATTGTAGTACCCCGTCAATGTCAATATAATGAGCATGTAAATGACCATCAAATGGAATTTGCAAGAAATGTGGCAAATAGAATGGGTACAATTATTCCAGTGGAAGATATAAATGACCTCGAAAATATAATAAAAAAATATGGTGAAATCGTAGATAAAATGGATCATGGAATATATAGTAATAATGAAAAATTTTGTAAAGAATTAAAAGAAATTGTTGAGGAAATATTTGAGGAAGATAGATGAAAAAAGTAGGAATTATGTCAATGCAAAGGATTGCAAACTATGGATCTTTTTTGCAGGCATATGCATTGAAACAGTTAATTGAGAAAATAGGATGTAATGTTGAGTTTGTTGATTATCATGTTGGAACTTCACTAATTACAGACAATAAGGAAGATAGAAATAAATTTTTCCGAAAAATCAAAAAGTGTTTAGAAGTTTTTCAGTATAAAGCTTCATTTACACATAAAATAGCGTTTATTCGTTATAAAAAGTCGTTTTTAAAAAAGTATATGCCTTTTTTGGGTATAACAGATGAAATGAACTTTAATCCAACTCTTGATTGTCTTGTTATTGGAAGCGATGAGGTTTTTAATTGTATTCAGAAAAATTCAAATGTGGGATATTCATTAGATTTGTTTGGAAAGAATAATAATGCAGATAAACTCATTTCATATGCAGCTTCTTTTGGTAATACAACATTAGAAAAGCTAAAGGAATATAATAAGAGCGAAGAAATTGGGATGTTATTGCAGAAATTTGATGCAATTTCTGTGCGCGATACAAATTCAAGAACCATTGTGGAACAACTGACTGAAAAAAAAGTCACGTATAATTTAGATCCGGTCTTAATTTATGATTATATGAATTGCTGTGATAAAATTCCAAAATTTAAGACTGATGAGAAATATTTGATTTTATACGCATATGCAGGACGGATTTCAGACAATGAATCAGATTGGATTTCCGCTTATGCTAAAGAAAAGAATCTAAAAGTCTATGCAATAGGTGGTATTCAGAAATGTGCAGATTGTTTTATAGACTGTTCTCCTTTTGAAATCTTTTCTTATTTTCAAAATGCAGAAGAAATTATTACAGATACGTTTCATGGAAGTATTTTTTCGATAATTACACATCGTCCTTTTGTTACTATAATTCGTAAAAGTGTGGGAAGTAGTTATGGTAACGAAGAAAAGCTTAAAGATTTATTAGAACGGTTAGGATTAGAAAATCGAATGGTAGAGAAAATTGAAAATACAGAAAAAATAAACAACAAGATGATTGATTATCCAAAAGTTGACAATCTTTTAAAAGGATATAGAAAAGCGGCGAAGGAATATCTAAAGGATAATTTAGGGGGATAAAATGGAAAATATATCGAAAATAAAAGAAAGATGTGTGGGATGTAAGAGTTGTGAGCAATGTTGCCCGAAACAATGCATTTCTATGGTGATAAATAAAGAGGGGTTTTGGTATCCATATGTTGATGAAAAGCAATGTATAGAATGTAAACTTTGTTTGAAAAAGTGTCCGGTAGAAAACACAAATCAGCATAGAAGTCAACCTAAACAAGTTTGGGCTTGGAAAAATAAAAATAGCACAGATATCATGCGATCTGCATCGGGTGGTGCAGCAGATAGTGCAGCAAAGTTGATTATACAAAGAGGGGGCATTGTATTTGGTGCTGCTTATGATGAAGAGTTGATAGTAAATCATATTGAAGTAACAGAAGATAAGGATAGATATAAACTTCAATCTTCTAAATACGTTCAATCAGACCCAAAGGAGAGTTATTCGAAAGTTAAACAACATCTCTCTCAAGGAAAAATAGTACTTTATACTGGGACTCCATGCCAAATAGGCGGTTTGTATGCTTTTTTAGGCGGAGATCATGAAAATTTATATACAGTCGATTTGATTTGTCACGGGGTGCCTTCTCCAAAATTTTTTAAAAAATATTTACAGTACTTGAGAGATCAGTTAGGGGAAAGAGTTATCTACTATAATTTTCGATCCAAAGAGAAACGGGGATGGGGAACACAATATTTGTTAAAGACCAAGACCAAGACCAAGACCAAGACCCTTTCACTCGATCGATATGGAAAACATTTCATGGATGGAGATTGTTATCGAGAATGTTGCTATCAATGTAATTATGCTAATACAAACCGTGTAGCTGATTTAACTGTAGGCGATTTTTGGGGAATTGCAAGGAGCCATCCCAATTTTAATTCTCCGCAGGGGATATCAAGTGTATTCATTAATACCGATAAAGGTGAAAAACTTTTTGATATGATGAAATCTCTTGCGGAAGTAGAAAAAGCAACTTTAGAAGAAGGGTTAATTAAGCAACATAATTTGGTTTGTCCAAGTAATAGGCCATTAGAAAGAAATACATTTTATAATGGGATTGATGAACCATTCTTTTTAAATCATATAAAAATTGGATTACAGTTCAAAGTGCGATTGAAGTCTATATTACCAAATCAATTAATCCAAAAGATAAAATCCATTTGAAATTAGATGGGTAAAAAAACGGAAGAAATCGCGATCCAAAACGGATTATTAGAAAACACGGAAGTGAACGCTAGGAAAGTTCTGCTATGGGAGAATAAAATATGGGAAATCAGGTAAGAGTGTTACATATAATTCAAAGAATGGAAGCAGGGGGGACTCAGGCTTTATTAATGAATATATATCGGAAAATTGATAGAACTAAATTACAATTTGATTTTCTAGTGGTTTATAAAGAAAATCAGTTTTATGATAATGAAATCAAGGAAATGGGTGGAAAAGTATATAAACTCTCTTTTCGAGAAGATTTGAATTTACTAAAGTTTCAGAAGGATCTGGCAAATTTTTTTGAGCAACATCATGAATATCAAATAGTTCACTGCCATGCGTATACAATTGGATATTTTTGCTTAAAAGCAGCAATGAAAGCAGGTATTCCCACTAGGATTGCGCATTCTCATAGTAATGGGGTATTGCATGATATAAAATACTTTCCAAGGTTATTTATGCAACGAAAATTTACTAAATATGCAACAGATCTTTTCGCATGTTCTGAAGAAGCTGGGAAATATTTGTTCAAATCCCAGCCTTTTCAGATTTTAAAAAATGCAATCGATTCTAAGCAATTTATTGCAAATGCTGATATTAGAAAAGAAATTAGAGCGGAACTTGGAATAAGCGAGAGTTTTGTTCTTGGTCATGTAGGTAGACTAAAACCTGAAAAAAATCATGATTTTCTTCTTGATGTTTTTTCAGAAATCAAGAAGAGGAAAAAGGAGGCAGAATTGATTCTTATAGGAACAGGACCCTTAGAAGAAAAAATAAGAAATAAAATTTCTGAAATGAATCTTGGTAATTGTGTACATTTATTAGGAAACAGAAAAGATATGTCTAGAGTTTATCAGGCAATGGATATATTCGTTTTTCCGTCATTGTATGAGGGATTAGGCATTGTTGCAATTGAAGCACAAGCAGCTGGTATTCCAATAATATGTTCAGACAAAATACCAAGTGAAGTTAACATAACTCCATTATATAAAAAAATGAGTTTAGATGATAGTATAGAAAATTGGTCAAAAGAAATTATAAAGAATTCTAAGAATGAGCTTCGTCATAAAGACACATATCAATTAATTATAAAAGCAGGATATGAAATTGAAAAAGTAGCAAATAATCTAGAAAAATTTTATTTAGATAGTGCAAATAATAAAGAAAAGGAAGTGGTAAAATGATGTTTTCTATTATTGTTCCAATATACAATGTTGAAAAATATTTAGATAAATGCATTGAAAGTGTTATAAATCAGAATTATGAAGACTATGAAATTATTCTAATTGATGATTGCTCAACTGATAATTCATTTCAGATTGCTTTAAAATATGCAAATAAAAAAAAGATGAAATTAATAAAGAAAGAAAAAAATTCTGGATTATCGGATACAAGAAATCTTGGAATAAAAAAGGCAACAGGAGAGTACATAATTTTTTTGGATTCAGATGATTATATAGAAAATGAATCTTTAAAAAAAATAGAAAATATTATAAAAGAAAATGGATTTCCGGATATTGCTTATTTTGGATATTATGAAGAATATGAAGCTAATGATGAACAAAAAAAAAAATATGGATATAAAATGCCGCCCAATGAATTATATTCTTCCTATCAATTCATGATTGGAGAATTAGGAAAAAGAAATCTTTACGCGGCGGTTTGCTTCGGGATATATAGAAGAGAATTATTGATAAGTAATGACTTATTTTTTTATAGTGGATTATTACATGAAGATGAATTATGGACACCAGAGGTGATATTGAGTTCAAAATCTATTTACCTATCAGATTATATTTTTTATCATTATCTAAGACATAATTCATCTATTACAAAGCAACAAAATAGAATTAAAAACGGAATGGATATTATGAGAATCTGTATCGAATTAAAAAAGAAAGTTGAAAATGTTTCTGAAGTAAAATTAAGAAGATATTTAAATAATCATATAGCAATGTTATATATGAAAGGAATCAGTGATAGTGAGCTATATAAATCTGAATATAAGAAAAATATAAAGAGAGTATTTCCTCTGCAAAATGCATTTTTTATTCCAGATATATTAAAAGCGTTAATATTTGCAATAGATATAAATTTATACAATTTTTTAAATAAAAAATACATAGATATAAAGAAAAGGAGATAATGGTATTATATAAAATAATATCAAAAAAAATATGAATATAAAGATAAGGCGAGTAAATCAAGGCGCATTTTGCATTTATTTAATACTTTTTATAGTTTTGGTTTCAGGAATATTAAAAAGTTTTACAGATTTTTTTTCAATTATTCCATATTCAATAGATTTCATAAATGTGTTTTTATTTTTTTTATTAATAAAATCTAAAGTACTTTTGATTTTAAAAAAGAAAAAATCTTTAATGGAAATAAGGTGGATATTTGTTTTTTTTGTATCTGCAGTTATTTCGACTTTACCGAGAATAAATTCTATTTTTCTATTTTTAATAGCTTTACGTAATAATTTTTCATATTATATCTTTTTTATATCTTGTATATGCTTTTTAAAAAAAGAAAAATTAGTTTTTTTAGATATTGCATATTGGATAAATTTCTCTGTTATAATTATTCAGTTTTTCGGATTTGGAATAAAACAGGATTGGTTAGGGGGAATTTTTGGTTCTATAGGGGGAGAAGTAAATGGAGCACTAAATGTGTTTTTGGTAATTTATACAATCAAAATAATAGTAATGTATCTTAATAAGCAAAATACTTTAAACAATGTGATTATAACAAGTTTAGTATCATTATTCATTGCATCGTTAGCCGAATTGAAGTTTTTTTATCTTGAATATGTGATAATAATTGCTATAAGTAGTTTAGTAACCTCTTTTTCATGGAGAAAAATATTGATTATAGTAGGAGGCTTAATTGGATTGATTGTTGGGGCAAAATTATTATTTATCATATATCCTGGATTAGATCGTAGATTTTTTTCTTTCGAATTTTTATATGCTTATTCCACTTCTGATCAAGGATATACCAGTGCGGGAGATATCAACAGACTTAATTTTATTAAACAATGCAATGATATATTAAAAAGTGGAATATATATAATGTTTGGGTTAGGGTTAGGAAATTGTGAGATTTTCAACCCATTGGGCTTGATATCGAATTTTTATAAAACCTATGGTTTTTTACATTATACTTGGTTTTCCTCTTCTTTTATATATTTAGAATTGGGAATAGTTGGAACAATATTATATTTTGGCTTTTTTATATGGACTTTTTTTCAAATACGAAGAAGAGAGAAATATAGCAATGATTTAAGCAATTGTCAAATGGCTGAAATATTAGCTTTAATGGCTATTTTGTTTTCGATATATGATTCATCTATGAGGAGTAGTGTTTCATATTTGGTTTATTATATTTTAGCTCTTCCGTTTGCTTCATTAAATGAAAATTTTCATATTAAAAGAAAGGATTAAAAATAAAATGATACCTAAAATAATACATTATTGTTGGTTTGGAGAAAATCCTCTTCCACAAGAAGCTATTTCGTGCTTAAAAAGTTGGAAGGAGAAATGCCCAAATTATAAAATAGTAAAATGGGATGAGACAAATTTTAATATATCTCAATGCAAATATATCGAAGAAGCATATAGGCAGAAAAAATGGGCATTTGTAAGTGATTATGCACGTTTTTATATATTATATAAATATGGTGGAGTATATTTAGATACGGATGTAGAACTTATAAAGAGTTTAGATGAAATTTTAGATAAAGGTCCTTTTCTGGGGTGTGAAGAAGGTGAACCATTAAAAGTTGCACCAGGATTAGGAATGGGAGTAGAAGCAGGTAACTCCTTATATAAGGAAGTGTTAGATTATTATGATAAGCAATCGTTTATTAAAGAGAATGGAAAGGAAAACTTAGAAACTATAGTTGATAAAACCACCAAAATTTTGAAAAGAAAGGGATTTGAAGGATCTGGAAAGATAGAGAATATTAGCGGAATCTCTATATATCCTCCTGAATTTTTTTGCCCTAAAAATTATTACACCGGAGAATTAAATATTACGGAAAATACAGTCAGCATTCACCATTATTCAGCTTCTTGGTATGAAAAAGAAGAACAAATTATTTTAAAAATAAAGCAAAAATGTAAAAATATATTTGGAAATAAAGCTGGACAGATTATTAGTCTACCCGCCCATTATATATTACGTTTTAAATTAAGGATAAGAAAAAATGGTGGGATAATCAAAGCTATTAAATCTTATATTTCGTGAAAATCCATTTTAATTTAGGAGAATATATGAAAAAATCATTGGCACAAAATTCTTTTTATAATATGATATATCAAACATTAAGTTTTATTTTTCCTCTAATAACTTCAATATATGTATCACGAATTATTTTTGAAGATGGAATAGGAAAAGTCGCTTATGCACAAAATATAACGTCTTATTTTACTACTTTTGCTAGCTTGGGGATTCCTATTTATGGAATTCGAGAAATTTCAAAAGTTAGAAATAAAAAAGAAGAAAAAAATAAGATTTTTTCAGAACTTATAATCATTAATTCTATATCAACATTATTTTCAATTGTGCTATATTTTATATTTTTGATTTTATTTATAAATAAAAAAGATGACTTTTTTCTTTATTTGGCAACAGGTCTAGTTCTTTTTTTTAATTTTTTTAATATTGATTGGTTTTATCAAGGAGAAGAAGAATATGGATATATCACAATAAGAAGTTTTATCATTAAAATAGTATTGCTATTATTTTTGTTTTTATTTGTGCATGCAAAAAGAGATTATATTTTATATGCTCTTATAACAAGCTTGGGAGTGGTTTTTAATTATACTTTTAATGCTTTTCATTCAAAAAAAATGGTAAAAATAGTTTTTTTTAAGCTAAAAATAAAAAAGCATATAAAGCCAATTATATTTTTGGCTATAACAATTTTTTTAGGAACTATTTATAGTAAACTTGATATAACTATGCTTGGATTAATGTCAACTGAATCGAATATTGGCTATTATTCCAATGCAAATAAAATCATCTTGATGCTTTTGACTGGATGTCAAGCCGTCTCGGCTTCTTTTTTACCACGACTTAGCTATTTATTTCATAAAAATAAGTCTGCTTTTGATAATTTAATAAATACAGGCCTTGAAATTATATTATTTATTGTTGTGCCAGCAACCACTGGTCTATTAATATTAGCCAAAAAAATAGTAATCGTTTTATATGGAGAAGCTTTTTTACCTGCAAGCGTTTGTTTGCAAATTTTTGCTCCGTTACTGATTATACGGCCAGTGGGAGATTTATTATGCTATCAATTACTTATTAGCATGAATATGGAAAAGAAAAGGATACCAGCTTATGTGATTGCCACAATAGCTAATTTTTTGATGAATTTTTTTCTTATTCCTTATATGAAGGAAGATGGGGCAGCATTAGCTTCACTTATAAGTGAATTATTAGTAAATGGAATCCAGTTAAGAATTGTTACTAAGCTTATAAAAATATCAATAAGAAAAAAATATGTATTTAAGGTGTTTTTTTCGAGCGTTTTGATGGGACTAATTGTTAGTTTAGCAACTATATTTAGTGGTGATTCTGCAATATCAATCTTATTTACGACATTACTAGGAATTCTGATATATATATTAATTAATATTATATTAAAAAATGAGATAATTCAGATTGGATTATCTAGGGTTAATTCTTTTTTGCAAGAATATAAAGTTAATAAAGAGTAAGAATTTAGAAGGTAAAAAATTATGGATAATGGACATAGATACAGAGAATTGATTAAAAGTGATTTATTCAGATATTATGGAAAATGCGATTTGATAACTTTTATCCGGGGTTATCTAAGAAATAGAACATTTCGATTTTTATGTGCATTTAGACTTTGTAATTCAAAAGGAATCATGAAGGTGATTGGTGAAATTTTATGGAAACTAAGTATGACAAAAAAAGTAATTCAATTGCCGAAAAGCACAAAAATAGGAAAAGGACTTTACATTGGCTATGGAGGACCTATTGTTATAAATTCTTCTGCTGTTATTGGCGATAACTGTAATTTATCTCAATTCACAACTATCGGAAGTAATGAAGGACACGCCGCCATGATTGGAGACAATACATATATTGGACCAAACGTATGTATTGTTGAAAATGTACGTGTAGGGTCTAATGTGACTATTGGAGCAGGTAGTGTTGTTACTAAAGATATTCCCGATAATGCTACAGCAGTTGGGAATTACGCTAAAGTGATAAATTATAGAAATCCTGGGAGATATATTAAAAATAAATGGGAATAAAATTTCCATACTCGAGGGGGGATCCCAAACGGAGTATAACTTTAGAAAAAAAATCTATTGTTTCATCAATGTCATTTAGTTAAGTGGTGGAAATTTTAGATGGCAAGCGGGAAATCTAACCACGTTTAGAAATGTGAGATACTCTTCCCACAGATGAACGCCCAATTTTTTTCAATTTCTCCCTTTTACTGTAAGCGGGAATGAATATTACGTAGGGATAAGCCCACCCAATACGCTGAAATAAGTCCAGTCAATACGGTGACGAAGTCCACCGAATCCATTAGACTAGTCCACCGATTTCAAATCAATGATATAACCTCCAGTTGTAAGATGTTTATGGATGAATATTTTCATATCTCTTCCAATCTTGCAGCTAGGAGGTGTTTTTATGCGAGATGTTAAAAAAGTTTTGGAAATGCGTTCCCAAAACTTTAGTCAGCGCCAGATTGCAGATGTTGGGATGAACGGTGCGCCTTGACGGAGTTCGCAGTGCGCTCTGTCGGTCTTAGCGGTGCACCGGCGCCGAAGGCGATTGCACATGGTTAAAAGGTCAGAATTTTTGTGTTCCGACCTTTTCACTGCTTTTACTTTCTTCTTAAGCTTTCACCTTGAAAATCAAGTCGATAAGCTGTGGACATGATGCGGTCCAATGTGGCGTCCGCATAGGTGTGGCTACTGAATAGTTCAAACCATTCCGAGACCGGATATTGGGAGACGATGATCGTCGATGCTCTCCCTTCTCGGAGATCAATGAGCTGGAAGAGATTGCGGCACATGTCGAAATCAAAATTCATCAGGCCGGAATCGTCGAGTATCAATACGTCGAAATTTCTCAGTTCTTCCATTTTTTCCATCAACTCTCTCGTGTTGATGCATGCGTGGAGTTTTTGGAGTAGATGTTCGGTCGAGTCATAATAGACCGTATACATTTTCTGCATGGCTGACATGCCCAGCGCGCAAGCGCACCAGCTTTTTCCCGCACCAGTCAAACCGGTAATGATTAGATTTCTTTTTTCCCGTATCCATGAACATTCGGCAAGTTTATAGATGGTAGCCGCATCCAGTTTTCTGGACGGTTCTTCTATCGTTGAGTCGATCGAAGCTTGCGGGTATCGAATATTTGATTTTTTCACCAGGCGGTTCAGCTTCTTCGTATGACGCAGTTCCATCTCTGCCCGGATGAGCCGGATGATTCGTTCGTCCCCGCACATAAGGTCTGTATTTGGGTCGGAAAATTGCCGTTCCAATTCTTCGGCCATTCCCGAAAGGCGCATTTGTTTTAAAGAATGAAAAAGGATATCATATTCGTCGCGGCGCATCATTTGTAGTACTCCTTTCCTCGGATATTTTGATGGGGCTTTTCAGGGGATAGGTTTTTATTTGACGGATGCTCTATCTGCTTTTGGGATACTGTCAGCTGATATTTAAAACGGGAGAATGTGAGCTTTCCTTCTTTGATACATTTGGCAGCTGCCTGTTCCGCAATCCCGTTGGGGATGTGGTCGCATTGATGGAGGATCCCGTTAAGCGTGTTATACGCCTGCTGTTCATGTTCATATTGATAGAGCACACCTTGAATGAACCGATGCATGTGCGGTCCGATCTTCTTTGCCCATCTTAAGTAATATTTGGAATCGCGTGATTCCGTTTCTTTCCAATATTGATGCTCTGGAGGCATGTGATCCGGATTGGTGACATATTTCTGAAAGGGGTCGTAAGTTCGTTTGTGCGTGCAGATCAGTCGATTATTTTGATCACAAATGAACACGTCATAAGGCGTCGACTTGACGGTGACGACCGTTGTTCGCTTTGGACGATAGAAAGTATAGGGAACGGAATAGTAATGTCCATCGCTCAATCTGATATGATAATTAGCAGGAACAGTGCACGATTCATATTCGCACACAGCGAATGGATCTTTAGGGAGCGGGCGCATATGGGGAAGATCCACGCTTTCAAAGATCGTTTGTCGCTGTTCCGTTTTCTTTTTCGAAGTATCTTCGTTTAGAAGTCGGACGATTGTCATGATCTCGCGATTCAATTCGTCAAAGTTATTGAAAATTTTATACTTGAGGCGTCCGAAAATATGTGTCTCTGCCCACTTCACGCCATTTTCCACGCTCGGCTTTCCTTTGGGCTTTCGAGCAGGAGGTGGAACCACGATGACTTTATAAAACGATTCAAGATCTTTGAATAAGGAACTCAAGACAAGTTCGTCCTTATTGTGACGCTCAACGGCAGTCTTCATATTGTCCGGAACAAGGATGCGAGGAAGAGCGCGATAAAACTTGAAAGCTTCTGTTACTCCCTCTGCGACAGCGGCGGTGCGTTCATTTTCAAACGCGCGTACAAACAAAAGCGAACTGACTCCAAGGGTCGTAACGAAAAGATGGGCGTCTTTCAAATTCCCTGTTGCCGGATCGCGTACGAGAGGTACTGTGGTACCCGCCCAGTCGATATACATCTTTTCGCCAGGTCTGCGTTGGACGACCATGCGAACGGCTGTTTTTCCATGGTTGGATTCGATCCATTCACTGACATATTTGACGAATTGCGTGCGTTGGTAGCCGTTTGGATGCTCGTCTTTGTACTGAAGCCAATGGAAAACGATATTGGTCGGAACGGTCGGATCATTGAGCTCTTTCCAGATTTTTTCAAAATCAGGAAGTGGAATGGATTCATCTCGACGCTTTTTAGAGGGATAGAAAAAATCAAGAAGGTCCTCGGGCGAAAAAGCCTCCAGTCCGGCAAAAGAGAACCCCGAATCTCGCATCATCCTTTTGGTTCGAGTGATCGCCTGATTGCCGATACCGGTACGGTCGTGAATTTGTCGGTAAGTCGCCTGATGATCAAGCATCCGACTTACAGTGATCAAAGTGTTGTAGTCCATCATCAATAAAAACTCCTTTCCAACTACAGTTACACCATAGATGGAAAGGAGATTGGAATAAATCTTTTTTTGGAAAAACAGAAGAGAAAAGAAAAGCCTTGATCATGCACCGTTTATCCCGGAACACGTGCACCGTTCACTCCGTCATTTGCATCCTTCGGCTGATTGGCAGTTTCCAGCGGTTCTACTCTTTTTCCAACCGATAGTACGGAACCCCTTTGCCGTACCCCTCGTTGGCGATGTAGGCAATCGTCTGCGCACCGGCACACGATTTGGTGGTTGAGAAGGCGTTATTCTATTTCCTCCTTACATAAAAGTAATCAGATTCATAAAAAATTCAATCGATTCGCTTTAAAAAAAAAAAGAAATAGGATACAATGGAAGTGTTTAAATGAAAAGAGGGATATAGAATGCTTGCTGTACTTCAACGCAAATCCGATATTTTAGCACCAGATTTATCTAACTACGGAAAAGCTAGGCCACTAACTTATCCAATACGTGTAAATACGCCTAGTGTAGATCAGATGTATAAGAAGGAAAGTTCGTTTATGTCTATGACGATTAAAGAAATAGACGAGGAGCAGATTAGATTGTACAAGATGTATAAAAAAATAATAGATAAATATTTTTAGCTTTTTTAATTTGGTATCGTCCTTTGAATGATGAGGATTTTCCAACTGAGAATATGACATGCCTTTGAAAAAAGCTCGTTGTCGGTATATGCACTGACAAATGGCAGAAAATCAATACGCCTGACACTTTCGTTTATAAAGAAAGTTTCCACGTCTCTTGTGCAAGGAGGGTCGGGATAGCTTTCCGTATATTTTCTCACCGATTTTTGTCATTCATTCTCTGTACCATGGGCATGTCTTTTTCGTGCAGGAGAGAATCGAAGTCGTTGGTCCGGCTTAGATAACGGCGACGTTCGTGTGCTTTCACCTTCCGGGACTTGTTCTCCGGTTTATTATGAACAACGGCTCTATGTTTCCTATCTTTTGGATTGCTTCTGCTTTTTTCCTTAATCTTTTCGTACAGCTTTTCAATCTGTTCTGTCAAGATCTTGAGAAGATCTTGAACTTGCATGTTGGACGTGCTGTCTTGTGCGTAGTAACCATCTTTCATGCCTTGATTATACCATACTCTTGAGTGCATTTCTATCACACGATTCCACCCGATTTTCGAGTAGGTTTAATGGCGTTTTTCTGCACGATGCTCAAGCCATCCAAAAGCCAGCGCAGCTGCTGTTCACCCAAAGCGATGACCTCGTCGGGTGTCTTGGGCTATTGAAAACGGCCATCCTCCAACCGGTTGGTGATGAGTAGGAAGCCATATTTTTCTCAAAGTAGTTCTTTGATTGTCGAAGACTTCCGATCGCAAAACAGGAACAAACTGCTTCGATGAGGGTCCGGTCGTATGGACGATTCGACCAGACGACTGGACCGTCGATCCCTTTGTGAAGGTTGGTATAATCGGACTGGATATAGATGTGATCAATGAGGTCGAAATCAAGGGCTCTCATAAAGAAGAGAGGACCAGACGAAGCAGATCGGGATTGGCGTGATTTTGGATGTACACTTTTCCTTTCTGCGTCTGGATGACGATAGCCGATTTTTCGGAACTCGAAGTTTTCCGGGAAAGATGGACTTCCATAAAAGAAGAAGTCTGGGTTTTCGTCATTGTATTCAATTCATTCATAATAAATCTCCATACTCCGAGGTGTACCACACGGAATGTAACTTTAGACAAAAATCTA
>NZ_SRYG01000011.1 GCF_004793885.1 Dubosiella muris
GACCAATTCTTTTTCATAAATTTTTTCATGTAGAGCTCTCCCTGCCGCTGAATCAGTGATTCAGCAGCATTCTTTCTTTTTTCAATGAGCAAAGCTCAATCTAAGAGTTGTTTCTTTCTCTTATTCGTGTTTCATTCTCTTGTTCGTTACGAAGATGACTGCGGCACCAACCATGAGGATCGCACCAGCTACGTAGAGCATCGTCGTACCCATACCACCTGTGGATGGGAGTTGAGCACCCTTTGTGTTGACAATCACTTGACCGGCTACATTTACCTTAAAATCAGTAGTTTGCTCATTGGTCGTCGATTCGGTAGTAACATTTCCATCCTTATCTTTATACCATTTAATCGTCGTGGTAGAGCTTGACAGTTCAGTTGCGGTCACAGTTTTTGATCCTTGAAGCAGGTTATATCCATTTGGAGCAACCGTCTCTTTTACGTCATAATTCAAATCTTTAGAATCTGTACCTTCATTGGCAATTCCTTTGATGATAACAATTCCGGTTGCTGGTGTAGTAATAGTTGCGGTTCCATTTGGATCATAAAGATAGACGTTATTTCCATCGTCATCTTGCGTTGGACCACTTACTTTAATCGGTGTAGTCGATCCTTGTGGGGTTACAGTAAATTGTGCACCTTGCAGAGGATTACCCTTTTCATCTGTTTTCACAATTCCTAATCCATACGTTTTTACAGTGGTAGAGTTTTCTCCACCTGTTGGATAAATTGGAGTATCCTTGCCAAATTCTGTGTATCCAAATTTACCAGTATTCTTTGTGTTCGTGTCACTGTTCAAATCAGCCGTGTTTTGAACAGTCGCCTTATAAGTAACTTTTACAATACTATTAGTTTCATAATAAAAAATTGGATTTTCTGCAGTTCCCGTTGCCCATGGAAGAGTCAAAGTAAAACTTTGATTATCACTACCCATTTTAACTGTAGCTTGAGCTGTAACATCTACCGAAGTTCCATTCGGATTAGATTCTGTAATTGTCGACTTCGGAGTCACTGTAACTGTAACGTCAACCGTATTGTTGTTATTCATTACATACTTCAAACCATTTCCCAAAGTATCTTCAAACTGATAACTTTTGATAGGTTTGTCATGATTATAGTTTGTTGCTACAATACTCATTTGATAATCAATAGTATCTCCAAAATTTGCTGAAACTTCTGTTTTCTCACCATTTTTAACAATAGTTTTCAAATTACCATCAGTTGTCGGTCCACCTTGGTTCTTATCAATAACTGTTGCGCTTGGATTGGCTGCATTGATAGTCACTGTTGCGCCTAAACTGCTTGAGACAAAATAGTATCCAAATTGTAATTGAGTAAATTTCATGCTCGTTGCAATTGCTGCTGTAGGAGAAACTGTGCTTTCGATTCCAGATGGGGCTGTCCAACCTTCCGAAGTAGGATCTCCGATTTTCTCTTTCAAGAAATCAATAATTTCTGAGCCAGTCTTTCCGTCTTTAATTTCTACTTGCCATTCGTCTCCTACTTTATTTGTAAATGTAAATGGGGAATCATCTCCACTAAGCAAGTTTTTAACTGCCGTGGTTGCTGTATAAGCCGTTGCATTGGTTCCGTTTGTACCATTAAAGATCTTATAAACTCCATACGATTGACCAATCGTAGTATTAGAAACAGTAATTTCTCCCGTTCCATCTTTTCCTGAAGGAACAGTTTGTAAAGTCTCCGCCGCTTTCACATTCGCCGCCGTCAATCCGACAACCATCATGAACGCCGCAAAGATAGATAAAAGTTTCTTTAAAGATTTCATAATTTATGTTTTCCTTTCTTATCTTTAAATCTTTTTGTTCGTTATCGGCTGGAAAGAAAGACTGGTTTTCTTTTTCCTCTTTCTTCCCATACAAACCGTGAAAGAATCATATGTATCACGAATACAACCCCTTGAAAGAGGTCTAGGATCAGAGGCTCCCCTTACTTGTTACTTTCCTCCTTTCCCAGTCTTGTTTCTTTTCGACCTCTTTTTGTATCCGTACATTAAGCTGGATGCAGCAATGATCGCTCCTCCGCTGAATGTAAATAATTTGGTTCCGGTTCCTCCGGTGTTTGGCAGGGATTGACCTGGTTCATTCACAATATTTACAGAATCTTTGTTGTAGTATTTCCAACGATCATGGGATATGCTTCCGCTTTTATTCTTATCTGTAAAACCAAGAAGTTTTCCCTCTTCAATCACTTCATTTCCTGTGCTATTCAAATCTTTTAGCGAATAGTACAGTTGAACCTTTTTTCCTCTATCTTCTCTTGCCTCAATTACAAGTTCCCAAGGCTTTTGCGCTTTTGTATATCCATCCGGACTTACGATTTCCACTAAGTAGTAAGTTCCCACCGATAAATCAGTCAAAGCTATTTTCCCGTTTGAATCGGATGTAATCGGATTATTATCTAGATTGATGCGAATGCCTTTGTATACTTCCGCCAAACCAGAAATCGGTTGTCCTTGTTCATCTTTTTTGTACAAGTCAAATTTCGCACCACTTAATGGTGTTTTGCCATTACCTATTTTGGTAAGAGTTAAATCTGTTCGAATAATTTGAATAACCGGTTTGTTGTACAGGAGATTATAATTCTGGTTTTTAAAGGTAAAACTGAAAGCCCCTGAAGTATTCGAATACAGTCCCTTTTTATTTTCTGAGGTAGCTCCTGTTTCATCCTCTCCAATATTTTCATATCCTTTATTACCCTCGGTATTATAAGCATTTTTATTCGCATAAACATTGAACGAGAGTTCATACAAGAAACTAGCATCCATCTTCCAATTCGGGTTAAAGGAAAGCGTAATTGTTTTTCCTTCTATTTTCACAGATGGTTTAATCGTATCTCTGACTGAAATTTTTCCTCCGACTCCATCCAGCTCAACATCTTTTCCAGCTCCTCCCCACCAGTCTCCTGCTGAAACCAAAGAATTAGTAAATTCTCCAGAAGTATTTAAAGAATTTGATTTAAAAATTTCTACTCCAGTAGAATCTTGCTTTTTACCTCCTTTATAAGCTTTCAAAACAATTCCATAATCACTCGAATCAAAATCAACATAATCAGATAATGTATCCATCATTTTTCCATTAGTACAAGTAGGACCTTGAGAAAGAATAATTAAATCCTCTTTTAAAGACTCTGTATTTTGAGAACTAATGAATTTTCCAGAACTCGATAATGTATCTAAGAATTGATTGTTAGTATTCGATCCATAATAAATTGTATTGATAGTTACTAACTTTTCTTTAGCAAACTCCTTGAATGTATTGATTCCAGTCATAGTCGCTGTGGTTGGATATTTATATTCTTTATCCTTACGATCATAATAGTCCTCTGTTGTATTTCCATTCCCTTCTCTTCCCTTCCATGACGAGATCTGGCCTTCATAATTGTTCATATAATATGTTGGCTTGCCATCACTAATAAAAATCATCACTTGTTTATGAGTCGGGTCACTATTGTTTAAAATCATATAATAAGCTTGTTGTAAACCAGCCATATAATTGGTTCCCCCACCAGCACTCAAACTAAAATCTGATAAAGTATGAGTATATGAGAATTTTTGTTCTGCACTAGTGGCGAACGATACCATTGCCACTCGATTATTTGTATTGCAAGCCAAAAACTGATTAGAAATATTTTTTATTACCGTTTTTACTCCAGATATACTTCCGCTCATACTTCTAGAAGTGTCTACTACAAATAGAAGATCAACTGGATTTTCACCAGAAATTGGTCCTGATGATATCGAAATCCGATAATCATCTCTCTTTTGCTGTGCCTTTGTTCCCATATATTCAATAGATTTTGAATGTAGTACTTTATTAGGATCTTGATTGCTATCTAATTCTATGCCTTCTACCGTTTTGAGTTTCAAATTTGGCTTTTCATACTCAGAAACTATCAAACCATTAGAATCTTCCTCATTTTCACCATCTTTTTGATATAAATTGGTTAAACTAATATTAATCTTTCTCTTTTGCAAATCTCCAGAAGGTGCTATATTCGGTTTATTTTGCGTCTCAGCTTTAATCACATCTTTCTCACCGATGATTACTCGGTAAGAATAAAATCCATTAGTATAATTTACTTCAAATTCATATTCTGAATCGTTCGCATTAGGTAAATTAAACCAATACTCCTCGTTTTCAGGATCTTCTTCGTTGTATTGCCACTGGTAAGAAAGCTCATCTAAATTCGCAATATTTTTAGTTACCGCTTTTAAAGTGACTTCATCGCCAATTTCATATTCTTCATCCAAGCCTTCAATTTCGACTTTCTTTACCCCGACAATGATCTCCGCTTCAAATACGGAGAAAGAATCGGTTTTAAATGTGGTTTCAACCGAACCGTCTTCTAACGCTTTGACATCTGAACTGATCGTTTCCGTTGAGCCGTCTTTCTTATAGTGGATATAATCGACGATTTCAGAACCATCCAGCTTTTCATCCAAATATTTGATAGAAATTTCCACTTCGGCGTTTGGTTCCACTTCTTCCTGTCCTAAATAAAATCCAATATCAAATCGTGGATTTCCATTTTCGGCATCTTCCAGTTTGGTGACAGTCAACTGCGCGCCTTCCGGAATGTTCGCTTTTTCCGTATACGTAGCCGTCACTTCCACCGTTTCCGCTTCGTCTTTGGCAGTCTGGGTGATTTTATTTTCTTCTTTCTTTTCCAGTTCTTCACCTGCCAGTGGTGTATCCTCTTCTATGATCTCAATTTGGTCGTTTAGATAGGCGATCACCTTGTCCTTGTTGACTCGCTCCTCTTTTACTTCGCCTTCCACATCGCCTTCGATAACTCGGATTTCCTTTTTTAAGTCGTCGATACTGGTGACGATACCGGTTCTTAGTTCTCCTTTGTCATTTCTGAAGAATACAACGTTTCCTTCCTCGCCTTCTTCTTTCTGGTCGTGGATCGTTTTGTTTTGCCATTTGCTTGCGTCTTTGTCATAGCTCATTTGCACGTTGGCATATTTCAAAACGTAACCTGTAAAATAGTTGTTCCAGTCGCCGTATTTGTCTTCATAAAGATGGCCGTATCTTGTGTAGTAGTGCTCTTTTTCTTCTTCGTCGATTTCGAAGTTGTTTTTATTTTCCTTGGTTCCCAACTCGTTCTTAGCGACGGTCAGGATTCTTGTTTTGGCATCCTCTTCATTGTTGATGTCTTGATATGCCTTTTCCCAATCGGCTGGATCTTCCACGTCTTCTTTGTTGGACTCGCAAATTCTTGTGTGTTCATGCTCTTCCTTGCCGCATTGGAGTTCTTCGCTCTTGTAGCACTCGTCGCTATGTGTATGGCCTTCGGTCGGTTCGGATTCCTCCTTGCCGCATGTTTGGGTTGTTGTCGTTTCATAGCATTCGTCCGTGTGGACGTGGGTTTCGCTTTCTTCCAAACCGCAAATGAGGTTTCTTACTTCCTCGTAGCACGTTTCATCGTGTACATGGCCTTCGCTGGCTTCGGATTCCTCTTTGCCGCAAAGCGGGGTTTCGCTTACATAACAGTTTTCCGTATGGGTATGCTCTTCCTTGCCGCAATACGTTTCCTTGCTCATGGTTACGGCGGGCAAAATGAGGGCGTACGTTGTGCAGAAGACAACGATACAGCTTAAAATGGACACGATCTGTTTCCATGACCGTTTCTTGTTTGTTTTCTTCATAATCTTTTCCTTTCTAGATCTTTCCGATTTTATTCAACGGCCATATGCGGCCTTCCAGTTTTCCGACAATCATTTCTTCGGCAATCGGCCCGATGGCTCTCGTTCTGGAATCGAGCGATACGCTGCGATGGTCGCCCATGACGAACCAGCGCTTTTCAGGCACTTGATACGGGTATTCCAAATCGGTTTCGCCTAGCGCTTTTTCCTGCACGTATGGCTCGTCGATTTCTTCGCCGTTGACGAACACGTTGCCGTCGTCGTCGATATATACCCAATCGCCTGGCCCGGCGATAACACGTTTGACTAGAATCTTGTTATTGTAATAGAAGGCTATAACATCCCCCGTTTTGAAATCGCTTCCCTTGACGGATAAAACGATGTCGCCGGCTGTCAGGTTTGGCGTCATGCTGGTGCCGTAAATTCGAAGCACGGGCAGCCAGAGCGTGGCGGCCAAAATCGCGAGGGCGGCCACGACGACGAGCACGCCCATCGTGCTGCGCAACGTTTGGCGATACTGCCTATTGTGCCGGACTCGATCTCTTTCTTTCTCCAACTCGGCCCGGGTGGGCATGTCCAGCCGTTTGTTTTCTCTTTCTTTTTTTCTCATGGTTTCCCCTGTCACTTTCTTCAACTTCCAGTTCGAAGTCGTCGATATTCGTTCCTTTCACGACGATCTTTAATGGATGTTCTTGTTTCCACGTTTCATCTTTCTTGTTCCAGCTTTCATAGGCTTGCACGAATTGATCGTGGAGCAGCTGCTCGGCGCGTTGCCGGACAAACACGGCGTCTTCGAATCGTTCGTACGTTCCTAAGTAGTAGCGGTGCTTCTTTAAGGAAATGAGCGCGACCCATTTGCCTCGTTGTTTTTGAACTCCCGTATATCCGCTCGTGTTGTTTTTGTGGAGCGCCTTGCTTTTGAGGGACTCAATGCACGTCTGGTCGACGTACGACAAACCGGGACGGCCTTTTTCATGGATCAGACAGCCGCAGCTGCGCGTGTTGCCACTCACTAAATCGTTGTAGGACGCTTCGGTCGTCCGCCCGCAATCGCACAAGCACGTCCAGACGACGCTGCCTCCCTTTCTTTTGGTGGTTGGCCGCAATGCCGTCAGTTTTCCAAACCGTTGTTTTGCGATGTTTTTTATGGCGCCAGCGCGGACGCAGCCGCAACTGGAAACCGGCTTCTTTTTTGTCAAATCGTTCGTGGCCACTTTGATCGTGGTGCCGCAATCGCATTGACAAAGCCACAAGTAACACGACCCTTTCTTTTCTTCCAGCCGTTTTAAAACGGTCAGCCGGCCGATCTTCTTTCCTTTCAAATCTTTCGTGTTTTTTCCTTTTCTCGAACAGCCGCAGCTTTTTACAAGCTCGCGCCGGATCTTATAGCTTTCAAGCAAAATCGTCTGTCCGCATTCGCATTGACAAAGCCAAAGATAGCTGCCCTTTCTTTTTTTGTCCGTCTTTTGAATGACGGTCAGCTTTCCAAACTTTTTGCCACTCAAATCCACAGACTTCATGGTTGTATTCCTTTCTGCAGGACGCTCCACTTTCGTCGCGCCCTCGCTCTTTTTGAAAAACAAATGGTTCGCTTTTTTTCACGAATCGAGCTAAATCTTTCTTTTTTCTCCCTTTTATTTCCCAATAGCAAAACACTTAGAAAACTCTGAAAAATTAAATCGTTTAGCATTATAAGTAAAACTCGGGCTTGATTATTTCAGGAGGAGCGAGTTTATAAAATCAAATTATGAAAGAAAAGAAAAAAATAAACGTTGAAATTGGAAAGTGTATTAAAAAATCACGGGAAGGCAGAGGATTGACGCAGGAACGGCTGGCGGAAGAAATTGATGTTTCCATCCAGTACATTTCCGACTTGGAGCGGGGCGTTGTCGGCGCGTCGACTTCGACGTTGATCAACATTTGCCGCATTTTGGACGCGAGCGCCGATTACATTTTATTTGGCAAAGATCCAAACACCATTTCCGATGTTTCCGATCGTTTGAAAGAGTACACCCCAAAACAAGTCGAATCTATGTATCGCATTATGGACATTATCGACGACTTTTATAGAACCGATAATGAATGAAAAAGCATTGCCCAAAACGGCAATGTCTTTTTCGTTGTAAGAGAGAAAATATTTTAAGAAAAAAGAATGGAACAAGATAAAAAAAAAGATGCCCCAAGGCATCGGTTCCAAGTATAAAAAAAAAGACTTAGCAACGTCCTATTTTCGCAGGCGCAAAGCCAACTATCGTCGGCGCAGAAGAGCTTGACTTCTGTGTTCGGTACGAGAACAGGTATTTCCTCTTCGCTATCATCACTAAATCCTCTATTAATCTACACGAAGAAAAGACAAAACGCAAGCTTTTTTTGAAAAAAATAAAAATGTTCTCTATTTTTTGGAAATGTTCGTTTGTGTTGACGTTCCTACGCCACCATGCTATAACCGAAACGAAAGAAGAGGGTTTCGAATGCTTAAAAGAGAACGGCTTCAATATATTCGCCAAATGGTGAATCAAAAGGGAATTGTCACGGCGGCGGAAATCATGCGCGACTTGAACGTGTCGGATATGACGGTGCGTCGCGACTTGGACGAGCTTGAAAAAAGCGGAAAACTGATCCGCATCCATGGTGGCGCGCAATCTCTGGGCTACAACTTGGATTGCGAGCTGTCGCTTCAAGAAAAATCGGCAGTCAATATGGCTGAAAAACAGGAGATCGCGCGGGAAGCGGCAAAACTGATCAAGGAAAACGACACGGTTTTTCTTGGTCCGGGCACGACGATCGAGCAGCTTGCCAAAGAAATCGCGGGACGAAACGTGCACGTTGTCACGAACTCGCTGCCTGTCTTTGATATTATCCGGCAATACGATCCAAAACGCGTGCTTTTGATTGGCGGAACATTCCGCAACCATACGGGCGTTTTTGTCGGCCCGTTGTGTACCGACACGTTAAGCCGGCTTCGCTTTTCCGCCACGTTCATTTCCTGCAACGCCTTGGCGGAAGATCAAATTACCACTTCTTCGATCGAGGAGGGACAAACGCAGGAAATCGCTCTTAACAACGCGCGATACCGCTATTTGCTAGTCGACGAACACAAATTCAACCGGGAAGATTTTTACGCTTACTATAAGCTTTACAACATGGATGGCATGATCACAGATTCCAAAACGAGTCCGGATATCATTGCGCATTACAGTCAATACATTCAAATCATCCAAGCGGGAAAGGGGAAATAACATGGAAGGCGTGATTTTTGATTTTAACGGGACGTTGTTTCTCGACAACGACAAACACATCAAGGCGTGGAATAAAATTTCAAAAGAACTTCGCGGTTATGGCATTACCGAGGAAGAGCTGCATACGAAAATGAACGGGGTCAACAACAAATACATCCTTCGTTATTTAAACGGAGGAAAAGAAGACGACGACTTAGAGCTGGCCTATTCTTTGCGCAAGGAGCAATACTATCGCGAATTTTGTCAGGCGGATACGGCCAGCTTTCATTTGATCGCGGGAGCCGAAGCGCTCTTCGACAATTTGAAAAAACGAGGCATTCCTTTTACGATTGCTTCCGCGTCTATCAAGGAAAATATCGACTTTTTTGTCGAAAGCTTTCATTTAGACCGCTGGATCGACCCAAACACAATCGTTTTCGACAACGGGGACTATAAAGACAAAGAAGCGATGTTTGTACAAGCGGCCAAAAACATTCAAGTGCCGATTGAAAAAGTTTGCGTGATCGAAGATTCGCTGGCCGGGGTGCGTACGAGCGTAAAAGCCGGGGTACAGGATATTCGCATCATCAATTCCGGACATATCGCCAGCCAGGTCGAAAACTTAAAACAAGTGAAACAAATTTGCGATACGATGGAAGACATTCAAATATAAAAGCGAGGTTTTCGCCTCGCTTTTATATTTTCTCCAAATCGCTTCGTAGGTTGCCTATGATTTAAATCCGAGCCAGTCCCTTTGATCCTTCACTCTTCCAACTAAAAGTATAAGTATATCTAAGAAAAATCATGAAAAAAGAATGAGAAGTCCTATTTTCTCTGGTAAAATAAAGATGCCTGTCCTTTGAGCGTGGTCGGTTCGGTCGGTTTGTATGCCGGAGTTCCGAAAAAACTCCGTTTCGATAGATGGAAACTGGATTTGCCGTTTCCGGAAGCGGAGGTGAGAGTATGACACCCTATGAAATCATATCCATTGTTTTGGATTTTCTCGGAGTTCTTACTCCTGTTTTCATCGCCTTCATTTTGTTGGCGCATGAAAAAAGCAACCACGAAAAGTGAATCTTTGGACGGATGAGCATTTCGTAGGTTGCCTATGATTTGAATCCGAGCCAGCCGCTTTGACAAAGGGCAGGTTCTTTTTACATTCTCATTATAGCACACATTTCTTTCCTATCAATCGTTTGCCTTTTTTCTTTCCTGTTCGCCTATCCTCTATAAAAAAAAACAACCACGAAAAGTGAATCTTGCCGGATGAGCATTTCGTAAGTTGCTTATGAAATAATAAATCCGAGCCAGCCGCTTTGACAAAGGGCAGGTTCTTTTTACATTCTTATTATAGCACACATTTCTTTCCCTTCAATCGTTTTTACCCTTTGATCCTTCACGCTTCCAATCAAAAGTATAAGTATATCTAAGAAAAATCATGAAAAAAGAATGAGAAGTCCTATTTTCTCTGGTAAAATAGTTATGCCTGTCCTTTGAGCGTGGTCGGTTCGGTCGGTTTGTATGCCGGAGTTCCGAAAAAACTCCGTTTCGATAGATGGAAACTGGTTTTGCCGTTTCCAGAAGCGGAGGTGAGAGTATGACACCATTCGAAATTCTTTCGATTGTTCTAGATTTTCTAGGAATCATTACTCCTGTTTTCATCGCCTTCATTTTGTTGGCGCATGAAAAAAGCGACCACGAAAAGTGAATCTTGCCCGAGATTGCTTCGTAGATCGCTTATGAAGTAATAAATCCGAGCCGGCCGCTTTGACAAAGGGCAGGTTCTTTTTACATTTACAGTATAGCACACATTTCTTTCCTATCAATCGTTTGCCTTTTTTTCTTTCCTGTTCGCCTATCCTCTATAAAAAAAACAACCACGAAAAGTGATCTTTGGCAGGATTGTTTCGTAAGTTGCTTATGAAATAATAAATCCGAGCCAGCCGCTTTGACAAAGGGCAGGTTCTTTTTACATTTACAGTATAGCACACGTTTTTACACTTTGATTCTTTACTTTTCAACCAAAAATATAAGTATATCTAAGCGTGGTTGGTTCGGTCGGTTTGTATGCCGGAGTTCTGAAAAAACTCCGTTTCGATAGATGGAAACTGGATTTGCCGTTTCCGGAAACGGAGGTGAGAGTATGACACCCTATGAAATCATATCCATTGTTTTGGATTTTCTCGGAGTTCTTACTCCTGTTTTCATCGCCTTTATTTTGTTGGCGCATGAAAAAAGTGACCACGAGAAGTGAATCTTGGCAGAGATTTGCTCGTAGGTCACCTATGAAGTAAATAAATCCGAGCCGGCCACTTTGACAAAGGGCAGGTTCTTTTTACATTTACAGTATAGCACACTTTTTTTATCCTTCAATCCCTTGCGCTTTTCTTTTCTTCCAGTCTTCATAGTACGAAAATCATAAAATCTCTTTATATAAATTTCTCTTCGAACTGTGCTCTTGTTTTCATCGCCTTTATTTTGCTGGCGCATGAAAAAAGCGACCACGAGAAGTGAATCTTGGCGGAGATTTGCTCGTAGGTCACCTATGAAGTAAATAAATCCGAGCCAGCCGTTTTGATCTGGCCGGTTCTTCTTTTCCATTATAACGCAAAAAAGAAGGAGCAGAACTCCTTCGTGGTTGTTAGTGTTTAAAATGACGCACGCCCGTGAATACCATCGCGATGCCATGTTCGTTGCACTCGTCAATCGACAACTGGTCTTTAATGGATCCACCTGGCTGAATGATCGCCGTCACGCCGGCCTTGATGGCTTCCTGCACCGTATCCGGCATCGGGAAGAAGGCGTCGCTGGCCATGACCGAGCCTTGCGCTTTTTCGCCAGCTTGCTCGATCGCGATTTTCGCCGCGCCGACCCGGTTCATTTGTCCGGCGCCCACGCCAATCGTCATGTTGTCTTTGACTAAAACGATCGCGTTCGATTTCACGTGCTTCACGACGTTCCATCCAAACAGCAGCTGCTTCATTTCCTCGTCCGTCGGCTTGCGGTTCGTCACGCAGCGCAAGTCGTCCTCGCTGACATGATGCGTGTCCATTTCCTGCACAAGCAAGCCGTCGTTGACGTTCGTGTATTTCAACGCCGTGTTCGTGTTCAACGTCGTATCCAGTTCCATGAGCCGGATGTTCTTTTTCCGCGTCAGGATTTCCAGCGCGTCCTCGTCGAATTTCGGAGCGATGACGATCTCCAAAAAGATCTTCGACAATTTCTCCGCCAGCTCCACGTCCACCGGCGCGTTCAACGCCACGATGCCGCCAAAAATCGAAACCGGATCCGCCTCGTACGCCTTGTCCCACGCCTCATTGATCGACGCGCCAATGCCTACGCCGCACGGATTCATATGTTTCAATCCAACCGCCGCGAACTGGCCTTCGAAATCTTTCAAAATCTCGATCGCCGCGTTGCCATCCTGAATGTTGTTGTAGGAAAGCTCCTTGCCATGCAGCTGCTTCGCGTTCGCCAGCGAGTATAACGGCCGCATGCCTTTGTAAAACGCTGCCTTTTGATGCGGGTTCTCGCCATAACGCAAGTCCTGCACCTTGTCGAACGTGATCGT
Source organism: Dubosiella muris (assembly GCF_004793885.1). GTDB lineage: Bacteria > Bacillota_I > Bacilli_A > Erysipelotrichales > Erysipelotrichaceae > Dubosiella > Dubosiella muris. The sequence continues at coordinate 12,457 of NZ_SRYG01000011.1, forward strand.
CAGGCTTTCCGGGAACTGCTCGTCGGTCTTCTTCGTCAAGTAATCCGCGATCATCGCGTCGTAACGCGCCGTGTGGCGGAACACTTTTGCCGCCAGCTTCTCACGCGTTTCCAGCGTCGTGCCGCCCAGCTCTTTGATCTCGTTTAAAACGAGGTCATAGTCGGCCGGATCGCACAAAACCGGAATAAACTTGTAGTTTTTCGACGCCGAACGCAGCATGCTCGGTCCGCCAATGTCGATGTTCTCGATGATTTCCTCGTGACTGACGCCTTCTTTTTGCACCGTCTCCTTGAACGGGTACAAGTTGACGCACACCAGGTCGATCATGTCGATGCCAAGCTCTTCTACCTGCGCCACGTGATCCGGGTTGTCCCGCACGCAAAGCAAGGCGCCATGGACATTGGGATGTAGCGTCTTCACACGACCATCCATGATTTCCGGAAAGTTCGTGATCTCGCTAATACCAATAACCGAAAGACCCGCGTCCTCCAGCGCTTTCTTCGTTCCCCCCGTGGAAATGATTTCATAGCCTTCGTCGATCAGTCCTTTGACAAAATCGACAAGACCGGTTTTATTCGATACGCTCACCAAAGCTCTTTTCATTTTTCTTCCTCCTTGATCGTTTCACTTACCTGCCGGATGACTTGCCAAAACAAGTCGTATTCCAGCGCGTGCACATGCGATTCCAGCGTTTCCAAATCCCAGGCCGGGTCGATCGCCAGCCGCTCCTGCCGGATGATCGGGCCGCTATCCACGCCCTCGTCCACGAAATGCACCGTCACGCCCGTTTGCGGCACGCCCGCCTCGAATGCGTCCTGAATGCTGTGGGCGCCTGGAAATTCCGGCAAATACGCCGGATGCAAATTCATGATCCGGTTCGGATACGCCTCCAGCAGCACCTTCCCGATAAAGCGCATATAGCCGCTCAACACGATCAAATCGACATCATGCTGGTTCAAGACATCCAAAATCGCCGTTTCGTACGCCTCTTTTCCCGAAAACGCCTTCGGATTGAAATAGTATTCCGGCACGCCATGATTGCGCGCCCGGACCCTTGCGAACGCCTGTTCCTTGTCCACGATCACGCATGCCGCCTCGACCGGAAGCGATCCATCCTCCACATGGCGAAGGATCTCCTCCAGATTCGTTCCCGAACCGCTGGCGAATACCGCGATTTTTACCATTGCACGTCAACCTCGCCGCGATCCGTCACGCGGCCAATCACATACGAATCCTGGCCCGCTTCGCGCAGCAGCGCCTGCGTCTTTTCGACATCGGCCGGATCGACCGCCACAATGAATCCGATTCCCATGTTGAACACATTGTACATTTCCTTTAGATCAATGTTGCCTTTTTCCTGAATGAAATCAAAGATCTTTGGCCGCGGGAACGCCTTCGTGTCGATTTCGACCCCCATGCCTTCCTTTAGCATCCGCGGCACGTTTTCATAAAAGCCACCGCCGGTAATGTGCGACATCGCGTGAATGTCGACCTGGTCAAAAAGCGCCTCGATCGGACGGACATAGATTTTTGTCGGCGTCAACAGCACGTTCCCCAGCTTTTCGCCATCCAGCTCCTCGTACGCCGCGTGCGGGTCGAGCTGGTTGTCTTTGAACAGCACTTTCCGCACCAGCGAAAAGCCATTCGAATGCACACCCGTGCTCGGCAAGCCAATCAAAACATCCCCCACATGCAAATTCGACGAGTCTTTCAGCTTCGCCTTGTCGACCGCGCCGACGCAAAAGCCAGCCAAATCGTAATGATCCACGTCGTACATGTCCGGCATTTCGGCCGTTTCGCCGCCAATCAGCGCGCAGTTGGCATCCACGCAGCCATCCGCGACCCCCTTGACGATTTGCTCGATGACTTCCGGTTTGTTTTTGCCGACCGCGATATAATCGAGGAAGAAAATCGGCGCCGCGCCTTGCACAAGCACATCGTTGACGCACATCGCGACCGCGTCGATCCCGATCGTGTCGTGCTTGTCCATCTCGAACGCCAGCATGAGCTTCGTTCCGACTCCATCCGTTCCCGAAACGAGAACCGGCTCTTTCATTCCATACGCGCTCAAGTCAAACATGCCGCCAAACGCGCCAATCGAGTCGATCGCCCCTTTGACTTTCGTTCTCGCCACATGCGACTTGATGCGACGAACCGATTCGTAACCGGCTTCGAGATCGACACCGGCTTCTTTATATTTTTCTGCCATTTTTATTTCCTCCCATTTTTTGGATCGACATCGACATATCGACCATTCATGCAAGCCATACAGCTCGCAGGCCCTACACACAACCGAAACGCGTCCTCGTCCAAAAACCGAATCGAATCCGCGCCAAACAACTGGCACATTTCCTCGTCTGTGTACCGGGCCGCCGCCAGCTGCCCGGCTCGCGCCTCTTCATAGCCATACACGCAAGGATGGGCAATCCGCGGCGAGGCGATCCGCAAATGCACCTCGGAAGCGCCCGCCTCCTTCATCAGCTGGCAAAGCCGTTTCGCCGTGAACCCTTTGACAAGCGAATCGTCCACCAAATACACCCGCTTTCCACGCACGATGGAAGAAATCGCGTTCAGCCGCGTGCGAATGCCTTGTTCGCGCTGCTGCGCGGAAGGGCGAATGTACGTCGAGCCAATGTAGCGGTTTTTAATCAACCCGATCTCGTACGGCTTGTTCAAAGCGCGCGCGAACGCCGCCGCCGCGCTCATCGCCGTATCGGGCACCCCAACCACGATATCCGCATCCACCGTTTCTTCTTCCGCCAGCAAAATGCCGCAATCTTCCCGCACGGCGTGCACGTTCCGGTTTTCAAGCATGCTGTCCGGTCTGGCGTAGTACACGTACTCCATCGCGCAAGGGCGCGCCGGCTCTCCGTCCCCGGTTTCAAAGCTTTGCGCCCCTTCCAGGCCCAGCCGGATCAGCTCGCCCGGCCGCACTTCCCGCATCGAGTCGATATCGAGCATCGTAAACGCCGCGCTTTCGCTGGCGACCACCGTGGACGCGCCGCTTTGGGCGATCCAAAGCGGATGGATACCGTCGGGCGAGCGCATCGCGTACATCGTGTTTTTCGTCATGACGACAAACGTGTACGAGCCTTCCAGCTTCGAGCACGCTTGCATGATCTTCTCAAACAAATGACCCGGATAAAACTGGATCAAATGCGCGATCAGCTCCGCGTCGCTTACGCCTTGGAAAATCAATCCATCCGCTTCCATCGCGTCCCGCAGCGCCGCCGCGTTTTGAATCGTGCCCGTTGTCGCGATCGCGAAATGCCCCTGGTGGGCCCGCACGACGATTGGCTGCACATTTTCCAAATCCCGATCCTGCGCCGACGCAAGACGCACATGCCCCAGCGCGCTGCATCCATTCAGTTCCGCCAAAACGCCCTCTTGGAAAATCTCGCTCAGCATCCCGTTGTTTTTTTCGCACACGACCCGCTCGCCATCCGTGCACGCCATGCCTGCCGCGTCCTGGCCGCGATGCTGCAAGGAATGAAGCACGTAATACAAGGCGCGCGCCGCGTCGTTCATGTGGTAAATCGCGCCCAGCGCGGACAGGCTTTGCGGTTCAAACCGGTTCATCCGTTTTTCTTGTGCGTGAAGAACCGCACGCCGTTCGCGAAAATATTTTGGTCTTTGTCGCCGGAAATGTTTTGGAACAAGCCCGGCTCGTACCGCTCGCTATGCCCCATCTTTCCGAAAATATGTCCATCTTCGCTGACGATGCCTTCGATCGCCCACGAAGAACCATTTAAATTATCCAAGCCATCCATCGTCGGCGCGCCTTCCTCGTTGACATACTGCGTCGCGATTTGTCCATGACGCGCCAGCTTGCGCAGCACGGCTTCGTCCGCCACGAATTTTCCCTCGCCATGCGATACGGCCACGCTATGCACGGCGCCTGGAACAAAGCTGGACAGCCAAGGCGAGTGCACGGACGTCACGCGGGTTCTGGCGATATGGGAAATATGCCGGTTGATGTCATTTCGGAACAACGTCGGCGATTTTTGATCGAGCGCCTCAATGTCGCCATAAGGAAGCAAACCCGATTTAATCAAAGCCTGGAATCCGTTGCAGATGCCAAGAATGAGTCCCTCGTTTTCCCGCATCGTCTGGATGGCGCGCCAGATTTTTGGATTGCGCAGCACGCTGGCGATAAATTTTCCGGATCCGTCCGGCTCGTCGCCGCTGCTGAATCCACCCACGATCATCAGGATTTGCGCCGATTCGATCGCCCTGGCCAGCTTGTCGATGCTTTCCTCGATATCGGCAACCGTCAAGTTGTTGAAAACGACCATCTCTACCTCGGCGCCGGCCCGCTCAAACTGCTGCGCCGTGTCGAATTCACAGTTTTGTCCCGGGAACACCGGAATGACGACTTTCGGCACATCGACCACTTTCCGCGACAACGGACACGTTTTTTCGTAAAGCGGCGTGTCGATGACCGCCTCGCTTCGCTCGTTGACGATGCGCGGATACAAATCGCGGTAGCGTCGTTCCCACGCTTCGATGGCCTTGTCGATCGAAATCGTCTCGTCGTTGATCGTAATCTCGTTCGTATCGTTGACAATGCCCATAAGCGAGAACGCCGGATCCTGAATCGTTTCCGTCGTTTCGACAAGCAGCGAGCCGATCTTTGGTGCGAACACGTCTTCGGATGTGCGCAGTGCAACGCCAAGCTTGTTGCCAAACGCCATTTCGCATACCGTCGCGGCGATGCCGCCATCCTTGATCGACTTGGCCGCCACGATTTGGCCTTTTTTCATTCGATTCAGCACATTGTCGAAGTTTCTTTTCAGCTGCTCGTAGTTCGGAACGTGTCCCGCTTTCGGCTCGTGCCGCACCAGATACACGTAATTTCCCGCTTTTTTCAAAGGCGCGGACACGATATCCTGGGTTTTGGCGGTTTTCACCGCGAACGTGATCAACGTCGGCGGCACATGCAAGTCGTTGAACGTGCCCGACATGCTGTCCTTGCCGCCAATGGCCGGCGTCTCGAACGCGAGCTGGGCGTCAATCAGTCCCAGCAGAGCCTGGAACGGATTCCCCCATTTCTTCGGATCCGCGCCAAGCCGCTCAAAGTATTCCTGATTGGACAGACGCGCCCCTTTGTAGTCGACTCCCATCGCGACCAGACGGGCGAGCGCCTCGACAACCGAGTAGCTCGCGCCCAAATAAGGCGAATACTTCGAAAGCGCCGGATCGTATCCGTACGTCATCGCGGAGCACGTGTCGGTCCATCCCAGCACCGGAAGCTTTTGAACGGATCCTTCTTCCGGCGTGAGCTGGTACTTGCCGCCAAACGGCATGAGAACCGTCGACTTTCCAATCGTGGCGTCGAACATTTCCGCCAAACCGATTTGGGAAGCGACATTCGGCAATCCGAGCACTTCGGCAATCGAAGCCGCCTGCGGGCCAAATGGATCGCTTTCGTATTCCGATGGCGCCACGTCAACGTCCTGATGCTGGCGCACGCCATTCGTGTCAAGAAACGCGCGCGACATGTCGACAATCGTCTTTCCTCTCCATGTCATGACGAGGCGGTTCGTGTCGGTCACCGTCGCCACCTGCACGCCGCCTAGGTTTTCCTTGTGGCACTCTTCCAAAAACCGGTCGAGATCCGCGGCCCGGATGCACACCGCCATCCGCTCCTGGCTTTCGGAAATCGCCAGCTCGGTTCCATCGAGCCCCTCGTATTTCACCGGCACGACATCCAGGTCGATATCGAGTCCGTCGGCCAGTTCCCCGACCGCGACGCTGACGCCGCCGGCGCCAAAGTCGTTCGCTTTTTTAATGAGCGTCGTCGCTTTGGGATTGCGGAACAAGCGCTGAAGTTTGCGCTCGATGAGCGCATTGCCTTTTTGCACTTCGCTGCTGCATTTTTCCAGCGACGTGTCGTTGTGTTCCTTGCTCGAACCGGTCGCCCCGCCAATGCCATCCCGGCCCGTCGCCCCGCCAATGAGCACGATGATGTCGCCTGGTTCCGGTTTTTCGCGCTTGACGTGGCTTTTTGGAGCGGCGCCTACGACGCCGCCGACTTCCATGCGTTTGGCAACATAGCCGTCGTCGTAAATTTCCTCGACGAACGTCGTCGCCAGTCCAATTTGATTTCCATACGAGGAATACCCATGGGCGGCCTGCTTCGAAATCTTGGATTGCGGCAGCTTGTGGGCGAGCGTTTCGGCAATCGGTTTGGTGATGTCGCCCGCGCCCGTGATACGCATCGCCTGGTAGACGTAGCTTCGTCCGGAGAGCGGATCGCGGATGGCGCCGCCGATGCACGTGCTCGCGCCGCCAAACGGCTCGATTTCGGTTGGATGGTTGTGCGTCTCGTTTTTGAACATGAGCAGCCAGTCTTCGTCTTTTCCGTCGACGTCGACTTTGATTTCAATGGAGCAGGCGTTGATCTCGTCGCTAACTTCCATGTCGTCGAGCTTGCCTTCCTGGCGCAAGTGCTTGCCCGCGATCGTCGCCATATCCATCAGCGTGGACGGTTTTTTGTTTTGGTGCACCTTTTCGCGCAAGGCGACGTAGTTGTCGTACGATTTTTGCAGTTCCTCCTGCAGTTTGTTTTCGTGGAACGTCACGTTTTCCAAAACGGTTTCAAACGTCGTGTGGCGGCAGTGATCGGACCAGTACGTGTCCAGCACGCGGATCTCGGTCATGGTCGGATCGCGTCGTTCCTCGTTTTTAAAGTAGTTTTGCACGAAGGCGATGTCTTCGTGGGACATGGCCAAACCAAGCGTCTGGCGCAATTTTTCGAGCGCGTCGTCGTCCATCGCCGTAAAGCCCTCGATGACCGGCACATCCTCGATTGCCACATCCTGGTCGTCTTCCAAAACGGAAAGGTCCTTTTCGCGCGCTTCCACCGGGTTGATCATGTACGTTTTGATCGCTTCGACTTGCTCGTCGTCCACGTTGTCGAACACAAGCAGCGTTCCGGAATGTATCGTGACCGCCGGCTTGCTGTTGAGGAGCATCAGACACTGGGTCGCGGAATCGGCCCGCTGGTCGTACTGGCCCGGCAAAAATTCGTACGCCAGAAACTTGCGTCCATCCAGATCGACATGGTCGAGCACTTTGTCGGTGACGATTTCCGAGCAAACCTGCGACTTGAGCAGCTCGATATCTTCCGGATCGGCGCCGAACACATCGTAAATGTTGTAGCGTTCCACCTTGAAGTCGTCGCGTAAGCCAAACGACTGCTTCAACTCCGCGGTCAGCGACTCGCTTTCCACTTGAAACCGGTCTTTTTTACAAACAAATATTCTTTGATCCATTTTTTTCTCCTCGTTTTACTCCACAATCGAATCGGCAAGCACCTTTTTTGCCTGCGCCTCTTTAAACGCCTCGACTTCTTTTTGCACGGCCGGATCCGCCAGCCCAATCATCTGACAAGCCAGAATCGCCGCGTTTTTCGCGCCCGCTTTTCCGATCGCGACTGTCGCCACCGGCACGCCGGCTGGCATTTGCACGGTCGACAGCAGCGAATCCATGCCGCCCAGCGCGCTGGTCTGGATCGGGATCCCGATCACCGGCAATGGCGTGGAGCTGGCCAAAACGCCGGCCAGATGGGCGGCGCCGCCCGCCGCGGCGATGATCACCTGGATTCCGCGTTCTTTCGCGTTTCTCGACAACTCCAACACCGCGTCCGGCGTCCGGTGGGCGCTCAGCACCCGCACTTCATAGCCGACATGCATTTCGTCAAGCTGCGCCATGCATCCTTCCATGGCTGGCATATCCGAACGCGATCCCATCACAATTAGAACTCTTGGTTTTTCCATACACTCTACCTTTCCTTCCGCAAAAAAAGCGCACCTATATTAGGCACGCTTCAAATGACCAGTTCATCTTCACTTGTTGCTTTAATCTTGTTAAGACCATAATCAAGACCCTCCAACAACTTTCTGCGAAATCATTCTACATGATTTTTGCACTTTTGACAATTTTTTTCCGCGATTTCTCCATTTTTCGAAATACGAAACCGCTTTCTCTTCCGCCTTCAAAAAAACCTGGAAAACAAATCCAGGCTCTTCTTCTATTCTTCTTCCTTTTTCGCGCGCATCACGCGCTGGTACAATTCGTTTTTCGAAAGATTCAAATCCTTGGCGGTTTGCTGGATCGCTTTTTTCGTCGTCATTCCCTCGCTTTGATAGCGCGCCACGACGTCCAGCGCCTCGTCCATCGACACACTCGTGTCCTGTTTTGGCGCCCCTTCGACGACGACGACCATCTCGCCCTTCAACCCGTCGCAGCTCTGGCGGATCTCGTCCACACGACCTCGCAAAAACTCCTCATGAAGCTTCGTGATTTCGCGTCCCAGGCACATCGCCCGATTGCCAAACACGGCATACAAATCGTCCAGCATCGCCTGAATGCGGTGCGGCGCCTCGTAAAAGACGATCGTGTACGGAAAGTCACGCAGCGCTTCGAGCTGCTTCACCCGTTTTGTCGTCTTGGCGTCCAGAAAGCCGTAAAACAAGTAGTGGCGCGCGTCCAGTCCGCTGGCGACTAGCGCGTCCAACGCCGCGTTGGGCCCGGAAACCGGAATCACGGCGATGTCGTGCTCAACGCAGGTGCGCACAAGTTTTTGCCCGGGATCCGATACGAGCGGATAGCCGGCGTCCGAAATGACCGCCACGCTTTCGCCCGCCTCCAGACGGTCCAGGATTTTCGGAATGCTGACGTCCTGGTTGTGCTCGTGGTGGGAAAGAAGCGGCTTTGAAATTTCAAAGTGCTTGAGCAGCTTTCCGGAATTGCGCGTGTCTTCGCAGGCGATCCAGTCAACGGCTTTCAATGTCTCGATGGCGCGCGGGCTCATTTCGGAAAGGTTGCCAATCGGCGTCGGCACTAAATAAAGGGCGCTTTTTTGTTCGCTAAAGCTTTTTTGCTTGTTCATGCCGTTGTCGTTTTTCATGTTTCGCCTGTCTTTCTTTGCCGGCAGCCCGGTTTGGCTTGTCGCCTTTTCCGCCACGTTCGGTTCGTCCGGCTTTCGCGGATCGGTTTGGTCGCTCGTGTTTTGCCGGTTTTTCCCTAACGGATTCCGGTTCCCTTTCCTTTCGAGCTTCCTTTTTCGGCTCTTTTTTTGGTTCCTTTTTGACCGGCTTTTCCGCTACGCCTTCCATATCCGGCCAAAGCTCGGCGAAGGAAACGAATTTCACTTCCTCCTTGTTTTCGAGTTTCGCCTGTTTTTGGAGCACGTTCATGCTGGAAATGCGGTACTTGTTCCCTTCGTATGTGATGTGGGAGTTTATTTTTGGCAGTCCTTTGCGCAATTCCGTGTACTCGTCGTTTTCATAGCGCAAGCAGCACATAAGCTTGCCGCACTGTCCCGACAACTTGGAAATGTTCAGCGCGAGCAGCTGGTTTTTCGCCATGTTAATTGACACCGTGTCGAAATCGGAGAGGAACCGGCTGCAGCAGCATTCCATGCCGCAGTTGCCGATGCCGCCGACCATTTTCGCCTTGTTGCGCGGACCGACTTGCCGCAATTCGATGCGGCAATGCAGCTGGTGCGCCAAATCTTTGAGCAGCTGGCGGAAATCGACGCGCTCGTCGGAAATGTACGTGAAAATGACTTTCGCGCAGTCCAGCGTGTACTCGCAGCTGATCAGGTGCATGTCCAAATCGAGTTTGCGAATGCATTCGTGGCAGACGACCATCGCCTTTTTCGCTTTCTCTTTGTTGCGTTCCTTTTGATCGAGATCGTCTTGCGTCGCCTTGCGCAAGATGGGCTTGCATTCGCCTTTGACTTTTTTCTCGTCGTACGCCAAGGTCGGCACGCAAACTTTCCCGATTTCCTGTCCCCGTACCGTTTCCACGATGACGTAGTCGTTCACATGGTATTTTTCATGCGAGCCGAACGAATACGGTTTTTTGCTTTCTTCAAATTGTATATAAACCAAATAAGGGAATTTCGATTCCACCTTTTCGTTTTCTTTCATTTCCTCACAACCTTTCTGACGCGCGCGTACACTTTGTCCAGACACAAAGCCAGATCCACCGGCCGGTTCAGCACGTCGAGCGTTTCGATCAAAATCGCCGTCACGCCGATTTTTTGCTCAAAATCGAGCGGCGCGATGTCGGCGCGCTTTATATAATAGAGCAGCCACAGTAGCCAGAGCCGAACCCACTCCTTTGTCGTGTTCGGCCCCTTTGCCGGAAACACTTCTTTTTGCATATGATAAACGGCGACGACGGAATGGATGTTTTCCAAAAACTCGCGCGCGCCTTCATGAATCGTTTCAAACGCTTCCTGCTCGAGCCACGTTTTCGCGTCCTCCAGCGAATAGCCGGCCGAAGCGAGCATCTTCGCGTTCTCCTCGGATGTGATCGCAAGCAAGCCTTCCTTGACGTAGCGCGCCGCGCCGGGACGAAATTGAATGAGCTGGCAGCGGGACTGAATCGTCGTCAACGTGTTGCCGGGATTTTCAACGAGCAAAATGCCGAACAAATTGTCGCCGGGTTCTTCAAGAAACTTGAGCAGCGCGTTGGAGGCGTCCGGCGTCGCCTTGTCGAATCCGTCGAGCACGTACACCCGTTTTCCGCCTTTTTCCATGGCGGTGACGGAAAATTTTTGCTGCAGGGCCAAAATGTCCTTTTTCTTGATTCGATCCAGCTCGACCCATTCCACGTCGATGGATTCCCGCGCGGCGTATCGGCGGCACGACGGACATGTCATGCACGCGAATCCGTCCTCGTCGGGGTGCGGGCAAAACAAGCTTTGCACAAACAGCAGGGCCGTTTCTTTCGTTTCCGCGCTTTTCGGCCCGGCAAACATGTACGCGTGGGCGATGCGCGCCTGCTTCAACGCCCGGGACAACGTGCGGTATACGACGGGCTGGTTTTTTTTGAACGTGGCTTTATCCATAAATGACCGACTCGATGACTTTCATGGCCGCGTCCGTCACTTCCTCGATCGAACCGGAGGCGTCAATTTTGACAATGCGGTCCGGATCGCGTAAAACAAGCTTCTCATACCCTTCCCGCACACGTTGATGAAACGCGTCATCTTCCCGATCAAGACGGTTTTTTTCTCCTCGCCGGCCCATCCGCGCCATGGCGGTTTCATTGTCGATGGCTAAAAAAATCGTCCGGTCCGGCATAAAATCGTCGATCGCGAACCGGTTGAGTCGTTCGACTTCTTCGATTCCCAATCCGCGCCCGATGCCCTGGTACGCCAGCGAGGAATCGAGAAAACGGTCGCACAACACGATTTTTCCTTGTTCGAGCGCCGGCGCGACGATATCGACAAGATGCTGCCGGCGCGCCGCCGCGTACAAGATGGCTTCGGTGCGCGCGTCCATATCGGTGTTGCCGGGATCCAGAAGCAAGTCGCGAATGCGCTCGGCGATCCGGCTTCCGCCTGGTTCGCGCGTGTAGACGACTTCGTGTCCAAGCGCCTTCAACCGCTCGACGCACGCTTGGGCGATTGTCGTTTTTCCGGCGCCGTCGTTGCCTTCCAATGTAATAAAAAAACCTTGCTTCATGCTCTCATCTCCTTCGTTTTACTGTATCATATTTTTTCTTTTTGTGTCATCTTTTGTGTGTTCCAATTCAAAAACAACTATAATAGAAAAAGAGAGGAGAAACGAACCAGCAATGTGTGGACAATTTTCAATTTTACCGGACGCGCTGCGTGCCTTGGAGACGTACGCTCCGCTTCCTTTCCCGCTTGTTGACGAGCGAAAAAACGAAACGATTTTTCCAGGTTCCTCGGTGCCTTGTCTTATCGGGCAGGACGGCCGTTTCCAAATCGTCGCGATGCGTTTTGGGATCGACTATCCGGGTTTCAAACGGCGGATGATCAACGCCCGCGCGGAAACCGTGCTGGACAAACCGATGTTTCGCGACGATTTTTTGCATCGCCGGCTGTGCGTGCCGGCCAGCTCGTTTTACGAATGGACGGCCAGCAAGGAAAAAGTCGCCTTTTTCGATCCGGACGAGCAAACGATGTTTTTAGCCGGTTTCTTCCAAAACGGGCAGTTTATTTTGCTGACGCATCCGGCCAACGCGTCGATGCGCCCGTTCCATCACCGCATGCCGCTGCTTTTGCGCGCCGATCAAGTCAAAGACTGGCTGTTTGACACGCAAAAGGCGATTGCTTTGCTTGAGCAGGAAAACGGGGATTTGCGTCATTGGATGAGCCATCAGCAAGGCACTTTATTTTAGAAAGGATTTGATTTTCATATGAACAAGCCATTAATTGACCAACTGCTTGCCAAGCCGAACGTGACTTTGGTGGGCGTGACGAAAAAACATACAAAAGCCGAGGTGGACGAACTGGCCGCCCTGGGCGTCCAGGTGTTTGGCGAAAACCGCGTGCAGGAGTTTTTAGAAAAATACGATCCGGCGTACACCTGGCATTTGATTGGCCATCTGCAAACGAACAAGGTGAAATACGTCGTCGGCAAAGTCGACGTCATTGAGAGTGTGGACTCGCTCAAGCTGGCGCAGGAAATCGACAAGCAGGCGCGCAAGCTGGGCATTCGCCAAAAAATTTTGATTGAGGTCAAAATCAGCGACGATCCAAACAAAACCGGTTTGCCGCTTTCGCAGCTTGAGGATCTCGTTCAAGCTGTGCAGACGATGGACCATTTGGTGTGGAAAGGATTGATGTGCATCGCTTCCCATACCGACGATGAGCAAAAAGTCGCCCAGGAATTTGACGAAATGAAAAAGCTATTCGACGCGTACCAAAAACAATATCCGCAAATCGACACGTTGTCTATGGGGATGTCGCAGGATTACGCGCTGGCCATCGAGCATGGTTCCAATATGGTACGCATTGGCACGGCGCTGTTTGAAAAAAAATAATCTTTTTGATTGAATTTTTAGAAAAGTTTGTTAAAATACAATTAAGAATGATTCTCATTTTAAGGAGGTAGCCATATGTCGAAACAGAAGGATACTCTCCTGCGCTTGATTGCGGCGAATAAAGGCCATCCAAGCGCCGAAGAATTGTTTCTTGAGTGCAAAGAGAAAAATGTAAAAATTTCGATCGCGACGATTTATCGAAATTTGAATCTTCTCGTTCAGGAAGGAAAGATCGCCAAGATCAGTCTTCCCAACGAGCCGGACCGGTACGATTCCAGAACGGATACCCATATCCATGGCGTCTGCGACCGGTGCCACGCGATCGAGGATTTTGAAATCGCGGAACTGGACGCGTTTTTAGCCAAACAAACCGGTCTTGCGATTCATTCTTATGATTTGACGCTTCATTACACGTGCGCGAAATGCCGTAAAAAAGAGGCGTTGAACATTTATTCTTGGTTATGATCCACGGATCTAACATAAATAAAAAAAATAGGAGGCTACAATGGAAAAATCACTAAAAGGTACAAAAACTGAAAAGAACTTGTGGGAAGCGTTTGCCGGTGAAAGCCAGGCACGTAATAAATATACGTATTTCGCAAGTGTTGCGAAAAAAGCCGGTTACGAGCAAATCGCCGCTTTGTTCCTGAAAACAGCGGACAATGAAAAAGAACACGCGAAAATGTGGTTCAAGGCGCTCGGCGAACTGGGAAACACGGAAGAAAACTTGCTAGCTGCCGCAAAAGGCGAAAACGGCGAGTGGACAGACATGTACAAGAGAATGGCTGAGGAAGCCGACGAGGAAGGATTCCCTGAACTCGCCCGCAAATTCCGCGGCGTTGCGATGATTGAAAAAGCGCACGAAGAGCGCTACATCGCCCTGCTGAACAACTTGAAAGAAGAAAAAGTCTTCAACAAAGACGAAAAAACGATGTGGGAATGCCGCAACTGCGGATTCATCGTATTCGCTGAAAAAGCGCCGGAAGTATGCCCGGTATGCGATCATCCACGTTCTTTCTTCGAAGTTCGCGCTGAAAACTACTAAAATATTAAAAGTCCGCAAATGCGGACTTTTATTTTTTGGATTGTTTCCCATAATCCCCCGATATATCGTGTGCTATAATCTTCCCATGAATCAAAAAAAGAGAAAGAAAAGAAAACTGCGGACGTGGGTCAAAGTCGTTTTGACGCTGCTTGGCATCACGATCGCATGGAGTGTCCTGCGTCCTCTTCTTTCCAAAGAGGAACATGAAGCGAATCGAAACGATCCGGATCAGACGGCTTACAAAGTCGACACCAACGCCGTTGTCCTGATCGACCCCGGACATGGCGGGATGGATGGTGGCGCCATCTCGACTTCAAACAAAGCCGAAAAGCAATACAGCCTCGAATACGCGCTGAAAATCGGCGAGTACATCCAGCAGTACAATCCGAACATCGAAGTCATTTACACGCACAACAGCGACGAGATCCCGTGGGAAAACGTCAATTCCTACAATTACGCGCTGGACGATCTCAATGGCCGAACTAATTTAATTTACGAAAAGGATCCGGATTACGTCTTATCCGTCCACTTCAACTCGCGGGAAGACAACAGCGAATACGGCTATGAATCGTATGTACGTAAAGACGACGTCGCCAGCGATACGATTTACTCGTACATCGTGAAAAATCTGGAGGCGATTCCCTGGAGCAAAAACAACGGTGGCTGGTCGACCGAGGGTTATCCGCTTCAAATCGTCGACATGGTCAAATCCCCTTCCATGCTCATCGAGCTTGGCTACTTGACCAACGCCAACGAAGTCAACGAGCTCAACACCGAAGCCACCAAGGACAAAATCTGCAAGGCGATCGCCAAGGCGTATTGCCAATACATCGCCGACAATCCAGGGCCGACCGAACGGCAGGATCTGGCGAAAAATCCGAACGTGATCGCGGAAAACCTGCCGGAAGAAGAACGAAAAAAAGTGGAGGAAGCCCGAGCGAAAGAAAAGGCCGAACAGGAAGCCGCGCAAGCCGCCGCCAATTCATCCTCGGCTGAGCAAGTTCCGAACACGAACTGATCCTACAAAAAAATCTGAATTCGATAGGAATTCAGATTTTTATTTTGTAAAGGCGCAGCCGTTCCAGTCCCGGTCTTTAACCAAACCGTTTTTTTGATAAAAACGAATCATTTTTCTGTTATGGTCCGTCACCAGATGAATTTGATAGACATCCTGATAATCCTGAAGGATCGTTTGCAGCAAAGCGCTGCCAATCCCTTTGCCTTGCGCTGCCGGATCGACGAGCAAGTCTTGAATGAAGACGACCGAAACGCCATCTCCAACGACCCGGATCAGGCCTGCCAGTTTCTTTTTCTGGTATGCGCCGTAAATTTTCAGAGAACGGGAAAACGCCCGTTTCAGACGTTCCGGCTCTTTCGTGTATGCCCGCCATCCGACTCGCTCGTATAGCGATACGATTTCCTGCTCGTCGTACGTCGTATATTCCCGAATCACGAACTCCATTTATTTTTTCGCTTTCTCGGTTTCTACGATTTCCGCGTCTTCCGCGCACACCGGCAAAATAAGCCGGACTTCCTCGATGCGGTTTTTGTCGATTTTTTTCACTTGCAGGATAATGCCGTTTTCCAGCGTCACCTGGTCGTTGAGCTGCGGCAGACGACCAAGCCGGTCGATAATCAAACCGCCAATCGAATCAAAGTCCTCGCTGTCCAAATGAAGATGAAGCTCGTCGTTCAAATCATGCAAATTGATAAAGCCTTTTATATCGTAGGTGTGATCGTCGATTTTTTGAATGTTCTCCATTTCATGCGCGTCGTATTCGTCCTGCACTTCCCCGACGATTTCCTCTACGATATCTTCCACCGTGACGATGCCGGCCACTTCGCCGTATTCATCGAGCACAATCGCCAAATTGAATGTCGATTGCTTCATTTCCATCAGCAAGTCCGAAACGTTTTTGTTTTCAACCGTAAAATACGGTTTTCGCAAAATCTTGCGAATGTCGAAGTGCTCCAGATCTTCATACAAAAGCAAATCTTTCATATTGATCAAGCCGATAATATTGTCCACATTGCCTTCGTAAATCGGGATCCGGGTAAACTGCTCTTCCCGGAAAAGACGGATCAAATCGTCGTAGCTGCTTTCCACATCCGCCATCACGACGTACACCCGCGGCACCATGACGTCTTTGGCCACCGCGTCGCCCAAATCGAACACGTTGTTGATCATTTCCTTCTCGTCTTCCTCAATCACGCCCTCCTCGTGGGACACGTCGACGATCGTGCGCAGTTCCGACTCGGTCATGCTCGGTCTGGAATCTTTGCCAACGCCAAGAATCTTTAAGATGCAGGCGCTAAACAAGTTGATGAACCAAATGACCGGCGTCAGGATGCGCATCAAAAACAAAATGACCGGACCGTACGCCAGCGCCAGCTTTTCGGCGTTTTGGGTGGCGATCGTCTTTGGCGTGATTTCACCAAAGACCAAAATCAAAAACGTGATAATGAACGTCGCGACGCTGACCGCCGCGCTGCCGCCAAACGACAACGCGATCATCGAAGCGATACTAGCCGCGTACGTATTGACCAGGTTGTTTCCAATCAAAATAGCGCTTAGCATTTTCGCGTCGTTTTCAAAAATCTTCATCAACGTCTGCGCGCGTTTCACCCCGGATTCCGCCATGCTGCGAATCTTGATTTTGCTCACGGCGACCAGCGACGTTTCGGCTGAAGAGAAAAAGCCCGACAACAGCAATAAAATCAGCAGTACAACGATTTGTTTCCATATGTCTTCATTCATGAATTGTTTCACTCCTTTGTCCTTGCGGGTAAAGCCAGCCGCACCGCGCCGGGAACGATCCCGATCCATGGATCCCGGCATTTGCGCACTTCCCCATCCATATTCGCATAAACGACGCGGCCATTCGTATCGACATGCACCAAAGACGCGGTTTTCATCGTCACGATTTTCTCAAACGCCACATGCTCGCCGCGCGCGTACGCTTTGGAAAACCGGACGATTTGATATTTTTGAATGTCGTGAATCAAACACACATCCATTTTTCCGTCGTCGACTTGTCCATCCGGACAAGGCTGGTATCCGCCACCATAAAACCTTCCGTTGCCCAGCACGACAAACGCGTAGTCCTTTTTTAGACTGTCCACGCCGTCGATTGCCAGCGACAACGACACGTTCAGCGGCTTGAGCAAGCTTTTCGCCATGCCAAACGTGTAGGGAACGATCCCGGTTCCCGGAAATTTTTTCCGGCATTCGTTGACCGCCTTCGCCACATGGACATCGAAACCAAACGAAATCGTGTTGATCGCGTACTCGCCATGCATACACAACACGTCGCACTCCATATGCCGGGGCCGCTCGTAACGGGTCAAATCCAAAAAATCCGTCAGCTCGTATTCCGGAAACGACTTGACGAAATCGTTTCCCGTTCCAATCGGGCAAATCGAAAGCAGCACATGCCCGGCGTGCACGATTCCGTTCACGATTTCATGCAGCAAGCCGTCCCCGCCACACGAAAACAAGTGAACCGGCTTTTTTTGCAAGGCGTAATGACGGGCGATATGGGTCGCGTGTTCCGGATAGCGGGTCCATTCCACTTTGACATCTCGCCCGATCCGCCATTGCTCGACTTGCGCCAGAAGCGCGGCCCGACGCGACGCGTCCGCCAGGCCATTGACAATCAAAACGGTTTTCATTGACCGGATCCTTTCAGCTGCTCGACGCAATAGTGCGCAAGCGCGAGTCCGGCCGCCGCCGGAACGAACATCATGCTTGGCAGCGGCTCGCCCGCCTCGACTTTGACTGGAATCTCGCTGGAAGCCGCCACCATGATTTTTTTCCGGATCCGCTCTTTCCGCTTCCAGACGCGCAGCCGTTTCGCCATCGGATCGTAACTCGTCTTTTCTAGCTCCATCACTTGAATTTTACACGGGTCCTTTCGGCGCGCCATCCCCATGCTGCAAATAAACGGAATGTTTCGATCCAGGGCGTAGCGAATCAAATCCTGCTTGGAAGAAATCGAGTCGATGCAGTCGACCACAAAGTCGATCGGGTATTGATCCAGTACCTCGTTCATATGACCATCATACGTTCCATGAATGGCGACGACTTGCGTTTTTGGCGCGAGCGAAGCGATTCGCTCTTTCCATACCTCTACCTTTTTCCGGCCCACGCTTTCAAACGTCGCGACAAGCTGGCGGTTGATATTGGACGCTTCGACAATGTCCCGATCCACCAAAACAAGATGGCCGATTCCGCTGCGTGCCAACGCTTCGATGCACATGCCGCCCACACCGCCGACGCCCACGACCAAAACCCATTTCGTTTGCAGGTTTTGGATCGAGTCGCGCCCCAGCAGCAACTCGCTGCGTTCATTCGCCTTTGTCATCGTACCACTCCTTCACCGTTTTCAAGATCGAATCCTGATCCGTTTTTTCAAACCAGCGCACCGGGATCTGGTGATTGAACCACGTCATTTGCCGTTTCGCGTACTGGCGGGTGTGGATCTTGATTTTTTCCTTCACCATTTCCTCGGACCATTCCTTTAAAAAATATGGTTTGAACTCCTTGTAGCCAATGCCTTGAAAACTCGTGTATTCCCACGTCTTGGGATCCGAAAACAAACGGCTCGCCTCCTCGACCAGTCCCTGGGCGAACATTTGCTCGACCCGCTCGTCGATTCGCTCCATGAGCCGGCTTCGCTCCAAATCCAGGCCAATCCATAAAATGTCGTACAGCGGCTCGTGCCGCTGCGCCGCCTCGCGTTCGCTCTTCGTCGTTCCCGAACGGGCGATTTGCAGCGCCCGGATAATTCGCTTCCGGTTGTTTGGATGGATTGTCTTAGTCGAAGCGGGATCTTCTTGTTTCAAACGCTCGTACAGCGCGCTCGTTTCCATCCCCTCTAGCTCCTTTTCGTACGCCTTGTCACCAGGCTGCTCTTCAAACTCGTAATCATACAGCGCCGCTTTCAAATACAGCCCGGTCCCGCCGCACACGATAGGCAGCTTGTGGTGGCTGGCGGCCGACTCGATCGCCGCCCGGCATTTTTCCTGAAACGCCATCACATGAAACGGCTGATCATACGATTGGATATCCAGCAAATAATGCCGGATGCCTTGTTTTTCCTCGTCTTTGATTTTCGCGGTCCCGATATCCATTCCCCGATACACCTGCATGCTGTCGCCGGAAATGACTTCCCCGTCAAACAGCCGGGCACACGTGATGGACAAACTCGTTTTGCCGACACCCGTTGGACCGACGATTGCCAGCACTTTTTGTTTAGCCACGTTCAAATTCCTTTCTAAGGTCGCCGTCGCTTAAAGTGATGACGGTCGGCCTGCCATGCGGACAATGATACGGCTGTTCGCATTTTTGCAAGTCGGCGATGACTTGCCGCATCTCGTCCATCGAAAGATTCCGGTTGAATCGAATCGAGGAGTGACACGCCATCGTCGCGATCATATGCTTTTGGATTTTCGCCAGGTCGACGTGCAAATCCCGCATAAAGAACGCGATCAAGTCGTCCAAAAACGCCTGCTCGTCCACCTGTTTGAGCCAAACCGGCACTTCCCGGACGAGAAGCCGGTCCTGCCCGAACGGTTCGAACCGCAGTCCGAAGTACGCGATCTTTTCATTGATCGTTTCCACATGGGCCATCACCGACGCGCTCACATGCACCTGCATCGGCAGCATAAGGGTTTGCGTTTTCGTCGTTGGCGTCAAAAACCGCGCGCGCAGCTGCTCATAGTGGTAACGCTCCTGCGCCGCGTGCTGGTCGATAATGACGAGCCCTTCTTCGTTTTCACACAAAATATACGACGACTTCAACTGGCCGATAATGCGAAGATGGCCAAAGAAATCGTGACCGAGCGCGTGGTTCTCGACGTGTTTTTCCTTCGTCGAGGCAATCGACGCCATCACGGTTTCCGTGGATTCCGACACGACCGGCGGCTCTTGTGCGGGCGCAGCCGGAGGAACCGGCTCCTCCTCCACCATGCTCATAAAGTTTTTCTTATGATATTCATACGATTGAGCCGATGGCGCCGGCGTGTCGTTGAAAACAGGTTCCCTCTTGACTTTTTCCAGTCGGGGCGATTCCGGATCCAGGGCGAGCGCCGGCTGTTCCACCACGGGCTCGTCCTGCGACGTGCGCGACACGACGACCCGTTTCGGATCGACTTCCACCGTTTTCAGTTTTTCTTCAAACAAGCCGGCAATCGTTTGTCGAATTAATTCGACGAGATCGTTTTGTTTCGTGAGCCGGATTTCCCATTTGTTGGGATGCACGTTGACGTCGACGAGCTGCGGATCGACTTCGATGTCGATCAAAAAAATCGGGTAACGGTTGGGCGGCATGAATTCATGGTACGCGTCGATGATCGCGTTTTGCAGCGGAAGACTGCGAACGAGCCGGTGGTTGACGCTAATAAACATGAAATATTTCGTCGCGCGGTTGATTTTGGGCTGGATCGCGTACCCGTGGATATGAAAATCCAAAGTCCGGGAATCGAAGGCTTCGGCGGCGGACGCCACCTCTTTCCCGTACATTTGGTAAATGATTTCCAAAATGTTGCCTTTTCCGCTCGTTTGAAAAACAAGCCGTCCATTGTGGGAAAGCGAAAAACGAATGTGAGGGTACGACAGCGCGAGCTTGTTGACGAGTTCCGCGATAACCGAAAACTCGTAATTCGACTTTCGCAAGTATTTGAATCGGGCCGGCGTCTTGTAAAAAAGACCCGTCACCTCGATTCGCGTACCCGCCGGACAGCTTGTCGCCTCTTCTTTGATTTTCTCGCCATAATCGTAGACGACTTCCGTCGCCTCCTGGCCGTTGTTCGTTTTCAATTCCACATGCGCGACCGCCGCGATGGAAGGAAGCGCCTCCCCGCGAAAGCCCATCGTCTGGATGTTGAACAAGTCGTCTTCGTCCAAAATCTTGCTCGTGGCGTGCCGCACAAATGCCAGCGCCGTGTCTTCGGCCGCCATGCCCAGCCCGTCGTCCGTGATGACGAGCTTGTCGATGCCGCCTTCCCACGCCTCGATCGAAATCGAAGTCGCCTGAGCGTCGATGCTGTTTTCAACGCATTCTTTGACAATGTTGGCGGGCCGCTCCACGACTTCGCCCGCCGCAATCATGTTGGATAAATGTTCACTCAATACGTGTATTTTCGCCATGGTTTATTCCTCGATTTCCTCTTGCAGCTTTTTCAGCTCGTACAAGCAAGCCAGCGCCTCCCGGGGAGTCAGCTCGTCGACGTCGATCGTTTGCAATTTTTGGATCAGCTTCGATTTTTCCGGCTTGACTTCGTCCATGATAAACAAATTAGGCTGGTATCCGCTTGTGTTGTCTTGCGACTCGAATCCTTTCAGCAAGCTGGAAGCGCGCTCCAGCACGACTTTGGGCAGTTTAGCGAGCCGGGCCACGTTGATGCCATACGACTTGTCCGCCTTGCCTTTGACGATGCGGTAGCGAAACTCGATTTCGCCTTTCTTTTCCTGCACGTCGACGTGGACGTTTTTCATCGTGGCGTGCTCTTCTTCCAAATTCGTCAGTTCGTGGTAATGAGTGGAAAACAGTGTCTTGGCTTGGAGGGCCGCGTCAATGTATTCAAGCATCGCCTGGGCGATCGCCATACCGTCGTATGTCGCCGTTCCGCGGCCAATTTCGTCAAAAATAATGAGCGAGTCGGCCGTGGCGTACTGGAGGGCCGCGTTGGCTTCCATCATTTCCATCATAAAAGTCGATTTGCCCGTCAGCAAATCGTCGCTCGCCCCGATCCGGGTAAAGATCCGGTCGAACAACGGCAGGTTCGCGCTGCGCGCCGGGATGAAACTTCCCATTTGCGCCATAATAACGAGCAGCGCGTTTTGACGCATATACGTCGACTTTCCGCCCATGTTCGGTCCGGTAATGAGTTCGATGTGCTCCTGCTCGTCCATGATCCAGTCGTTAGAAATGTACGCGCTCATGCGCGCATCCAAAATCGGATGCTTGCCTTCGAGCACTTCCACGCGGTGGCTGGCGTTGAATCGGGGCCGCACATAGCCTTCCTTGCCCGCCAGTTCGGCCAGCGCCACGAGCACGTCGACAGTCGCCAAAGCGTGGGCGCACGTATGCAAATCGAAAAGATTCGCCTTGATGGTCGCCAGCAGCTGCTGGAACAGCTCCATTTCCAGCTTCACTTTCCGTTCCTGGGCGTGGAGGATCTTTTCCTCCTCCTCTTTCAATTCCTGGGTTATAAAACGGGTGGCGTTGGCCAGTGTCTGCTTGGCCACATAGCCGAATTCCGGCTTGATTCGTTCAAGATTTCCGTTCCGCACTTCGATATAGTATCCAAACACGCGGTTGTAGCCGATTTTCAACGACCGCACTTCGGTCCGTTCCCGTTCTTTTTGTTCCAGAGCGATGATGTAGTTTTGCCCCTCATCCGCGATTTTTTTCACTTCGTCCAGCTCTTCGGAGTAGCCGGCCCGAAACACGCCGCCCTCTTTTAGCGTCAAAGGCGGCTCGTCCACGATCGCGCCCTGAATCGTTTCATACAAGCTCTGGCATGTGGGAACCGATTGAAACTGCGGATACGCTTCCAGCCGGCCGGCCATCTCGAGAATCGGCGCGGCGTGCTCGAGCGAGGCGACAAGCTGGATGATGTCGCGCGGGCTGGCGTTGCCGTACGCGATCCGGGAAGCCAGGCGTTCCATGTCGTAAATAAACCCCAAATGATCTTTCAGCTGTTCCCGCAGCATGAAGTCGTCCATCAGCTGCTCGATCGCGTCCTGGCGCTGTTCGATCGGGCCTTGTTCGATGAGCGGAGCGACGATCCACTGTTTGAGAAGCCTTGCGCCCATGGCGCTTTGCGTCCGATCCATGAACTCCCAAAGGGAGATGGCTTTGGCGGCGTTGGAACGGCTTTCGGTCAGCTCGAGATGCTGTTTCGTGTCGTAATCCATTTGAAGGATATGGTCCTGGTCCATTTTCTCGATTTGGAAAAAATGGTCGATGTGCTGCTTCTGGGTCTTTTTCAAATACCCCATCAGCAAGCCCAGCGTTTCGCGCATCGACTCGTCGTTTTCGGTCAGCAGCTTTTCATCGTCGGGCTCCAGCGGGCTTTTTTTATGGGTCGAAATCAAAAAGCGGTCCAGTTCCTCAAACGCCGCTTTCCATCGTTTATCCATTGTGGAATCCACGACGATTTCGCTCACATTCATTTCCAGCAGCGCTTTTTGCAGCCGGACGAGCGAGCGCTCCAGCTTTTGGCTTCGAAGCTCGCCTGTACTCAGCTCGCAATACAAAACGCACACTTCATAGCCATTCATATGAATGGCGGCTAAATAGTTGCTTGCTTTGGATTCAGACGTTTCCTCCATGTACGTGCCGGGCGTCACGATTTTGATAATGTCCCGATCCACGAGCCCTTTGGATTGGGATGGATCGGACAGCTGCTCGCAAATCGCCACCTTGTAGCCTTTTTTGATGAGACGCTGAATGTAAGCCTGCGCGGCGTGGAACGGGATGCCGCACATCGGCACTTTTTCTTCGACGCCCGCCGAGCGGCCGGTCAGGACAAGGTCGAGTTCCCTGGAGGCCGTTTTGGCGTCTTCGAAAAACATTTCGTAAAAATCGCCGAGCCTGTAAAAGAGGATCGAGTCCTGGTTTTCTTCTTTCAGCTTTAAATAATGCTGCATCATCGGAGTGTATTGCTGTTTTTTTGGCACGTTTCTTCGTCCTTTCTATCCATCTTCAAGAAATCCTTGTTTTTCATTATACCAAATCTTTTCGCCTTAGTGATATACTATGAAAACAAGGGGGTCATTTGTGAAACATAAAATCAAAATCGGAAAACACACTTTGCGAATCGACATCGGCTTTATTCTCATTTTGCTTTGGATGTGCGCGCTCAGCTGTCTTGCTTTATATACATCGTTTAATTTGATCAGTATCGGATCGGGTACCCGCTATCTTGTGATGCAGGTCATCTGGTACATCGTCGGCTTCACGACGATGGGGATCATCGGCTATTTTCACAACCGGGTCTTGTACCGCTACATGCGGCCGGCCTACAACTTTTTGATGGGATGTCTGGTGTACTTGTTTTTGTCGATGGTCTGTTCCCGGCTGCTTCACTTCAACCTCCCGCTCGCTCCGACGCTCAACGGCGCGGTTTCCTGGTTTCAGATCCCGTTCATATCGAGTTTTCAGCCTTCGGAGTTTTTGAAGATCGTCCTGATTGTCATGACGGCGCAAACGATTACGAGCTTTCAGAAAAAGCATAAAAACCCGACCATGCATGACGATTTGCACATGCTGTGGGAAATCGGAAAAGTCGTGCTGCCGCCGCTGGTGCTCATTTTTCTTCAACCGGACACGGGCGTTTGCATCATTATCTTCGTCACGATTCTCGTCATGCTTATGTGCTCGGGGATCCGGAAGCAGTATATTTGGATTTTGCTCAGTTTGGCGGTTCTCGCCATTGGCGGCTTTTTCTACTTGTATTTTTTCCAGGAGGATTTCCTGCACTCGTTTGTTTCCAGCTACCGCTTGCAGCGCATCGACGCCTGGCTGGATCCCGAAAGCAACATTCGGGGCAGCTCCAACCAGTTGTACACCGCCCTGCTTTCTTTAGGCAGCTCGGGGCTGACCGGCTATGGCTTGCAGCCTAACATCATCGCGATTCCCGAGGCCCATACGGACTTTATTTTCGCGGCGTTTGGTCAAAGCTTTGGTTTGATTGGCACGACGGTGATCGTGCTTTCGTGTTTTGGACTCGACTTGTATTTGTGCAAGATCGCCTACAATATGCGCAACCGGACCGACCGCTTGATCGTCATCGGCGTTATCGGCATGCTGTTTTACCAGCAAATCCAAAACCTGGGCATGATCGTCGGCTTGCTGCCGATCACGGGTATCACCTTGCCGCTTATCTCGTATGGCGGCAGTAGTATCCTTTCCTATTTTATCGCCTTTGGATTCATTTCGAATTCCAGTCCGCAGGCGCGGAAAAAAGGCATTCGAATTGGAAAGTTGAAGAAAAGAACCTCGGCTAATAAAGGTTCTTCAAACGTTTAAGATAGGAATACGTGCGATATCGGGCGAATCGCACTTTTTTTTCGGATGTCCAGATTTCCACTCGTTCGTTGCCGGCCAGCGATCGCTCGAGATGGTCGTAGCATACATGCGCCTCTCCAAGCTCTTTCGATAAAATCGTAATGACCCGGTTAGTGTTCATAATGTACGGATTGCGCAAAGAGTGGTGGTTTTTATGGGAAATAGGCATGATTTCACATAACTGCATCACTTCCAGTCCGCTGTCGATCACGGCTCCGTTAAGGGCGCGGTTCACAGCGGTCGAACCGGCTTGCGAAGAAACGCAAATGCCGGAACCGGTCGCGCGTTCGAAAAACTCATGATCCAAATAAATATCGAGAATCAACGTTTTGGAAAACGATTCGATGCGCATTTCGTTCAAAGAGTAAATCGTTTCCCCGTTTTCCAGTTTCATTGCCAGAAGCGGAGACTGCTCGATGTCCGGCTCGCCTTTTTCAATGTCCTCTAAAAACATTTCAACTTCCTGCTGGGTGTAATCGGTAAAAAAACCAAGCGTTCCCGTATGGATACCGATAAAGGCGATGCGATCCAGCTGCTCCAAATACTGGTGGATGGCCCGCAACAGCGTTCCGTCGCCGCCAATGCATAAAATGATTTCCGGTTGGTCCGGATCGTAAATCCACCCTCGTTTTTCACATTGCGACCGGATGTAGGCCGCGATTTGAACCGAATTGGGATCGGAACGATCGACGATATTGAATTTCATCGGATTGCGAAGTGGATACGTGCAGGAAACTTCGCTCCCCCCTTCCTCGTGCGTATCCTTTGATTCCTTGGTGATTTGGCTCATCGTGCTTTTGTTTGTTTCCTGTTCATTGTATCATGAAAACAGAAGGTGATAGACAATGTACGAAAATAAAGAACGTGAGTTGAAACTTCTGCTTTCCAGGCAAAAGTACGATGAGATTTTATCTTCCTGTGATTTTCCGGTTTGCCGCACGCAAACCAATGTGTATTTCGACACGCCCGATTCGCAAGTGCGCGACGCGGGTTGCGCGCTGCGGATCCGAACTACGAAAGACACACGGATTTTCACATTGAAAAAACGGATCGACCCGATCACGCTCATCGAGCTGGAACGTCCGGTCGACGCCGACACGATTGCGACCATCCGCGATCCGCAAGTACTTTCGTGGCTGACGGAGTATCATATTCCTGTTCATAAACTTCAGCCAGTCGCTTCGTTTACGACAACAAGGCGTCTTTTAAAACTCGACCACGCCGAGCTTTGTCTGGATCAGACGACATTCGCGCACCATACGGATTATGAAATCGAATATGAATATTTTGAAGACCACGACGGAGTGCGGGCGTTTAACGAGTTTCTCGCCCCGTTTGGATTGCGGTATGAAAAAAATTGCTCCAGCAAAATTGCCAGAGCAATGAAAGATTGAGCCAAATTAGATTTTGTGCATCAAGCGGTAGAAGAAGGATTTCGAATTGTATTCTTCTTCTTTTCTTTTATAGTCCTCGTTTTTGCGTTTGAGCTCTTCCGCCTCGGACAGTTCTTTTTTTAATTTCTGATTTTCAGATTCCAATTCGGAAATTTTAGACTCTTTTGTTTGGTTTTCCAGCAAAAACGTCTGCCGGTTTTTTTCCAGTTCCAGCAGCAGTCTTTCTTTATACAGTTGCTCGATTTGATTCGCCGCTTTTTCCTTCTCTTCAATGATCGCTTTCAGCTTCTCATTTTCATAGCGAAGTTCCATTTCCACAGCCGACACTTCGTGTTTTTCCTTCCGGAAATACGTCGACAGTTTTTCCACGCCTTCCGCTTTGATCGTGATCCGCTTCGTTTCCGGGTTTTTATATTTCCAATCTTTATCCGGATTGTCTTTGACAAGTTTGGCGATGGCTTTATCGACTGTATTCCGGGATTTGTTGAAATGCTGACAAATCTGCGCAATATCCATATCATAGTAAACGTCGATCGTTTTTTCGACTTCAGGCATTCCAATCATCCTCTCTTTTTCATAAATAAAAATCAGCGAATGCATTATAGCATACTTTATATTGAATAGCTATTCCGATTGGTCCGGATGCGAAAAGCGAAAAAAGAACGTCATTTTTGCCTTCTAGTTCCCACTGGCTTTTTATTATATGATTTATATATGATTTTCATATATTTTCAACTTTTTTTGATTTTCTCTTGATTCAGAAATCTGATTTTTACGATTTTAATCATATGATTGGTAAGGTTTGTGTTTTCCACCCTTTCTCCCTGTTTTTCACCTCCTTTTTTTATCCCTTTTCGCTGATAAAAAAGCGAAGGATACAAACGTCCTTCGCTCAAAAAAGGAAATGGTCTACTTTTCGTTCGAACTGCGTCCTTCGAACGCTTTCGCCAAGGTTCGGGCATCCGCGTAATCCAAATGGCCCCCTACCGGAATCCCATGCGCCAGCTTTGATACTTTGACATGGCCTTGCAGCAGCTTTTCCAAATACAACGCGGTCGTCTCGCCTTCAATCGTCGGGTCCACCGCAAGAATCACTTCCTCTGTTTCTTCATTGATCCGTTTCAGCAGCGCGTTGATGTTCAACATATCCGGCAGGATGCCTTTGGATGTGTTAATCAACCCGTTCAACACATGATACACCCCTTCATACGATTGCATATTCTCAATCGCCACAATGTCTTTCGGATAGGAAACGACGCAGATGATGTTCTGATTTCGGTTGTGATTTTCACATATCGAGCAGATTTTGCCGCTGCTCAAGTTCCCGCAAATTTCGCAGTGCTGAATTTGATCTATGCCATTCAGAGACGCGATCAGATCTTTTCGTTTTTCCGCGTCCCAATCCAAAATGGTAAACGCGTATCGTTCGGCGGTTTTCGCCCCGACGCCAGGCAGACGCTGCAAGGCGAAAATCAGATTTTCTAACTGGTTTGGATACATACAGACTCCTCTCTTTAATCTTCAAAAATTTGAATGGTTGGAAACACTTTTGTCATTAAGTCTCCCTCGTTGTTTTTCGTATTTTCCGTTTTTTGTTCCTTTTTCAGTTCCACGACAACCGGCTCCGGCAAATCATGGCTGGCCATGCGTTCCCGAAACTGCCGGACGACGCGCTCGTATTGCGCTTTGGGAACCGCGAACAGTTTTTTCGGTGTTCCAAGAAGGCCTTCGAAATAATCCAGGAAACCGATGTTGAATTCCATTTCGTTCAGCTCATCCGCTTCGAGCGGATGCTGGGTTTCCACGAGCACATAATTGGAGCCACTGGCGACCAGCTGGCTATTTTTAAGCAAACTGATACTGCGAATCCATCTCAAATCTGTCATTAGCTGATCTTGAATATTGAATTTCATCGCGTCTTTTTGGCGCTCCGATTTCGTCGCGCCAACGAGTAAACCAAGCACATATTCGTCTTCAAACCGAATGCGCTCGGACTGAAAATTAGCATTTTTTGTGTCAATAATTGTTTCACGTGAAACATCAGAAATGGGAATAGGATGTGAAAAGCCCTGTTTTTGGGGGATTTTCACTGTTTTTTGGCCGATTTCTGACTGTTCAGATGGCTCATTCTTCGAAAAATCGTACTTTTTCACCTCTGAAACCGGAATGTTTTCAGAATTCGAAGCCGAAGCATCTGAATACGAATTTGACAGAAACTGCAAAAACGCGCCCTCGATATAATCCAAAATCCGACTGGCATATGAAAACTTGCTGTAGGTGTCCATCAACAAATTCATCAAAGCGATCCGTCCGCTCAAGGGAATGTTTTTCATCGACTCATGGACGACTTCCTTCGTGCTCTCGTCCACAAGCGTCGAATTCGCCGAGTACTCCAAAATCACGCTGTCTTTCAATAAGCGAATCGCGTCCGCCGTGAATCGTTTCAAATCGAAACCGTCCTCGTCAATGCCATGGAGAAACTCAATCACATCTTCCACTTTGCGCTCGCTTAAATCCATCAACAGCCGCCCAATGTCCTGCTTCGTGACGACACCATATACCTCCCGCACGTCGTCCAGCTCGATATGCTTGTCGCAATACGCCACGCATTGATCCAAAATCGACAGCGAGTCGCGCATGCCGCCATCGCTCAATTCCGCAATGAGCGACAAAGCCGGCAGCGAGGCGTCGATGCCTTCCTCCTGGCAAACCGTCGTCAAACGGGAAACGATGTCCTTGATCGCGACTTTGGAAAAATCGAAACGCTGACAGCGGGAAATGATGGTTGGAATCACTTTGTTTGGCTCCGTCGTCGCAAAAATGAAAATCACATGTTCCGGAGGCTCCTCGATCGTTTTGAGCAACGCGTTGAACGCGCCGGTCGTCATCATATGCACCTCGTCAATAATATAGACTTTGTATTTGCCTTCCATCGGCGCGTATTTCACCCGCTCGATCAAGTTCCGAACCTCGTCCACGCCATTGTTGCTGGCGGCGTCGATTTCTATAATATCCGGATGGGAATTGGACAGCGCCATCTTGCAGTTGGGACATTGATTGCATGGCGCGTTTTGAGGATCGGTGCAGTTGAGCATGCGCGCGAAAATCTTCGCGATCGAAGTCTTTCCCGTTCCCCGCGGTCCGCAAAACAAATACGCGTGCGAGATCCGGTTGTGCAGCACGGCGTTTTTCAACGTTTGAATGATTTGCCGTTGGCCAACGACTTCCTCGAAATTCGATGGCCGGTATTTGCGATAAAGCGCCTGATACGCCATACGTCATCGCTCCTTTCCGATATACTTTCCCATTATAGCATGAGAAGCCGCCGCTGTTGGACATCGGATTTCGAATTGCTTCCCGAAACGGAACCCGATACAATGAAAGAGAGAAAGGAGAAAGACGATGAAAGGGATCATCTTTGATATGGACGGCCTGATGATTGACTCGGAAAGAGTCACCTACGAAGGCTATGTGGAACTTTGTGAAAAGCTCGGAAAGACATTGACCGTCGATATGTATGTCCAATGCCTCGGAAAGCCGGTCCCGCAAATTTGGGATGTGTTTTACAAAGGGTTTGGCAGCGACTTCCCGGCACCGGAAATCATGAAGGCGAACCACGACCGGATGGCCGCCCAGTTCGAACAAGAAGGCGTACCCGTCAAACCCGGGTTGCGCCCGCTTCTCGACTATTTAAAAGCGCAGGGATATAAAACGTGCGTGGCGACCAGCAGCACGCGGGAGCGCGTCGACAAAATTTTAGCCAAAGCGGATTTAGCCAACGCGTTTGACGAGACGATTTGCGGCGATGAAGTGGAAAGAGGAAAGCCGGATCCGGAAATCTTTTTGAAAGCGTGCCAAAAGCTCCAGCTTCCACCGGAAGCGTGTCTAGTTTTGGAAGACAGCGAAATGGGAATTCTAGCCGCCAGCCGGGCCGGCATCCGGGTGGTCTGCGTTCCGGATATGAAATACCCGGAACCGGAATACGCCAAAAAAACGTGGAAAATCGTGGAACGACTTGATCAAGTCATTCCGCTTTTACGCGAATCGGAGCAATCATAGGAAAAGGAGCGCCTCAATCCGATGGCGCTCCTTGTTTTTTTTGTTCTTTTCGCAATTTCCGTTTTTTTCTGAAAAAATCCGACAGCAAAGCCGAACACTCCGGCTGCAAAATTCCTCCTTCATAGGAAGGGTAGTGATTGAAACCGGGAACGGCGAATAAATTCGTACACGATCCCACGCAGCCTCCTTTGGGATCGTACGCCCCAAAGACGACCCGGCGAATACGGGACTGGATGATGGCTCCCGCGCACATCGGACATGGTTCAAGCGTCACATACAAATCGCAGTCGTCCAGCCGCCAGGAACCAAGTTTCCGGCACGCTTTTTCAATAGCGATGATTTCCGCATGCGCGATGGAACGTTGCTTTGTTTCGCGTCGGTTCGATCCTCTCGCGATGATTTGGTTGTCTTTGACGATCACGCAGCCAATCGGCACCTCGTCGTATTTCAGCGCTTTCTTCGCTTCCACAATGGCTTTCTTCATCCAGTATTGCTCGTCCATTTCTGCTTCCTCGACTTTTCCATAAAAAAAACTACTACACATACGGGAGCTTCCTTAAGGCTGCTTCATTCCTGACCTGACCTGATTCGTAAGATCGTATTGTAGTAGCTCATTCATAATAGCAAACTTCCAAATTCCTGTCAATTCAAAACAGAAAGGTTTGGATTAGCGAACCGGAACGAGTTTTTCTTTCATTCCCATATACGGCCGCAGCACCTCCGGAATGCGAACCGATCCATCCGCCTCCAGATTGTTTTCCAGGAAGGCGATCAGCATTCTGGGCGGCGCCACGCACGTGTTGTTGAGCGTGTGGGCGAAATACTTCTTGCCGTTCTCGTCCTTGACCCGGATTTTCAGTCGGCGCGCCTGCGCGTCTGTCAAATTGGAACAGCTTCCCACTTCAAAGTATTTTTGCTGTCGAGGGGACCATGCTTCGACGTCGACCGATTTGCATTTGAGATCCGCCAAATCGCCCGAGCAGCATTCCAGCGTTCGGACCGGCACATCCATCGAGCGGAAAAACTCTACCGTGTTCATATACATCTTCTTGAACCAGTCCATGGAATCTTCCGGTTTGCAGACGACGATCATTTCCTGCTTCTCAAACTGGTGGATCCGGTACACGCCCCGCTCTTCGATTCCGTGGGCGCCCTTTTCCTTCCGGAAACAAGGCGAGTACGAAGTGTACGTGTATGGAAGGTCTTTTTCGTCGAGAATCGTGTCAATGAATTTTCCAATCATCGAATGCTCGCTCGTTCCAATTAAATACAGATCCTCGCTGTCGATCTTATACATCATGCCTTCCATTTCCGCAAACGACATGACGCCGGTCACGACATTGGAGCGAATCATGTAAGGCGGGATGACGTACGTGAATCCCTTGTCGATCATGAAGTCGCGCGCGTAAGACAAAATAGCCGAATGCAGTCTGGCGATATCGCCCATTAAATAATAAAAGCCGTTTCCCGCCACTTTGCGGGCGCTGTCCAAGTCGATTCCATGAAACGACTCCATAATCTCGGTATGGTAAGGAATCTCGAAATCCGGAACAAACGGTTCGCCAAAGCGCTCCAGCTCCACGTTTTCCGAATCGTCTTTTCCAATCGGAACGCTGGCGTCGATCATATTCGGAATTTGCATCATCTTTTCCTGCACCGCAGCCCGCAGCGCGTCTTCTTTATTCGAAAGCGCGTTCAAATCCTCGGCAATCGCGGCCACCTTTTGTTTGGTTTGCTCGGCTTCCTCTTTTTTTCCTTGTCCCATCAGTTTTCCGATTTCTTTGGAAATCGACTTGCGCTGACTGCGCAGATCGTCCGCCTGCCGCTGCGTTTGCCGTAAATCCAGATCGTCCTGGATCACTTCATCCACGAGATGCAGCTTATGATCCTGGAATTTCTTTTTCATATTCTCTTTCACAAGATCTGGGTTCTCTCGAACAAATTTGATATCTAGCATGTTCTCCTCCTATAAAAAAGAGACCTTCAAAAAGGACGAAGGTCTCGTGGTGCCACCTTTTTTCTTTTCACGTGAAACATTTTCCGGAAAAGTCTTCCACAAAATAACGGTGTGGGCCGAAACCGGATACTGGATTCCCCGGTTCACTCGAAGGGGCTCGACACGCGGATCCAAGGGACATTCGCACCACCCATGTCCTCTCTGCGCTCTTTGCCGCGTATACTGTCCTTCTCGATGTTTTCGGTTTTAATATATCATATTTGTCTTTGATTTCAACTCCGGTTTTTTATTCCGTCAAGTTTTCTTCAAAGACATTCATTTCCTGCTCGTCGTTGGATTCCACATCCAGCCGCTCAACCATGCCTTCGCCGTCTTTGACAATGTCGATCTCTTCGACTTCTTCCTCGTCGCCATTCACCAGCGTCACCTTCGTCACTTTCGCCCCGTCGTTCAAACTAATGAGCTTCAGTCCCTGGGTGTTGCGGCCATAGACGCCGATATCGGCTAACCGCAAACGAATCATGATGCCTGTGCTCGACACGATCAACGCGTCCTCGTCGCCTTTGACCGCCTGAAGCGAAACCAGGCTGCCGGTCTTCTCCGTAATGTGGAGCGCTCGGACGCCTTTTTTGCCACGCGACGTCAAACGGAAATCGTCGAACTGGCTGCGTTTGCCATATCCGTTTTCCGATACGACAAGAACCGTGTCGCCTTCATGGGAGAGGGCCACGCCAATCACCGTTCCGCCATCCGTGTTGAATCCTTGCACGCCCGACGCGGTTCGTCCCATCATCCGGATTTCCTTTTCGTCGAAGCGTACCGCTTTGCCGTTGTCGCCCGCGATGATGACTTCGTCATCGCCTCGTGTCGCTTTCACATACCGCAGCTCGTCGCCTTCGCGCAGCGTGATCGAGATCTTGCCGTTTTTATTGATGTTGTCGAACTCCGACACCGGCGTGCGTTTCGCCAATCCGTTTTTCGTGACAAACAACAACGACTCGACGCCTTCCTTGTCTTCCGGGATCGGCAGCAGCGTCTGCACTTTTTCATCCGGCAGCAGCTCGATAATATTGACGATTGGCAATCCTTTCGCCGTGCGGGAAGCGTTTGGAATGTTGTAGCCCTTCAAACGATACACCCGTCCTTTGTTCGTAAACAGCAAAATGTGGTTATGCGTCGTCATCGCCACCATCGTATCCACCGAATCCTCTTCGTTGAGCGTCACGGATTTGATTCCGCGTCCGCCGCGGTTTTGGGCGTGGTACGTATCGACCGGCTGCCTTTTAATATAGCCTGACTCCGTCAATGTGATAATGATATCCTCGCGAGGAATCAAATCCTCGTCCTCCATGTCGACATAGGAATCGGCGATCTCGGTTCGCCGCTCGTCGCCAAACCGGTTGACCATTTCGTCCAAATCGTCGCGAATGATTTGAAGAACCCGGGAATGGTTGGCTAAAATGTCTTTCAAGTCGGCAATCGTTTTCAAAAGAGCCTGGTACTCGTTTTCGATTTTTTCCCGTTCCAATCCCGACAGCCGCCGCAGCTGCATCGCCAAAATGGCTTTCGCCTGCACCGGCGAGAATCCGAACGCCGCGCACAGATCAGCGTTCAATCCGTTTTCATCTTTATGGGAGGAGCGAATCATATGAATGACTTCATCCAAATGATCCAGCGCGATCCGCAATCCTTCCAAAATATGCGCCCGTTCTTCCGCTTTACGCAATTCATATCTCGTTTTTCGGATAATCACATCCGTTTGATGATCAATGTAGTCGACGATGATTTCCTTCAGCGTCAGCTGTTTTGGCTTTCCGTGCTCCAAGGCGAGCATGTTGATGCCAAACGAGCTTTGAAGCGGCGTCAATCGGAACAGCTGATTCAAAATCACATCTTCCTGCGCGTCTTTTTTCAGCTCCATGACGATGCGCACGCCTTCGCGGTTGCTTTCGTCGTTCAAATACGTGACGCCTTGCAGCGCCTTATCCCGAATGAGAGCCGCCATCTTCGTCATCAAGTTGGCTTTGTTGATGGCGTAAGGAATTTCATAAAAGATGATTCGCTTACGGCCCTGGCTCAATTCCTCGACCCGGTACTTCGAACGAATCGAGATGGAACCTCTTCCTGTTTCATATGCCTGGCGGATTCCCTTGCGGCCCAAAATAATGCCGCCCGTCGGAAAATCCGGTCCTTTAATGTGTTCCATGAGCTCGGGCACCGTGATATCCGGATCGTCCATGACCGCCTTGATGCCATCCACCGTTTCATTCAAATTGTGCGGCGGAATGTTGGTCGCCATACCAACCGCGATCCCGACCGCCCCGTTGAGCAGCAAGTTCGGAATGCGGCTAGGCAAAACGACTGGCTCCTCGCCTTCCGAGTCGTACGTCGGCGTGAAGTCGACCGTTTCCTTGTTGATGTCGGCCACCATCTCCATCGAGATCTTCGACATCCGCGCCTCGGTATAACGCATCGCCGCCGCACCATCGCCATCCAGGGAGCCAAAGTTGCCGTGGCCGTCCACGAGCGGATACCGGTAGGAAAAGTCCTGCGCCATGCGCACCATCGCGTCGTATACGGCCGTATCGCCATGCGGATGGTACTTGCCGATGACATCGCCGACGATCCGGGCGCTTTTTTTGTGCGCCACCGTGGCCGTCATATTCAAACTGTTCATCGCATACAAAATCCGGCGGTGAACCGGTTTCAAACCGTCCCGCACATCCGGCAGCGCGCGCTGCACGATGACCGACATCGAATAGTCGAGAAACGACTCCTTCATTTCTTTCGAGATCTCAACGTTTTCGACCTGGTCGTGCTGAGACTCTAATATTTCGAATTCTTCCATGTTTTCATGTTCTGGCATGCCGGACCTCCTAGTAATCTAATGTTGCGTATGTCGCGTTCGTTTGAATGAAATCGCGTCTTGGCTCGACGTCTTCTCCCATCAACATGTCGAACACCGCGTCGGCCTCCATCGCGTCCTCAACTGTGACCCGCTTCAGGATCCGGTGCTTTGGATCCATCGTCGTTTCCCACAGCTGTTCCGCGTCCATCTCGCCAAGACCTTTGTAGCGCTGCACTTTGTAGCCTTCTTTAAATTCGGCGCGCAGCGTATCCATTTCCTGTTCCTTGTAGGCGTAGGCGATCTTTTTTCCTTTTTGCACTTTGTACAGCGGCGGCTGGGCGATGTACACATAGCCCCCGTCGATAACCGGCTTCATGAACCGGTACAGGAACGTGAGCATCAGCGTGCAAATGTGCGAGCCATCGACATCGGCATCGGTCATGATGACGATTTTGTGGTAGCGCAGCTTGGACACGTCCACTTCGTCCTGAATGCCGCATCCAAACGCCGTGATCATGCTGCGGATTTCCGCGTTTTCAAAAATACGGTTCGGCCGCGCCTTTTGCACGTTCAAAATCTTTCCTCGCAGCGGCAGGATGGCTTGCGTTTTCGCGTCGCGTCCCTGCTTAGCCGAACCACCGGCGGAATTTCCCTCGACGATGTAAATCTCGCACTCGCTCGCGTCTTTGCTCGAGCAGTCCGTCAATTTACCCGGCAGCGAGGAAATCCCGTCCAGCGCCGACTTGCGCCGCGTTAGCTCGCGGGCTTTTTTCGCCGCAATGCGCGCCTTGGAGGCGACCATCGCTTTTTCAACAATCGACTTGGCGATTGTCGGATTTTCCAAAAAGAAGCGCTGCATCTTCTCGCCCACGATGTTGGAAACGATTTTTCGAACTTCCGAATTGCCAAGCTTCGTTTTCGTCTGTCCTTCGTATTGCGGATCCGGATGCTTGATGGAAATGATCGCCACCAGCCCTTCCTTCACGTCGTCTTGCGAAAGCGTTTCGTCTTTCTTCAGCAAATTGTTGTCTTTTCCGTATTTGTTGATGACACGCGTCAGCGCCAGCCGGAAACCGTCTTCGTGAAAACCGCCTTCGTGCGTGTTGATGTTGTTGCAAAAAGAGTAAATGTTGGACTGGTACCCCTCGTTGTACTGGAGCGCCACTTCCGCGAAAATGTTGTCCTGCAGGCCGTCCACGTAAATGACCCGGTCCGAAATCGTCTGTTTTCCTTTGTTAAGATATTCCACGTACTCGATGATTCCGCCCTCGTAGTGGTAGTCGCTTTGACGCGCTTCTTCCGGATCGCGCTCGTCCTTCAACGTCAGACGGATATCCCGGTTCAAAAAAGCGAGCTGACGAAGTCTTGTGTTCAAAATATCGTAGTCGTACTCTGTCGTTTCCTTAAAAATGCGCGGATCGGCTTTGAACCGGACGAGCGAGCCGGTTTGAGTCGTCTCGCCAATGACTTTCAATGGCTCGACCGTATGCCCGCCATCCTCGAAGCGGATAAAGTACACTTTTCCATCCTGGAAAACGGTGACTTCCATCCATTCGCTCAACGCGTTGACGACGCTGGCGCCCACGCCATGCAAACCGCCCGACACCTTGTACGCGCCGCCGCCGAATTTACCGCCCGCGTGCAGGACGGTCATAATCGTTTCCACCGCGCTGATGCCTGTCTTTTCGTGAATGCCTACCGGCATGCCTCGACCGTTGTCGCGCACCGCGATGACGTTGCCCGCTTCGATGACGACGTCGATTTGGTTCGCGAAGCCCGCAAGCGCCTCGTCGATGCCGTTGTCCACGATTTCCCAGACGAGATGATGCAAGCCGCGAGAACTTGTCGAGCCAATGTACATCCCGGGACGAAGCCGAACCGCTTCGAGTCCCTCGAGCACCTGAATGTCGTCGGCGGTGTAGGAATGGTCGACAAACGTCGCTTCGTTTTCCATCTCCTCAAATTTTAAAAATTCTTCGTTTTTATGTTCACTCATGCAAGTCCTCCTTTATCTTCCCGTTCTCAATCTCGTAAAATTTCACCGGCCGCTCGAACCACGATTTCGGGATTGGCTCGGCGCTGGTGATAAATATTTGCATCGTTTCCGGCAGCATCGCGATCAGCTTGCGGCGTCGGCTTTCATCCAGCTCGCTGAACACGTCGTCCAGCAAAAGAATCGGATACTGGCCGCCTTTTTCATAGACGATTTGCGCCAGACCGAGCTTGAGCGCGAGCAGCACGCTGCGCTTTTGTCCCTGGCTGGCCGCCTCCACCAGCGGCACTCCGTCCAGCAAAAAGACGAAGTCGTCCTTATGCACGCCGATTTGCGTGTTCTTGTATTGAAGATCGCGTTCCAGCGTCTTCTCGTAGCAGGCGCGCATCGCCTGCTGCAAATCGTCTTCCTCGATGGACACAAACGTTTCGTAACGCGCCTCCATCCGTTCCTGCCCGTCGCTAAAAAAAGGATACAAAGTTCTTACTTTTTCCATCAGCTCGTCAAGAAAGCGATGACGCTGGGAAATGATGATTTTTTGATCCTGAATCATCTGTCGCGTATACACATCCAGCAGGGAACGGTCGACGTATGGCTGCTTCAGCGCCTGGTTTCTTTCTTTGAGCAGCTTCTGATAGTGCGACAAAGTCGCCGTATACGACTTTGACAGTTTGATCAGCTCCATGTCGATAAACTTGCGCCGCGCCGCCGGCGCGTCCGAAAACAGCGTCATATCGTCCGGACAAAACAAAATCGCGTTCACCATGCCGACAAACGAAGAATACTTCGCGACCGGATCGTTGAATCGAAACAGTTGTTTTTTTGAATCCGAAACCGCGACTTTCAGCTCCTCGATCCGACCTTTGGATTCCACGTCGGCTTCGATCACAAAAGACGCTTCGCCATGCTTGACAAGATGCGCCAGCTTGTTCGTTCGAAACGAGCGCAGCAGCGACAAAAAATAAATGCCTTCGACGATGTTCGTCTTGCCTTGCGCGTTTTTCCCTTGCAGCACGTGAATCGTATTTTCGTCAAAAGAAAAAGAAGCCTTGTCATAATTTCGAAAATGATAGAACTTCAATTTCCTGATATTCATTCGACTTCGATCCTGACTCCGTTGGTTTCCACTACGTCGCCGGGACGTATTTTGCGTCCCCGCCTTTGATCCTTCTCGCCATTAACAAGAACTTCGACAGAATTTAAATATCCTTTCGCTTCGCCGCCGCTTTGAATAAGATCGCCTTTCTTCAAAAGCTGGCCTAACGTGATGTAGTCCGTATGTATTTTCAATTTCATAAATGAATAGCTCCTATCGTTCCTAATTATAGCATAAATTTATTGATTTTACCATATAATTCCGGTATACACAAGAAAAAAAGAAGTATCTTCACAATACTTCTAATCAAAGCTACGAACCGGGACAACGATCATCAAAACGGACTGGTCCTCCGGGTTCGTTAAGCGAAACGGCTTGAGCACACCTGTAAAGTCGATTTCCACCCGTTCACCATTCAACGCCTTGATCGCGTCCAGCATATAGGTTCCGTTGCATGTGATTGTCAGATCCTCGCCATTGTAAATCGCCGACATCAAGATCTCGTTGGAATCGCCAATCTCGCTCGAGCGCGTCTTCAAATGCACTTCCTTGGCGGCGCATTCCAGCCGAATCAAATGGACTTTGTCCTTGCGGATAAAGTTTGTTCGATCAATCGCCCGCGCCAGCTCCGTCGAATCCGACTGGTAAAAGCTGATAAATTCTTTCGGAATGATCCGTTCGACATCCGGAAAGGCGCCATCCAGCAAATTGGTTTGATACAACGTGTCGTCGAAAACGAATTGCACTTTTTTATTGTCGACAAAAATGTCAACATCGTTTTCTTCCCCTTCCAGCGACTTCACGACATCGCCAAGCGATTTTTGGGAAATCGTGATATTGAAGTCCATCGGCTGCTCTAATTGTACAATTTTTCGAGCCAGCCGATACGTGTCGGTTGCGGAACAAAACAACTGCGTGTCGATGGCTTTGAAATTGATCCCGGTCAGCACCGGCCGGCTGTCTTTATCCGAGCAGGCGAACGCGGTTTGTGTCACGATCGTACGCAGCTGGTTTTTCGAAAGCTTGAATTCGGTTTTTGGCTGGTAAAAATCAAGTTCCGGATACGCGTTGCTTTCGATACCGTTTAAATGGAACACACCCTGCTTGTTCGAAATGCGCAGCAACGTCGTATCCATCAATTCAAATTCAATGGTATCAAAATCCATTTTTCGAACGATTTCCTGCAAATATTTGGATTCGACAATAATCGAACCGGTTTGCTCGATGTGCAAATGGTTGATTTCATCCGGATAAATCGTGGATTGGATACTAATGGTCGAATCGCTGCCGGTTAATTGAATTTTGTCTTTCATGACTTCGATCCAGATCCCGGACAAAGCGGGAAGTGGTGAGTACATGGAAATCGCCCGCGACACGATCGTGAGCTTGTCGGAGAGGTATTTTCGATTGATTGTGAATTTCATAAAGACTCCTTTTTTGATGTGTGTTTTTCTTTTATTTATATAAAGTAACAACAATAAGGGCGTGGATAACTGGGGAAAACTTCGTTTCGCGCGATAACGACGCCGAAATTGTTAGATTTTCGCTGTTGAAAGACTGTGGAAAAATGGGGAAAACTACATGAGCTTCTCTTTTATTTTGTCGACGGCCATTCGAAACGCGTTGTCTTTTTTCATGAGCTCGCACGCGCGGTTGTACGACGACTGAATGGTTGTATGGTCGCGGTTTCCCAGGTCTTTTCCAATTTGCATATACGGTTTATGCAGCATTTCCCGTGATAAATACACGCAAATGTGCCGGGCGTTCATAATTTGTTTGAGTCTTGACTTCCCTTCCAGATCCGCGTACGACAAGCCGTAAAACTGTGAAACGGCTTTTTTTATTTCCCGGATCGTCAGCTCGCTTCGTTTTTCGATCACGGGTTCTTTTCCCAAATGCTCCATCGCGAATTTCATGTCGATGATATCGGGATTGAACAGTGTGGACTGGAAAATGAGCTGGTTGAGGCTGCCTTCCAAATTGCGGACGTCGTTGGAAAACGTGAGCGCCAAATAGTCCAGCACGTCGTCGCTAATGATGTCCTCCCTTCCTTCCAGCTTTTTTTTCAGGATGGCTTTGCTCGTTTCGAAGCCCGGTTTGGAAATATTGATCGCCAGACCGGAGGAGAATCGGGAAACGAGCCGGTTTTGCAGGCCGCTAAGCTCTCTTGGATGGATGTCGGACGTAATGATGATTTGCGAGTTTTTTTGGATCAGCTGATTATAAACCGTAAAAAAAACTTCCTGACTTGAAGTGTGCTGAAGGTTCTGAATATCGTCAATCAGAAAATAGTCACAGTCAAGAAGCTGTTCTTTGACCCGGTCGACCGTGTTTCCATGGATGCTTTTGGCTTTCATGGCGTCGATAAGCAAAGTGACAAAGTCACCACTATACATATAGATGACTTTTGCTTCGGGGCGTTCGGCGGACAAGTAGTTGCCGACGGCGTGGAGAAGATGCGTCTTTCCCAGACCGGAGTTTCCATAAAGCATGAGCGGGTTGAATGCGGGAAAAGAAATTTGATTGCAGGCCGCAAAGCACGCCGCGTAGGCTTCCTGATTGCTGTTTCCTTCGATAAAATTTTCGAACGTGTACGTCGGATTGAACTTGTTTTCCAGAAGCGTGTTCGTTCGTTGCTGCACGATGACTTCCGGCATCATTTGTTCCATTTCCTTGTATTCGATTAAATGGATCCGGACTGGCGAAGACCATTCCTCGCTTAGCGTCGATTCGAAAATCGCCAGCTGCCGTTCCATGATGGCTTTGGTGATCGAAGATCGGTATGCGATGTACGCGATGTCGTTTTCAATTTTAAATAATGTCGTTTTATAGATCCACGCCTGAAAATCCTGGTCGTTGAAATAGTGCGAACTATGGATCTTTTTTAGGACATTTTCCCACATCCGGTCAAAATTCGCGGGCATACGATCCCTCCTTTTAGGTTTTCATTATACATGAAAGGGGAAAAACGGGCAATCAAATCTTGAGTTTTCCACAATATCCCCAATGTAGAATGTGGATAAACTTTTCCTTATTGGGAGTATTGGGGAAAACTGGCGAAAAAGAGTGGGGAAAACTTTGGTTGTCCCCAATGGAAAAATGAGAAAAAACGGATAGGTAAAACGTAAAAGTGATTTTCCCCAGTTTTCCCCATCCCCAAAATCCCCGAGCGGTTTTTAAGGGGGATAAAAGGGGAAAACCTGTGGAAATTATCCCCTTTTATCCCCGCACGTGGAAAAACAAGAAAAAGTTATCCCCTCTTTTGTGGGAAAAACCGAGGGTTTTCCGCTCTTTTCCTTTTATATTTATTGGTGGAATCGGAAAAAACATGTGTTGACGGGGTGTAGGGGATTTGCTATAATGAGTCAGCAATCTTATTTGAAAATTAATAGAAGACTGAGGGGTGTGAATGACATGAAAAGAACATATCAGCCAAGTAAGAGAAAACACAAAACAGTTCATGGTTTCCGTGCTCGTATGGCTACCGTCGGTGGTCGTAAAGTTCTAGCTCGCAGAAGAGCAAAAGGTAGAAAGGTATTATCCGCATAGAAATCACCAGTTTAGGTGATTTTTTTGTCTGGATAAAGATGTATGAAAAAGAAGTGCAGAGTTTGTAAAAACTACGAGTTTTCTTCGATTATCCAGAAAAGGAAATATATCAAGTCTAGTGCGTTTGTTTTTTATTATCAACCGAAGAAAGAAGAACACGCGCGTGTCGGGATCAGTGTCGGAAAAAAACTCGGAAACGCTGTCGCGCGCAACAAGGTAAAGCGGCAGATCCGCGGAATGATCGACGCGCTATATACGTTTGATGAAGCGTATGACACGATCCTGATCGTTCGTCCGGTTTATCAAAAACAAACGTTCGAGCAAAACTTCAAAGAACTTGAAACAAGCAAGAGAAAGCTTGACCGAAGACGACAAGGAAAGGAACAAAGATGACTCATTTTTTACAAAGCAAGTTTAAGATTTTCATGCTTTGCGCATTTGTCCTGCTTGGTTTGACCGGCTGTTCCAATCCGCGAGGAACGGATGGAAAAACAAAAGTCGATCAAATCATCGCCAGCGAGCAAATGGTCGTTGAAAAAGGCCGGATCAACGTGTCGGATATCAGCGACGAGGCATTGAAAAAGAAATATGAAAAGCTTGGTGACAAGGATACGATCACAATCGAGCCGACTTCATTTAGCGAAGCGTTATCCGCGAGCTGGTTCGACGGATTGATCGTATGGCCGATTGCGCAGCTAATCAACGTGTTTGCATCGTGGA
This sequence comes from Dubosiella muris, assembly GCF_004793885.1. GTDB lineage: Bacteria > Bacillota_I > Bacilli_A > Erysipelotrichales > Erysipelotrichaceae > Dubosiella > Dubosiella muris. Next base: position 55,009 of record NZ_SRYG01000011.1, read on the forward strand.
CGGATGCGGGAATCGGAATTATTTTAGCGACGTTGCTCATTCAGATTCTCGTCTTCGCGTTTACGTACAAATCCCAGCTTTCGATGCAGCGGATGCAGGAGGCGCAGCCGGAAATCGAGCGCCTTCAAAGCAAATACAAAGGAAAAGACGACGAGCGTTCCCGCATGATGATGGCGCAGGAAATGCAGAAAGTGTACACGAAATACGATATCCATCCATTTGGATCCATTTTGGTCACCTTCATTCAGCTGCCAATCATGATGGGCGTGTACTACGCGACGATGCGGGCGGCCGCGGTCGTGTACGGAACCTTCTTTGGCATGCCGCTGTCGGAAACGCCAATCGCGGCGTTCACGAGCTTTGGTTCGGGCGACGTGCAATGGGGACCAATGATCGTTTATGTTTTGATGATCATATTCCAAATCATTTCTTTGCAGCTGCCAAAATGGCTGAAGAAATACGATGACAAGAAAAACAATGTAAAACAAAAGAAGTATTTGAAACAGGAAAACGGAATGGCCAACACGATGAATACGACGATGTATTTCTCGACCGCTTTGATCGCGGTGATGTATTTAAGCTGGCCAATCGCCATGTCGTTTTACTGGCTCGTATCGTCGGTGATTCGTTCGATTCAGTCCCTGTTCCTTCATTTTGTGATTATGGACAAAGATAAAACAAAGAAAAAGTAGGTGAGAAATCATGGAGTTTGAAAAATTTACCGGAAAAACACTTGAAGAGGCGCTGAAAAAAGCGGCGCAGGCCAAAGAGGTAACTGTGGAGGAATTGACCTACACGGTTCTCGAAGAAAAGGCTGGATTTCTAGGTATCGGAAAAACCGTGGAAATCGAAGTGTATTGTGATAAAGACATTCAACAATTTATTCATGATTATATCCAGACTTACTTTGACAACGCGCAGCTGGATGGCGAAACGGAAGTCAAAAAAGACGGCGACGATTTTTACCGCGTCATGGTGAACACTAACAATAACGCGATCCTGATCGGAAAAAACGGAAAGTCGCTGCAAGCTTTCAACCGGCTTGTAAAAGCCGCCGCGAGCGCCGCGTTTAAAAGAAGAGTTCGCTTGCTCATTGATGTCAACGGATATAAAAAAGATCGGTATGAGAAGATTTGCCGTATGGCGATTCGGGTGGCCAAAGATGTCCGCCGGACGAAAGTCGATGCCGAACTGGATCCGATGCCGGCCGATGAACGCAAAGCGATCCACAATTCTTTAGCGAAGATGGCCGATATCTCCACCCGTTCGGAAGGAGAGGGTGTCAATCGCCATTTGTGTATCTTGTATACACCAGGAAAAGAAATCGAATAAGCGGGAATTGGACATTCCCGTTTTTTTGTTAGGAGGAGAAAGACGATGAAAATTATAGCAGGATTGGGAAATCCAGGATTAAAATATGAAAATACGCGCCATAACGCCGGATTTATGACGATGGATAAAATCGCAAGGGAGCTTGGTGAAACGTGGAACCAGGAAAAGTTTTCATCCCAGTGGATCAAGACGAAAGTCCATGGAGAAGACGTGGTTTTGTTAAAGCCGCTCACGTATATGAATGAAAGCGGCATCGCCTTGCGGCAATGTCTTGATTTTTACAAAGCAGCGCCAGAAGACGTACTCGTCTTATATGACGATGTCGATTTGCCGGTAGGAAAGATCCGCCTGCGTCAAAAAGGAAGCGCCGGTGGTCACAACGGGATCAAAAGCGTGATTCAATGCATTTTTACGCAGGAGTTCGACCGCATCCGGATTGGCGTAGGAAAAGATCCTCGCATTCCGATGATCAACTGGGTGCTTGGGAAATTCCGTCCCGCGGAAAAAGAAGACATCGAAGCGGCGACGGATTTGGCCGCGCAGGCCGCAATTTATGCGATCGACCATCCGTACAGCGACACCATGAACCATTTTAATAAGAAGTAGGGAATTCATATGATTGATCCAATTTTAAAAAAACTGGAAACCAATCCGGTGACGCAAGCCATTTTGCGCAAAGAAAACCGGATCGGGCATTTGTATCCAATGGAGGAGGCGCTGCTTTTGACAGCGGCGTTCCAGGTGGACCGGAAAACGCGCATCATCGTCAAGCGAAACCGGTACGAAGCCAATCAGCTTTATGAACGGATTGCCGCGATGGAAGAAGATTGTCTGCTGTTCACGATGGAAGAATCGCTGCGCGTCCAGGCAATCGCCGCTTCGCCCGAAGACCGGGAAGCGGCGCTCGGCACGTTGACGCAGCTTGTTAAAAATCCAAAACCGCGGTTGATCGTCTGCAATACGGCGGGCTTTTTGCGTTTCCTCCCTTCCTATGAATTGATGAAAGAAAACATCCTCACGTTCCATGTCGGACAGGAACTGGAAATGGCGGCTCTGAAAAAAAAGCTGAACCGGATTGGCTACGGCAAGGTCAACTATGTCGACCGGCCCTGCACTTTCGCGGCCCGGGGCGGCATTGTGGACGTGTATCCGCTCGGGTACGAGCATCCGGTACGCATTGAGTTTTTCGATACCGAAATCGACTCGATTCGTTTGATCAATGAAACGACCCAGCGCACGATTGCCTCCCAAACCGAATGCACGATTGGACCAGCCACTGATATTTTATTCCAGGACGAGCAAATTGAGGAAATCAAAGCGCTTGTCAGCCAAAAGCTCGAAAAGGAAGCAGGCGCTCTTTCGGACGAGGAAGCGGAACGGCTCAACGATCATATCGAAGCGGATTTGCGGGCGCTGGAAACGTTTGAACCCGAGGCGAGGCTGTATTTGTATTTTAGTTACGTACATAGCGACAGTTTGCTTGACTACGTGGATGGCGAAGTCATTTTATCGAGTCAGGAGCAAGTGGAACGAGCCGCGAAAAAACTCAACGAGGACAACATCGCCTTCTTGCAGGAAATGATTCAGGACCGGAAGGCGCTGAGCCGGTATATCATGTTTCATGATTTATACGCGATGGAAAAAAAGAGGCCTTTTCTCATGTTCCACGAATTTCAGGATTTGCATGATCCGCTTGTTTCGAAAATTTATCCTCTGGACCAAGTCAAAGAGCCTCTGTCCCAGTTTTTTGAAACCCATCATCCGGATGCGCAGTTCGCGTTGAACGAAGAAGAACGCAAAAAAGTCGAAAGCTTGAGTCCTTTTCCGCTCCGATTTGTTCCTGATTGTTTTTATGAAGGATTTTCATATGAAAACCACGAAGTGTTTACAAGCAAAGAACTGTTTGAACAGGAGCCTAAACATCAGCGGTACCAAAAAACGTTCAAGGAAGGGCAGATTTTGGAAAATGTGCTGGAGCTGGAAAAAAACGACTATGTTGTGCATGGCCAATACGGCATTGGGCAGTATTTAGGAATCGTGACGCGTGAAACGAACGGAAAAGCGGCGGATTATTTGCATATTTTATACCGGGGCGGCGACGAGCTGTTTGTGCCTCTTTCGCAGTTTCAGCTTGTCCGAAAATACATTTCCAAAGAAGGGGCGGGCGTCAAGCTTTCCCAGCTTGGAAGCAGCCAGTGGCAAAAGACGAAAGAGCGTGTCAACGCCAAAATCGAAGAAATCGCGTCCCGGCTCATTGAGTTGTATGCGCATCGAAACGAGGAAATCGGCTACGCCTATCCAAAAGACGACGCGCTGCAGACGCAGTTTGACGAGGCGTTCGAATACGAGCCGACACTTGACCAAACAAGAGCGGTGCATGAAATCAAAATGGAAATGGAAAAACCGAAGCCCATGGATCACTTGCTTTGCGGCGACGTTGGCTTTGGCAAGACGGAAGTGGCGATGCGATGCGCCTTCAAGGCCATCGCGAGCGGCAAGCAAGTCGTGTTTTTGTGCCCGACGACCATTTTGTCGATGCAGCACTATAAGACGCTACAAGAACGGTTCGAATCGACCGGGGCGAACATCGCGCTCGTCAACCGGTTCGTTCCCGCCAGTCAAATCAAGCAAATCAAGGAAGGATTGAAAAACGGGACGATTGACCTGGTTGTCGGCACCCATAAACTGCTAAGCAAGTCGTTCGAATACAAAGATCTAGGTTTTTTAATCATTGACGAGGAACAGCGGTTTGGCGTGGAGCACAAGGAAAAAATCAAGGAAATGAAAGACACGATTGACGTTCTTTCTTTGTCGGCGACGCCAATTCCGAGAACGCTACAAATGTCCTTGATTGGCGTTCGAACGATTTCGCAACTGAACACGCCGCCCGCGCACCGGCACCCGATTCAAACGTATGTGATTGAAAAGCGGGGCAGTGCGGTAGAGGAAATGATCGAACGGGAACTCGCGCGGGGCGGCCAGGTGTTTTATTTATACAATCGCGTGGCCAATATTTACGCGGTGGCCAAAAAGCTTCAAAAGAAATTCCCGGATGTGCCAATCGCGGTCGCGCATGGAAAGATGTCCAGAGAAGACATCGAGTCGACCATGTACGACTTCTCGAGCGGTAAATATAAAATTCTCGTCTGCACGACGATCATTGAAACCGGATTGGATATCGCCAACGCCAACACGATCATTATCGACCAGGCGGATCATTTCGGCTTGTCGCAGCTGTACCAGATCCGCGGTCGCGTCGGCCGCCGGGATAAAATCGGGTATTGCTACTTGATGGTCGATCCGCATAAAGAGCTAACCGAGCAAGCGCATAAGCGGTTGCAATCCATCAAGGAGTTCACGGAGCTTGGATCGGGATACAAGATCGCGATGCGGGATTTGACGATTCGCGGCGCGGGCGACATGCTGGGACCGCAGCAAGCCGGCTTCATCGACCAGGTCGGTTTGGATATGTATCTGGAACTGTTGTCGAACGCAATCGCTCGAAAACAAGGAAAACTCGTGGAACAAAAACCTGAAAAGAGCGCGCAGATTCATGTGAATGGGTATATTCCGTCCCAGTTTACCGAAAACGATGGCGACAAGCTCGACTTGTATCAGGAAATCAAAGCGGCAAAAAGCCTGCAGGCGCTTCATGATTACGAATTGCGCATCATCGACTTGTTTGGAAAAATGCCAAAAGAAGTCAAGCAGCTGTTCAAACAGCGCCAGCTGGATTTGTTCGTCAACGAGGAAGGCGTCGATTCCATGCGGGAAACGACCACGCACGTCGTGATCAAGATGACGCCAGAATGGTCGAGCCGCGTCGACGGGGCGAAGCTGTTCACGGCCATGAGCGCGCTGTCGAAAAAAATCTCGTTGAAGCTGAAAGACCGGCGCATTGAAATCACATTGGAGAAGAAATCGAAATACTTGGATTTGCTGCTGAAAGTCATCGACTTGCTCACGCAAGCCAGCAAAACCATGATGAGAAAGGAAAACGAATGAGACTGGATAAATATTTAAAAACGGCCCGGATTTTAAAACGGCGCGAAGCGGCTAAAGAGCTCGCTTTGCAAGGCCGGGTACACGTCAACGGAAAAGCGGCGAAGCCATCCCAGGAAGTAAAAGAGGGCGACTTGCTGCGACTGGAGTTTGGCGCCCGGATTCTGGAAATCCGGATTCTGGAAATCAAAAAACAAGTGTCGAAGCAAAACGCTTCGCTGCTGTTTGAAGTAGTAAAAGAAGAACGAATAGAAGAAAAAGATTAAGAATCGTTCTTAATTTAAGAGAAAAAATATCGGATTTTGGTGTTTTTATTCCGAAAAAGGAGGGAAAAGGCGATGAAACTCAATCAAAAATGCGAAGAACGGAAAGTTTTGCGCGATCCAATCCATGGGTACATTCATATTGAATATCAGCTTCTTTGGGAGCTGCTGCAAACCCGGGAGTTTCAGCGCCTGCGCCGCATCCATCAGCTGGGTGGCAATTACTATGTGTATCATACGGCCGAGCATTCCCGATTCGCCCATTCGCTGGGTGTGTATGAAATTGTGAACCGGATGGTTCACGAAGTCGAAGATATGCGAAACGGGTTGAGCGAGCGGGAAAAGATCATTGCGATGAGCGCCGCTTTGCTGCACGATTTAGGGCATGGACCTTTTTCCCATTTTTACGAGTCGCTCACCAAAAAGCGGCACGAGGAAGTAAGCGTGGATGTGATTTTGGATCCGCATTCCCAAATTCATCAAGTTCTGACTTCGTATGAATTGGATCTGCCGCTTGAGATCGTGGCCATTCTTCGCCACCAGCATCCGGTGTTCGTGCTCAATCAAATCATTTCCTCGCAGCTGGACGCGGATCGAATGGATTATTTGCTGCGGGACGCGTATGAAACCGGCACGAGCTATGGAACGTTTGATTTGGAGCGGATCTTGCGCACGCTGCGGGTTTGCGACCACCGGCTATGCATTAAAGAAAGCGGGATCCATTCGGTGGAGGATTACATCATGGCGCGTTACCACATGTACTGGCAGGTGTATTTGCATCCGGACGCGAAAGCGTTCGAATTGCTGATTTCGAAGTTTTACCAGCGGTACGCGCAAATCAAGCACACGCTGCCGGCTTCTTCGCTGACGCTGCTCGATGCGCCGTATGATTTGAATTCTTTTATGAAACTGGATGAGTGCCGGCTGTTCTCCTTGTTCCAGGATGGATTGGAAAGCGAGGATCCTTATTTGCGGGATATCGCGTCCCGCATTTTGGAGCGGCGTCTTTTTGACTGGATCGAGGATCCTTCCGCACGGCAAGTGGAAACGATTCGTTCCGAAATTGAAAAACGGGGACTTCCTTTGGATTTGTACTACCACGAGGAGTTCTCCCATTCAAGTATGTATTTGCCGTATCGGGAAAAAGACGAGGAAGAGGCTATTGGTGTTTTAAGCGCCAGCGGCCGCGTTGAAAAGCTTTCGGAAAAAAGCGAAATCGTGAAGGCGCTGATGAAAATGGAAACCCATACGAGACGAAGGGTGTATTTTGTCAAGAAAAAAGCGAGATTCGACACGTTTTAAGCGGGTTTTGTTTGAAAAAAAATCCAATCATGATACTATACATTCGCTATGACACCATTTATAGTTTTAAAAGATCTTACGAACGATGAAGTCGTGTACGAAGGAGAGGGAACGATCCGGACGCAAGGGGGTCTTCAAGTCATCGAATTCGGGGGAAAGGATGGAGCGTTTCGGTATAGCTTTGATGACCGGCATTGTGAAATCACGAGCCGTCAGGAAGTCACCGTTCACCTGAATGTCGGATTGGATCCGGTTTCCCATGGATGGATCGACACTCCGTATGGACGCATCGACGTAGAAACATTCACAAAGAAATATGAAATTCAGAACAATGTCGTGGAAGTGGCGTACACGTTGTCGCTGCATGGAAACGAGCAGTTGTTTCATTTCAAATTGGAGATCCAGGAAAAGGAGTAAGGAATATGCAGTCAATAGATTCTCAATTAAAAAAAGCGATCCAGAAAGCTGTCCAGGACGCGTTTGACGTGACGCTGGACGAGCAGCAAATCGGAATCGAAATTCCGAAAAATAAAGAACATGGCGATTTTTCGAGCAATGTCGCGATGCAAATGACAAGGACGCTGCGGAAAAACCCGCGTTTGATCGCGCAGGAAATCGTGGATCATTTTCCGAAAGAGGCGGCGGGCATTGAAGAAATCGAAATCGCCGGACCTGGATTTTTGAATTTGACATTGAAAAAGGACTCGTTCGCGAAAGTGGTTGAGGACATTTTGCGTCAGCAAGCCGGCTATGGTACCCAACCAGCCAATGGAATCAAAGTGGATTTGGAATTCGTCAGCGCAAACCCGACCGGATCGCTTCACTTAGGCCATGCCCGCGGCGCGGCCTGGGGCGATTCGTGCGCGCGCATTATGACAAAAGCCGGTTACGACGTGACCCGGGAATATTATGTGAACGACGCGGGCAACCAGATCGCCAATTTGGCCCAGTCGTTGTACGCCCGTTACGCGCAAGCGCTCGGTTTCGAAAAGGAAATCGGCAAGGATGGCTATTTAGGCAAGGATATCGAAGACAAAGGAAAAGAGCTGGCGGAAACGTACGGAACAGCGTATTTGGAGGAAACGCCGGAAAATCTTGATTTCTTCCGCAAGGAAGGCATCCGTTTCGAACTGGATAAAATTAAAAAGGATTTGGACGCCTACCGGGTTGGCTTCGACGTGTGGTCGAGCGAGCAGGCGCTACGCGATGAAGGCGCGGTTGAGGCGGTGCTCGAAAAACTGGCGGAAAAAGGATTTACATATGAAAAGGATGGCGCGCTGTGGTTTCGGACGACGGATTTCGGCGACGACAAAGACCGGGTGCTGCGCAAGCAGGATGGCTCGCTGACATATCTTGTTCCGGATATCGCGTACCACAATAATAAATACGAGCGGGGCTTCGACGAGCTGGTCGACTTCTTTGGCGCCGACCATCACGGGTATATTCCTCGTTTGAAAGCGAGTATGGAAGCGCTTGGCAACGATCCGGATCACTTGCATGTGGACATCATTCAGATGGTTCGGCTGGTCAGCGATGGCGAAGAGGTGAAAATGTCGAAACGGCTCGGCAACGCGACGACGATCAATGAGTTGTGCGAAAGCGTCGGCGTGGACGCGGCGCGGTATTTCTTTGTGCAAAGAGCGTTGGATTCCCATTTGGATTTCGATGTGGAGCTTGCGAAAAGAAAATCGAACGAAAATCCGGTATACTACGCCCAGTACGCCCATGCCCGCATGTGCTCGATCTTGAAACAGGCGCCGGAATGGACGAAGCCGGAAACGTTTGACCGGTTGACACATGAAAAGGAAATCGACTTGATGAAGACATTGCAGGAATACAATAAAGTCGTGTCGGAAACCGCAAGAACCCGTCAGGTTCATAAAATGTGCCACTACATCCAAAATCTGGCTTCGAAGTTCCACAGCTTCTACAACGCCTGCAAGGTAATCGACTCGAACGACAGCGAACTGACAAACCAGCGGCTGTCCTTGGTCAAGGCGACGCAAATCGTGCTAGCGGACGCGCTCGGTCTGATCGGGGTGCAGGCCGTGGAATCAATGTGATTGAAAAGGATTTGAAACAATAAAAGGAGAAATCAAATATGAGTAAATCTATGGTTGAGACAGCTTACCAAGTGCTGAAAACGCATCAGGAACCTATTCCTTTCGTGCAGCTTTGGACGGAAGTGAGCAAGGAGATGGGATTCACGCCCACGCAGGCGGAAGATAATATCGCGCAGTTATATACCGACCTTTCCATGGATGGACGTTTCCTGAATATGGCAGGAAACACATGGGATCTTCGGTCCCGTCACACATATTCGGAAAGCGTGACGGATACGTCGACGATCGCGATTGACGATAGCGACGAGGACGAGGAAGACATCGACGAAGAGTTGGATGCGGACGAGGAAAAAAAGCTGAATGAAGAGTAAAAATCTGCGTTATGCAGATTTTTTGCTTATTTTTGCTTATAATAGATGAAAAGGAGTTGTCCATGTTTAAAAGTATTCAATACGTATTAAAAGAAAATTTTTCCAACGTATTTCGAATTTACAGCATCGCCAAATACGAGCTGCTGGCGGATATGCGGGATTCCAAATTTGGAATCGTCTGGAATTTCCTGTCGCCAACGATCCAGGTCTTTACGTACTGGCTGATCTTTGGTGTCGCGTGGAACCGCAAACCAATCGAGGTGAATGGAATCGAGGTGCCATATTTGCTGTGGCTGATCGTAGGCTACGCGGCGTGGTGGTTCATCCAGCCTTGCATCACCCAGGGGTGTTCCGCGATCCATTCGAAAATCAATGTGATTACGAAAATGAAATTCCCGGTTTCGGTTTTGCCGGCGACGGTGGTATGCAAAGAGTTTTTCAACCACTTGTGCATGCTCGTCATCGCGTTCGCGGCGTTGCTGATCTTTGGTTATTTGCCTAGTTTGTATTGGCTGAATTTAGTGTATTACGCGTTTTGCGCGTTTGTGATCGTGGAAGCGATCGGTTTGATTCTCTCCGTCTTGACGATGTTATGGCGCGACGTGAAAAAGCTCGTCACTTCTCTGACGCGGATGCTGTTTTATTTCACACCGCTGATTTGGAACTGCCACTTTAACAGCAATGTGCCGTTCCATACCGTTTTGAACGCGATCATGAAGCTGAACCCGTTTTATTACATCGTCAACGGATATCGCGATTCGGTGTTTTATCAAAAAAACTTTTGGGACCATCCGGCGCTGACCGCTTACTTCTGGCTTTTCACGTTGGCGGCCTTCACGATTGGCTGTATGCTCATGTACAAGTTCAAAAAGAAATTCATTGATCTGATTTAGGAGGAAACATGGAAAAAAAAGACGAAAAACAATACGCCGTAGTCGCGGATCATGTTTCCAAGATTTATGAGCTACGCAACAAGGACAACCAGCACAAAAGCGCGAACAAGCGGTTTTACGCGTTAAAGGATGTGTCGTTTCAAATCGAAAAAGGCGATGTCGTGGGAATTTTGGGAACGAACGGATCCGGAAAATCAACGCTGTCGCTGCTGCTGTCCGGAATTTCGGACATCGACACCGGGAAAATCACGGTCCATGGCGAGCAGGCTTTGATCGCCATCAACACGGGATTGAACATGCAGCTGACAGGGTTGGAAAACATCAAAGTCAAAGGCGCTTTGATGGGATTGAAAAAAAAGGAAATCGAAGCCATCACCCAGGATGTGATCAATTTTTCCGAGCTTGGCGACTTTTTATACCAGCCGGTGAAAAAGTATTCCAGCGGAATGAAATCAAGACTTGGTTTTTCGATTTCGCTGGCGCTGGATCCCGATATCTTTATTGTCGACGAGGCGTTGTCGGTTGGCGACAAAGGATTCGCGAAAAAATGCCTGGATCGAATGATGCAGCTGCGCAACGACAAAGGAAAGACGATTTTCTTCATTTCCCACTCGCTGGAGCAAGTGAAAAACTTTTGCACGACGGGGATGTGGATCGAAGGCGGACAGTTGCGGGAAATCGGTCCGGTGAACGAGGTAGCGGAGCATTATTCGGAATACGTCGACTTGCTCAATGGACTCAAAGGCAAGGAAAAGCAGAAATTTTTGGATGAGAAATTTAAAAAAAGGCTTTTGCCAAAAGAAGAGAAAAAGGGATTTTTGAAAAAGATCTTTTCGTAAAACAGGGGGTTGAACATGAAAAAAGTCATTACATACGGAACATTCGATTTGTTTCATATCGGACATTTGAATATTTTAAAAAGAGCGAAGGCGCTGGGCGATTATTTGATCGTGGCGGTCAGCAGCGACGAGTTTAACGCGATCAAAGGAAAAAAGTGTCAAATCTGCGACAAGGATCGTATGGAAATCGTCAAGGCGATTCGATATGTGGATGAAGTCATTCCGGAAACGTGCTGGGATCAGAAAGTCAAGGACATTCAGGAACACGATGTCGACGTGTTTGTGATGGGGGACGACTGGAAAGATAAATTCGATGAATTGAAGGATTATTGCGAAGTCGTCTACCTGCCAAGAACGGAAGGCGTTTCGACGACGCAAATCAAAGATGAATTGAAGGGCTAACGATGCGATTTAGAAAATTGATCAATAAATTCAAAAGCGACGCGTCCAACTTTCGAAAATACAGCACGCTTCCGATTTGTGAAAATCATATTCTTTTGGAAGCCGGGCAGGGAAAAAACACGAATGGAAACATGTTCGCGCTGCTGGAGGAAATTTGCCGCAATCCGAAATGGAAATCGCTTCATCCGGTTTTCGTCGTCACCGAGGAAACGAAGGAAAGCGCGAAAAAGCGCTTTGCGTTTTATGGCTGGAACATCGAACTGGTCATTCGCGACAGCGAGGAATACAAAAAAAAGCTGGCGAGCGCGAAATATTTGCTGACGGACAACTCCTTTCCCGTGTATTTCTTAAAACGGGATGAGCAAGTCTATTTAAACACATGGCATGGCACGCCGTTAAAAACATTGGGAAAAAGCGATCTGGAAAACGCGGTTTCGCTTTCCAATATTCAAAAAAATTATTTGATGTGCGATTACGCGCTGTTTCCCAATCCGCTAACGGAAGCGGTCTTTATGAAAGACTACATGCTGGAAAACCTATATCGCGGAAAGATTTTATCGTGCGACTATCCAAGAAACTGGCATTTGGCCGATGAGGCATTTGGAAAGAAGATGCGTCAAACGTTGGGCTTGAACCATCAAAGAGTGTTTGCCTATATGCCGACGTGGCGGGGAACGGGACGGAAAGCGTCGATCGAGATCCAAAAGAAAGTCATTGAAGGCTATTTGAAGGAACTGGACGAAAAGCTTGCCGACGACCAGGTACTGCTGGTCAATCTTCATTTTTTAGTCGGGAATACGATTGATTTTTCCACGTACCGCCATGTTCGGGCGTTTCCATCGGATTACGAAACATACGATGTGTTGTCCGCCTGCGATGGCTTGATTACCGACTATTCCAGCGTCATGTTTGATTTTGGTGTGACGAATCGAAAAATCATTTTATTTACGTACGATTTGGAAGAATATATGAGCGAGCGGGGAACGTACTTTTCGATTGACAAGCTGCCCTTTCCTCAATGCGAAACGGTGGAGGAAGTCGTTCAGCAATTCAACGATCCGAAAGTGGAAGACCGGACTTTGTTTTGGAACGAGTTTTGTCCTTACCGCGCCAAAGATATCCCGGAAAAAATTATAGATTTGCTGACAACGGGAAATCCGTCGGACTTGCGAATCGAAAACGCCCCGAACAACGGAAAAGAAAACCTGCTTGTTTATGTCGGCAATTTGAACGCGCCGGCTTATAACGAGTACATCGCCCAGCAAATCGTGAAGATCCAGCGGGACCATCCCGATCACAACATCGTGGTGGCGTTTCGCGGCGTGATTCGAAAAAAAGAAGTGGAATTTATTCGTCAGCTGCCGGAAACCATTCAGTTTTACGGGCTCGTGAAAAAATACGGATTTTATATCAACGAGCTCATTCGGCTTCGGCTTTCGCTGGAAAGCGATTTTTTCTACCGGCTCTTTAAGAAATCTTTAAAGCCGGTGCTGGAGATGGAAAGAAAACGACATTTTTATTCCATCGAACCGGCGCAAACCGTGACGATTTCCCGGCACAGCCGGTATATGGATTTTGAAATCGAATCGTTTCCTTGTCCCAAAACGCTGGAAATCCTGCCGCGGGTCTTAGTTGGGACCATCGCTTTGAACCGGGAGTATAAAGCGAAAATCAAACGGGCGCCAGCGGTGTATTCGCAAATTATCGACAACTCCATGGAAGACGTCCATGACTTGTTCAAGGACGATCCGCTCCACTACTACAACTACGCGGTCGCTATCGGCAACGTCAGAAATTCATTCCGCCAGCAAGGACGGAAATGGATCGCGCGTAGCGTGGGCGTTTTGCTCAATCCGCTTGATCTTCCGGTGGAACAGCTTCAAATCAAGATTCACGATGAAATTCTTCCTTCGCGTTTTCATACGCTTTTCCGGCTTGGAAAAGGGAGGGCTTTGGTTTCCTACACATTTGCGTTGGATTATGAGGAAATCGAACGATTCGATATTCAAAACAAAGTGTATTTGTCTTATACCGATTCCCGAGGATTCGGATTGGAAAAAGGCATTTTGTATCGAATCCAGGATCGAAGAAAAGGGGAACTGTATCAAGGAAAAGTCATTCAGATTCCGGAATACAACACTTCCGTATTTTTCCGGCAGTCGAAAAACAACTTGATGTATTTTACCGTACGGAAAACGAATATTAGCGACACGCCTTGGCAGCAGCTTAAAATCAACGCCGCTTATTTTCTGGCAAAGCTGCTTCCAAAGAAAAAAAGCATTTTAATGTTTGAAAAGGAAAGCGCTCGGTATGAGGAAAGTGCGTCCGTCGTGTATGAGCGTTTAATCGACCAAGGATATGAAAACGTGGATTTCGTCCTGGATCCAACGTATCCATTTATTCAGTCGATTCCGAAAAAGTATCGCTCCCATATCGTTTTCAAAGGAAGTTTTAAGCATTACTTGAAATTTTTCCGCGCGACGACATTCATTGGATCGGAAATGCTCGTGCACTCGATTGATTTGCGAATTGCCAACCGCCACGCCTTGAAAAAGCTGGAGGACAAAAACAACAATTACGTGTTCCTTCAACATGGCGTGATGTACATGGTGTCACTGGATTCTGAATCGAGAAGATTTTTCAAACCATTAAAATTAAAAGGAAAGTACCGGGTCGTGACTTCTTCGGTGGCTGAGGCTCGCCACTTTATCGAGCTGGGCGGGTATCCGGAAGACGTGTTGTATATTACCGGACTGCCGAAGTTTGATAAAAACGAATGGCTGCCGACGGCGGATCGAATCGTCATTATGCCGACATGGCGTCCTTGGGAATACAACGAGGCGCGGTATGATTTTACGGAAACGAAGTATTATCATATGATTGAGCGAATGATCGAGGCGATTCCCGAATCGCTGCGCGAAAAGGTCACCGTGCTCGTTCATCCTTTGTTTTTGGATGCCGTCAAAGGAAAGACGTATCCGTTGCAAAAATACATTAGCACGGAAACGAAGTATGATGACGTGCTCAAACAAGCCAAGATTTTGATCACCGATTATTCCTCCATTGCGTACGACGCCTTTTATCGGGGAAGCAACGTGATTTTCTATTGGGAGGAAAAAGACGAGAGTCTGGAGAACTATGGCGAGAACACCAAGCTGATGCTCAATCCGGACAACGCGTTTGGCGATATTTGCATGAACGCGTCGGATTTGTCGGCGTGCATTGTTCGAAATTATGAAAGCGGACAAGTTCCGCTGTACCGAAAACGGTATAAGGAGCTTGTGACCTTTGAAGACGGGAAAAATACCGATCGCCTTATTGAATGCTTGAAGAAAGACGAGATTGTTTGATGACGGTTGTTTTTGGCTTGCTGGGATTGCAGGTGCTGGCGCATGGACGGCCAACACGGTGGAATTCGGATTATTTATCCCATAAGACGACAATTCAAATCAACGGGATTTTTGTGCTTTTGGTTTTCCTGTCGCATTTTTGCCAGTATTTAACCGTTCCGCTTCCATACAGCGAGGGCTACTACGTGATTCGGAAAATGTTGAGTCAGCTCGTCGTGACGACATTTTTGTTTTATTCCGGTTATGGCGTGATGTATTGTCTGGAGCGGCAAAAGGAACGGTATTTGGAGAAAATCCCAAAAAAGATTTGCGAGATGATCGTCCTGTTTTCGTTGGCGGTGGCCATGTATGTCGTCATTCAGCACTTTTTAGGAAAATCCTATTCAATTTCCCATATTTTATACGCGTGTATCGGATGGGAAAGCGTTGGGAACTCGAACTGGTATTTGTTCGTGATTTTGCTGTTGTACGCCATGACATACGCCTGCTTTCAAATTTTTAAAGAAAAAAAATACGCGTTGTTCGCGATGGTCGTTTTGTCGCTGTTCGCGATGGTGTGGCTCCAAGAGAGCCGAAGCGGAACCCGGTGGTACAATACGTTTCTATGCTATCCGGCAGGTATGATTTTTTGTGCCAGTCAGGAACGAGTCGATCGTTTTGTGAAAGGATCGTCGTTTCGCTATGGCGCCATTCTTCTTTTGCTGGCCACGGGATTTGTCGTTTGCTATCGACTCCGCAAGTCCATGGTGTTTTATGAGGCGCACGCGATTTTATTCGCGTTGCTTGTGACTTGGGTGATGATGAAATGGAAGCTGGACGATCCATTTCTTTTGTGGGTCGGCGAACGGATCTTCGGCATTTATATTTTGCAGCGGATTCCGATGATTGTTGGAAAAACGTTTGGTTTGCCTGCATACCCGATCCTTTATTTTTGCGTTTGTTTGATTGGCGTGGCTGTACTGGCTGAAATCTTTCAGCGAATGACTAGGAAGGTGAGAACACTGCTATGAAAATCTTGAGATATTTAAAAAAAATAGCGGGAAAACTCGTTCGAGTTGGCTACAAGCTGACGTATCGGCTCATTCCCGTCGATCCAAAACTCGTGATCTTTATTTCCTTTCATGGCCGCGGATACTCGGACAATCCAAAAGCGATTTACGAGGCAATGAAAGCCGACCCGCGATTTGAAGGATACCGGTTTATATGGTTCATTAAAAATCATCGGAAAAAGGATGTGAAAATCCCGGGTGCGAAAATCGTGGAATATTTCAGCATTCCGTATTTTTACTATTTGTCGCGCGCGAAGTTCTGGATCATCAACTGCAAGATGCCGACGTACATTTGGAAAAAGCCAAACCAGGTGTATTTGCAAACGTGGCACGGCACGCCGCTCAAGCGCCTCGCGCACGATATCGACGTGGCCAAGGACACGACCTTTTATCGTTCCGGAATTTCATATGACGAGATGGTAAAAAGCTATGATGTCGACGTGGCTCGCTATAATTATATGATTTCGCCGAACAAGTTTTGTACGGAGGTGTTTCAAACCTCGTTTGGAATCAATCGCGAGCGCCTCATTGAAACCGGGTATCCGCGCAACGACTTTTTATCCAATTATACGAACGAGGACTGGATGGCTATCAAAAGAAAGTACAACATCCCGCTCGATAAAAAAGTGGTTTTGTACGCGCCGACTTGGCGGGACAACTCGTATGTGGCGGCGGGCTACACGTTTGAGCTGCAAGTCGATTTTCTGGAATGGAAAAAGCGGCTTCCAGAAGATACGGTTGTCGTTTTTAAACCGCATTACTTGATTATTAATCAATATGAAAAAGACACGCGGCTGGATGGGTTTTTGTATTCGATTCCCGCCAGCGCGGAAATCAGCGAACTGTACATTATCGCGGACGCGATGGTGACGGATTATTCCAGCGTGTTCTTTGATTACGCGATTTTGAGACGTCCGATTTATTTTTACATGTACGATTTGGAAGAGTACGCGTCGGATTTGCGTGGTTTTTATTTAAACATCCATCAGGACTTGCCAGGCCGGATTTACCGGGATGAGAAAGAAATGCTGGACGCGATTGGTCATGGCGATTATGATTACTCTGCGTTGGAACGTTTCAACGCCATGTTCAACAATCGGGAAGACGGGCATGCCGCCCGGCGAGTGCTTGATGTGCTGGCGAAAGATCGGTAGGTGACGACAATGGGATTGAACAAGATCATTTTAAATATCGCGTTGGCAATCGTGGATTTCTGCACGTTTTTTCTTCGTCCAGTCCCGAATCGGATCACGTTTATTTCCTTGACTTCCGATCACTTAACTTCCGACTTTAAAAGAATTTCCGACGCGCTGCAACGCCATGGCGGGTACGAGCTTCGGTACAATCTCGTCGTGTTTAAAAAAAATCTTTGGGGCGATTTTCTTTACTTTTTGAATTGCCTCAAACAAGTCGTGGAATTGAAGCGTTCCCGTCTTGTCATTCTCAATGACAACAACTACGTGATTTCGCGGATGAAACCACAGGAAACGATCGTGCTGCAAGTGTGGCACGCGGCCGGCGCGGTGAAGAAGTTTGGCAATCAAATTCACCGGCAATACGAAATTAAAAACTACAACGCCATTGTCGCCTCTTCATCGTATTGGCAATCGTGCTACGCCCAGGCGTTTGGCGTGCGGCCGGAACAAGTGATGAATGTCGGCATGGCGCGGATCGACGACTTGCTGGATCAAGCGCGTATGGAAGCGAATGTCGCCGCGTTTTACGAACGCTATCCGCAAACGAAGACGAAGCGGTGCGTCCTGTACGCGCCGACGTTTCGCGGCAATATCATTGATGGTTTTGAAGTCGAGTCGCTGCATTTGGATCAAATGGCCGACACGCTGCCGGACGATGTGATGATTTTATACAAGTTCCATCCGCTGCTTGGGGATATCCGGTTTCAAGCGCCCAACGCGATCGCGGTCAATCAAGAGGATTTGTATACTTTGATGCATGTGAGCGACTGTCTGATTTCCGATTATTCCAGCGTGATTTTCGATTACGCGCTTTTGAAAAAACCGATGATCTCCTTTGTTCCGGATTTGGAAAAATACAAGCGGACGATCGGATTGAATATGGAATATGAAAAAGACTTTCCTGGCGCGATTTGCCAAACCGAAATGGAAGTCGTGGACGCCTTGCGAAATCTTGCGGCGTATGATTATGAAAAATTATATGATTTTCAGAAAAAATACATCGTGCACACGGATGGAAAAAACACCGCGCGGATCGTGCGCTGGATCGAACAGCAGATGAAACAACAAAAAAAAGACGCCTAGGCGTCTTTAAATTTTATATCCAGTTTGTATTGGTCGCGAATCGCGTCGGACATGTTTAAAAGCTGGGAGATGGATTTGATCGTGTTTTCCTTGGCGATTTCGTAAATGTTCTTTTCCTCCAGCTCTTTGTCGACGGCTTCTTTTTGCTGGATCGCAAATTCTTTATAGTCGTTGACGCTGATGGGATTGAACACGTTTTTCGACTCGTTGTACACTTCGATGCTTTTTTCGTCAATCGCGTTGGAAAGCACTTCGACAGGCGGCAGCGTAATCGCAATCGTGTCGCCGCGCACCGCGATGTCCGCTTTCGTCAAGTCGATTCCTAGTTGGACTTCTCCTTCATAAGTCAAAATAAAGTATTTGTTCGTAAGCGGAATCGACCATCCGTTGATTTCCAGCGAGTTTTCATAGCGTCCGACTTTGGAGTAATGGTAATCGGTCGTAATGAGATCCGAAGCGCTTTGCAGCTGCTCCAGAACGGTCGTCTGCGTCACTTTCGGCTCGCTTTGTCCGATATTCAAATTCACCATTCCGAAAAAGAGGAAGGCGCCAATCAAAATGCCAACGACAAGCATGGTCACGTAGGATTTCCAGTTTTTCAATTTTTTCATGTTTCCATCATAGCATATTTTAAACAGATGTGAATACCATATGAATCGTGTTATAATAATTCCCATGGAGGCCCTTATGACAAAAAACCAATTTATCGAGGCGCTGCATCAAACCGGTGTGGATTTGACAGACCGGCAGATCGCGCAATTTGAACAATATATGAAGCTTTTACAACAATGGAACGAGAAAATGAACCTCACGGCGATTACCGAGGAAAACGAAGTGTGGGAAAAGCATTTTTACGATTCGATTCTTCCGTTTGCCTCGCTGCGTCCCACGTCGATGTGCGATGTGGGCAGCGGCGCCGGCTTTCCGGGCATTCCGGTGAAAATCGCTTTTCCGGATTGTGACATGACGCTGCTCGAACCACTGCAAAAGCGGTGCCGTTTTTTGAGCGAAGTCGTCGACCAGCTCGGTTTGCAGAAAGTCACAATCGCCAACGCGCGGGCGGAAGACTATGTCAAAGAGCACCGCGATTCTTTTCAAATCGTATGCGCGCGGGCGGTCGCCAAGCTGTCGGTTTTGCTGGAGCTTTGCGTCCCTTTGCTGAAAATGGATGGAATCATGGTCGCCTTGAAAGGGAAAAACGGCGACGAGGAGCTGAAGGCGGCGCAAAAAGCCATTCGCGAACTCGGGATCCAGCTCGTCAGAGAAGAAAAAACGACGATCGAGGATGGCGCATCCCGCATTAATTTTTATTTTAAAAAGACGCGGCCGACACCAAAAAAATATCCGCGGGCTTACGGACAAATCAAAAAGAAACCGCTAGAGGAGGAAACATGGGAAAAATAATCGCGATCTCGAATCAAAAAGGAGGCGTCGGCAAGACGACGACCGCCATCAACTTGTCGAGCGGACTCGCCAAGCTCCATAAAAAAGTCCTCCTTGTGGATTTTGATTCGCAAGGCAATGCCTCGCAAGGCCTGGGCGCGCTGACAAGCGAAGGGCAGCCCACCATTTACGCGGTCTTGATGGAAGACTATCCGATTCGGGACACGATTGTCCACGACGAAAACAGCGGCGTCGATATTTTGCCGGCCAATATGTCGCTGGCGGGCGCGGATTTGATGATGGATAAAATGGGAAGCGGCAAGGAAATGCTGCTGAAAAACGTTTTGGATCCCATTAAAGACGAATACGACTATATATTGATTGACTGTCCGCCTTCGCTTGGTTTGCTCAATACCAACGCGCTGACAGCGGCCAACAGCGTTTTAATTCCGGTCCAGTGCGAATATTACGCGCTGGAAGGGGTGACTCAGCTGCTCATTACGATTCGAATCGTCCAGCAAACATCCAACGCCGGCCTCAAGATCGAGGGGATCTTGATGACGATGTTTAACAACACGACGAATTTAAGCGTGGAAGTGTCGCAGGACGTCCGGCAGGCGTTCGGGAAGCTCGTATACCAAAATTCCATCCCGCGCAATGTTCGTCTTTCCGAGGCGCCAAGCCGCGGACTTTCGATTTTTGAATACGATCCACGTTCCAAAGGGGCCATGGCCTACATGGAATTATGCCAGGAATTTTTAAATAGAAATGAGGGGAAAACAAAATGAGCACATCGCGTTTAGGAAAAGGGTTGACGACGATTTTCGGACAAGATGTCAGCAAGGTGCTCGATGACATTCAAAACGGGGAAATCGACACAGTCGTGCAGGACCAGATGCAGATTCCGGTCAACGAGATCCGGCCGAATCCGTATCAGCCTCGAAAGGTGTTCGATGACGCCGCGTTGCAGGAATTGAAAGTGTCGATCGAGCAGCATGGTGTCTTTACGCCGATCCTTGTTAAAAAAAGTATCGCTGGCTACGATTTGATTACCGGCGAGCGCCGTCTGCGGGCGACCAAGCTGGCCGGGCTGTCGACGATTCCCGCCATCATCGTCCAGTTCGACGACCAGGAAATGATGGAAATCGCCTTGCTGGAAAACATCCAGCGGGAAGATTTGAATGTGATCGAGGAAGCCAAGGCGTACGAGCAGCTTATCCACAAGCTCGACTACACGCAGGAGCAGCTCGCCAAACGAGTCGGGAAAAGCCGGGAGCACATCACGAATTTGCTTCGTCTGCTTCGCCTGCCGGAAGATGTCCAGCAGCTGGCGATTGACAAGCAGTTGTCCATGGGGCATTTGCGGGCGCTGTTGTCGCTGAAAAACGAGGAGGATATGCGGCGAATCGCGAAGATGGCCATCGACCAGGGCTTGTCCGTGCGCAAAGTGGAACAGCTGGTGAAAGAAAGCGCGCAAAAGAAGCCAAAAGCGCCAGCGGCGATTCCATATCAGGAAAACTTGTTTGTGAAAGACGCCCAGCGGCAAATGGAGGAGTTTTTCCAAACGAACGTTAAAATCGCCAATCACAACATCACGATTCATTTTGAAAGCGATTCCGATTTGACGCGCATCCTCGAAATTCTCGAATTGATGGAAAAAGAGTAAAAATCAACAAGAAATAGTTTGTATTTTTCAGATCGCACTGTATAATTAGAAAAATCATGGAGATCGTATAAAATAGCGCCAGGACTGCTTCGGCAGTTGACGAGGACCAGATTTTTCGAAAGATTCGGCGGGTGATCTGGAGGCTTGATACAGTCTGAACCAAGGACAAAACCACGTTGCGAAACGTGAACAAATCCGAGCAAGTATCCTCCATGAAGAAAAGAAAATGGAGGATTTTTTATGTGTGGAATTACTGCTTACACCGGGAAAGGGGAGGCTCTGCCTTTTTTGATCCAGGGACTGGAAAAATTGGAGTATCGCGGATACGATTCGGCTGGCATCACGTTAGTGGACGAAAAAGAGCTTGTGACAATCAAAGCCAAAGGGCCGCTGGCTGTTTTGAAAGAAAAACTGGAATGTGGAACGTTCGACCAGCATACCGGGATCGGGCACACGCGCTGGGCGACGCACGGGATTCCTTCCAATTTGAATTCCCATCCGCATACGAACGCGGCGGAAACGATTTCCATCGTGCATAACGGCATTATTGAAAACTACCAGTCGATCAAGGAAGGGCTCGACATGCAAGGGTACGCGTTCGCGTCTCAAACCGACAGCGAAGTCATCGTGCATTTGCTGGATTATTACTACCAAGGCGATATGAAGGCCGCGTTGCGAAAAGTCATGGGATATTTGGAAGGCAGCTACGCGTTGTGCGTCGTGACCGTGGACGACCCGGAAACGATTTACGTGGCGAAAAAAGAAAGTCCGATGATTTTAGGCATGGACGGCAGCGCGGCGTTTTGCGCTAGCGATATCCCGGCGCTGATTGCGTACACGAAAGACATGATCACGCTCGAAGACAACCAGATGGCGGTCCTGAAGCCGGATTCGATTGAAATTTTCGACGCGCAGGGACAAATCGTGGAGCCTAAGCGCATCCATATTCCGTATGATTTGGAGGCCGCGCAAAAAAACGGCTACGACACGTTTATGCAAAAGGAAATGCACGAGCAGCCTTACGTCATTCGCGAAACGCTGCGAGGCCGCATCGAGGATTCGATCGTCATGCCGGAACTGGACGGGATTGATTTGCGCGACTATGACCACGTGTATTTGATCGCGTGCGGCACGGCGTACCACGCCTCGTTGTACGCGCAGTACCTTGGCCGAGAATGGATGGATATGCCGATCACGTGCGTGCCGGCCAGCGAGTTTCGCTACGGCAACTATCCGGTGAACGCGAAAACCTTGGCGATTTTCGTTTCCCAGTCGGGCGAGACGGCCGACACGCTGGCAGCGTTGAAAATGTGCCTGCGAAAAGGGGCGACGACGCTGGCTATCAGCAACGTGCTCGACTCGTCACTGGCTCGATTGGCGGATATTACGATGTATACGTGCGCGGGGCCGGAAATCGCGGTGGCGAGCACGAAAGCGTACACGACGCAGCTCGTTTTGCTGGCGGCCATGATGGTCAAGCTCGCGCAAAACGCGGGCGCGCAGGTGCGGGACGTGGAGACGTTCATTCACGACTTGAAGGAAATTCCAAATGTCGTCGAGGCGATGCTGGAACAAGAGAACGTGATGGAACGTTACGCGCGGCTGCTTCAGGATCAGCGCGACGCGTACTTTATTGGCCGGCAGCTGGATTATGTGAGCGTGCTGGAAGGGGCGCTGAAGCTGAAGGAAATTTCCTACGTGCACGCGGACGCGTATTACGCGGGGGAATTGAAGCATGGCCCGATCGCGTTGATTGACGAAGGAACGGTCGTGATCGCGCTGGCGACGCAAAAGGAAGTGGCGCCTAAGACGATTTCGAATATCGAGGAGACGATCGCGCGCGGGGCGAAGGTCATTTTGATCAAGGCGCCAGGCATCCATTCGGACAAGATCGAGCGGCAAATCGAGATCCCGGCCATCCATCCGTATTTGGCGGGCATCCCGGCGACGATTCTTTTGCAGCTGTTCGCGTTTTACACGGCGAAAGAAAAAGGCTGCAACGTCGACCAGCCTAGAAATCTGGCCAAGAGCGTCACAGTCGAATAGTCTAATCGTCTTTTGGCAAAGAGCGGATGTAGTCGCATGTTTTGTCGAGTCCGTTTTCCGACAAATAGCAAAGCAAATATAAAATGAGCCGGTCGGTTTCGGGGTGGATCATGATCCGCTTGCGGCCGTTTAAATAATAATCAAGTGCACTGTGATCAGTGTACTTTTCTTTTTGGTAAATCATGCTGGCTGCTACGCGGTCGCAAAACATTTCGTATACGTAGCGTTTGGGCATCGGCTGGGCGCAGACGCCGGTTTTGGCGTTGTCGAGCCAGTATTCCCAGTGGTGAGGATTTCTGCCTTTGTGGTGCAGCCACGACATCGAACAGCCTTCCGCCTCCTTTTGGGCGTCGATGGGCGAGCGGAATCCTTGGTAGTATTTGAATCCGGTTTTTAGCTCGGTCGGCGTGTACTTGCTTAAATCGTGCAGAAGGCCTTGTTTGTAGAGGCCGCATCGGAAGCAAAGCCACGTCACGACGGCTTTGTGTTTGTTGATGGTGGACAAGTGTCCTTTGATTTTAGTAAGGTCGTACATACAACCATTTTATCATATCGAAATGAAAAAAACGCAGAAACAAGCTTTCAAAAAATCGAAAAGCCTTTCATTTCTGTTGAAAAAACCAAATATTTCTTGAAAACGCAATTTCATGTTGATAAAATTGAAACATCTAAAAGAGTTTTATTTAGGAGGAGATTAAAATGAACTCACGTAAATTATTTGCGGGTCTTGCGTCGGCTTCGATGCTGTTAGGGCTTGCAGGATGTGGAAGTTCCGGCGGCAGTTCCAGTAGCAAACCATTGATCGTCGGTACGACACAGGAATTGGCCGGCGTGTTCTCGCCGATTTTCTATTCGTCCGCTTATGACGGATGGGTAGTGGATATGATCTACGAACCACTGCTTCGCTACACGAAGGATTCTGAATTGAAGCCATATTTGGCTGAGGAAATGCCGGAAGTGAGCGAGGATGGAAAAACGATCACGTTCAAAATCAAAGAAGGCATCAAATTCTCGGATGGTACGGATCTGGATGCCAATGACGTCAAGTTCACGTTCACTTTGATCGCGGACCCTTCGTATGACGGACGTTTCACGGGTACGGCGGACTATATCGAAGGCTATAAAGAATACCACGATGGCGACGCTGAGGATTTCAGTGGAATCGAAGTCGTGGACGATCATACCGTTACGTTCCACTTGACGGAGACGCAATACGATTCCGTCAGCACGCTGGGCGGCATGGGTATCATCTCGGATGAACAATACGAATACAAAAAAGGCGATCTGGGCGACTACAAATCGAAAAACGACCAGCCGATGGGCTCGGGACCATACGTGTTGAACTCGTATGACAAGGCGTCCGGCGCTTCGTTGACGAAAAACGAAAACTATTCCGGTACGGGCGACTACAAGATTGACCGCGTTATCATTAAAACGATCGCGGAAGCGACAGAGCTGACTTCGCTGCAAAACGGCGACATCAACTATTTGGCGGAAAACATTGACGCCGACGTCATCGGTCCGGCTTCGTTGGATGAAAAACTTACGTTCAACTACTATTTCCGTCCGGCGGAAGGTTACTTTGGCTACAACTGCCAAAACGGCGCGACGGCCGATCCAGCTGTTCGCCAGGCGTTGTCCTACGCGACAAACCGGCAGGAATTCTCGGACGCGTACTTCAAATATCCGGAAGCTTCCGACGAATTGAAGGAAATCCCGCTTGGATACGTGCCGACGATTTACTGGAACCCGGTTTCGGCCAACCTTGGAAAAATCGTAACGGGCGAGGAAAAACTGGACGGATTGAGAACGTTCGACTACGATCTCGACAAAGCGAAACAAGTGCTGGAAGACGCCGGCTGGAAAGTCGGAGCCGACGGCATCCGTGAAAAAGACGGTCAAAAACTGACTGTGAAGTTCCTGCTGAGCGAAGGAAACTCCGTACTCGACATGCTCATTCCGATTATCCAGAAATCATGGAAGGAAATCGGTGTCGACTTGAAACAAAACACGGTTGACTTCAACACATTGCTGGATACGGTCACTCCGGGCAGCGGCGACAACGACTGGAACGTTTTCTTCATGGCGACTAGCTACACGGGCGTTGAGAACGCGGATTCGAACTACAACCTCATGAGCGGCGATCCAAACAACTACGCTGGTTTGAAGGACGAGAAACTGGATGCGGAACTGAAAGCCGGCCGTTCGACGATGAACGAGGAACAGTCCGTTGAAAACTACAAGAAAGCGATGATCACAGAAAACGAATTGGTTCCATACTTGCCAATTTATGGAAACGAACTATTCAACATTTACGCGAAGAATGTAAAACTGACAGAAACAGGTCCTGTACGTTCCTGGGCTCAAGCTTTGGATTCGGCTGAAATTGAATAATAGCTGACTCTATAAAGAGCAAGTCATTACGGCTTGCTCTTATTCTAATTTCCAAAAGACTGCCTTTTGGAAATTAGAATAAAAATAGATTTTCCATCTTTTTATTCTTTGATTTCAGGGATTTTGATCTGAAAGAGTTTTGATTATGAATTTGATTTTCGAGAGGAGGAAATATTTATGTTTAAGTACACGATTAAACGTCTGCTCACGATGATTCCAGTCGTTTTGATCATTTCCATCCTGATTTTTTCCGTTGTCAAGGCGATGCCTGGGGATGAAGTCACCACGTATTTAGGGCCTGGAAGCCGCGCATCGGAGCAAACACGTCAGGAAGTTCGTGCCAAGCTAGGACTCGACAAAAGTCTGCCGGAACAATATATCCGCTGGCTTCAGCGTCTGGCGACCGGAGATTTGGGAACTTCGATCGCGTTGCGTAAGCCGGTTGGAGAAATTATCGGCTCGTATGTTTGGAACACCTTTTATTTGAACGCGCTCGCGCTCATTGTGGCGCTGGTGTTCGCGATACCGATTGGAATCAAGCAGGCCGTGAAAAAAGGGTCCGTGTTCGATAATTTCTGGACCGTGTTCTCGCTGCTTGGAATTAGCGTTCCAACGTTCTTCTTCGCGCTGGTTTTGATTTTCTACGTGGCGCTCAATCTTGGTCTGCCGATTTCAGGCATGCGCGACACGATGCTGGCAAGCTTTGGCTACGACAACGCGTGGCAGGAGTTCTGCGATGTGGCGGTCCACTCGATTTTGCCGGTGACGGTTTTGGCGTTCAGCTCGTTTGCGACGTTCTCGCGCTATGTGCGCAACTCGATGGTCGAAGTCATCAATATGGACTACGTCCGGACGGCGCGCGCGAAAGGTTTGAAGGAAAAAACCGTCATTTACAAGCACGCGTTTAAAAACGCGCAAATTCCGCTGGTGACGCTACTTGGTTTGTACATCCCGTCGTTGTTTAGCGGCGCGGTTATTTTGGAAACGGTATTTGTTTGGCCGGGCATTGGAAAAGTGCTGATCGACGCGGTCAATCAGCGCGACACCTCGCTGATCATGGCGTGTCTGGTCTTCTCGGCGATTTTGATGATTTTAGGAAACCTGCTGAGCGACTTGTGCTATTCGCTTGTCGATCCGCGTGTCAAAGTTGATGGATAGGGGGGACTTCGATGGCTAAAAAAGACGCAGTGGTATTGGATACTGGTGAAAAAATCGAATCGGTCGGCCCTTGGATGATCGCGTGGCGGAAATTCCGCGCGAACAAAATCGCGATGGCCGGATTGGTAATTTTCGTATTGATTGTATTGAGTGTGATTTTTGTTCCGATGATCATGGGCATCGACGTTCATGACTATGACGTGTCGATTGCCAATCAGGGACCAAGCGGCGCGCATTGGCTTGGAACGGACAACCAGGGACGCGATTGTATGTATCGTTTGTTCCTTGGCGGCCGGATTTCGATCATGGTTGGTTTGCTGGCGGCGTTGCTGACGGTTGTTTTAGGGTGTCTCGTGGGCGGAATTTCCGGATATTATGGCGGCATGGCGGATAATTTGCTGATGCGCTTTTCGGAAATCGTGTACGCGCTTCCGTTTACCCCAATGATTATCGCCGTGGCGGCGACGATGGTATGGGTTCCTCAAAACCAGAAGATGTATACCGTGGCGCTGTTGATTGGTGTGCTTTCGTGGCCTGGACTGGCTCGTCTGGTGCGCGGACAGATCCTGACGCTGCGCGAGCAGGAGTTTATGCAGGCTTGTACGGCGCTGGGCTTCTCGGACTTTTCGAAAATCTTCCGCCATTTGCTGCCGAACGTCATTTCGCTTGTCATCGTCAACGCGACGCTACAAATGGCGAGCGCGATTTTGACGGAGGCTGGTCTTTCGTTCCTTGGTATGGGTGTCATGCCGCCGACGCCGTCGTGGGGCAACTTGATGAACCTGGCGCGCGACCAGCGGATTTTCCAATATTATCCTTGGCAGTGGATGCCGGCTGGCTTGATGTGTTTGCTGACGGTTGTTTCAATCAACCTGATTGGCGAAGGTCTGCGTGACGCGTTTGACCCGAAAGAACTTCAATAGGAAGCGGAGGTTACTATGTCTGTCAATAAAAAGATTTTGCGCGTCGAAGATCTTCGCGTGTATTTCCATACGAAAAACGGCGAATCCAAAGCCGTGGACGGCAACCATTTTACAATGTATGAAAACGAGACTTTGGCGATTGTCGGCGAGTCGGGCTGCGGAAAATCCGTAACCGCGATGTCGATTTTGGGCCTGGTTTCGGAACCGGGCGAAATCATGCCGGGTTCGAAAATCATTTATATGGGGGATGTCGAGAAAGATGAGGACGGGTTGAATCTCGCGACCGCGACGGATGAGCAGATTCGCCATATTCGCGGCAACGAGATCTCGATGATTTTTCAGGAACCAATGACGTCGCTTAACCCGGTGTTTACAGTAGGCGACCAGATTATTGAAAATATTACGATTCATGAAACCGTATCGAAAGAGGCGGCCAGACAGCGCGCGATCGACCTGCTTTCGTCGGTCGGCATTTCACGCCCGGAAAGCGTCATTGACAACTACCCGTTCCAGCTTTCCGGCGGTATGTGCCAGCGTGTGATGATCGCGATGGCGTTATCGTGCAATCCGAAGCTTTTGATTGCGGATGAGCCGACAACTGCGCTGGATGTGACGATTCAGGCGCAGATTTTGACTTTGATGAATCAGCTCAAAGAAAAAACCGGAACGAGTATCATGCTGATTACGCACGACTTGGGCGTCGTAGCGCAGGTAGCCGACAACGTCAATGTCATGTACGCGGGAAAAGTCGTGGAAACGGCGCCGGTTGTCGAATTGTTTAAAAATCCAAAGCATCCGTACACGATTGGATTGATGCATTCGATGCCTTCGCTTGTTTCGGAAGGAAAACGGCTAGCCACGATTGAGGGAACCGTGCCGAACCCGCTTTATTTGCCAAAAGGCTGTTATTTTGCGGATCGTTGCCCGGATGTGATGCCGATTTGCCGTCAAAAACAACCGACCGCGACGAAAATTGCTTCCCGGCACCGCGTATGGTGTTTCCTTTACGAAAATGAGGTAGAGGAAGAAGTTGTGGAAGTAACGGAAGAAGTGGAGGTATAAATCATGGCTGAAGAACGTAAAAAAATATTGGAAGTCCGCGATGTCAAAAAATACTTTCCACTGGGGAAAGGCCGGTTAAAAGAAGGCGCGCCTTGTGTCAAGGCGGTCGATGGCATCACGTTCGACTTATACGAAGGCGAAACGCTTGGTCTTGTTGGCGAGTCCGGATGCGGAAAATCGACCTTGGGGCGGACGATCATTCGTCTTTACGACCCGACGTCGGGAACGGTTCTTTTCGAGGGCGAGGACATCTCGAAGAAATCGCGCAAGGAGATGCGAAAGCTGCGCGAGAAGATGCAGTTTATTTTCCAGGATCCGTATTCCTCGCTGAACCCGCGGATGAATGTTTTTAACATTTTGGCGGAGCCGCTGCTCGCGCATGGAATTTTCAAGCGGGGACCGGAACTAGAAGCGTACGTAAAAGATTTGATGGATAAATGCGGGCTGCCAAGCTACTACTGCTATCGGTATCCACATCAATTTTCCGGTGGACAGCGGCAGCGAATCGGGATTGCGCGCTCTCTGGCTTTGAATCCAAGCTTTATCATTTGCGATGAGCCGGTCAGCGCGTTGGACGTGTCGATCCAGTCGCAAATTATCAACTTGATGAAAGACATGCAGGAAGAAAAAAACATTTCCTACATTTTTATCTCGCATGACTTGTCAGTTGTGAAACACATTTCCGATCGCGTTGGAGTTATGTACTTAGGAACAATGGTCGAACTCGCGTCGAAAGAAAATATTTATGGAAATCCGCAACATCCATATACGCAAGCTTTGATCGCGGCGATTCCGATTCCGGATCCGGAAAAACGCCATGAAATGAAATTGATCGAAGGCGAGATTCCAAGCAACGTGCATACGCCGAGCGGATGCAAATTCCACCCTCGGTGTCCGTATGCGAAAGATATTTGCAAAGAAAAAGAACCGCCAGTGAAAGAAATCGAACCAGGCCATTTTGTAAAATGCTGGTTTGCCGGTGACTTTTAATGGCAAAACGCAGACCTTCGATGCATGAAATGCTCGAGAAAAAAGAAAAGCGGCCAGGAAAAGTCGACGATCTTGAAAAAGACGATTTTCGCGCGTTGAATAAAGCGGCTTTTCAAGTGTTTGGACCCGTTATCCTTGGCGCAGTTCTCATTCTTGCGTTGGTCATTTTGATTTTTACACTCATATTTTAAAAAAACAGAAAAGCAGAGGAAGATGAAACTTCTTCTGCTTTTCTTATGAAAAGAGGATTTTGTTCGCTCTTTTTTTCCTCTTTTATCTGTCATCTAAATTTCTTTAAAAAAGTTATAAAAAGTAGTTGACAGTTGATGAAGAGTGCGGTATGATAAGTGAGCGTTAAGGAAACGCCTCTCGAAAACGAACCGCTTGTTAAAAAAGTCAAAACAAGGGTTGACGAACGGGAGAAAGAGAAGTAATATA
>NZ_SRYG01000012.1 GCF_004793885.1 Dubosiella muris
GAGAAAGAAGGCGTGTTTCTGGTTTTGAGAGATCGAACGACCACCTTGCCGCTGGCGAGGTTTTTTTTACGTTTTCGCTTGATTGAAATGTGATAAAATAAACTGATCTAGAAAGGAACGAGGAACCAATTATGGACAATGCAAAAAAGAAAGTAACGATTATCGGCGCGGGTCTTGCAGGAAGCGAGGCCGCTTGGCAATGCGCCAAGCGAGGAATCGAAGTCGTTTTATATGAAATGAGACCGAAAAAGTATCCTCCCGCTTTTTCAACGGAGGGATTCGCGGAACTTGTATGCTCCAATTCGCTTCGTTCGAATAGCTTGAACAACGCGGTGGGTATTTTAAAAGAGGAAATGCGTCAGCTGGATTCGCTGATTATGCGGGCAGCCGATTTGGCACAAGTCCCCGCCGGTTCCGCTTTGGCTGTGGATCGGCATCTCTTTTCCGATTTTGTGACGGAAACATTGAAAAATCATCCATTGGTCACAGTCGTCCATGAAGAAGTGGACACAATTCCGCAAGGCCCGGTCATTGTCGCCTCCGGCCCGCTCACTAGCGAAGCCCTGGCCGCTTCGATTCAGGAATTTACCGGAAACGATCCATTTCATTTTTTTGACGCGGCCGCGCCTATTTTGGAAAAAGACTCCATTGATTTTTCCAAGGCGTATTTTAAATCCCGCTATGACAAAGGCGAGGCGAGCTACATCAACTGCGCGATGAATCAGGAGGAGTTTGACCGGTTTTACGACGCGCTTGTCAACGCCCAATGCGCCCATTTGCACGATTTCGAACAGGAAGTTTATTTTGAGGGATGCATGCCGATTGAGGAAATGGCGCGACGCGGAAAGAAAACGATGTTGTTTGGTCCCCTGAAACCCGTTGGTTTGGAAAAAGACGGAGAACATCCGGTCGCGGTGGTCCAGCTTCGTCAAGACAATGTGGCGGCCTCCCTTTACAATATTGTCGGCTTCCAAACCCATTTGACATGGCCGGAGCAAAAGCGTGTCTTTTCGTTGATCCCGGGTCTGGAAAACGCGGTCTTTACCCGGTATGGCGTGATGCATCGAAATTCATATTTGGATTCGCCAAAAGTGCTCAAGGAAACGTACCAGACCCAAAAGCGCGAAGATCTTTTCTTCGCCGGGCAGATGACAGGCGTGGAAGGCTATGTGGAGAGCGCGGCGAGCGGCTTGATTGCCGGTATTAACATGGCGCGTTATTTACAAGGGGAAAACTGCATCGAATTTGGCAATACGTGTGTTATGGGATCGCAGGCGTTTTACATTACCCATTGCGATTCCAAAAACTTTCAGCCGATGAACGCCAACTTCGGAATTTTGCACGCCAAGGAAAAATACAAGAAAAGAGAGCGGAAAGAAAAGCTCGCGCAGCAGGCGCTTGATCGAATCGAGGAAATTAAAGAGACGTATCATGTCTGAGCTCATTGAAAATTTCCTGCGTTATATTTATCGAACGCATTCGGGATCGGAAAAAACTGTGGAAGCGTATAGACGGGATTTGGAGCAGCTGAAAAATTATTTGGTTTCCGAAGGCATTTCCGGCTTCGACGCGGTAAGCCGAAACCAGTTTATGGAATTTCTCGCGCAGCTGCGGATGCTGGATGATCAAAGCGTGGCCAGCGATGCGACCATTTGCCGCAAGCTTTCCACGTACCGCTCTTTTTATCAGTATTTGCATCAATTCATCGGCATTCAGAACAATCCTTTGGAAGGAATCAAATCGCCGGGAAACAAAAGGAAAATTCCCGAGTTTCTTTTTTTGCATGAAGTGAAAAATTTTTTGAATACATATGATATTTCCCAACGGAACGATTTGCGGGATAAGACGATGTTTTCTTTGATGTACGCTTCAGGCTTGCGATTAAGCGAGCTGGTGAACTTGACCTGGAGTCAAATCGACCTCAATGCCCACATCGTCCACGTGGTCGGGAAAGGGGACAAAGAGAGAATCGTTCCTTTTTACGCCTCGCTTTCCAGGCTGCTTCAGGAATATCGCTTGCGATACTGGATGTTGTATGCCAAAGATGGGGAAACGGCGGTTTTTCTTTCCAATCGAGGACAGAAAATGACGCCGCGTGGGGTGCAGTTCGTCATGCAAAAGCACGCGGATCAAATCGGGATGGCGATGAAGGTGCATCCCCATATGCTTCGGCATTCGTTTGCGACCCATTTGATGGACAACGGCGCCGATATTCGAATCGTGCAGGAGCTGCTTGGACACGCTTCGTTGTCGACGACGCAAATTTATACCCATGTTTCTTTGGCGAAAGTCCGCATGGCGTACGAACACAGCCACCCGCTGGCTTGAAATTATGAATTCTTTCCTTGAAACCCGGAAAGAGGACTGCTATACTTAAAAAGCGCGTATGCGCAAATTCACACATCATGAATTCGATTGCCCGTGCACAGTTGTGTTGCTTTCGTTGGAAGTGATGGAGGATAAACGGAAAGGTAGGACTTAACATGTCAGAAATCGTATCTATTAAGAAAATGTTGGAAAACGGTGTACACTTTGGACATCAGACTCGTCGTTGGAACCCAAAAATGAAACCATATATTTACACGAGCCGCAATGGGGTATACATCGTTGATTTGAACCAGACTCAAAAACAAATCGAGGACGCGTACAAAGCGTTGAAACAGATCAGTGAGAACGGCGGAAAAGTATTGTTTGTCGGCACGAAAAAACAAGCGGCCGAAACAATCGAAGAACAAGCTCTTCGTTCCGGATCGTTCTTTGTCAACAAACGTTGGCTGGGTGGTCTGCTCACGAACTTCCGCACGATCCAGAAGCGCGTAAAACGCCTTGTTGAGATCGAGGAAATGGAAGCAAGTGGAAAACTTGAAGTATATACAAAGAAAGAACAAGCGCAGATTCTGAAAGAAAAAGCGAAATTGGAATCGTCGCTGGGCGGTATCAAAGAAATGAAAAAACTGCCGGACGCGATTTTCATCATTGATCCGAAAGAAGAGCACAACGCGGTTGCCGAAGCGAAAAAACTTGGCATTCCTGTGTTCGCCATGCTGGACACGAACTGCGATCCGGAAGACGCAGACTATCCAATCGCCTCCAATGACGACGCGAACCGTTCGGTAAAACTGATCACGACGATCATGGCCGACGCGATCGTGGACGCCAAGGGCGGACTGCTTGAAATGGCTTACCTCGATGACACGACAGAAGATGTCACGATGGAAGACGTCATCCGTAACGTGGAAGCGCAAATCGCTGAGAACGAAAGACGTCGTCGTCTGAGAAACGAAGAGCGCCGCAAACGGAATTTCGACCGCAGAAACCGTCGTCCATACAATGGAAACCGTCCAAACGGACCTCGTCCAAACGCGGGTGCCCAGGACGCGAAACCAGCTCCAGCTGCCCCTAAAAAAGAGGCTTAATATAATTTAAATTCAAAAAAGAAACCAGGAGGAAATGAGAATGGCAATTAGTGCAAAGCAAGTAAAAGAATTGCGTGAAAAAACCGGCGCAGGCATGATGGACTGTAAAAAAGCCCTGACTGAGTGCGAAGGCGACTTGGACAAAGCCGTTGACTGGCTCCGTGAAAAGGGAATCAGCAAGGCCGCGAAAAAAGAAGGACGCATTGCCGCCGAAGGATTGACGCGCGTAGCGGTTGATGGAAACGTCGGTGTCGTTGTCGAGGTCAACTCGGAAACGGACTTCGTTTCGAAAAACGACCAGTTCCTGAATTTGTTGAATACGATCACGAACGCCGTGCTCGCCAACAAACCAGCCAACAACGAGGAAGTACTCGCGATCGCAACGCCGGATGGCACGATCGAAGAGCTGATCACAAACGCAACCGCGACGATTGGAGAAAAAATTACGTTCCGTCGTTTTGCGATTGTTGAAAAGACAGACGACGAGATTTTTGGAACTTATATGCACATGGGTGGATCCATTTCGTCTCTTGTTGTGCTGAAAGGCGGAAACGACGAAGTCGCAAAAGACATGGCGATGCAAGTAGCCAGCATGAATCCGACATACATTTCGCAAAAGGATGTTCCTGCGGAAGTTGTGGAACATGAACGCAATTTGCAGCAGCAAATCATGGCGGCAGACCCTGCCATGGCAAGCAAGCCGGAAAAAGTACTGGCGGGCATCCTGAATGGAAAAGTGTCGAAACACTTTAAAGACCAGTGCCTGATGGATCAGGAATATTTCAAAGATCCAAAAGAAAAAGTAGCTAATTTCTTGAAAAACAACAAAGCCGAAGTCGTAACGTTCGTACGTTTCGCGGCCGGTGAAGGAATCGAGAAAAAAGAAGAAAACTTCGCTGAAGAAGTTATGGCGCAAATCAAAGGTTAATTGAACTTTTTAAGAGACATCACGCGGTGTCTCTTTTTTTGTTCTTTGAATTGGTTGTATGAAACAAAACGAAGGATAAAATGTTATGGAATTTTCATTTCTTGAAAAATTTTCAGAAAAATACTTGAAACCACAAAACCACCGGCGTATAATTACGAACTATAAATAATGAAAGCATTGAAGAGAAGGAGTAGGCAAGAAGAGGTTTCCTAGCGAGCCGCGTTGGTGGAAGGCGGCAGACGCTCGTTGCTGAACGTGTCTTGGAGTGGATATGCGAAGTCGTCGAGTATGTCCCGTATTCCTGCGTTAAAGGGTAGAGAGTCTTCCTGAGGGAAGGAATAAAGGTGGTACCGCGATCCAGTCGTCCTTTTCGATTCGAAGAGGACTTTTTTTTATTGAAAGGAGATGGTTTGAATGATTGAGGACCGAACGAATCAAGCAAGAAAACACATCGACAGAAAATAGAAAAACATCAAGGAGAGAGTAGAGGAGAAAAATCATGAATACAAAACCCAATAAAAAATATCAAAAAATCGTATTGGCCTATTCGGGCGGACTGGACACTTCCGTATTGATTCCATGGCTCAAGGAAAACTACGGCTGTGAAGTCATCGCGGTTTCCGGCAACGTCGGACAGGCATCCGAACTGGAAGGTCTTGAAGAAAAAGCGCTGAAAACCGGCGCCTCCAAATTGTACATCGAAGATTTGACAAAAGAGTTTGTCGACGACTACATCATCCCGACGATCCAGGCCGGGGCGACGTATGAGCAGTACTTGCTGGGCACATCGTTTGCCAGACCGTTGATTGCGAAACGAATCGTTGAAATCGCCAAAGCCGAAGGCGCCGACGCCATTTGCCACGGCTGTACGGGAAAAGGAAACGACCAGGTGCGGTTCGAACTGGCCATCAAGGCGTTCGCGCCTGATATGGACATTATCGCGCCATGGCGGTTTTGGGAGCTGAACTCCAGAGAAAAGGAAATCGCCTATGCCGAGGAGCATCAAATTCCATTGAAAATCAACAAGGAAACGAACTACTCCAAAGATAAAAACCTGTGGCATTTGTCCCATGAAGGACTCGATTTGGAAGATCCGGCCAACGAGGCGCCAATCAATGTGGAAGGCTTTTTGGAACTTGGCGTTTCTCCACAGCAGGCGCCGGACGAACCAACCGAAATCACGATTCATTTCGAAAACGGCAAGCCAACCGCGCTCAACGGAGAAACGATGGATAGCGTCGCACTCATCGAAGCGCTGAACAAAGTCGGCGGCGCCAACGGCATTGGCATTCTCGACATCGTGGAAAACCGGCTCGTCGGCATGAAGTCCAGAGGCGTGTATGAGACGCCGGGCGGAACGATTCTTTACGCCGCCCACAACAAACTGGAGGAAATCACGCTGGACAAGGAAACGAAACACTACAAAGAGCTCGTCGCTCTGAAGTTTGGCGAACTCGTATACAACGGACTGTGGTACACGCCGCTGCGCAAAGCGCTCAGCGCGTTCGTGGACGAAACCCAAAAAACGGTAACCGGCGACGTCAAATTGAAACTATATAAAGGCAACATCATTCCTTGCTCCGTCACTTCGCCATATTCGCTGTACTCGGCCGGCATGGCGACGTTCGACGAGGACGATTGCTATGACCAGGCGGATTCGGCCGGCTTCATCAACTTGTTCGGCTTGCCAATCAAAGTTCGGGCGCTGCAGGATCAAATGCTGAGTGAGCAAACCGGAAACCACTTCCCGGATGTGGAATAAGCGGAGGGAACGTTATGAAAATGTGGGCAGGACGCTTCGCGGTCGAAACGGACGCGCTCGTCAACGATTTCAACTCTTCCATTCCGTTTGACTGCCGGCTGTATCCGTACGATATTCAAGGATCGCTCGCGCATTCGCAAATGCTGTGCGATCAGGGGATTTTGTCAAAAGAGGACAAAGACGCGATCCATGGCGGACTCAACGAGTTGCTCGAGGAAATGAACGCGGGAAAGATCGCGTTTACGCCCCAGTACGAGGACATTCATATGTGCGTCGAGGAGCTGCTGACAAAAAAAATCGGCGACGCCGGCAAGCGGCTTCACACCGGACGAAGCCGCAACGACCAGGTCGCGCTCGATATGCGGCTGTACACCCGCGACCAAATCGGGATCATCCATGAAAAAGTCCGCCGCTTTTTGAAGGTGCTCGTCGATCTGTCCAAAAACAACTTGGAGACGATCATGCCCGGCTACACGCATTTGCAGCGGGCGCAGCCCATCACGTTCGCCCATGTGATGATGGCGTACGCCAACATGCTTAAACGCGATGTCATCCGGCTGGAAAACACGTACGATCTCATGAACGAGTCGCCTCTTGGCTGTGGCGCGCTGGCGACTACGACGTATCCGATCGACCGAAACGCCACGGCGCAAATGCTCGCGTTCAAACAGCCATGCGACAATTCGCTTGACGGCGTGAGCGACCGGGACTACTGTGTCGAGCTGGCGAGCGATCTTTCGATCTTGATGATGCATTTGTCAAGACTAAGCGAGGAAGTCATCGCCTGGTGCTCGTGGGAGTTTAAATTCATCGAATTGAGCGACGCCTTCGCGACCGGCTCAAGCATTATGCCGCAAAAGAAAAATCCGGACATCTGCGAGCTTGTCCGGGGCAAAACGGGACGGGTGTATGGCGATTTGAATACGCTTCTGGTCATGCTCAAAGGAATCCCGCTTGCCTACAACAAAGACATGCAGGAGGACAAGGAAGCGCTCTTTGACGCCATCGACACAGTCAACATGTGTCTTGATGTGCTCGTGCCGATGTTCCAAACGATGCGGCTGTACAAGGGCAACATGCTGAAAGCCGCGCAACAAGGCTTTTTGAACGCGACCGACTGCGCCGATTATTTGACGAAAAAAGGGCTGCCGTTTCGCGACGCCTACAAAATCAGCGGGTCGATGGTGGCCTGGTGCATCGAGAACAAAAAGACGCTCAACGAGTTGACGCTGGAACAGTTCCAGTCGTTCCATCCTTTGTTCGAAGCCGATGTGTACGAGGCCATCGACTTGCTGCAATGCGTGCAGGCCAGAC
This sequence comes from Dubosiella muris, assembly GCF_004793885.1. GTDB lineage: Bacteria > Bacillota_I > Bacilli_A > Erysipelotrichales > Erysipelotrichaceae > Dubosiella > Dubosiella muris. The sequence continues at coordinate 7,421 of NZ_SRYG01000012.1, forward strand.
AAGTCCACGGCGGACCGGGCAAGGCGTCCGTTCAAAAACAAATTCAAGCCATAGAGCAATTTTTAGAAAGCAGGGAAGCCGATGCGTAAACCAAAAGTGTACATTGACGGGCAGGCGGGAACGACCGGTCTGCAAATCGTGGAACGATTGAAACATCGCGACGACATCGAACTGCTGCAAATCGACGAGGCGCTTCGAAAAGACGAAGCGGCCCGGAAGCAGATGTTCGAGCAGGCGGATCTGGCGTTTTTATGCCTGCCGGATGCGGCCGCCATCGAGGCGGTGCAGCTGGCCGAAGGCACGGGAACGAAGATCATCGACGCCTCCACCGCGCACCGGACGACATGGACATACGGATTTCCGGAGCTGTCCGACGCGCATCGTCGCGAGATCCAAACCGCGCAGCGCGTCGCCAATCCGGGCTGTCACGCGACGGGATTGACCGCGATTGTGTATCCGCTCGTTCAAAGCGGCCTCGTATCGCCAGACGAAGTCGTCCACGCGTTTTCTCTGACGGGATATTCCGGAGGCGGAAACAAGATGATTGCCGAATACGAAAGCCGTAAGAGCCATCCGTTGTTTTCACCGCGCATTTATGGCTTGAACATGGATCACAAGCATTTGCCGGAAATGCAAAAGATTTGCGGGTTGAACAACGAGCCTTTGTTTACACCCATTGTGGACGACTACTACAACGGCATGCTCGTTTCGGTACAGCTTGAACAGGAGCCGCAAACGGTGTATGAAACTCTGAGCGCGGCGTATGCCGGCAAGCCGCTTATCCAAGTCGAAATGGTCAAAGAGCCGATGCTGGCCGCCAACGCGCAGGCCGACACCGACGAGCTGAAGATCTATGTCGGTGGCAGCAAGAAAAAAACGATCGTGACCGCCTCGTTTGACAATTTAGGAAAAGGCGCTTGCGGCGCGGCGATCCAAAATATGAATTTAATGCTTGGGCTCGACGAGTTCGAGGGATTGAGAAAAAAGGAAGGATAGGAAGGAATGGAAACTCCACAAGGATTTTATGCCGGTGCTTGTCATTGCGGCATTCGAAAAAACCAAACAAAAAACGACGTGGCGCTCATCTATTCAAGCGTGCCATGCCAGGTTGGCGCCGTGTATACGAAAAACGTCGTCAAAGCGGATCCGCTTTTGCTGAATAAGGAAACGCTCAAAAACCACGAGGCGCAAGCGGTCATCGTCAATTCAGGCAACGCCAACGCCTGCGCGCTCCATGGTATGGAAAACGCCATCCGCGAGCAAAAGGCGGCGGCCAAGTTTTTAGATATCGCGCCCGACCAGGTGCTCGTCGCCTCCACGGGCGTCATCGGTGTGGAGCTGCCGGTGGAATGCATTGAGGAGAATTTGTCTTCCTTACAATTAGGCACCACCATCGAAGAAGCGGCCAACGCGATCATGACGACGGATACCACCGAGAAAATCGCGGAAGCGACGGTCGTTTTGGATGGAAAGTCGGTTCGTATTCTTGGTATCTGCAAAGGATCGGGAATGATCCATCCCAACATGGGAACGATGCTCGCGTTTATTTTGACGGATTGTGCCATCGACCACACCCTCCTTCAAAAAGCGCTGCTCGACAATACGAATCAAACGTTCAACCGCGTCAGCGTGGATGGCGACACGTCGACCAACGACATGTGTCTTGTCATGGCCAACGGACTGGCTGGCAATCCAACGATCGTGAAAGAAGACGAATCGTTCGTTTTGTTCCAGCAGGCGCTAAAAACCGTTATGGAAAGCCTGGCGGTTCAAATCGCCAAAGACGGCGAGGGAGCGAGCCGGCTGATTACTTGCCGCGTCAAGGAAGCCAAAGAGGAGGACCAGGCTGAAACTTTGGCCAAGGCGGTCGTTTCCTCGTCGTTATGCAAAGCGGCGATGTTTGGACACGACGCCAACTGGGGCCGGGTGCTTTGCGCGATGGGCTATTCGGGAGCCGAATTTGATCCGGCGCTTGTCGATGTCGCGTTTGCGTCGGCTTGCGGATGTGTCAAGGTGTGCGCGCAAGGCAAAGGCGTGCCATTTTCCGAGGAACTTGCCGCGGCGATTCTTTCCGAGGATGAAATCGACATTGAAATCAACCTTCACGAAGGAAACGCCGAATGCACGTGCTGGGGGTGCGACTTGACTTACGACTATGTCAAAATCAACGGGGACTACCGGACATGATGGCAAAGGAAAGAGCGAATATCCTGATCGAGGCGCTCCCGTACATTCGTGAATACCACGATCAAATTATTGTAATCAAATATGGCGGCAACGCCATGATTGACGACGAGCTCAAACGAGCCGTCATTCAGGACGTGCTTTTGCTGCGGCTGGTCGGCATCCATATCGTCCTCGTCCATGGCGGCGGGCCCGATATTTCCGAGATGCTGCGCAAAGTCGATATACCTTCGCGGTTTGAAAACGGCTTGCGCGTCACGACGAAAGAAACGATGGAGATCGTGCAAATGGTGTTGTGCGGAAAGGTGAACAAAGATCTTGTCGGCCTGCTCGAAGGGCAGGGAGTCGGCTTGTCGGGCATGGATGGCGGCTTGTTTCGCGCCGTGCCGTACCGGGATGAAAGCGAAGTGGATTACGGCTACGTCGGCGAAGTCATAGACGTGAATCCAAAAATCGTGCTGGATGTGATTGAGAAAGGATATATCCCTGTCGTTTCCAGCGTGGCGGCCGGCATGCACGAGCCGGCGTCCTACAACATCAACGCCGACACGGCGGCCAGCAAGCTCGCCAGCGCCCTGCACGCCAAAAAGCTCATCCTGCTTACGGATGTGCCGGGCCTCATGAAAGATCCCGGCAATCCGGACACGCTCATTCGCCGTTTGAAAGTGTCGCAAGTGCCGGCGCTCGTCATGTCGGGCATTATTTCCGGCGGCATGATTCCGAAAGTGGACTGCTGCGTGGAGGCGGTGCGGCAAGGCGTGGAGCGCGCGAACATTCAGGACGGACGGCTACCGCATTCCATTTTGATTGAATTGCTTAGCGACGATGGAATCGGAACGATGTTTAGTTGACAACAAGGAGGAAAACGAATATGGAACATGCCCAATTAAAAGCGGACGAAAAACAATACGTCATGCAGACGTATGGCCGTTTTGACCTTTCGCTCGACCATGGAGACGGATGTTATTTATACGATCTGGATGGAAAGGCGTATTTGGATTTGACAAGCGGTATCGGCGTCAACTGCCTCGGCCACGCCCATCCAATCTTGACCCGGGCTTTGCAGGAGCAAGTCGGAAAGCTGATGCACGTCAGCAATTTGTATTACACAAAACCGATGGTGTCCGCCGCCAAACAGCTTTGCGAGGCGACCGGCATGAAAAAGGCTTTTTTCTCCAATTCCGGGGCGGAAGCCAACGAGGCGATGATCAAGGCGGCCCGCAAATACTCGCAAACAAACTACGCGATGGACCGGACGAAAATTTTGACGCTTGTCAACTCGTTTCACGGCCGGACGATCGCCACGCTGGAAGCGACCGGACAAGACAAGTTCCACCAGTACTTTTACCCGTTTACCGACGGGTTCGACTACGTGGAAGCCAACAACATCGACGACGTCAAAGCGAAGGCGGACGATAAGACGTGCGGCATCATGCTCGAGCTTATCCAGGGCGAGAGCGGGGTCCGGCCACTCGATCCGGTCTTTGTGCGCGAACTCGAACAATTTTGCAAGGAACGGGATATTTTGCTGCTGATCGACGAGGTGCAAACGGGTATCGGACGAACTGGCAAGTTGTTTTGTTACGAAAACTACGGCATCGAGCCCGACATCGTCTCGATGGCGAAAGGACTTGGCGGCGGCGTGCCAATTGGCGGTATTTTAACGAATGAAAAAACATCCACCGCGTTGCAGGCTGGCGATCATGGCTCGACATTTGGTGCCAATCCGCTGGCGACGACAAGCGCCGACACGGTTTTGTCGCTGGTGAACGATCCGGATTTTTTGAAAGACGTCGAGCAAAAAGGAACGTATTTTATGGAGCGGTTGAAGGCGATCCCATCCGAGCGAATCAAGGATGTGCGTGGAATCGGACTGATGATTGGCATCGAAGTCGACCCGGAGGAAATCGGCGGCCTCATCCAGGCGTGCATGGATCGAGGCATGCTCGTTTTAAAGGCGGGGACGAACACGATTCGCCTGCTGCCGCCGCTTATCATTACAAAAAAACAAATCGACGACGCATTGAACATCTTTGAGGAGGTATTGGCATGAAACACGTTTTAAAAATGCTGGATTTAAGCCCGGAGGAAATTACCCAGATCCTTGATTTGGCGGACCAGCTGAAATATGAAAAAAAGCACGGCATCGCGCATCCGTATCTTATTGGCAAGTCGATTGGCTTGATTTTCCAAAAGGCGAGCACGCGGACGCGGGTGTCGTTTGAAACCGGCATGAACCAGCTGGGCGGACAGGCGCTGTTTTTGTCGGCACGCGATCTTCAAATCGGCCGCGGCGAGCCGGTCCAGGACACGGCCCGGGTGCTTTCGCGCTATTTGGACGCGATCATGATTCGGACATTCGATCAGAAGGAAGTCGAAGACTTGGCGGAGTACGGCACCATTCCGGTCATCAACGGACTGACGGATTTTTCGCATCCTTGCCAGGTGCTGGCGGACTTGATGACGATTCGTGAGCGGTTTGGCTCGCTTAAAGGCGTCAAAATGGCGTACCTTGGCGATGGCGACAACATGGCCAACTCGCTGATTGTTGGCGGGCTCAAAACGGGCATGGTCGTTTCCGTGGCGACACCGGACGAATACAAGCCGGATCCGATCGTTTTGGATTTCGCGTCGGAATACGACACGTTCACATGGACGAACGATCCATACGAAGCGGTGAAAGACGCCGATGTCGTCATTACGGATACATGGGCGAGCATGGGTGTGGAAGCTGAAAAAGAGGTGCGGCAAATCGCCTTCGCGCCGTATCAGGTCAACGATGAGCTTATGAAGGTGGCCAAGCCCGAAGCGATGGTGCTGCATTGTCTGCCGGCGTACCGGGAGCAGGAAATCACGGAGAAGGTGTTCGAGGAGCACGCGGACGAGATTTTCGAGGAGGCGGAAAACCGCCTGCACGCGCAAAAAGCCGTCATGGTTTTGCTGATGAAAGATTAATGAATACGCCTTGCCGACGCGCAGGGCTTTTTTTTTGCGATGGCTGTTTTTGGTTTCTGCCAACCGAGTCTTTTCATTTAAAGGCGGATTTAGTATAATTGGAATGATAATCAAAGGAGCTTGAAATTCATGTATAAACGAGTTTTATTAAAATTAAGCGGAGAAGCGCTCTCCTCCAATGAAAACGCTCTGGAGCCGAAAGTCTTGAAACGGCTGGCAAAAGAATTGAAGAAAGTAAAAGAAACCGGCGTGGAGCTGGCGATCGTCGTGGGCGGGGGCAACTTTATCCGCGGCAAGATGATGGCGGAAATGGGAATGAACCGCTCGCAGGCCGACTACATGGGCATGCTGGGCACCGTCATCAACGCGCTGGCGGTACAAAACGCTTTGGAGCAGGAAGATGTCGACACCCGCGTACAGACGGCGGTGGAAATGCAAAAAGTAGCCGAACCGTACATTTTGCGGCGCGCCCTGCGTCATCTGGACAAAGGCCGCATCGTTATTTTCGGAGCCGGCACCGGATCGCCGTATTTTAGCACGGATACGACCGCGGCGCTGCGGGCTTCCGAAATCGACGCCGATGTGATCCTGATGGCTAAAAACGGCGTGGACGGAGTGTATGACGCCGATCCGAAGAAAGATCCAAACGCCAAGAAATTCGATCATCTTTCCTATATGGATGTTTTGAACAAAGGCTTGCAAGTCATGGATTCCACCGCGATCAGCATGTGTATGGACAACGACATCGACCTGGTTGTGTTTAACATGAATGAAGAGGGAAACATTTTAAAAGCCGTTCAGCAGGACGTGGACGGAACAGTCATATCAAAATAAAGGAGAAAACATATGAGTGAACATTTAGAAAAAGCCGAATTGAGAATGATGGACGCGATCGAGAACCTGGAGGAAAATCTCGCGACGATCCGGACAGGACGGGCTAATTCCCAAATCCTGGACCGGGTACACGTGGACTACTACGGGGAACCGACACCAATCAACCAAATCGCGCGGATCTCGGTTGTGGAAGGAACGCAACTGGTCATCAAGCCTTACGACCGTTCGACGGTCAAAGCCATCGCCCACGCGATCCAGGCGGCCAATCTGGGGCTGAACCCGCAGGCGGAAGCCGATCAAATCCGAATTCTCGTTCCGCAGCTGACACAGGACCGGCGCAAGCAGCTCGCCAAAGATGCGCAAAAATTCGCGGAAGAATGCAAAGTGGCGATTCGCAACATCCGCCGCGACTGCAACGACGCCTTGAAAAAAGACAAGGAAATCAGCGAGGACATCACAAAAGAATTACTGAACGACGCACAAAAACTGACGGACAAATTCACGAAGGAAGTCGACAAGATCACAACGGAAAAGAAAAACGAGATCTTAAACGTTTAGACCCAATCCCCATTGGGTTTTTTCTATTCCCGTAGCAAACGATTGTCATGAATCCCCAAAATTCGTTATTCTAAAATAGAAAGGAAAAGTATACACGCCGTATATCGTCAAACCTATGCAAGTACCTGAAACCGTCGCGATCATCATGGATGGAAATGGGCGCTGGGCCAAAAAACAAGGACTGCCCCGGACCGCCGGCCATAAAAAAGGCGCGGACCAAATCCGCACGATCGCTTTGGAAGCCAATCGACTCCACATTAAAAAACTGATCCTGTACGCGTTCTCCACCGAAAACTGGAAACGCCCCGAGGACGAGATTTCCTATTTGTGCAAGCTGCCAGGCATCTTTTTTTCAAAATTCATTAAAGAGCTGATGGAAAACAACATCCGCGTCACGTTCGCCGGCGAGCTGGAGCGCTTCCCGAAAGAAACGCAAAAGGTAATTCGCAAAGCGGTCAACCAGACGGAGCGCAACACCGGTCTGGAGCTTTGCATCGCCATCAATTACGGATCCAGACGGGAAATCGTTTTGGCGATCCGGGAATACACAAGGCAAGTGCTCGAGCAGGAACGCGCCAACGATTTAAGCGAAGAGGACTTTTCCAGCTATTTGTTCGTGCCCGAAAACGTGGATTTGCTCATTCGCACAAGCGGCGAGGAACGCATCTCGAACTTTTTGCTGTGGCAAATCGCGTACGCGGAACTCATTTTCACGCCTGTCGCGTGGCCGGACTTTGACGAGGCGAAACTCGACGAGTGCCTGCGTCTATACAGCGAACGCGACCGCCGCTTTGGGGGCGTATGATGAAAACGAGAATCCTGACGGCGATCCTCATTATTTTGGTCGTCGCGTTTCCGGTTTTTTACGGAAGCTGGCCCCTTGAGCTGCTGGCCCTCTTTATCGTATGCGCCGGCGCCTGGGAATGGATGCGCATCCTGCCCGGTTTTTCCAACTGGTCATGGCTGCTGGTCGTCGCGATTGGCGGGGTTCTGGGGGCGAGGTTCGTGCCCGGAAGCTGGCTGTTCGTGCTGGTAGCTTGCGTCGTTCTCTTTTTGTGGGGACTGCCTGTTTTTATGGAACGCTTTTCGATCGTCGACGCCAATTCCCTCGTTGTGTTTTTCGTTTTGTTTTCCCTCTTTTATATTTCAATGGGGGAAATTATCGCCAACCATATGTATTTATGGACGATTGTTTTCGCGACATACGGATCGGATACCGGCGCCTACTTTATCGGCCGGGCGTTTGGCCGGCACAAGATGAATCCGCGCATCTCGCCGAAAAAAAGCTGGGAGGGCTTTTTTGGCGGTGTCGTTTCGGGAGCCATCATCAGCATCGCGCTCAGCTCGCTGTACTGGAGCAATCTGAATGTGACGGTCAACGTGCTGCTCTGTTTGCTTTGTCCGGTTTTCGCGGAACTCGGCGATCTTTGCTTTAGCGCCATCAAACGCCACTTCGGCATTAAGGACTTTTCCAATTTGCTGCCGGGGCACGGGGGCGTGCTGGACCGGGTCGACTCGCTGCTGATCAATATTTTGGTTTTTGGTGTCCTGTTCCATATTTTTTTGATTTAAACATTTGAAGGGGGATAAAAAATATGAATCTAATCATTGGATTGATCGCGTTCTTGTTCATGCTGAGCGTCATCGTGATTATTCATGAGCTTGGCCACTTCGCGATGGCGAAAAAATTTGGCGTGTTCTGCAAGGAATTTTCCATCGGCATGGGGCCGGCGCTGTGGCAAAAAGAGGGGAAGGAAACGACGTTTTCGATTCGGGCGATTCCGTTTGGCGGCTACGTCATGATGGCCGGCGAGCAGGACGGCAGCCAGGACGAGAGCGAAGACGACTGGCTCAAGGACGTGCCGGCTGCCCGGCGCCTCAACAACATCGCGCCATGGAAGCAAATCGTCATCATGCTGGCGGGCGTCACGATGAACATCGTGCTTGCCTACGCCTTGTTTACCGGCTTGGCGATGGCGCGCGGCTATGTCGTCGAAGACGCCAAGCCCGTCGTGTACGAAGTCGTGGAAAATTCGCCGGCCGCCAAGGCAGGACTGCAAAAGGACGATGAAATCATCCGCGTCACGAATGGTTCGGAAAGCATCGAGCCGCAACGGCAGTTCGATGTGATCGAATTCATCCAGTACAATCCAACCGAAAGCACGTATACAATCGCGCGCGGAAACGAGACGCTGGATGTGAAGATCACGCCGCGCTACAACAAAGACACCCAGACGTACGAGATTGGCTCGATTGCCACGTCGTACGCCCGTCCGATCGCGTGGTACGAAGCGTTCAAAGTCGGATGGGACGACATGGTCGATTCGGGCTCCTCGATTTTCCGCTCGCTAGGCCAGCTTGTCAAAGGAAAAGGCTATGAAAACTTGTCTGGACCGGTGGGCATTTTGAATTTGACGAAGAAGACGACCGAGATGGGCTGGATGTCGTACTTGTCGCTTTTCGCCTTGATCTCGCTAAATATCGGCATTTTCAACTTGCTGCCGATTCCGGCGCTCGATGGCGGCCGCGTCCTGATCTTGCTTATTGAGCGCATCACGCGCCGTAAAATCAACGAGAAGCTCGTGGAAAACATCATTTTGGCCAGCTTTGTGCTGCTCATAGGAATTTTCCTATTCGCGACGTACAACGATATCGCGAAAATGTTTTAAAGACTGTGAAAAAAACAGTCTTTTTTTGCGATGTCAAATACGTTGGATCGACAAAAAACACGAGAAATGAAACAATGCGGACAAGGGGGATTCGTTTATGGAAATCGGAAAGCAAATCAAAAAGCAGCGGCAGGCGAACCACTGGACGCAAGAGGAGCTGGCGGAAAAGATTTATGTCAGCCGGCAGTCGGTGTCCAACTGGGAAAACGACAAGACGTATCCCGATCTGGAAAGCCTGCTGCGCATGAGTATTTTGTTTTCGACGACGATCGACGACCTCGTGAAAGGAGATCAGCAGGAAATGAAAGAAGTCATTCACAACCAGGAAAGCAAGGCGGTGTTCAACCGGGACGCCACGATCTTTGCGGTTTTATTGATCGCGTTCACGATTTTGTGCGTGCCCATTGGCTTGATTGGAAAATGGATTGGCATCGTCTTGGATATCGCTTTTTTCGCGGTTACGATGGCGTATGCCTTGAAGGTGGAAAAGCAAAAGAAAGCGCTCGATATTCAAAGCTACAAGGAAATCGACGCGTTCATGCAAGGCGTTTCGCTCTCGCAAATTCAAAAGGAGCGGGAAAAAGCGGTGCGTCCGTATCAAAAGGTGTTCGCCGCGCTGATCGCCGCCTTGATTGGCGGTTTGATCGCGCTTTTGTGGTGCCTGGTCTTGTAATTTTTCATCCGGCTTGAATTTTAACCTCATTAAAGTTAAGATGCTCGTATGAAAAAAAATGAAGACACTTTAATGAAAGAACCTTATCCGTTGACATTTGGCGAGGAAATCGGCAACTCGATTTCCCACGGCGTCATGTTTTTTATTCTCCTGTTCACGCTTCCGTACTATGCCATACGCGCCTACACGATGGGCGGCGCCATGGAGGCGGCCGGGATCTCGGTGTACTTCTTTTGCATGATGTTCATGTTTGGCGGCAGCTGCCTTTACCACATGATGCCGTATCACACGACGTACAAATACGTGTTTCGCAAACTGGATCACATCATGATCCTGCTCGCGATCGCGGGCACATACACCCCGATTTGCCTTGTCGTGCTACACAACTGGGTCGGGTACACTGTGCTGGCCATTGAGTGGGCGATGGTGCTGGCCGGGGTGTTGCTTAAAAGCATCGCCAAAAAACGCTACAAAGTTTTGTCGATGACGATCTACATGGTTATGGGATGGATGGCGCTCTTCATTTTACCGGCGCTGATCGCCCATACGAACTGGATCTTTTTGACGTTGCTTGTGGCCGGCGGCGTGCTGTACACGATAGGGACGTATTTTTACTCGCATCCCGAAAAAAACTTTTTCCATTTTACGTGGCATATCTTTATTATTTTGGCGAGTTTGTGCCATTTAGCCGGAATTTTATATTTTATGTGAAAATAGGGATTGCTATTTATGAAGTTGAGTGATAATCTATTGTCTATCAGGACGTAGCTCAGCTTGGTAGAGCGCTTGGTTCGGGTCCAAGAGACCGCAGGTTCAAATCCCGTCGTCCTGACCATGCCTATGAAGCCGATTGATGAAAGTCGATCGGTTTTTTTCTATCGTACCGGATTCATTCCGGTGTATAATAAAAAAGATTGGTAGGTGAATATATGTTTTTAAAACGAATCGAACTGCAAGGGTTTAAAAGTTTCGCGGACAAAACGATCGTGCAGTTTGATCACGACATCACCGGAATTGTCGGACCGAACGGCTGCGGCAAAAGCAACATCAACGACGCCATCCGGTGGGTGCTCGGGGAACAGAGCGTGAAGTCGCTACGCTCCGGAACGAACATGGCCGATATTATCTTTTCCGGAAGCGAACAGCGAAAACGCGTCAATATGGCGAAAGTGACGCTCGTGTTCGACAATACCCGCAAGGTGTTCGACTCGCCGTTTGACGAAATCGAGATCACGCGTCAAATCCATCGGGCCAACAACGAGGCGGGGTATTTCATCAACAAGACGCCGTGCCGGCTCAAAGACATTCAGGAGCTCATCATGGATACCGGTCTGGGAAGGGATTCGCTCAGCATCATTTCCCAAGGCAACATTTCGTCGTTCGCCGACGCCAAGCCGGAAGAGCGGCGCGGCTTGTTCGAAGAAGCCGCGGGCGTGGCGAAATATAAAAAAAGAAAAAAGATCTCGCTTCAAAAACTGGAACAGACCAAAGAAAATCTGGAGCGCCTGCAAGATATTTTGGACGAGCTGGAACGGCAAATCGGACCGCTGGAACGGCAGGCGAAAAAGGCGAAGCAGTTTCTCGCGTACAAAAACGAGCTATTCGAAATCGAGATCAGCGTTCTCGTCGAGGAAGTGGAATCGCTAGACGCCTCGATCCGGGAAATCGAACGGACGATTTTGGAAGCGCAAGGAAACCAAGTCGAGCAAACGCGCATGCTGGAGCGCAACGAAGCCGACATCGACGCGCTGCGCCAGGAAATTTACCAGCTTGACGCCAAAGTCCAAAGCCTCCAGCAAGACTACACGCAAGCGATGGAGGAAAGCGTGCAGCTCGAAAAGCGGAAAGTCGAGCTGGACGAAAAGCGCAAGTACACGCTTCAGGTAGCGGATTTGCGCCAGAAAAAAGCGGCCCTCAACGAAATGCGGCAGGAAGCCCGCTACGAATACGAGGACCGGAAGAAGCGCCTGGATGCCCTGCGAACGGAATACGCCTTGCGAGCCAAGACGCTCGCGCAAAAAAAGGAACAGCTCGCGCTCGACCAGCGCGCCCTCGCCCAGGCCCGCTCCATCGGGCAGCAGCTGGAAAACCGGATGCACATCGTCGAGAACATGATCCGCCAGCCATACCAGCACCAGGCGGGGGTACGTGCCATCATCCACGCCAGACGCTCGCTGGAAGGCATCGAAGGAACGGTGTCCGAGCTAATCGTGCCAAAAGACGACAAAGCGGTCGCCATTTCCAACGCGCTGGGCGGAACGATGTACCAAATCGTCACCAAAAACGAGGAAAGCGCCCGGGCGGCGATCCACTTCCTGAAAAAAAACCAGTCGGGCCGCGCCACGTTTTTGCCGATGACCGTGTGCCATCCGCGCTATCCTTCCAGCCAGAACAAGGCGATTGCCGCCAGCGTGCCCGGCGCTATCGGATGGGCGAACGAATGGGTCGACTGCGCCCCCAAATACAACGACGTGCGGGATCGCCTGCTTGCCGGCATCTTTATTACCGACACGCTCGAAAACGCCAACGAGTGCGCCAAGCGGTTGCGCTATTCAACCAAGATCGTCACGCTCGACGGCGAAATCGTCCATAGCGGCGGCGCCATGACGGGCGGGCGCAACAAGTCCCAGTCGACGCCGGTGACCCTTGGTCAGGAGCGCGACGAGCTCGCGCGAAAAATCGAGCGGCAGACGCAAGCCATCGAGCAGCAAAACGCCAAAATCCGCCAAACGGAGCGGCGCAACGAGGACGAGCAGGAACAGCTGATCGCCTTGCAAATCGAGTCGGCCAAGCTGGAAAACATCGTTCTTGTCAAAAAACAAAAATTCGACTCCCTGCAAGACGAATACGATCAAATCGCCATCTCGGCCGGCGAGGAGGACGAAAAGGAAATGGACGACTCGCTCGTGGCAGCCATCGCCGACATCCACAGCCGGATCGACACGCTGGCGGCGCAAATGAGCGCCTTGCGGACGACGCGCATGAACAAAGGCAAGGATCTTGAGCAGCTCGAAACGAGCGTCCGTGGCCAGCGCCGGGAAATCAACGCCATTTTGCAGGCGATCCATCAAAGCGAAATGCAGCTCGCCCAACACAAGACCAAACAGGAAAACGCGCTTGACCGGCTCAACGCGGACTATCAAATGACGTACGATTTCGCCTGCACGAAGCGCAAGGACATCGACATCGACGCCGCGCGCGAACGTGTGCGCGAACTGCGCAATTTGATTGCCCGGCTTGGCAACGTCAATCTGGACGCGCCGGCTCAATTCGACGAGATCAAGGAGCGGTTCGACTATCTCGAGCACCAGAAACAAGACTTGCAGGAAGCAGGCGAGCAAATTTTACACGCGATTGACGAGATGGACAAAACGATGGTGGAAAAATTCACCGAAATGTTCGACAAGATCAACGCGGAGCTCGACGTCGTGTTCAAGTCGATGTTCGGCGGCGGAAAAGCGCGGCTGTCCATGGTGGATCCGCAAGACGTGCTAAATACCGGAATCGACATCGACGTCCAGCCGCCCGGCAAGCTCATCAAAAACATCCAGTCGTTTTCCGGGGGCGAGAAAGCGTTGATCGCGATCAGCGTCTTGTTCGCGATCCTGAAGGCGCGGCTCATTCCTTTGTGTATTTTTGACGAGGTGGAAGCGGCGCTCGACCAGGGAAACGTCGAGCGGTTCGCCCGCTACTTGTCCCATTTCCGGGACCAGTCCCAGTTTATCGTGGTGACGCACCGGCCCGGGACGATGGAGCAGTGCGACACGTTGTATGGAGTCACGATGCAGCAGGATGGCGTGTCGCAAATCTTGAAAGTGCTTTTGAAAGACGCTGTGTCCTACGCGCACGGCGAGGAGGAATAATATGGCTTTTTTTCAAAAAATCAAAGACGCGTTCGCGCGCAACAAAGACAAGGATAAGTATTTAAGCGGGCTGTCCCGTTCGAAAAAGACGTTCGGGGACCGGCTGCGCGCGCTTTCCAACAACTTTCACGGCATCGACGACGAGCTGCTGGAAGAAATCATGATTCTCATGCTGGAAAGCGATGTCGGCATCCACACGGCGCAAAAGCTTGTGGACCAGTTCGAGAAAGAAGGTAAGAACATCAAAAACTACGATTCGATGGAAGACTACCTGATTTCGATTTTATATGATTTTTACGATCCGGAAAGCGATCCGCAAATCCGGTACAACGAGGACGGACCTACGGTGATTTTAATGGTTGGCGTCAACGGCGCGGGAAAAACGACGACGAGCGCCAAGCTGATCGAGTACTACAAAGAGCAAGGCAAAAGCGTGGCAGTGGCCGCGGCGGACACGTTCCGCGCCGGGGCGATCGACCAGATCGCGACTTGGGCCCAGCGCCTGGATGTGCCATGCATCAAAGGCAAGCAGGGACAGGATCCAAGCAGTGTGCTCGTGGACGCGTGCCGCTACGCCAAAGAAAACGACATCGACATCCTGATCGCCGACACGGCAGGGCGCCTTCAAAACAAGACGAATCTGATGAAGGAGTTGTCCAAGATGAACCGCGTATGCGAAAAGGAGATTCCGGGCGCGCCGCAGGAAGTGTGGCTCGTGCTCGACGCGACGACAGGCCAAAACGGCATCTCGCAGGCGAAGGAGTTTTTGGAAGCCACCAACGTGACGGGCATCATTTTGACGAAAATGGATGGCACCGCCAAAGGCGGCGTCGTCATGGCCATTCGCGACTTGCTTCATTTGCCGGTCCGCTTTTTGGGACTGGGCGAAAAACCGGCCGACTTGCGTCCGTTTGACTTGAACGCGTATTTGATCGGCATCACCAAAGGGCTGGAAGATGAATAATATCCAAGTCAACGATTTGATGGATGTCTATGGCTCGCTGCTCACAAGCCGCCAGCAGGAGATCATGGATTTGTATACGAAGGAGGATCTTTCGTACAGCGAGATCGCGCAGGAGCTGGGCATCTCGCGCACGGCGGTCATGGACGCGGTGCACAAGAGCGTGCAGCTATTAGAAAAATACGAAAAAAACATCAAATTTTTACAATTCAAAACAGAAATCTATTCTATAATAGAATTGTCTGTGACATTAGAGGAATGCAAGCGCTCACTGAATGAGCTGCTCACTTTGCAACAGGAGGAATAAATATTATGTCAATAGTAATGAGTGTGAATGCCGGAAGCTCATCTTTGAAATTCCAGGTATTCGAAATGCCAAGCGAAAAGGTTCTTGCCAAAGGTCTTGTGGAGCGAATCGGATTGAACGATTCCGTATTCTCCATCAAAGTCGGCGATGAAAAATTCGAGGAAATCTCCAACATCCCCGATCATTCCGTAGCGGTTCAAAAACTGATCGACGCCTTGATCGAGCATGGCGTCGTCAACCGTCTTGAAGATATTGAAGCCGTAGGACACCGGATGGTGCATGGCGGCGAGTTCTACTCGGATTCCGTGAAAGCAAGCGACGAGGCCGAAGAGAAATTCGAAGCGTGCATCCCGCTGGCTCCGCTCCACAATCCGGCTGGTCTTGTAGGCTACCGCTCGTTTAAGGAGGCGCTTCCAAACGCGAGCCACACGTTCGTGTTCGACACCGCGTTCCACCAGTCGATGCCGGAGGAAAACTTCATCTATCCGATCCCTTACAAGTTTTATGAAGAAGACCATATCCGCCGGTACGGAATGCATGGAACGAGCCACAAATACCTCGTGGAACGTCTGGCCGAAATCGAAGGAAAGCCAGTGGACAAAATGAACATCATCACGTGCCATCTTGGAAACGGCGCGTCCATTACCGCGATCAAAGACGGAAAATCGCTGAAGACGTCGATGGGATTCACACCGCTGGCCGGCGTGATGATGGGAACGCGTTCGGGCGACATCGACCCGGCGATCCTGATCTTCCTTCAAAACAAATACGGGTATACGGCAGCCGAACTTGATGATATTTTGAACAAACAGTCCGGTATGCTCGGCTTGTCGGGCATTTCGTCGGATTCGCGCGATATCGAAGACGGCATCAAGGCCGGCAACGAGCGCGCCATCCTGACGGAAAAAGTGTACGTCAACCGCATCATCGAGACGATTGGCGGCTACTTCGCGCTGATGGGCGGCTGCGACGCCATCGTGTTCGCCGGCGGAATCGGTGAAAACGCTATCGACATCCGGGAACACGTTTGCGAAGGAATCGAGTGTCTGGGCGTGAAATTTGACGCGGCGAAAAACAACGTGCGCGGCAAGGAAGCCTTGATTTCGGCGCCGGATTCGAAAATCGCGGTTTGGGTCATCCCGACAAACGAAGAGGTCATGCTCGCGCGCGACGCATACAAGGATCTCACCCATGGAAACGATCAATAAGATCGCCGAAGCCATCGAACAGGCGGACACGATTTGTATTTTCCGCCACCAGTTCCCGGATCAGGACGCGATCGGCTCGCAAATGGGGTTGAAAACCGCGCTGCAAAGCTTGTATCCAAAAAAGAAAGTGCTGGCGCTTGGAACGATGAGCGTCGACGGGATCGTGATGGACACAGCCGACGACGCCACGATTCAAAACGCGCTGGCCATCGTGCTGGACACGGCCAACCAAGCCCGCATCGACGACGACCGGGCCTTGCGCGCCGCGCAGGTGATTCGAATCGACCACCATGTTCCGGTCGAAACGATGGGGCAAACCGAGTGGATCGACCAGGACGCCTCAGCGACGTGCGAACTCGTCGCGTTGTATTTTCAAGCCCGCCATCAGACCATCCCGGCGAACGCGGCCCAGTATTTATACGAGGGGCTAATCGCCGACAACATCCGGTTCACAACGAGCAACACCCGTCCGGAATCGTTTGAGGCGGGACGGTACCTGGTAGAGCAGGGCGCCGATGTGCAGCGGGCCAACGAGCACAACTTCGCGATTACGCTGCCGGAGTTTTATTACGAAAACCGGGTTCGCGAACGCGCCCGGTTCGAAAAGGGCGCGCTGACATCCATCCTGTCCATCGAGGACTATGAGCGCTGCCATTTGACATTCGCACAAGCCAAGGATAAAGTCTACGCTTTGTCCAATATCGAAGAAGTGAAGGTTTGGGCGTTGTTTACGGAAAAAACGCCGGGAATCTACAACGCGTCGCTTCGAGCCAAAACGCTCGATATCCGTCAAATCGCGACCCGTTTTGGCGGCGGGGGCCACGCCTGCGCTTCCGGAATCAAAGATCTGCGGCTCGAGCAAGTGGAGGAAATCATTCATCAGCTTGTGGCGCTGGCGCAGGAAAACGAAGAAGAGAACTGCGAGAGGTCTGTATAGACCTCTTTTTTGTGCAGAAATTATGCTAAAATGAAAGTATGATTCATTTACACACACAAAGCGCCTTCTCGCTGCTGCAATCGCCGATTCGAATCGAGCAGCTCGTAAAAAAGGCTAAAATGGAACAAAAAAAATACGTGGCGCTCACCGACCGGAACGTGTTGTTTGGCGTGCCGGCGTTTTTGCGCGCCTGCAAGCAGTATGACATCGCTCCGATCGTTGGCCTGGAAGTGGAAGCGTCGGTTGGCGAAACGGAAAAGATTGGATTTGTCATTCTTGCCAAAAACAACGAAGGACTCGCCAGCCTGTATCAAATCTCCGCGCTGGCTTCAAGGAAAGAGCCGACCTTGGACGAGCTGGCCGCGCTGCAGGCGGGGTGCGCGTTGATCACGTATGGCGACAACGACGCGCTGGAAGCCGCGCTGGAGCAAAACGACGAAAAACAACTTGTCGCCTGGCTGCGACGGATTCAAGACGCGTTCGAGGATTTGACCATCGCAATCGCGATGAACGATTCCCGCTACCGTGCCAACTTGAATGGAACGCTGCGCGACACGGCCAGGCGCTGCGGCTTACCGACCGTGGCGTTGTCCAGGGTGCTCTATTTGGAAGAAAACGAAGTGGAGGATCTCAAGGTGCTGCGCGCTATTGAAAAGCAGACGACGATTGAGGACCCGGCGCTGCTCGTGTCGTACGGGCGCTATTTTCGAACGGACGCGGAAATGGAGCGGCTGTATGAGCAGGCCGATTTGGAAATGACGGAGCAAATCGCGGCGCGCTGTCATTTGACGGAGCCATTCGCGCAAAGCCAGCTGCCGGTATTCGAAAACAAGCTGGGAATCGACTCGCGTTCGTATTTGATCAAGCTGTGCAAAGCCGGACTGGCCAAGCGCCTGAACGGGCGCATGGATCCGGTTTATGTGCAACGTCTGGAATACGAGCTGTCCGTCATCACCTCCATGGAGTTCACGGATTATTTTTTAATTGTGTACGACATGATCCGGTTTGCCCGCAGCCGGAAAATTTTAGTTGGTCCGGGGCGTGGCAGCGCCGCCGGCTCGCTGGTGGCGTATTGTTTAGGCATTACGCACATCGACCCGATACAAAACCACTTGCTGTTTGAACGCTTCCTCAATCCCGAACGAATTTCAATGCCGGATATCGACACGGATTTTCCAGACGACCGCCGCGAGGAGGTCATCGCCTACCTGGTTGAAAAATACGGGATCGACCACGTTTCGCAAATCATCACGTTTTCGAATTTAAAAGCGAAACAGGTGCTGCGCGATGTGGGAAAGACGTTTGGCTATCCAAGCCGGGAACTGGACCAAATCACGTCGCTCATTCCTTCCATCCAGGGCGTTCCGATGACGCTGCAAGGCGCCTATGAAGGCGTGCCGGCGTTTCGGAAGATGGTGGAATCGCATTCGAAATGGAAACGCTTGTTCGCGCAGGCACGCAGGCTGGAAGGGCTGCCGCGCCACACCTCGGTGCACGCGGCCGGCATCGTGCTGAGCCGCAAAAAGATTTTGGATGTGTGTCCGCTTTTTGAAATCGAGGGCGGATTACACGCGGTCCAGTACACGATGGAAAACCTGGAACCGCTCGGGCTGATCAAGATGGATGTGCTCGCATTGCGCAACCTGACGACGATTGACCGGATCTTGCGCGCGATCGAGAAAGCCGGGAAAGGCTGGCTCGAAATTTTCAAGCTTCCGCAAGACGACGCGAAAACGTACGAGCTGCTGGCCCAGGCCGATACGGTGGGTGTGTTCCAGTTCGAGGGGGACGGAATCAAGGCGCTGCTAAAAAAGGTGAAGCCGCGCACGTTCGCGGACATCTCGGTCACACTGGCGTTGTACAGACCGGGCCCAATGGAAAACATTCCGTTGTATTTGAAGCAGCGGGAACATCCGGAAACGATCCGCTACGCCCATCCGCTGCTGGAGCCGATTTTAAAGGAAACGTATGGCGTCATGATTTATCAGGAGCAAATCATGCAAATCGCCCAGGTCGTTGGGAAAATGACGCTCGCTCAGGCCGACAGTTTGCGCAAGGCGATGTCGAAAAAGAAAAAGGACGTCATGGAGTCGTACCGGACGACGTTTTTGAACGGGGCGATGGCCCAGGGCATTGAGAAGCCGGTGGCGGAAGGCATTTTCGAGACGATGGAACAGTTCGCCAAGTACGGCTTCAACAAGTCGCACTCGTACGCGTATTCTATCGTGGCGTACATCATGGCGTATTTAAAGGCGAATTATCCATTGTATTTTTATCAAAGCCTGCTCAACAGCGTGATCGGGGCGTCGGAAAAAAGCGCCGAGTACATTTACGAGTGCACGAAGCGGAACGTGCCGATCCTGCCCGCCAGCGTGCTGCGCTCCGAAGAAGGGTATGTGATCGAGGGTAACGCGCTTCGCATGCCGCTGCAAGTGCTCAAGGGCATTGGCAAAAGCGTGTATCCGAAAATCATCGAGGAACGCAAAAAAAGGGAGTTCGCGGACGTGTTCGAATGCATGACCCGGCTAAACGCCGTCAAGGTCGGGGAAGGCGCGATCCGGATCCTCATTGACGGGGGCGCGTTTGACGAGTTTGGAATCAACCGCGTCACGTTGCGGGAAAACCTCGCCCAGATTTGGAACTACGCCCGGATCGTCAAGGTGGAGGACGCCGACGAGATTCGCTTCGACTTCTCGATCGCCTCCAAGCCGAATTTGACGCGCTACGAGGAACGGCCGTTTGAAAAAGCGCAACGGGAGCGGGACGTGTATGGCTTTTATTTAAGCGAGCATCCGATTCGAACGCTGCGCAACCGCCGCTATCAAAACGTGCCTACGCTGGCGCAAATGGAGCATCAGCTCGGCTATGTCAAAGCGCTTGTCCGTGTCGTGCGGGTGAAGCCGCACAAAACCAAGCGCGGGGACATGATGGCGTTTGTCAACATCGAGGACGAGTCGCGGACCAGCGAGGCCGTCGTCATGCCCAAGCTGTTTGAGCGCGTCAAAGACGAACTCAAGCCGGGGGCGTTGCTGGTGCTGGAGGGAAAGAAGGAAAAAGAGGATTCGATTCTCGCCAACCGGATCACCCTGGTCGTTTTATCGCCGGAAAGCTAGGAAATTTTCCAAATTTCCAGTTGCATCCGCCGCCTTGGTTTTGTATAATACTTTCGTTGCAGACTGTTGAAGGTATTGCAACCGCCCAGAAAAGGTTCAAGCCGAGAAATCGCACCTTGATGGCGAGTCTCACAATTAGAAATGACAGGAGGTGCATGGAATGTACGCAATTATTGAAACAGGCGGAAAGCAGATCAAAGTGGAAAAAGACAGTGTGATCTTTGTTGAAAAAATCAATGCCAGCGAAGGAGATACTGTTGAATTCGATAAAGTTCTGTTCGCGGATGGAAAAATCGGTCATCCTTTCATCGAAGGAGCAAAAGTGACTGGTGTCGTTGAAAAACAAGGAAAAGGCAAGAAGATCACGATCGTGAAATACAAGCCGAAAAAATCCTCGACACGCCGCAAACAAGGACATCGTCAGCCTTATACGCAAATCAAGATCGAGTCCATCGAGGCGTAGGTCATGGTAAAGATTCGTATATCTACCCATCATAAAGATATACAAAACATTGATATAAAAGGTCACGCGATGGCGGGCGAATACGGACAGGACGTCGTATGCGCCGGAATCTCAAGCATTGTGTTTGGCGCGATGAACGCGCTGGACACGTTGTTTCCTGAATTCTGTGATTTCACCGTCGACGATGACCGCATCGGGATTTATGTCAAGCGATCCAGCGATTCGCTTCAGCTTGTGCTTCGGGCCGTGGTCCTTCAGCTCAAAACGATAGAGGAATCGTATTCCGATAAACTCAAATTCACTAGGAAAGAGGTGTGATCATGCGTTTTACATTAGATATTCAGTTTTTCGCTTCTAAAAAGGGAGTAGGTTCGACAAAGAACGGTCGTGATTCCCATTCGAAACGTCTTGGTGCCAAACTGGCCGATGGTCAAAAATGCCATGCCGGAAGCATCATTTATCGTCAGCGCGGAACGAAGATCCATCCGGGTAAAAACGTAGGCCGTGGGGGCGACGACACATTGTTCGCAACGGTAAACGGTGTCGTAAAATACGAACGGTTGGGAAAGAAGAAAAAACAAGTTTCTGTTTACCCAGAAGCGTAAACATGCAGAGGCCGCGAGGTCTCTCTTTTTTTCTTTTAAAAATCACTTCCGCGGCCAAAAAAGTCAAGGGGGTCGTTTTTCTTTTTTGAAAAACGTATAATAAAACCAATGGAGGCATTCCAATGTTTGTAGATCAAGTAAAAGTATTTATCAAAGCAGGAAACGGAGGCGACGGAATCGTCAGCTTCCGTCATGAAAAGTATGTAGCGTACGGAGGACCGTTTGGCGGGGACGGCGGCCGCGGCGGCGACGTCATCTTCGAAGCGGACCCGGGCATGACGACGCTGCTCGATTTGCGTTATCACCGCAAACTGATTGCCCAAAACGGCGAAAAGGGAAAAAACAAGCGCATGCACGGAGCCAACGGCGAAAGCCGCGTCGTCAAAGTGCCGCTGGGAACGCTTGTGAAACGGCTGGACAACGGCGCGATCGTCGCGGACTTGACGGAGCCGTTTCAGCAGCAGGTCGTGGCGAAAGGCGGCCGCGGCGGCCGTGGCAACTGCCATTTCAAATCGGCGCGCAACACGGCGCCAAAGTACGCGGAAAGCGGCCGTGAAGGCGAGGAGTACGAAGCCATCGTGGAACTGAAAGTGCTGGCGGACGTCGGACTCGTTGGGTTTCCAAGCGTTGGGAAGTCGACGTTTCTGGAAGCGGTCACCCGCGCCAAGCCGGAAATCGGCGACTATCCGTTCACGACAATCACGCCAAACGTCGGCGTGGTCCAGACCCAAGACGGACGCAGCTTTATTTTGGCCGATTTGCCGGGGCTTATCGAAGGAGCGAGCCAGGGCAAGGGACTTGGCCACCAGTTTTTGAAGCACATCGAACGGTGCCGGGTCATCATTCACGTGCTTGACATGGGCGGCGAGGAAGGCCGCGATCCGGTGGAGGACTACCGTGTCATCAACGAGGAGCTGAAAAACTATCATCTCCGGCTTATGGAGCGGCCGCAAATCGTTGTCGCCAACAAAATGGATTTGGAAAACGCCCAGGAAAATCTGGCTCGTTTCAAGGCGGCGTATCCGGATGTTCCGGTTTACGAAACGACGACGATCATCCACGAAGGACTGGATCCGGTTTTGCGCAAAGCGGCCGACTTGCTCGCGACGACGCCGGCGTTCCCGCTGGAAGCCGAGGACGGCAAGGAAACCGGTGTGGTGTACAAGTTCGAGGAAAAGAAAAAAGACGTGGAAATCACCGAGCTTGCGCCGCATGTCTGGGAAATCCGGGGTCCGAAAATCGAGAAGGCGTTCGATATCAAAAAGCTCAACACGGAGGAAGATTATTATTTGTTTGCCAACCGCATGCGTTATATGGGCGTGGATAAAATGCTGCGCGACGCGGGTGTGCAGGACGGCGACACGGTCCGTCTGGATGGATTTGAATTTGAATTTGTAGAAAATTAAGAAGGGAAACTGTATGATCCATGTATTTTTCTCGGAAGCCGGCGCCGGTATCATGAAACTGCATCAGGAGGCCGGCAAGATCGCGGCGGAGGACGAAATCGTCGCGCTGGCGTTCATGCTCGACCAAGGCGATATCCGGCTTCCATACGATTCGCAGTACCGCCTGGACCTCATTTACAAAATGTACACGCAAAACGGGCAGATCAAAAATCTGGACCATTTGTGGGAGTCGATTTACTCGTATGTGAAAAATGTCGATCGGTTGATCGAGGCGGCGAAAAACGGCGAGGAGATTTGCGTTTATTCGGAAAACTCGCCAGGCGACGTATCCGGCTTCATCTTCGTCTGCTCCCTGCTGGATCCATACGATATCAGCTTGCAGTACGTGGAGCTGCCGCAAATCGTCCACAATCCGGACTACACGACGTTGTTTCCGTCGCTTGAAAACATTTTGTACGAATATCTCGACTATGTGCTTTCGCTCAAAATCGAGATTCCTTATTTCGACGTGAATTACTACTCGATGATTTGGGAATCGCTGAAAAACGAAAACAGTTCGCTGCGGGCGGTCGTGAACGGGCAGCTCATGTCGGTTCGGGAGGACATTTACGACATCGTGATTTTGAACCGGTTCGAGACACCGAAATACGAAAGCCAGGGCATCGGGGAAATTTTAGGGATTTACCAGCAAAAGCTGAGCGATTATTTGCTCGCGGACCGGATCCAGACGCTCATCGACGAAGACGCGCTGACGATTCTGGAAGACTGCGAGCTGCCGTATCATCGCGTTTTAATTAAAACGAATTGATCAAAGCGAAGACCGGGCGAACTTTTCAAGGGTTGTCCGGTCTTTGATCGTGATGCGCCGGTATCCCAGCTCGATCAGCCCCCGGGCTTCCAGCGCTTTGAGCGCCCTTGTCACCGTCACGCGCTGAAGCGCGCAGCACTCCGCGATCTCCTGGTGGGAATATGGAATGGTGTCGTTTGCCACTTCGAGGGACGGATGCGGATCCTCGCTGATTTCCAGCAAAAAGTCGGCGATTCGCTCAGGCGCGTTTAAAAAGGTAAGCCGGCGGACGTGGCGGGCCAGAGCCTCGACGGAGTAGGACAAAAGGCGGATGATCTCGATGGCAAGCTCGCCGCTTTCCTGGGGACAGCGAAGCAAGTCGTCGATTTTCAGCTCGATGAGCTCAACCTGGGTAACGGCCTCGATGGACGTCGTTCGAATGGATTCCAGCAGCGGATCGGTCATGCCGACAAGCCGGCCTTCGCCAACGATTTCATACGTGAGCTCCTTGCCGCTTGCGTGAAGAAGAAAAGCCCGGACCCGGCCTTTTTGAATGTAAAAAAACGTATTGCCAAAGTCCTGCTGCCAATAAATCGTCTGGGCGGGAGAAAAAGTTTTTTTTGTGCCGATCCGGGTTAAAATCGCTTTGGACCGGGCGTTGAGCGGAATCGTTTTCATATCTTTATATTATCGAAAAAAACGTTTGAATTGTAGCTTAAGCTACATTTTTTGCAAACCGCTTTTTTTATAATAGACGTGCAAGGAGGGAAGCTTATGAAAACCATTCAATTCTTCGCGCGTATTTTACTTGGAAATTTTTTGCTGGCTGTGGCCGTCAACATGCTTGTCGTTCCATCGGGCTTTATCGCGGGCGGCTCGACGGGTCTTGCCTTGATCATTATGCATTGGGCGCGTCTGCCGTATTCGACCATCGTGACGGGCATCAACTTGTGCATGTTTGCGATCGGCTTTTTCTTTCTTGGAAAGAAGTTCGCGCTCACGACGCTGGTTTCCACCATCGTCTACCCGCTTTTCTTATCCATGACCGCTTTTCTAGCCGATATTGAACTCGTTTCCGATCCGCTGATTGCCGCTATCATGGCGGGCGGTTTGATGGGATGCGGTCTGGGGCTCGTTATCCAGTCCGGCGCCAGTACGGGCGGACTCGACATCCCGCCAATCATTTTGGAGCGCAAGTTTGGCTGGAGCGTTTCGGTCACGATGAACATCATGGACTTGTTTATTTTGGTATACCAAATCACGTACTCGACGCCGGAACAAATCATTTGCGGCTTGACGCTGGTGTTCGTGACGTATTTTGTGATGAATCAAATCATGACGTTTGGCAAGGCGGCGCTCCAGCTGATGATTATGAGCGCCCGGCATGAAATGATGCGCCAGCTGTTTGTCGATACGCTCGACAAGGGTGCCACGCTGTTTTGGATCGAAGGCGGCTACACGAAAAAGGAGGCGAAAGCGATTTGCGCCATCGTGGCTCGCAAAGAGCTGTACGAAGTCCAAAAGGCGATTTACGAAGTGGATCCCGAAGCGTTTGTGGTCGTTTCCAAAGTTTCGGAAGTGCGGGGACGCGGATTCAAGCCTCTTTCGCACCGGCCGGGCAAGATTGGATGAGAAAATGTTGAATTTCCGGCCGTTTTCCTCTACTCTTAAAGGGAAACAGGTGAAAGCATGAAATTATTAACATGGAATGTCAACGGGATCCGCGCGATCCAGAAAAAGGGATTCAACGAAGCCATCGAGGAGATCGGCGCCGATTTTGTTTGCTTGCAGGAAACGAAAGCGCAGCCGGAGCAAATCGACGTCGACGGCTTGTATCCGTATGTATATATGAATTCGGCGGTCCGCAAAGGATACAGCGGCACGCTGATCATGACCAACCGCGAGCCGTTGTCGGTTCGTTACGGGATCGGCTGCCAGGAACACGATCAGGAAGGCCGCGTCATTACACTGGAATACGACAGCTACTACGTCGTGACGGTGTACACGCCAAACGCCGGCGAAGAGCTTCGGCGTCTGGATTACCGCATCGCGTGGGATAAGGCGTTTGGGGCTTTTGTCGCCGCCCTGGACAAGCCGGTGCTGCTTTGCGGGGACTTGAATGTGGCGAACACGAATTTGGATGTGTACGATCCGCTGACGCTGGCGGGCTCGACCGGATTCACGAATGAGGAGCGGCTTGGCTTCCGGCGCCATTTGCTCAGCCAGCTGACGGATGCCTACCGGCTCGTCCACCCGAAAGAGCGCAAGTACTCGTGGTGGTCCTACTTTGACCGGGCCAGGGAAAAGGGCTGGGGCTGGCGCATCGACTACTGGCTTGTTTCGCCTTCGCTGGAAAGCAAGGTGGAGGAAGTCGAGATTTTGGACGGCGTTGGCGGCAGCGACCACTGTCCGGTGCTGCTGGACATCGACTTAAACGATTGAATCGAAAATCGACGGGATTCAGACGATTGTCTGTGTCCTTCTTTTTTATCCGAAGACCAATAAAAACGGGAATGGGATTTATAAGATGCAGATTGTCTGGTATACTAGGAAAAAGAGGAGAATGTATGATAGCTTTTGTGGAAGGGATCGTTCGCATCGTCCGGCCGGCGTCCGTTGTTTTGGACGTCAACGGCGTCGGATACGAGGTGTTCGTGTGCGATCCTTATAAATATAGAATCGGAAAAGTCACGTTTCTTTACACGTATCATCAAATCCGGGAAGACGCGCAGACGTTGTTTGGATTCGATACGGAAATGGACTACGAGATTTTTACGCGGCTGCTCAACGTGAAAGGGATCGGCGCCAAAACCGCGCTGGCGATGCTGACAAAATGCCCGGGCGCCGACATGGCGCGCGCCATCGAGGAAGGCGATGTCAAACTGCTTAAAAGCCTGCCGGGCATCGGCGTCAAGAGCGCCAGCCAAATCGTGCTGGATCTGCAAGGAAAGCTCGTTTCGATCCAGCGCGAGGAAATCGAGATCGGCGATCCGGTTTGGATGCAGACGCAGGAGGCGCTCGAGGCGCTTGGATACAAAGCGAACACGCTGCAGTCCATCAAGAAGGAACTGCAGGACGCCGGCTATGAGAGCGTGGACGAAATGCTTCGCCACGCGCTGATGCTGCTGGCCAAACGAAACGGGGTGTAATCAATGGAAGAAAGAACGATGGACGCCAGAGAGCAGGCGGGCGACCAGATCGAGGTGTCGCTGCGGCCGGCGAGCCTGGAGGAATACATTGGGCAAAGCGAGCTGAAGGCGAACTTGAGGGTGTTTATCCACGCGGCCAGAGCGCGCAACGAGGCGCTCGACCACGTGTTGCTGTACGGGCCTCCCGGGCTTGGAAAGACGACGCTGGCGTATATTTTGGCGCATGAGATGGGCGGAAACCTGAAAACGGCCAGCGGGCCTTCCATTGAAAAAAGCGGCGATCTGGCGGCGATCCTGTCCACGCTCGAGCCAGGGGACGTGCTGTTTATCGACGAGATCCACCGTCTGCCCAAACAAGTCGAGGAAGTGCTCTATCCGGCGATGGAGGACTATTGTCTGGATATCGTGGTTGGCAAGGATACGGGATCGGTGCACAACATCCGGCTCTCGCTGCCGCCGTTCACCCTTGTGGGAGCGACGACGCGGGCCGGAGATTTGAGCGCGCCGCTGCGCGACCGCTTTGGTATCGTGGATCAGCTTCAATATTACGAACTGGCGGACTTGCGAAAAATTGTCGCCCGCACCTCACGGGTCATGGCCACGCCCATCGAGGAGGCGGCGCTGGACGAGGTGGCGCTTCGCTCGCGGGGGACCCCGCGGATCGCGAACCGGTTGTTTCGGCGCGTGCGCGATTTCGCCCAGGTATACAACGAGGGCGTGATTTCGCTGGATGTGGCGCGAGACGCGCTGGACCGGCTGCATGTCGACCATCTCGGTTTGGACGCGGTCGATCACAAATATCTGCTTGGCATTATCGAGCGGTTCCGGGGCGGTCCGGTCGGACTGGAGGCGTTGTCTTCGAGCATCGGGGAGGAGCCGATGACGATCGAGGATATGTACGAGCCGTATTTGCTTCAAATCGGATTCATCAACCGGACCCCGAAAGGACGGATCGCGACGCAAAAAGCGTACGACCACTTTCATATTCCGCGAGAGGAAAAAGCAACAGGAAACAAATGAGAAAAAGCGTTCGGTGGCGGATGGCCGGCTGCGGAGCGCTTTTTTTGTTTCGTTTTCAGCCGCATTGCCGTATAATGAAGGGCATGCAAACAGGGAGCCTGGACACGGACTTCCGAAAAACAACATTTGAATTTGAGAAAACAGAGGATGAAAAGGATAAAAGATCGAAAGGAGAAGCAGGAGGTTCCTCGCGCGGCGCTGCCGCGAGTATCCGCTCCTGAATCGCGATGAAACATTTGACACCTTTGGCGCAGGAAATTTTGCAGACGCTCGAACCCGATCCAACCCGGCAGGCGCAATGGCTCGAACACGCGCCGCTGTATCCAGTCAGCCAGGATCCGGAAATGGAAAGCTTTAAAGAGTGGATGGAAGAGGCCAAGCAAGCAGGTCAAAAGGTTTTCGTAGCGGGCGACTACGACTGCGACGGAATCATGGCGACCTCGATCATGGTTTCGGGGTTGCGCGCGTTCGGGCTGGAAGTCGGATTTTACATTCCGGACCGCATCAAGGAAGGCTATGGACTGCATCCGCGTACCGTTGGGCTCGCGCATGAAAAAGGATACCAGATCATTGTGACGGTCGACAACGGCATCAAGGCCGCCGAGGCGCTGGAGCTGGCCAAAACGCTGGGCATGACGACCATTGTTACCGACCACCATACGATCGAGGAGGAAACGGACTGCGATGTGCTCATTCATCCCGCCAGGCTGGAAGACGAGTTTTCCACGCTGTGTGGAGCCGGGGTGGCGTACGAGTGCGTCCGCGCGCTCGGACAGGCTACCGACTATCATTTGATCATGGCGGCGGTGGCTTCGATTGCCGACGTGATGCCGGTGACAAAACAGACGCGTCGCCTCATTCAGCATGGCCTTGACCGGCTCAACGAGAAAAAGGAAATCCATATTTCCAGCTTTATTAAAGACAGCCACGTGACGGAAACGACGCTCGCGTTCCAGGTCGTGCCGAAAATCAACGCGATCGGCCGGCTGTCGAACATGGCGAACGCCAACAACGTCGTCCGGTATTTGCTTTCGGAGGATCCGGCGGAAATTATGAAGCTGAACGCCCAAATCGAGCAAATCAACGAGCGCCGCAAGACGATTTCCGCGCAAATGAGTGAACAGGCGATGCGACAGGTCGATCCGGGACAGCCGGTCAACCTGATCATGTCCCCGGGATTTCACGAAGGGATCATCGGGCTGGTTGCCGGCAACTTGATGAACCAGACCGGCAAGCCGACGATCGTGGCGGCGAAAAACGTCGACGGGTTTAAAATGAGCATGCGGGCGCCGGAAGGGTTCGACTGCATGGCGTTTCTCAATCCGTTTCCCTCGTTTTCGGCGTGTGGCGGCCATAAGCAGGCGGCGGGATTTTCGGTCGATTTAGACGACTACGAGGCGTTCGAGCGCTTTATCCGGCAGCGGGGCGCCCAGTACGAGTGGAGCGTGCCGCTGGAAAAAAACGAAATCGAAATCGACGAAAGCCAGATCCAAATCGAGGCCATCGAGAGTCTGGACGCCTTGCGTCCGTTTGGACCGGGCTTTGAGATGCCGGTGTTTAAAATCAGCAAGCCGGCCATTAAAAACCTGTACGATTTCCAAAACGCGCGCCATCGGCGGTACACGCTGCAAAGCGGGGTGTGCTGCATGCGTTTCAACCAGCCAAGAAGCGAGATTTCCAAAAGCGTCAACCGGATCCAGTGCTTTGAGGGCGAGCTGCAAATCAGCGAGTATCGGGGACGCAAGCAAGCCAGCTTTATGATCGACAAAATCGTGTACGACTAAAGGGCGGAATTTCTTGTATTCGTTTTCGTTACCCGATAAAATAAGTAAATGTAAACACGAAGACCATTGAATCCAATTTCATGGGTTTAGAAAGAGGACAATCTATGAATATCAAAAACTACATCGAGAGCATTCCCGATTTTCCAAAAAAAGGAATCATGTTCCGCGATATCACGCCGATTTTGGCACATCCGGAAGCGATGCGTTATGTGACCGGGCAAATCGTGGAGTT
The DNA here is from genome assembly GCF_004793885.1 of Dubosiella muris. GTDB lineage: Bacteria > Bacillota_I > Bacilli_A > Erysipelotrichales > Erysipelotrichaceae > Dubosiella > Dubosiella muris. Next base: position 37,129 of record NZ_SRYG01000012.1, read on the forward strand.
CGCCAAAAAAGTGGACGCCAACTTGATTGTGGCGCCGGAAGCGCGCGGGTTCTTTTTTGGAACGCCGGCGGCAATCGAGGCCAATATCGGTTTCGCGCCGGTGCGCAAGCCAGGCAAGCTGCCGCGCGAGACGATGTCGGTAACCTACGAGCTGGAATACGGCGAGGACGAGCTGCAAATGCATGTGGACGCGATCCACGAAGGGGATCGGGTGCTGATCGTGGACGATTTGCTGGCGACCGGCGGAACCGTGGACGCGATCGTGCGGCTCGTGGAATCGCGCAAAGCCAAAGTGGTGGGCATCGCGTTTGTGATCGAGCTGGATGATTTAAAAGGAAGAGAGAAATTCAAGGACATTCCCGTCCTCGCTCTAACCCATTACGAGGGAGAATAAAAAAAACAAAACGAGGCGATGAAAGGAAAGGTGATTGGCGTTGGGTGTAAAAAACGAAGTGACATTTGAAGAATGCATGCAAAACGTGCAGACATATATCAAAAGACCGGAAAATCTCGATTTGATTCGAAGGGCGTACGCGTTCGCGCACGAGCATCATGCCGGGCAGTTCCGGAAAAGCGGCGCGCCCTACGAGGTCCATGTCATCCAAGTCGCCAACACGCTGGCGCTTCTTCACTCGGGACCGAAAACCATCGCGGCCGGGTTGCTGCACGACACAGTCGAGGACTGTGAAGGCGTGGATCACGACACGATCGTCGAATCGTTTGGCGAGGAAATCGCCATGCTTGTGGACGCGGTCACGAAAATCAAGGCGATCAAGTTCAAAGACGAGAAGGAATACTTGGCGAGCAACCACCGCAAGCTGTTTATTGCGCTGGCCAAAGACGTGCGTGTCATCTTGATCAAGCTGGCGGACCGGCTGCACAACATGCGCACGCTGGAATACATGAAGCCCGAAAAACAAAAGAAAATCGCCTCGGAAACACTGGCGGTGTACGCGCCGATCGCGCACAGGCTCGGTATTTCCCAGGTCAAAAACGAACTGGAGGATTTGTCCTTCAAGTATTTGTTCCCGGAAAAATACGAGCAAATCAAGCAGCTTGTGCGGCAGCGGGAAAGCGACCGCAACGAGCAGGTGCAAAATATGATTGGCGAAATCGAGCAAATCATGAAGACATACAAGATCCCGTACCGGATCTTTGGTCGTTCCAAACATTTTTACAGCATCTATAAAAAGATGAAAACGAAAAACAAGCGGTTCGAGGAAATTCTCGACTTGCTCGCGATTCGAATCGTCACCGACTCCGAAGTGCACTGCTATGAGATTCTCGGGTATATCCATGCCAAGTACCGGCCGATTCCGGGCCGTTTCAAAGATTACATCGCGATGCCGAAAGCCAATATGTACCAGTCGCTGCACACGACAATCGTAGATCCGGAAAACGGCCATATTTTCGAGATCCAGATCCGTACCGAGCAAATGGACGCGGTGGCGGAGCGCGGCGTGGCGGCTCACTGGAAATACAAGGAAAGACCGGGCGCGTCCATGGAAATCCAGCAAAAAGAGATCGAGGACAAACTGTCGTGGTTCCGCGATTTCTCGATGATGACCGACGAGGAGAGCGAGGATCCGCTCGAGTACATGAACGTACTGCAAAAAGATATTTTCGAGGCCAACGTGTACTGCATGTCGCCGCGCGGCAAAATCATCGCGCTGCCGCCGGGCTCGACACCAATCGACTTCGCGTACCGCATCCATACCGAGGTTGGACATAAAACGGTGGGCGCCACGGTGAACGGAGCGATCGTTCCGTTGAATACCGAGTTGAAGACGGGGGACGTCGTCGACATTTTGACGAGCAACAATTCCAACGGCCCGAGCAAGGACTGGATCAAAATCGTGAAGTCGGGCCACGCCCGCAACAAGATCCGCGCCTTTTTGCAAAAACAGGAGCATCAAAACCGCAAGGAGCTAATCAAAAAGGGCGAGCACGATTTGGCGGAGGAGTTCAAACGGCTCGATTTGGACGACTCGCTGCGCACCCATAAACGGATCGAGTCGATTTTGCAGACGCTGTCTTTCAAGACGGTGGACGATTTGTTTGTCGGCATCGCCAACCGGCGCGTTTCGCTGCAAGCGATGGTGGATCGTTTGGCGAAAAACCGGAACTCCGCGCTCAGCGCCGAGGAAATTGTCAAGATCATCAACAAATCGCCACAAAAAACGCCGAAGTCAAGCGGCTGCGGCGTCGTGGTGCCGGGAATCGACACGATCGCGGTGTCTTTGGCCAACTGCTGCTCCCCGATTCCGGGAGACACGATTTTAGGCTATATATCCAAAGGGCAGGGAGTCAAGGTGCATCGCAAAGACTGTCCGAACATCGTCAACGAGACGAAACGGCTCATTCCCGTGGCGTGGGATGAAAATCTGGAAGAGAAAATTTACGAAGTCAAGCTTGTCGTGTATTCGGATGACCGGAACTATTTGCTGAGCGATATCGTCACCATGCTTCAGCAATCCAACGCGTATTTAAAGCAGGTCGATTCGTCGGTGGACGACAACCGGCTGACGGCGACTACGAAGCTGACGGTGGGCGTACGCAACGCAGACCACTTGCAAGTCATTATCGCCAATTTAAAAAAAGTCCGCTCCGTCAATGAGATCGTGCGGACGATCCAATAAAAAAGAAGTTTCAAACTTCTTTTTTTGTCGCTTTTTTTTGCCGTTCGATGGAAATGAAGATCCAGCGGGAGGCGATTTCGCGAAGGATATGGCGCGGCTTGTGATCCGGATACGTATAAACGCTGTGGTCTGTGAAAAAATCGCGAGCCATGGCGTCGGCGCGCGGGGCGTGGAGAGAGGACGTGATAATTAAAAGCGGGACATCTCCTATACGCTCCTTTGCGTATTTTAAATTTTCATACGTGTTACGGGCTTTGGTTTCGAGAATGAGTGGAACCGGGGCCGCCGCCTCGATCCATTTTGCCATTTCCCGCGCTTCGACGAATTCGTTTTTCACGTTCGAACCGCTAATGACCAGCGTGTCGAACCGGCCCTGTCGCCAGGCTTCGAGCGCGGTTTCGCACCGCAGACGCTGGGAAGTGGACATCGTGCCGTCGTCGTGGCTCGGGCAGCCAAGCAGCAGCGCGTACGGATAATGCAAACGCGCCGGCTGAACGGGCGGGATATATGCGCGGTACACGCGAAAGGCAACGAGAAGGCCAAGCAAAAGAAAGAGGAGCAGGAGCCACAAAAAAGCGTTAGCGGACATACAACTCCTCCCGGACCGGATGGGTCATGACGCTTTCGTACAGCGCTTTGGTTTTCAGGCGCACTTCTTTCAGGAAGGGCGGCATCTGGGCGAATTTCGAGTACAGCACGCAGTCTTTTTTAATCGTGTTCAAATACTTGCGGCCGGTTTCGTTGCAGGCTAGCAGGATCGAGCCTTCCAGACGTTCGTGCTCGCGCATTTGTTCTTTGGTGATTTGCAGCATCAAAAACAAGCAGGTGCGCTGAATACGCGCCTTGGTGTACGTCTTGGAAATGGAGGCGTTTAAAAATCCGTTCCAGTCCGCGTGCTTTTTCGCGTTTTCAATGAGGCGGTGTTCGATTCCCTCGTTGACGAGAAATAGCTTCGAAAGCGCGGCGGGCGCGCTCATTTGTAAAAAGGTGCGTAAATAAGGATAGTACGATTCCCACCGCTGCTCGGGAAGAAACCATTCGCTCATCCATTCGTTTTGGGAACCGGAAAAAAAGTCGTCGCGCGTTTTGGTGGCGCTTTTGAACCGATCGTCGCGCTGAATGCACAAAGGCGTGATGCCGGCTTGCCGCGCGTAACGAATATACTGCATGCCAAGAATATCGTTGGGCCCGACGCGGGCGCCGATGTTTTTTTGCCAGCTCGTCCCGGGATTGGCTTCCAGCGCGTTCAAGGCGGCCAGCTGTCGTTCCAGCTCGTCGATGTCGTTGGTTTCCGAGCCAAAGCACACCCCATCGACGTGCAGGTTGCGCAGCGTGTCGATGGCGTTGCGGGCGAAGCGGTCGGCGCTTTGAGCCGCGTAGACGGCCGGCAGCTCGACGACGATGTCGGCGCCATGCTCGATGGCCAGACGGGCTTTTTGGTAAGGCTCGATAAGCGAGGGCAGTGCGCGCTGGGTAAAATATGAGGAGAGCACGACGACAAGCACAGAGCAGCCGCTGACTTGCCGGGCCTGCTGCAAGTGGTGCAGGTGGCCTGCATGCAAGGGATTGTATTCGACAATAATTCCACAAGTTTTCATAGGGTTATCTTATCATGGATGGCAAGGATTGTGATATGATAGAAAAAGAAAACCGCATCCGAAGAAACCGGAGAAGAAACGTTGACATTTATTTTGGGATTCTTTATAATATCAGATGCGGCATGAGGTGAAAATCGTGAAGTTTACGAAAAAAGAATTTTTATCCGCCCCGCTGGGGAAAATCGCCGTCGATGAATGGATCGCGGTCGAGGAAAACGATTTGCTTCATCATACTCAAGTCAAGTCCATTCCAAAGGTGCATATTACAGGCGATCTGCAATATGACGGATCCACTTTAGTCTATTCCAATCTGGAATTGGAGGGCGTGATGATCGTTCTGGATTCCATTACGTTGGAGGATCTGGAAGTGGAGTTTGACACGGAGTCGCATGAAACGTACTCATTTGTTCCGATCAAAGAGGAGAGGCGGGATGAAGAGGTCATCGTCGTCAAGCACGACACGATCGACATCAACCCCGAGGTGTTTCAGGCGGTGCTGTACGAGGCGCCGATGAGCATCACCCGTCTTCCAAGAGATCAATATCCGAAAGGAAACGGATGGCAGGTGATTTCGGATCAGGACCAGAACGATCACGAGGAAAAGATTGATCCGCGATGGGAAAAACTGAGTGAATTCAAATTGGATGATGACTAGGAGGTGCAGGCATGGCTGTTCAACAAAGAAGAAATTCAAAAACACGGAAAGCAAAGCGCAGAACTCATTACAAATTGGTAAAACCGGAACTGACGAAATGTCCAAGCTGCGGTGAATACAAACTGGCGCATAAAATGTGTTCTTGTGGAGAATATAACGGCAGAAAAGTCGTTGAAAAATAAGGATGTAGAAGATACATTCCTTTTTTTTTTGTATTTTTTGAAAGAAAATGGCGACGTTTACGCAATATAGACAATCATCGGGTTCTGGAGTATAATAAACGTGCTTTACGGACTCATTTTAAAGACAAAGGAGGGTCATGATGAACACAGGTGTTATCGTCTCTTTGTCTGGGATCGCAGGTATAGTTTTGGGAGTTCTGATTATGGTCGGGTACTCCCGCGCAGGTTTGAATAAAAATCAGCAAAAAGCAGAGCAAATCTTGAAAGAGGCGGAAATCGAAGCGGACGCGAAGGTAAAGCAGGCCGTTCTCGATGGAAAGACGCAGGTCCATGAACTGCGTATTGAAGCGGAGAAGGAAATCAAAGAGAGAAAACAAGAATCCATGCAGTTTGAAAACAAGCTGCTTCGTCGAGAGGACAACTTGAATTTTCGTGATGAGGCTCTCTCGCAAAAAGAGCGCCAGATTTCGGATAAGCTGCAAAAAGTAACCGAAAAGCTCTCATCCCTAGATGAAAAAGAGAAAAAGCTACAAAAGCAGATCGACCAGCAGATCGTCGTGCTGGAGGGCGTCGCCAAGATGTCGAGCCAGGACGCGCAAAAGGAACTGTTTGCGAAAGTAGAAAAAAAGATGGAACATGAAACGGTCGCTTATATCAAAGACAAAGAAGAAGAAGCGAAAGCGACCGCAACCGAGAAAGCACAAAACATTATCGCGCTGGCGATCGAGCGGATGGCGCAGCAGGAAACGCAGGAACGCACCGTATCGGTTGTCGCCATTCCGGGCGAGGAGATGAAAGGCCGGATCATTGGCCGCGAAGGGCGAAACATTCGCTGTTTCGAACAGGCGACCGGCGTCGAGCTGAACATCGACGACACGCCGGATTTGATCACGATCACATGCTTCAACCCGATTCGGCGCGAAGTGGCGCGTCTGGCGCTGGAGCATCTCATTCGGGATGGCCGCATTCAGCCGGGCCGCATTGAGGAAGTCGTGAAAAAGTATCAAAACGAAGTCGATCAGGAGATCATGAAGGCGGGAGAGGAAGCCATTTTCAAACTGGGAATCGGCCGCATCGACCGCGAGATCATCCGTCTGGTCGGCACGTTGAAATACCGCTACTCCTACGGGCAGAACGCGTTGCAGCATAGTATCGAGGTCGCGTTTCTGGCCGGCGCCATGGCGGTGGAACTGGGCTTGAACCAGCAAATCGCCAAACGGGCCGGACTGCTTCACGATATCGGCAAGGCGCTCAATATCGAGCAGCAGGAAGGCAGCCATGTGGAGCTGGGATACAAGTTCTGTAAAAAGCACGGGGAAAAGGACATCGTGCTCAACGCTATTCAATCCCACCACTACGATGTGGAACCGAAGTATTTGACTTCGCATCTTGTGATCGCGGCGGATACGATTTCGGCCGCCAGACCAGGCGCGCGCAAGGAAAGCGCGCAGGCGTACATCAACCGGCTTGAAAATCTGGAAAAGATTGCCACAAGCTTCGATGGCGTACAACAGGCCTACGCGATCCAGGCGGGACGCGAAATTCGCATCCTCGTCAATCCGGAGCGCGTCGACGACGTGACTTGCGTGAAGATCGCCCGCGAGATCCGCGAGAAGATCGAAAGCGAGCTGACATACCCCGGTCAGATCAAAGTCAATGTCATCCGCGAAGTTCGGGCGCAGGAACTGGCGAAATAAACAATCCGAGAAAAGAAGAAACCAACCGGTTTCCTCTTTTTTTATGCGAAAGAAACCTCTTACAAGTAAGTCATCGCTTACCAAACCGCCTTGATTCAACGATTTCTATGAGTATAATAAATTTATAAGTGAAATAAAAATGAAAACAGGAGGAACCAGGAAATGGCAGCAAAAGTAGATCAGGAAATTTGCATCGGATGTGGTGCTTGCGTAGGCGTTTGCCCAGTTGGCGCAATCACGTTGAACGACGAAGGAAAAGCGCATGTAGACGCTGATATGTGCATCGACTGTGGTGCTTGCGTAGGCGTTTGCCCAGTTGGCGCAATCACATTAGAATAATTGGCATTAATCATGCTATAATGAAACCAAGCGAAAACGCTTGGTTTTTTTTTGGAGGAGTTTTCTATGAAAATCAAAGAGAAATGGTCGCTCCCGAATTTGAAGGAAGCAGCGCGGCGGACCCGCTCCGCTGTGGAACGGGTGGACCAGTTTTATATTCCAGCCAACGCCCTTGATTTGGGAGAGGGCAAAACATACGCGATTTCCACGTATGGCTGTCAGGCCAACGAAAGGGACTCGGAAACGATTGCCGGTATTTTGGAAACGATCGGTTTCCGGCCGGCCGACGATCTTGAACACGTCGACCTCATTATCATCAACACGTGCGCGATTCGCCAAAACGCGGAGGAAAAGGTGCTTGGCGAAATCGGCAACTTCAAACGCCTGTACCGCAACAATAAAAACCTCGTGATCGGCGTTTGCGGCTGCATGGCCCAGGAAGACGCGTTCGTCCATCTCGTGCTTGAGAAATATCCGCAAGTGCGTCTGCTGTTTGGCACGCACAACATTCAAGATCTTCCCGTGATGCTGTATGACGTGATGGTGAATCACGAAAAAGTCGTGCAAGTGTATTCCAAAGAAGGGGAAGTGTATGAAAATCTGCCTGTGAAACGCTTTGGACAGCACAAAGCCTGGGTCAATATCATGTACGGCTGCGACAAGTTTTGCACGTACTGCATCGTTCCGTACACCCGTGGCAAGCAGCGTTCGCGGACGATGGACGAGATCTTAAAAGAAGTGCAGGAACTCAAAGATGCCGGCTACAAGGAAGTGACGCTGCTTGGACAAAACGTCAACGCGTACGGCAAGGATCTGGACGAAGGCATCGACTTCGCGACTTTGCTGGAAGAAACCGCCAAGATTGGCATTCCGCGGATCCGGTTTATGACGAGCCATCCTTGGGATTTCACAAACGAGATGGTTGACGTCATTGCCCAATACGACAACATCATGCCGTTTATCCATTTACCTGTTCAATCCGGTGACGATGAGATCCTGCGCCGGATGGGACGTCGCTACAGCGCCGAATCGTATTTGAAGCTGTACAAAAAAATCATGGACACGATTCCGAACGCCGCCGTGTCGACGGACATCATCGTCGGTTTTCCAAACGAAAGCGACGAGGCGTTCGAGCACACGCTTGAGCTGGTGCGCCAGTGCCAGTTTGACAACGCGTTCACGTTCATTTACTCTCCGCGTCTGGGTACGCCGGCGGCCCGGATGGAAGACGATATCGACATGGATACGAAGCGGGAGCGCCTGTATCGGCTCAACGAGGAGTGGAACCGGCACGCTTTAAAGAAAAACAAGGCGTATGTCGGAAAAACAGTGACGGTTTTAGTCGATGGCGCGAGCAAAAACAACCAAAATGTCTTTGCCGGCCACACCGATACGAACAAGCTTGTCAACTTTACAGGGACGAATGTGCGCGCCGGCGATTTCGTCGAGGTTTTGATTACCGACGCAAAAACATTCTCTCTCGACGGGAAAGCTGTTGAATTGTGATATAATGTATAAAATGTCAACGAAACAACAGGAGGTATTATGAGCGAAAATAAACCGGAACTAAAAAAAGAAAAAATCCGGATCTTTATGCTTGGCGGACTGGACGAAGATGGAAAAAACATGATCTGCGTCGAAGTCGAGCGAAAAATCTACATTATCGAAGCAGGTTTGAAATTCCCGGACGCGAAAGAATCGCTGGGAATCGAATACATTATTCAGGATTTTTCCTATTTGATTGAACACAAAGATAATATTGCGGGAATTATCATTACGCATGGACACGACGATGTCATGGGCGCGCTGCCGCATCTGCTCAAGCAGGTCAAGGCGGATATTTACACGTCGCCTCTGGCCGCCAAAGAAATCATGAAGATGCTGAAAAAAGAGAAGATCACGGGCGTTCGCGTCCACACGGTCAAGCGCCACGATCAAAAACGAATCGCGCGCCGCAAGGTGCTGTTCTTCCCGATCACGCACGCCTACCCGGGCACGTTCGGGGTGGCGATCGCGACCACGCAAGGATACGTCGTCTATTCGGGCGAGTTCATCGAAGACTATAATGACTTGGACGACAACTACCGGGGCAATATCACGATTGGAGCCAAACTCGGCAAAGAGGGCGTGCTCGTTCTTTTGCAGGAAAGCAAAGGCGCCGAGCGGGCCGGGCACACGTCGCCAAGTCATCAGGTGACGAAAAACTTCGACCAGATTCTCGACTTGAACCACGATACCCGGATCTTTGTCAGCGTGTATACGCAATCCGTTTACCGGATCCAGGAAATCATCGAGTGCTGTATCAAGCACAATCGAAAGTTCGTCCTTTACACGCGGGAGCTTCAGGAGCGCATCAAGGGCCTCCAGCAAATCGGATTCCAAATTCCGGATCATTTGCTTGTCGACACGTCGCAAATCGGCAAGATCAAGGACGTCGTGGTTCTCATTAGCGGACAAGGACGGCCTCTGTTTACCTTGATGTCGAATATCGCCAACGACGAGGTGGAAAACATCGACATTCGTCCGGAGGACTTGATCGTCATCGCCTCGCCAATCGTTCCAGGTGTTGAGAAAGTGTTCAAAAACATGGAAAACGATATTTACAAACGGGGCGGCCGGTTGCAGATTCTCGATAAAAACGTGCTGAGCATGCATCCGTCCAAGGAGGACTTGAAGATGATGATCTTCCTGACGCGGCCAAAATACTACATTCCAGTCAAAGGGGAGTACCGCATGCTGTGCGCCAACGCGATGATCGCCGAGGAGATGGGCATTCCGCCGGAACACATCTTATTGCTGGACAACGGACAAGTGGCGCAGTTTGAAGACGGCGAGCTTGTTTCCACCAAAATGGAGCTCCAGCTTCACGACACGATGATCGACGGTAAGGAAAACTGGGATATGGCCGGCGTCGTTCTCAAGGACCGCGAGATCCTGTCGACGGATGGGGTCATGATCCTGGCCATCGGCGTCGACGCGAAAACGAAAAAGATCGTCAACGGACCGGATATCCAGTCGCGGGGGCTGATCTACCTCAAGGATTCGGAATACATCACGAGCGATGTGGCGAAAATCATGGAGGAAACGATCGAGGAAAACGTCAAAAACAAGACGTACGACAACCTCGAAACAAGACAGGACATCCGCGACAAGGTGGCGAAATACTTGTTCAAACAAACCGCCAAACGGCCGATGGTTCTGCCGGTGATCCTGGAGATCAACCAATAACACGTAGAAAGAGAGGGTAATATGGCAGCTGCCAAAAAACGAAAACAAACACGAAAGAAAACAACTGCCTCAAAATCAGCCTCTAAAAAAGCACAAACGTACTGGCAAAAGTCCCGGTTGTTCCGTTTGTGCTTTCTGCTTTGCGTCATCTGCGCCTTTTTGCTCGCCAGCTTCAAGCTGGGGATCGTGGGCTCGTTTTTCTTTAACTTGGTGGCGTACTTTTTCGGAGTGCTGACGTATCCGGTCCTGATTGGCGGCGTGGCCTATTCGGTCTGGATCATCTACAACAACGACAAAAAAAAGATTCCCAAGCGCTACTATGCCGGGACGGCGTTCATCGGGATCGCGATCCTGCTTTTTCAAGGATGCCGCGAATTCGAGGCGCATGAGGCGTGGTACGGGGCCCAGAAGATCTTTGTGAATTTGTGGCCTGTTCTTAGCAGCCAGATTCGCTTTTCCTCGGGACTGGTCGGGGCGCTGCTCAGTGGCGTCACGCGCAGCATGTTCGACAAAACCGGAACGTATTTGATTGCGGGCATCTTCGCTTTGATCGGTGTCATCATGCTCAGCTACACGTGGTTTTTGGATCATCCGCAATCCATCACGCTGCCCAAGCGCAAGGAGCGAACAGAACCCGATCCATACGACGAGCTCTTCGATGAAGTGTACGAGGAATTCGAGCCGGCCCCAAAACAAAGCCCGTTTCGGATCATCGACGCCGCTTCCATGTACGACGAGGAAAAGCCAGCGAAGAAGAAAACAAAAAAAGCGAGAAAGGCGACGATGCTTGGCATGACGCCGGATATCGTGGCCGAGAAAAAAACGAAGGCCGCCAAACCGGTGAAAACGCCGCCGGAACCCGCTGCTTCCACGTCGCATTCGACGCAAAAAAACGAGGATGTCGTCATTCACGACAGCGCGGCCAATCCTTTTAAAGAGGAGCGGACTCGAAAGCCGGCCCGGGCTTCGAAAAAAGAATCCGGTCCGGCGCCGGACATTGTGGAACCGCTGGCATCGTACGACGCGACCGATGCCGAATACGCGCTGCCACCGCTTGACTTGCTCGACGACATCCAGTCGCCGGCACGCGGCTCGTCCAATATGCAGGCCGCCAAAACGCAAGGACAAAAGCTTATTGAAATTTTAGAGGAATTCAATGTCAAGGCGGAGCTCAAGGAGATCCATATCGGTCCTTCGGTCACAAAGTTTGAAATCAAGCCGGAGCTTGGCGTGCGGGTGTCGCGGATCTCGGGACTTCAGGACGACATCAAAATGGCGCTGGCGGCGACGGACATCCGCATCGAGGCGCCGATTCCGGGCAAAAGCGCGGTCGGCATCGAGATTCCGAATATCGACAAGACTCCGGTGCAAATGAAGGATTTGATGCGCAGCGTTCCCGCTTCCAAAGCCGGGCAGAAGCTGTTGTTCGTGCTCGGAAAGGATTTGATGGGCGACAACGTCTTTGGCGTGCTGGACCGGATGCCGCACTTGCTGATCGCGGGCGCGACCGGTTCGGGAAAATCGGTGTGCGTCAACACGATCATTTGCTCGTTGCTCATGCGTACCCGTCCGGATGAGGTGAAACTCATTTTGATCGATCCGAAAAAAGTCGAATTCACGCCGTACAACGACATTCCGCATTTGCTCGCGCCCGTCATCACGGACGGCGATTTGGCGAACAAGGCGCTAAAAGTCGTCGTGCAAATGATGGATTCGCGTTACGACTTGTTTGGCACGACCGGGGTGCGCAACATCACGGCTTACAACGAGTATGTGCGCTCCCATCCGGAAGAAAACCTGAAGGAACTTCCGAAAATCGTCGTCATTATCGACGAGCTGGCAGACTTGATGCTCGTAGCCGCTAAGGAAGTCGAGCAATCCATCCAGCGCATCACGCAGCTGGCCCGGGCGGCCGGCATCGTGCTTATTGTCGCTACGCAGCGGCCAAGCGTGGATGTCATTACAGGCGTCATCAAGTCGAATATTCCAAGCCGGATCGCGTTTGCGGTCGCCTCGCTGGTGGACTCGCGGACGATTCTCGACCAGGCGGGCGCCGAGCGGCTGCTTGGATACGGGGACATGCTGTATTTGCCAAACGGCGAAAACTCGCCGCGGCGGGTGCAGGGCGTCTTTATTAAAGACGACGAAGTCAACCGCATCGCCGCCCATGTGAAGGCGCAGGCGAAGCCAAAGTACGACGACGCGTTCATCACGCTGAAAGACTTGCAAAGCCAGGGGCAGGAGGTCGCCAGCGAAAGCGCGGATCCGCTGTATAACGAGGTGAAGCATTTCGTGATTACGACGCGGAAGGCGTCGACGTCCTTGATCCAGCGAAAGTTCTCCATCGGGTATTCCCGGGCGGCTCGTCTGATCGACGTTTTGGAGGAAAACTCCATTATCGGTCCGGCGAATGGAAGTAAGCCGCGGGAGGTGCTTGTGCAAAACGCTATGGAACCTTTGGAAGATTCCATATAATACAACTATGAAAGGAAGGCCGTAAACGAAGATGAATATTTTTTTAAAGATTGGTGACTCCGTTCCGCGGGATGAATGCATTTCCGAAATCGTGCAGCTGGGCGATTTTGTGTACATGTCGGCGCAAACGGGCCGGGGACAGACCTTTCAGGAGCAATGCGTGACCGCTTGCTATCGAGTCATTGACGTATTGAAAGATCTTGATTTGAGGATGGATCATCTCGTCAAATACACTGTTTACTTAACAGACATTACGTTAAGAGAGGAATTTTTATCCGTATTTAAAAACTTTGTGGAAGCGCCGTATCCGGCGATGACGATCGTAGAGGTGAGTGGGTTGGAAAACAACGCGATGGTCGCGATCGAAGGAACGGGAGTCAACACGCTTCGGCATGAAAAGACAATGCAGTCCTCGAACTGCTCAGATTGCGATGAGGAGACGACGCATTAGGAAGGATCTCGTTCGCCAGTTTGTGGCGGAAGCAGAAAATCAAACCGATTAGACGCTCGATTCGCCGCGGATGAATACAAACAATGGATGTGTGATCGTGGAAAACGACCTCGCATCTTTTTTTGTTGGTGTGGTCGATGCGGGCGATCGCTTGCGCGTTGATCCATAAATTGTCCTCTGCTTCGAAAAAAATATGCTCGTCGTTGACATACACCGGAACGTGCTTGCGGATATCCACATGGTATTTGAACGCTTCGATCCGTCCGGCTAGGGAAGAACCGAAAGAAAGGCACATCTCGTTAAGAAAAGAGGAAATGGTCGGGAAAGAAAAGCTCATCGGCCCGTGGACGTGGAGCACGTTCACGACGGATTGAGCGAAATTGTACATCATATAATTTATCATAAAAAACACCTTACAAAAGTAAGGTGTCCAAAACGTGCCAAAAGCTACATCCATGAAATTTTTCGTTCTTCGCCGTTGCGAATCGCGACAATATTTTTCGTGTGCCGGTAAACAACAAGCGCCGACATGAGCCAGCAGGCGAGAATGATCAGGATGTTGTCCGCATTAAAATACCATAAAACCGCTGTAATGTATAGCGTACCGCAAAGGATTCCGCAAATGCTGGCCAGCGATACGAACTTGAACAAATACAAAGTGATAAAAAACATCGCAAACGGCACAAGAAAGAACGACGCGTCTTTGAAAACGAAAAGGCTCATTCCCAATAAAAAACCAAATACGGTGCTGACCGCCTTCCCGCCATGAAAGTGGGCGAAAACCGGATAGCAGTGGCCGATGCAGCACGCCAGTCCGGTCCACGTGGCGACGACAGGCGAAATCAGGCTGGCTACGCCAAGCGCCGCGACGACTTTGAGCACATCGCACACGATGACCGCGATGCCGGCTTTTTTGCCGAGCACCCGCCCGGCGTTGGTTCCGCCTAAGTTTCCGGAACCGTGTTTTCGAATATCGGTATGGTAAAAGAGTTTACCAATAATGAGCGCAAACGGGATGGAGCCAAGCAGGTAGCCCAGGACCAAACACAAGAGCGAGTACAATATATTCATTTCATTCACCTCGTAGTTCATTTTAACACATTTTTTAAAAACTGCCGGAATCGAATTCGCAGATTCGGCAATGTTTGTTTTGCCAAATCAAAAAAAACTCCTATAATAGAAGGCAGACTGTCTGCGCTCGGGAAGAGAGCGTCCACTTTTCTGCGAATTTTATAGAAAAGAATAAAATATTCTGTGTTTTTATCGTGTAAAATCATAAAAAGTGGTATTATAGACGAAGACACCCCAACCGGATCCGAAGCTGTCCGTCCTGGGGACCGGCTGAGTCCAATCGGTCGAAAAGGCTTCACGCGGAAGGAGGATCTATGACACAAAAACAATACAATGAAGAAAGCATCGTCATTTTGGAGGGGCTGGATGCGGTTCGAAAAAGACCGGGTATGTATATTGGCTCAACCGATTTGAAAGGGCTGCACCATCTCGTCTGGGAAATCGTGGACAACGCCATCGACGAGGCGCTCAACGGGTTTGGCAGCCAAATCACGATCACGCTCAACAAAGATGGCAGCGTCAGCGTCGAGGATGAAGGACGCGGGATGCCGGTGGGAACGCACAAGTCGGGTATTTCGACACTCGCCGTGATTTTCACCGTGCTGCACGCGGGCGGCAAGTTCACAAGCTCGGGCGGCTACCGCAACGCCGGCGGCTTGCATGGTGTTGGCGCCAGCGTCGTCAACGCGCTTTCCGCCTGGTGTCAGGTAGAGGTTTGCGACGGCAAGGACATGTGGTCGATGCGGTTCGAGCAAGGCGGCCGCGTGGTTGGCGAGCTCGTTCACGAAGGGAAGACGAGAAAAACCGGCAGCAAAGTCACGTTTTTGCCGGATCCCGCCATTTTTAAGCAAACGAAATTTTCCTTTTCCAAAATTTGCGAACGGGCCCAGGAGGACGCGTTTTTATTAAAAGGGCTGACGATGATCGTCCGGGATCAGCGCTCCAAGGAAGGACGGGAGCATGTATACGCCTACGAGGATGGCTTGAAGGCGTTTATCGACGAAGTGAACAAAGACCATACACCGATGCACGAGCCGGTTTCGTTTGCCGGCGAGGTCAACGGGATCCGCGTCGAAGGCGCGTTTCAGTACACCGACGACTACCAGGAAAACATTTTCTCGTTTACGAACATGGTGCGCACGCGCGATGGCGGCAGCCATGAAACGGGAGCCAAGCTCGGCTTTACGAAGGTGTTCAACGAGTACGCCCGGAAAAACGGGTTTTTAAAGGAAAAAGAAAAGGGGTACGAGGGAAGCGATGTCCGGGAGGGATTGACGCTTGTGCTCAATTTGTCCGTACCCGAAGAGCTGCTTCAGTTTGAAGGGCAGACGAAGGAAAAACTAGGCACGCCTGAAGCCAAACCGGCCACCGAGGCGATCGTATC
Organism: Dubosiella muris; assembly: GCF_004793885.1. GTDB lineage: Bacteria > Bacillota_I > Bacilli_A > Erysipelotrichales > Erysipelotrichaceae > Dubosiella > Dubosiella muris. Next base: position 52,848 of record NZ_SRYG01000012.1, read on the forward strand.
GGAACATTTGCGCTATTTTCTGGAGGAAAACCGCGAGCTGGCCAACACGCTTGTCCGCAAAATCGCCCGCGCGTCCAGCGCCCGCAAGGCCGCTCGCAAAGCGCGGGAGGATGCCCGGAAGGGAAAAGGGAAAAACCGCAGCGAGCGCGTGTTGTCCGGCAAGCTGGCCAGCGCCCAATCCAAGGACGCCCGCCGCAAGGAGCTGTATTTGGTGGAGGGCGATTCGGCGGGTGGCTCCGCGAAACAAGGCCGCGATTCCAAATACCAGGCGATTTTGCCGCTGCGGGGAAAAGTGCTCAACACGGAAAAGGCGAAACTGGACGCGATTGAAAAAAACGAGGAGCTCAACACGATCATTCACGCGCTGGGCGCCGGCGTGGGCGCGGGATTCGTCGCCGAGGACTCGAGCTACTACAAAGTTATTATCATGACCGATGCCGACGACGACGGAGCGCATATCCAAAATCTGCTGCTGACGTTTTTCTACCGGTTCATGCGTCCGCTCATCGAGCACGAAATGCTGTATATCGCCTTGCCGCCGCTCTACCGGATTTCCAAAGGCGCCCAGGAGGAATACGTGTATACGGACGAGGAGCTGGAGGAAAGCAAAAAGAAATTCAAAGCCGGCTACACGATCACCCGCTACAAAGGATTGGGTGAGATGAACGCCACCCAGCTTTGGGAAACGACCATGGATCCGAAAACGCGCACGCTGGTGTGCGTGACGATCGACAACGCCCGCATGGCGGAAAAACGCGTCAGCGAGCTGATGGGGGACCGGGCGGATTTGCGAAGAAACTGGATCGAGGAAAATGTCGTCTTCACGCTGGAAGATGAATACGGGAAGGAAGTGGAAGCATAATGGCGAAAAAGAAAAAGGAAACGCAGGAAACCGTCGAGGAGTCGGTACGCAAGCTGACGCTGGAAGATATCATGGCGGACCGGTTCGCCCGCTATTCGAAATACATCATTCAGGAGCGGGCGCTTCCGGACGCCCGTGACGGACTCAAGCCGGTGCAGCGGCGGATTTTGTACGCGATGTACGAGGCGAAAAACACGTACGACCGTCCGTACCACAAATCGGCGAAAACCGTCGGCAACGTCATCGGCAACTACCACCCGCATGGCGACTCCTCGGTGTACGACGCGATGGTTCGAATGTCCCAGGACTGGAAGATCACGACACCGCTTGTCGACATGCAAGGAAACAACGGGTCGATCGACGACGACCCGGCGGCCGCGATGCGGTATACCGAGTCGCGGCTGGCCAGAATCGCGAACTACCTGCTCATGGACATCGACCGGAAAACCGTGGAGTGGACGCCAAATTTCTCGGACGAGAAGCTGGAGCCAACCGTGCTGCCGGCCCGGTTTCCCAATTTGCTCATCAACGGCATTTCGGGCATCGCCGCCGGGTACGCGACCAATATTCCTCCGCACAATCTCAACGAAATCGTATCCGCCTGCATGTACCGGCTCGAGCATCCAAATTGCACTTTGGACGAGCTGATGACGCTTGTCAAAGGGCCGGATTTTCCAACCGGCGGAATCGTCATGGGGAAAGAAGGCATCCGCCAGGCGTTTGAAACGGGGCGCGGAAAGGTTATCGTCCGCTCGAAAGCGGCCATCGAATCCACGCGGACCGTCGATCAAATCGTCGTGACGGAAATTCCATACGAAGTCGTCAAATCGAATCTGGTGAAAAAAATCGACGACATCCGGCTCAATAAAAAAGTCGAAGGTATGCTCGACGTGCGGGACGAAAGCGACCGGAACGGACTCAAAATCGTCATTGATTTGAAAAAAGGGGCGCCTTCGGATACGATTTTAAACTATTTATATAAGAATACGGAGTTGCAGATTTCGTTCAACTACAATGTGATCGCGATTGTCAACAAGGCGCCGGTCCAGCTCGGACTGCTGCAAGCCATCGACGCGTTTTTAGCACATCGCGAGGACGTCGTGCTGCGACGGAGCGCCTTCGATTTGCAGCTCAAGCAGGAACGCGCCCATATTTTGGACGGGTTGATGAAGGCTGTTTCCGTGATGGACGAAATCATCGCGATCATCCGCCAAAGCAAGGACAAGAAAGACTCGAAACGCAATTTAATGAAGCGGTTCGAGTTTAGCGAGCTGCAAGCCGAAGCCATTGTCACGATGCGGCTGTACCGGTTGTCGAATACCGACATCCTGGAACTGCGGCAGGAGGACAAGCGCCTGAAAAAGGAAATCAAGGCTTTGCAGGAAATCATTCAAAAGCCGGCTGTGCGCATCCGCAAGCTCATCGAAGAGCTGCAGGAAGTCAACGACGAGTTTGTCGTGCCAAGACGTTCGAGCATTCAAAGCGAAATCGACGAAATCGTCATCGACGAGATGGCGATGATTCCAAGCGAGCAGGTCATGGTTTGCCTGACCCAGGACGGCTACGTCAAGCGGGTCTCGCTGCGTTCGTACAACGCCAGCTCCGAGTTGTTCGCCGGAAAAAAGGACAACGACGTGATGGTCGCCAGCGGGGAGATCAACACCCGGCACAAGCTTTTGTTTTTTACCGACCGCGGCAAATACGGCTACATTCCGGTGCATCAAATCGAAGAGGCGAAATGGAAGGATCTTGGCACGCACCTTTCCGGCTATTTGCGTCTGGACGACAACGAAAAAATCATCGCCGCGTTCGGGGTGGACGCGTTTACGCCAAAAAACCACGTCGTGATGGTTACAAAAGCGGGGAGCATCAAGCGCACGCCGTTGTCCGCATTTGAAGTCGCCAGGCCCAACAAGACGATGGTGTGCATGAAGGTGGGCGATCTGGACGCGCTGATCAAAGTCGAAATGTCCACCTCGAGTGCGGATCAAGTCGTGCTCGCTAGCCGTGATGGCTTGGGGCTTCAATACAACGTGGAGCAAATTCCGGAAAACGGGCTGAAAACGAAAGGCGTGAAAGGCATGAATTTAAGCGCCGAGGACCAGGTGGCCGATCTTGTCGTTTCCGATGGCGCCCAGCAGTTCATTCTCGTTTTGCAGGAGGGACAAATGAAGCGGATGCACGCCAGCGACTTCGCGAACGTGTCCCGTCCAGCCAAGGGAAACCGGATGTTCAAGCTCGTCAAGTCGCGTCCGGGCCGTTTGGAGCGGCTGCTTACCGCCGATCGGAACTACGCCTTTGTGGCGGATGAGAAAATCGAGTTCAAGCCGTCTGATATCGCGTTGATGGCGCCAGCCGCCACGTACTCGACGCCGTTTGGCAAACTGGAAACGATGGAGTGGCTTCCGTCGCTGCCGATGGTTCCAGACGGATCGTGGGAACCAAAAAAAGACGAGTACAAGCAGGTGGGGTTGTTTGAGGATGCGTAAGAAAAATCAGGCGAATCTGGCGTGCCTGCTCACCGCCATGGTGTGGGGTGGCGGGTTTATCGCGACGGCGGCCGCCCTCAGGACATTCGACCCGGGAACGACGTTGATGCTTCGTTTCAGCGGGGCGGCGATCGTGTTCTGGCTCATTTGCCTTGTGGCAAAAATCCGGTTTAACCGGGCGTGTGTGAAGGCGAGCGTCTGGAGCGGCGTGTTTTTGTATAGCGCGTTTTTGCTTCAGACGATTGGCCTGCGGTATACGAGTACGGGAATGAACGCGTTTTTGACGGCGGTCAATGTCGTGCTGGTGCCTTATTTGGTTTGGCTCGTTTTTCGAAAGCGACCGCAAAGAAGGCAGTTCGCGGCCAGTTTGCTTTGCCTTGGCGGCATTGGCTGTCTTTCGCTTTCCTCCGGCTCGTTTTCCTTCAACGTGGGCGACGGGTTGTCTTTGGGCTGCGCCGTGTTGTTCGCGGCGCAGATCATCGCCACGGAACGGGCGGCAAAAACCGGAAATCCCATGGCGGTCAACGCCATCCAGATGAGCGTGGCGGCGCTGTTGTCGTTTCCGTACGCCCTGGGTATGGAAACGTGGCCGGCGTCGGTGCCGGCGATGGCGTGGGGCAGTATCGCCTACAGCATTTTTATTGCCACCACGTTGGCGTACATGCTGCAGACATGGGCGCAAAAGTACACAGACGCGGCGAGCGCGAGCGTGCTGCTGTGCACGGAGTCGCTGTTTGCGAACGTGTTTGGCTGGCTGCTTTTGGGTGAAACGAAGACGCCGGTCATGGTGCTGGGCGGAATTCTGATCTTTTTATCCGTTCTTCTTGTCGAAGGCGTGTTCCATCGCAAAAGTGCATCCGATCCTGAAGCGGAAGCAAAGGAAGAGCGTCTTTGTGATAGTTTGTGATTTCGATCTTAAAGCTTGTAAAACTGTATTAAATAGAGTAAAATCCCTATTAGAGAAATGGGGTAACAAAATGAATTTCTGGGCTTCCGTAGGGTTTACTTTAGTTGGAGCACTGATTGGCGGTATCCTGACGTTCTATTTCACGCGTAAAAAGTTCGAAAAGGAACTCAAGGAAAACCCACCGATCAACGAGAAGATGATTCGTGCGATGTTTTTGCAGATGGGGCGCAAGCCAAGCGAGGCACAAATTCGTCAGATCATGAAATCGGTCAATTCCAACCGATAAACGTCTATTCATAATCAAAAGTGCGTGAGCACTTTTTCTTTTTAAAGGAGGGAACATGTACAACGATTTATTTTCCATTGGTCCGGTGACGATCCACACGTATGGTCTGTTTGTCGCGATTGGCATCATCGCCGCGTACATCGTCACGGAAAGGCGGGGAAAAAAACTAGGTGTCGACGTGTCGCATCTGGATTCGCTCGCTTTCTGCTTTGTGATTTCAGGCTTCGTCGGCTCCAAATGCCTGTATTTTCTAACAAGGATCCAGGATATTTTGAAAGATCCATCCGTCGTATCGAATCTTTTGGACGGCTGGGTCGTTTGGGGCGGCATCATTGGCGGATTGATTGGCGGCTATGTGTATTGCCGGATCCACCACATGGATTTCTGGCAGCAAGTCGACCTCATCATTCCTTCGGTCGCCCTCGCGCAAGGGTTTGGCCGGCTTGGATGCTTCTTTGCCGGATGCTGCTACGGAGTCGAAACGCATGGCTGGTGGGGCGTCGTGTTTCCGGAAGGTTCGCTGGCGCCGGCGGGCATCCCGCTCGTTCCAACCCAGCTGCTGTGCTCGCTTTTTGATTTCGCGCTGTTTTTCTTCCTGCTCTTTCTGGTGAAGAAAAAGAAAGACATGTTCGAAGGCGAGGTGGCGGTTTGGTATTTGATGCTGTACTGCATCGGCCGGTTCGTGATCGAGTTTTACCGCGGGGATCTCATTCGCAGCGGCTTGGAAGGACTGTCGACTTCGCAAATCATTTCTTTGATTATGTTCGCCCTGGCGGCGGCGTTGCTCGTGTATTTGCCGCGACGGCAAAAAGCGCTTCGAAACAAGTAAGTTTTGAAGCGTTTTTTTTCGCTTCGTGCTAGAATAGAAAAAAAGGGGATATACAAATCATGAATCAATGGGAAATCGTACTACAACTCGCACTTCGTTTTATCGTCATCGCGCTTTGGGTTGGCAGCGTCGCGCTGCTGCTCTCCAGCTCGCCGGTGCAAAGCATCGTCATCGAACCGCTGGCCGCCGCGATCGGACTGGTGTTTTCCAGTGTCTGGACGATTGGAAAAGGGCGGGCGCAGGACGGTTTCGAATCGTCTTTGTCCAGAGCGAAACAGCTGGACAGCCGCTTGAGGCAAACGACGGATTTGTTTCTTTTCGCGATTTTGGCCGCCTTGCTTGGCTTGGCGGGATGGAAAGGCGCGTTGTTTTCGCTTTCCTGGGGGTTGGCGCTTATTCCGCTTGCGCGGCTGCTCTGGGTTCCTTTTGGCGGGCGCTTTTCATGGTTTGACGGGTTGAGTGTCCAAAAACCGGTCGATTTCGAGCAGAAGCTTTGGCTGGGCGTGCAAATCGCGGTTTCCGTGTATATGATCGGGCTTGGCCATCCGGGGGTGTCGCTGGCCGTCGCCGCCGTCGGGGCGTTTCTATTGGCGAAAAAGAATATCCGGCTTTTTTTGGCGGCGTTTGCCGCGGAGGCGTTCGTCGCTGTCGGTGTCTGGGCGTTCGGCTTGTTTGGCTCCTGGCTTGCCGCGCTCATGCTGGCGTTTTTAGCGATGAGCCTGGCGGGGACGATGCTTGGCGTGTTGATGAATGTGATTTGGGATCCGCAGCGGTTTTTCCAATCCGGCGTTTGAGTGCTCAAACGCTTTTCTTTTTTAAGGAGGTGCAACGATGTACATATTGATTGTCGAAGATGAAGCCCGTCTGGCGCAAGCCATAGCGGAAATGTTTCACCAGCAAAAAGACCGCGTTGAGATCGCGCTGGATGGAAAAGAGGCACTCGACTATTTGCGAACATACGAGTTCGACTTGATTGTTTTGGACTGGATGCTGCCCGGCTGCTCCGGTTTGGACGTACTTCGCCGCCTGCGTGCCTCGGGCCGGCAGACGCCTGTGCTCATGTTGTCGGCCAAAGGCGAAATCGAAGACAAAGTCGACGGGCTCGATGCGGGCGCGGACGATTACATGAGCAAGCCTTTTTCCACACGGGAGCTGCTGGCGAGGGCGAAAGCCTTGACCCGGCGCAAAGGGGAAGTCGTTCTCGACCATTTACGGTTTGGCGATCTCGCGCTTGATCTGGGCCAGCAAAACTTGTCGTGCGACGGACGAAGCGTCCATCTGGGTCATAAGGAATTTGAAATCATGCGGCGGCTCATGATGGAGGCGGGACGAACGTTTTCCAAAGAGGACTTGATTACCTGGGTGTGGGGAAGCGAAAGCGAGGCGATGGACAACAACGTCGAAGTGTTTGTTTCGTTTTTGCGCAAGAAGCTCGCCTATCTGGGAACCACAGTGAAAATTTGCACGATTCGAAAGCTTGGCTATCGGCTGGAGGATAGCCATGATTAAGCAGCTGCAAAAAAAGTTCATATGGATGACGATGTTTTTTTTAGGCGCTCTTTTGTTTGTCGTTCTTTTTTTGTTGTGCGAGCAAACCGCTGTCCGCAACGAAGACGAAATCCGACGCGCGTTGTCGTGGTGTCTGGAAGCGACAGGATCGTCCGCACAAGTGCCCGCGCTTCCGTCGTATACGCTGCTGTACGACGCCCCAAGCGATTCGTATGTCCTGCTCGGGGATCGGCGCAACACGCTATACGACGTCGAGTCGCTGCGTCAAATGACCGACGACATGCCCTACAATAGCGTGGAAAGAAAAGATGGGGTATACTTGGAAAAACAAAGAACGCGGCAAGGCTACATCGCCGGACTGGTGGACGCTTCCGTTTTGCACGCCCAATACCAAAACCTGATTTCGCGCAGCGTTGTTTTATTTTTCGGTACGATGGCCGTTCTTTTCGCGGCCGTGTGGGCCATGAGCCGCTGGATCGTGCGGCCGGTCCAAGAAGCGTGGGACGCCCATAAGCGGTTTATCGCGGACGCTTCCCATGAGTTGAAAACGCCTTTGACGATTATTTTGGCGGACTGCGAGCTGCTGCAAGCCGGCGATCCCGAAAACGCGTGGCTGCATTCGCTCCACGAGGAAGCGTTGCGGATGCAGCGCCTTATTTATGATTTGCTCGCGCTCGCCCGCTACGACGCGCTGCCGCAAGCCAAACCGGAGCCAGTCGATCTCTCGAATTTGTGTCAGACCATCGCGCTGGAAGCGTACGAGCGCGCGTACGCCCATCGGGTTTTGATCGAGGAAGACATCGAATCGAATGTCCTGGCGTTTTGCGAACCGGAAGACGCCCATCGGCTTGTGGCGCTGCTTGTGGACAACGCCGTGAAATACGCGCCCGACCAGGGCGTCGTGTCCATTCGGTTGAAGCGAAAGGACCACCGCTTCCAGCTGGATGTGGAAAACCCGGGCACACTGACACCGGAGCAAATGGCGCATGTGTTTGACCGCTTCTACAAAGCGGATCCATCGCGGAAAAAAGACGGAAGCTACGGACTGGGCTTGTCGATCGCAATGGAGATCGCCAGCCGGAACAAGCTGGCGTTGAGCGTGACGTGCCAGACGGGCGCGATCACGTTTTCCGTCCGGGGAAAATCTTACAAGAATGTTCGATAGAAACGCGGGGAACGTGATAAGGTAAAACTACCGAAACAGACAAGAAAGGAGGAACGGGATCTTCGGGGATCCTGGACGCAATGAAAAAATTGTTCCGTTCGATTTTTGTTTTTCTTTTGGTCGCGCTAGTCGCCATCGTCGCGATCGTGGGAACCGCCGGCTATCGGCGTTATAAAGATTTGACCGCCCAAACGCCGGTACAGGCGATGGTGGCGCAAATCGAAGCCTCGCCGGATTTCGTTCCGTACGAGCAGCTTCCCGCCACCTTGATCAACGCGACTGTATCCGTCGAGGACCGGCGGTTTTTCGAACATGGCGGCGTTGACTACATCGGAATCGTCCGCGCGCTGCTGTCCCAGGTTTTTCCAGACGTGTTTGTGCAAAGCGGCGGGTCGACCATCACCCAGCAAACCGTCAAAAACATGTACGGCATGTTCACGTCCAGCGTGACGCGGAAAGTGGCGGAAATCTTTTTAGCCAAAGATTTGGAACGCGACTGCACAAAAGAGCAGATTTTGGCTTTGTACGTCAATATTATTAATTATGGCGATGGATATACGGGAATCAAAGAGGCGGCGAACGGCTATTTCTGGAAAGAGCCGGCCGCGCTGAGCGAGGCGCAATGCACTTTGCTGGCGGGCATTCCGCAGTCGCCGGCCAACTTTCAGCTAAGCGACCATTACGACGCGGCCAAACGCCGGCAGCGCGTCGTGCTGGACACGATGGTCGACAACGGCTATTTGAGCGAGGCGCAAGCCGACGCCTTGTATGAAACACCCGTCTTTTAGAAAGAAGGAAACGAAATGCATATCAATACGAACGCGTGGATCGCGCCCGACGCCTGCGTGAAAGGCCACGTCGAAATTGAAAGCGGCGCGAGCGTGTGGTTTCAAACGGTCATTCGAAGCGAGCACGCCAACATCCGCATTGGAAAGAACACGAACATTCAGGACCGCTGCGTCCTTCATACCGACGCGCATTACGACACGATCGTGGAGGAAGGGTGCACGATTGGGCACGGGGCGATTTTGCATGGGTGCCATGTTCATAAAAACACGCTGATTGGCATGGGGGCGATCGTGCTCAACGGCGCGGACATTGGCAAAAACTCAATCGTGGGCGCCGGTTCGCTTGTGACCAGCGGAAAGCGCTTTGAGGAAGGAATGCTGATTATGGGCAGTCCGGCCCGGGCGGTGCGGCCGCTGACCGAGGAGGAAATCGAGGCCAATCGCCAAAACGCCGCCGAATACGTGGCGCTGGCCGCCGAATACAAAGCCGGGAAATGGGCATGAAGCAACGAAGGTACGCGGTCGACGTCCAAGGTCTTGCGCAGCCGATCCGGATTGCCCATGTGTCCGATTTGCACGAGCACGCGTATGAGGAGGTGCTCGCGGCGCTTGAAAAAGAAAAGCCGGACGTGATTTTATGCACGGGCGACATGCTGGAGCGGCACACCCGAAACGGCCAGCGCCGGCTGAAGCGTCGCAAAATCGAGAAACCGCATCATATTTTATACTGGTTTATATCGAAAGAAGGGTTGCCGGATGGCGGAATGCGGTTCTTTCAGCGATGCGTCGCCATCGCGCCGACTTTTTATTCGCTTGGGAACCATGAAAAGTACATCCAGGAGGAAGACCGCGCCAGACTGCGGCAGTGGGGTGTGCGAATCGTAGACAACAGCGATTTGGAAATGGACTGGAAGGGAAGACCGATTCGAATTGGCGGTTTGAGCACGAAAGCCGACTGGAACTGGTGCGCCGCGTTTTCCAGAAAGCCGGGCGTAAAAATTCTCATGGTTCACCATCCGGAATATGTCGCCGGCCGGATCCTGTCGGATGCGGGAATTGGTCCGCTGGATCTTATTTTGTCCGGGCACGCCCACGGCGGGCAGTGTCGGCTGTTTGACTGGGGCTTGTTCGCGCCCGGGCAGGGACTTTTTCCCCCCTACACGCGCGGCATGCGAAAAACCAACAAGGGACACTGGCTGATTAGCGCTGGTTTGTCCAATACGGTCAAGCTGCCCCGGTTCAACAATCCGAAAGAGCTGTTGTTTGTGACGTTAATGCCAAAATAAAAAAGATCTCGATGAGATCTTTTTTTGCTTTAGATGTTTTCTATTTGCTGGCGAGCATATCCTGGATGTTCATCGTCAATACGCGGTCGATGTGATCGCTGCCTTCGTTCCGGTACGCGCTGGCCGCGGATTCGTACAACGTGAGCAGACCGCCGTTTCCATCCGGATAGATTTGCTCAAGCCGAGGCGGCAAGGTGATGATTTTTTGCGCGTTGGAGTTTAACAGCGAGGTTTCGCCCCGTTTGAACACGCTCAAGGTCGACTGCATGCTGGGACCGTCGCTGGCGGCCAGATAAATGAAGTGGTCGTCCATCGCGATGCCCTGGCAGTTGTCGCCGATGTTGTCGTAGCCATACGCTTTGGCGACGTGGCGGCGTGTCGTATCCAGCTTGCCGGAAGCCGGGTCGATATCGAAATCGTACACTTTTACACTGCCTTCGTCTTTCGTGAAGTAGCCGCAGTACAGCTTCGAGTCGGCATACGTTAAAAACGAGTCGTCTTTCAACTGCGGCGTTTCGATGGAATAGTCGTATTTCAGCGCTTTATGGTCGTGTTCGAAATCATAGTTGTCCATGTTGGCCAGCTTAATGAAGGAAACACTGCCTTTTTTTGTCTTTTCGTCTTTGGTGGCGATCCACACGTTCCGGTTGAGCGTGTCGTAAGCGATACTGCCGGCATGCGGCCGGTTTTCGAGGACAATCGTTTTCAAATACTTGTGGTCGTCGCGGGAAAGGACGTATAAAACGGTGTTGTGCTCGTGCTTGTGGCAATAGGCGCTAATCAAAATATAGTCGTCCGCGATGGTGACACCCTGGGGCGTCATCTCGTCGCACTCGGCGACTTTTCCGGTTTTGTCCAGCGTTTGCGTCTCGATCAAGCCGGGAATCACATACGTGCCCTGATCGGTCTGGCTCTGGTTGGCGTCAAATCCGGCGCGAATCACGGACGGATAGGCGGATAAGGCGTTTTTTTGCTCGTCGACGGTTTTATACAGCGTCGGTTCGGTGTTGGTACTCGTCTCTTCTGCCGCGCGCAAGGTGACTGGAGAAAACGACAAAGCGACGGCGGCGCACAAGGAAACGAGCCATTTTTTGGATTTGTTCATGGTTCCTCCTTTGTTTTTGGGTTTCTATTTCATTATACGGGGCGTATTTCTAAAAAGCTTTTGTTGTGCATTGTCCATCCATTGTGTACGATAAAAGCATGATAAAAAGGAAAGCGAATTTGACAGAGCAGGAAATGCTGGCCATCGCGCGCGCGTTCGCATGGTATCCCAACCCGTCGGCTTCTTTCGACGGGTTTCAAGACGAGCAAATGATCGAGCGGTATTTGCTGCTGACGACGTCCGTCATGAAAACGTATTGCGAAATTTACTCATTGGACGAGCGGGCCTACATGATGATTTCCAATGAGTCGTCGATGACCCCGATCTTGCAGTATTTCCGTTTGTTGTGGGGAATGCTGTGGATCGTCGGGCCCGCCCGCGTATACCGGCAAATCGAGCGCGGTACCGAAGCGGGCATCTGCCAGGAAGTCGAGCTGCGCAAAAAAAAGATTCCGTTCATCCACATAGAACTGCTGGCCGTCCGCTCGGAGCACTGGGGCGAGCATTTGATGAGCGAAATGATCGCATTCGCGAAAGCGGAAGCCCGGCGCCGGGGATGCGTGTGCATTTTGGAAACGGACGAGCGTGTCAAACGGGACAAATATTTGCATTTAGGGTTCGTCTTGCGAAGAACCCGGACGTTGCGCGAAGGGGTGGCGATCTACGACATGATCTACGACCCCAAACAATGAGTCGTCGAAATTGCCGTGGAAATATGGTAAGATGCAGGGTGCTGTGTGGCATGCGATTTTCAGGGAGGATGGAATATGAATAAAAAAGAACTAAACGAGCTCAAGCGGCAAATCAAATGGGAAAACGACGCGTTGTACATTCCGCGCATCGCGAGCGCGTATGCTTCCATTTCTTCGGAAGAGAAAAAGGTGCTCTCCTACGATATCAAGGATTTCACCTTGCTTTCGGAAGAAGAGGGAACCTTGTATTTGAATATTATGAAAAAAAGTCTGGCGGGACAGCTGGGAAAAAACTTGCTCCAGTTTCGGTTCCCGCGGGAGAACGGCGAGAAAAATCCGGCGCAGGAAAAGCTGTACGCGCTTGTCAGCTCCAAGCTGGAAGACGAGTCGCTGTTCCGGGAATTCGTCGACGACATCCTTGAAAACGGACATTATGCCAACCATGTGTTCATCACGGTGGCGTACGGGGAATATTCGGTTCCTCTTAAATCCAAAAATCTGGAAGCCAGCTACGAGGACGGCTACAAATACGATTTTATCCTCGTTTCCGTGACGCCGGCCCAGCAGACGAACATTGGTTTGTTTTTCAACCGTGACACCAACGAGGTCGAGCGCAAGGTGAACTCGGAGATGGAAATCAAACCGACGCCCGAGGACGCGATTTTATACCCGTGTTTTTCGGAGCGGGCCGCCGATGTCAACCACGTGCTGTACCACGCCAAAAACGTCAAGTCGCTCAATCCCTTTTTTATCGAGGATGTGCTTGACTGCGCGTTCCCGCTTTCGCCTCTCGACGAGGAAAGCGGATTTTCGCAAATGCTGATCGGGATGTTCGAGGATCGGCTCAGCTGTGACGTGTTGACCGCTATTCACGAGAACATTTACGACGCGATCCAGGAAAGCGAGGAAGACGAAAGCGAGCTGACGTACTCGAAAGGAAACGTCCGTCGCCTGCTGGAGGTTTCCGGCGCGGACGAGGTGTCGATGTCCCATTTCGACGACGTGTACGCCAAGGTGCTCAACGACCAGCCCATTAAGGCGGTCAACATGACCGATTTGAACCGGATGGCGATCAAAGTGCCGGATGTTTCGATCAATGTCAAAAATGGCGGCGACACGAAAGTGAAAATGGAAACGCTGAACGGGCGAAAATGCCTCGTGATCGAGATGGACGACTCGATTGAAATCAACGGCATCGAATTGAAACCTTAAGCATCGAACATGCTTTTTGTCGCCACGCCTTTTACAATGAAGGCATGGAAACCCAAAACAACGAACAAAACTTGCAAGCGGAACGAAACGATCCAATCAATCCTCAGTACTTTGTGATTGGCATCGTGTGCTATACGCAATACCAGCGGCTGCTGCGCATGCATGACGACATTTTCCAAAAGGTGTCGATCCTGATCGCGTTCATGTCGGCGCTGCTGATTGTCGTTGTCAACGACATGCACTGGAAGAAAATGCTGGAAGTATGGGATTTTTCCTCGAGCCAGGCGATCCTGCACACGTGCGTGTATCAAATCTGCTCGATCACGTCCCTGGTCGGGATGCTGATCGCGACGTTTATCACGCTGCGCCTGTCGACAAGCAACCGCGACAAGGAACTCGACAGTTCTAAGTTCACGACCGAGGCGGTCATGGGCATGAACGCCAACGCTCTGGCGCGCAAGATGATCCTCGATCTGGAGCAAGTTGTCGTCTCGCTTAAAGCGATGCTGGAAAGCAAGCAAAAGTCGTACAACCGGGCGGTCGCGATCCTGACCGTGTCCACCGTGCTGTATGTGGCGAAAGTCATTATTGAACACATTTGATTTCGGGAATGAAAAATCTTTCATTCCTTTTTTCATTCTTTTCATTCGGATGTAAATAGTGTAAAATTAAACATTATAAATAAAAGGAGAGGAAGATCTATATGAAGAATGGAATGAAACTATTGGCATGCGCGGCGATGGCGCTGTCGTTTGCAGGCTGTTCGGACAAGGGAGGAGGCGCCAGCGTTGGAATTATTCAGTACGCGGAACATCCGGCTCTTGACAACGCCCACGAGGGATTTGTGGAAGGATTGAAGGAAAACGGATACGACGCGGAGGACGGGACGGTAACGATTGACTACAAAAACGCCCAGGGCGACCAGTCCAACAACAAGACGATCGCGAATACGTTCGTCAACAACAATGTGGATTTGATTTACGCCGTGGCGACTCCGGCCGCCCAGGCATCGGCCAACGAGACGAAGGACATTCCGATCGTCATTAGCGCGGTTACCGATCCGGCGACAAGCGGTTTGGTGAAATCCAACGACAAGCCGGACACGAACGTGACGGGCACGTCGGATTTGACGCCGGTGGATGCTCAGCTGGACTTGCTCAAACAGCTGGTGCCAGACGCGAAGACAATCGCGATCATGTACTGCAACGCGGAAGACAATTCGGCGTTCCAGGCGGATCTGGCGAAGAAAAAAGCGAAAGAGCTTGGTTTGGACGTCGTGGAAGCGACCGTGACGGACTCGAACCAGATCCAGCAGGTGACGGAAAGCCTTGTCGGCAAAGTGGACGCGATTTACGTGCCGACGGACAACTTGCTGGCGGAAGGCATGGCGAGTCTGACGCAAGTCGCCAATGAAAACGGCATCCCGACGATCGTCGGCGAAGAGGGCATGGTTCAAAACGGCGGTTTGGCGACCTATGGAATCGACTATTTCGAATTAGGAAAAATGGCGGGCAAGCAGGCAGCCGACATTTTGAAAGGGGAAAAGGATCCCGCGGAGATGGCCATCGAATATTTGCCAGGTGAAAAATGCGAACTGACAATCAACAAGACGACGGCCGGCAAGCTGGGAATCGAGATTCCGGAAACGCTGGAAAGCGACGCGGTGATCATTGAGTAGTATGTCGATTTTATTATCCGTAGAAGGCGCGATCGGGCAGGGAATTTTATGGGGCATCATGGCCCTTGGCGTGTACATCACGTTCCGCCTGCTCGACTTTGCCGATTTGACCGTGGATGGAAGCTTCGCGACGGGTGGCGCGGTTAGCGCGATTTTGATTGTCAGCGGGGTCGATCCCGTCCTTTCCTTGTTTGCCGCGCTGCTGGCTGGCGCGGCTTCCGGGGCCGTTACCGGTTTTCTGAACACGATTTGCAAGATCCCGGCCATTTTGGCGGGAATCCTGACCCAGATCGGGTTGTATTCGATTAATTTGATGATTATGGGCAAAAGCAACTTGCCGCTGCTGAACACGAAGACTATTTTCTCCAATGTGAGCGATGTCATCCATTTGCCGCGCTCGATATCGAAATGGATCTCGACGAACAATTTGACGGTTTTGCTGATTGGAATCGTTTTGGCGGTCGTCGTAATCGGAATTTTGTACTGGTTTTTCGGGACGGAAATCGGCTCGGCCATTCGGGCGACGGGAAACAACGAGCATATGGTGCGCGCCAACGGTATCAGCACGAAGAAGACGATCATGGTCGCTTTGATGCTTTCCAACGCGCTGAACGCGTTTTCCGGCGCGCTTGTCGCCCAGCAGCAAGGTTACGCGGACGTCAAGATGGGAATTGGTGCGATCGTCATGGCGCTGGCGTCCATCGTGCTTGGCGAGGTTCTGTTTGGACGCAAAGGCGGCTTTGCCAGACGGCTGACTTCTATTGTGATTGGCTCGATCGCGTACCGGATCATCGTGGCGATCGTGCTCCAGCTTGGATTGAGCGCGGACAACTTGAAGCTGTTCACGGCGATTCTTGTCGGCATCGCGCTGTCGATTCCAATCATGATGGAAAATTCAAAACAAAAGGCCCGATACAAAAAACTGACCGCGGAAGTCGACGCGATCGAGGAGGCGTTCCATGCTGACCATTAAAAAAGTATCCAAGACGTTCAATGCCGGAACGGTCAATGAAAAAAAGGCGCTGGACCAGCTCTCGCTGACGCTGGACGATGGCGATTTCGTCACCGTTATCGGCGGCAACGGCGCGGGTAAATCCACGCTTCTCAATATGATCGCGGGGGTGTATCCAATCGACTGCGGACACATTGTTCTGGATGGAAAAGACATTTCCTTGGATCCGGAATACAAGCGGGCTCGCTGGATCGGGCGCGTGTTCCAGGATCCGTTGATGGGGACGGCGGCCGATATGGAGATTGCCGAAAACCTGGCGCTGGCCAAACGGCGCGGCAAGGCGCGGACGCTGCGCTGGGGCTGCACGAAAGAGGAAAAGGCCGCGTATCGAAACGATTTGAAACGTCTGGGTCTTGGACTGGAAGATCGGATGTCCAGCAAGGTGGGGCTGCTTTCGGGAGGGCAGAGACAGGCGCTGACGCTTTTGATGGCGAGTCTGCAAAGGCCGAAACTGCTTTTGCTTGACGAGCATACAGCGGCCCTCGATCCTTTGACGGCGAAAAAAGTGCTTGATTTGACGAAGGAAATCGTCGAGGAGCAGCAGCTGACGACGTTGATGATCACCCACAACATGAACGACGCCATTCAAATCGGAAACCGGCTGATCATGATGTACGATGGCCGGATCATTTACGACGTGAAAGGCGAGGAAAAGAAGAAACTGACTGTCAACGATTTGCACCAAAAGTTCCGGGAAGCGTCCGGCGAGGAGTTTTCGGACGACCGGGGCGTGTTGATTTAGAGAAGGAAACAGCGAGAAAGCAATCGCTGTTTTTCTTTTTAGGTCTTGAATTTACACTTTAAGTTCAACACTAAAAAAGTGGAACATAGAAGCACCCATGATACACTAATGGTGACCAAACCAAATGAATCAGGAGGGCATATCTATGAACCACTACACTCATTTTACTATAGAAGAGCGAGAAGAGATACTAAAATATTCATTCTTAGGTTTCTCGATCTGTAAGATTGCGAAAATACTCCACCGAAATAAATCAACGATTTCCAGAGAATTGAAAAGAAATGCTTCCCAAGGCAAATACAGTCCTTCGATGGCCCAATCAGAGTATTCGAAAAGACGAACACATTGTGGAAGAAAGAAAATATTGAATGACCCTGTTCGCTATGAATGAGTACGTAACTGCTTCTTGGATCATCAATGGTCCCCTGAAGAAATCGCTGGAAGATTAGAGTACGAAAAAGCGGATTGGTCAATCAGTCACAATACGATCTATAGAGCGATCTATGCCGGCTTGTTTGATGAAAAGAATCTCTCTCATGGCAATCGAGGAGCTATTCGAAAGCTAAGACATAGAGGAAAATCAAGGCATACGAAGGACTATGTCGAAAAACGAGGAAAGATCCAGATCAGCAATGAATTAAAAGATCGTCCTGAAGAAGCCAATAATCGCTCACGACTTGGCGATTGGGAGGGAGATACAGTAGCTGGAGCGACCGGAAAAGCCTGTCTTGTGACATATGTTGATAGAAAGAGCAGATTTCTAAAATGCATGAAGATAGCCAAGAAGAAAAGCGCCCTGGTAAAAGAAGCGACCATTCAACTTCTAAAAGAAGAGCCACTCTGCACGATTACCCCGGATCGAGGAAAAGAGTTTACTGCGCATCCGGATATAACGGAAGAACTGAATCAAGTCCAATTTTATTTTCCGCTTCCACGACATCCATGGGATAGAGGAACAAACGAAAATACTTGACAATTCGATGCAATAAAAAAAAGCGCAGATCCACAACACGCTGTTGTCATCTGCGCTTTGTCCGCTTCAAAATGGTGCGGGCGAAGGGACTCGAACCCCCATGCCGAAGGCGCTAGATCCTAAGTCTAGTGCGTCTACCAATTTCGCCACGCCCGCGCACGAATTATGTTACAGGAAACCATAAAAAAAATCAAGAGATTAATGCAAAATCGTTGGATGATACATACTCTCGATTTCCTGTTGAAGAAACTCTTCGATTTGCTGGAGAGCCTCCTCGTCGAGCCGATGGTCGCCAATCAAAAAATCCGTCGACTGCGGGTCGCGCACGAAATGGATGGAAGGCACTTCCATCAAGCTGGTTCCCAGCTGGTCTTCCAGAGATCGTAGGATTTCGAGGATCGGTTCGATAATTTCGATTAGTTCTTTTTCATCTAACATGGTTTCATTATAGCATCCTTTTTTTGATTGAAAACCAAACTTGAATATTTGCCGGTAAAAAGACCAAACAAGCCGGTTTTATTCCGCTGTATTAAAAAAATCGTAGCAGATCTCGTTCAAATCCCCGATGACGCTCTCGCCGTAATCTCCCAGATCCGTGTAAATCGTCACGACGTATGGATGCCCGGTCAAAGACACGCCCGCCGCGTTGTACGCTTCTTCGTATGAGCCGTATTTCTGCGCGAAATAAATGTTCAAATTGCGGTCCAGAAACTGTCCCGGCATGGATTTTTTCATGTCCTTGATGAGATGGTCGTATTCCTCCTGGTGGTCGTACAAGTACGTGACGATATGTCCCATGTTGGCGGGCGTGAACGTGTTGTCGAGAACCAGATAATCCGAATCCGCCTTTTGTTTTTTGTCGTACGCCGTGATCGCGTCTTTGAACTCGCCCCAGCCGCCCAGCGACTCGAATAAATATTCAGCCGCGTCGTTGTCCGAGTACACAATCATGTTTTCCAGCAAGTCCCGGTACTCGCTTTCCTCGACATCGCCGGCGTTGATGGCGTCGTACCACACCATCGCCAGCGGGATTTTATATGTGCTGGCCGCAAAATACAGCTCGTCTCCGTTGTTTTCGATAGACTGCCGGCTTTCCAGATCTTCCACATAGTAGCCGACATCCTTGCTGCCGATGTCGTTTTCCTTTAAATACGCCTTCAGCTTGCTTTGCAGGGCGGACAAATCCAGCGTCGGGGCTTCTTCCGGCTTTGCATCCACCGTTTCCGTCTGCGCGATCACGCTTTTGCCCGTTTCCCTTTTCACGATCGCCTTCGTGGAACGGCTCATGCCGATCACGACGCATACGAGCATGCACACGCCCCATATCCCCAAAAGGATGATCACTTTCTTTTTCTTTTCTTCTTTATTCATAATATTAAGAGTACCATACTCGAGTCGATTCCACTATTTATTTTTTCCAAGTTGTCATTCGGACAAACCCCATTTTCAAAGCATCTATGGTAAAATACAAATATATTATGAAAGAGGTGATTTGTATGAGCCAAAACGATTGGATGGATCTTGGAAAGAACATCGGCCACACCTTGAAAAACGCGATCGACACCCTCGATTTCACGGAACTGAACCGGTCGATTGAAAAAACGGTCAATTCCACCACATCCATGATCAACAACAAAATCAAGCAGTACTCCACCGCCGTCAAGTCGGCGACACTTAACCAAAAATACGACATTCGGAAAATCACGAAAATTGAAAAGAAGATCAAGAGCCAGCTCTCCGGATACCGGGCCTTGCGCGCCATCGGCGGCATCGGCACGGCGATTTTTCTTGGCTTCGATTTGATCTATCTTTTGCTGGAAGGCTGGCAGACGGCCAAACCGGCGATCGCGGGGTCGAGCTTTTTGCTGATTCCGTGCCTCATCCTGCTCATTTTCGGCATCGCCGGCACCCATACCGCGAAAAAGCAGTCCAGCTATATGAAACGGTTTCACATTTATATCTCGAACCTTTCCAAGCAGGACATGGTGCCGATTTCCAGTTTGTCCGAGGCGGTCTACGGCACGGACGCGTCGACGATCGCCGATTTGCACGATATGATCGCGGACCGGCTGTTTCTGCAAGGTCACGTGGATCGCAAGAAAAACATTTTTTACGCCACCGACGAGGCGTTTGAAGCCGGAACGCTTCCGGATCTACCGCACACTGCGGTTGATGACGAAGAGACGCCGCTTACGCCGCTGGCGCAGTCGATGATTCAGGAAGGCGAGCGGACGCTGTCCAGAATCCGTCACTACAACGATCTCATCAAAGACGCGGTCGTGAGCCAAAAACTGGACACGCTGGAGCAAAACATCCGGCACATCCTCGTGTTTATTCAGGAACACCCCGAAGATGCTGAGGACGCCCGCAATATGACAAAGCATTATTTGCCTTCGATCGAGCGACTGCTGGAAACGTATGTCGAGCTGAGCGCCTATCCCGATCCGGGCGACAACATTCAAAAATCAAAGCGCGATATCGAAAATACGCTCGACACGCTCAATTTCGCGCTTTCCGAGCTGTATGACGACTTGTTTGAAATGACTTCGATGGAAGTCGCCTCGGATATTTCCGTTTTGGAAACGCTGCTGGCAAGGGAAGGCCTGACCAAAGACAAGCTTCCCCGCTAAACATAGAAAGGATTCTTTATGACAGAAGAAAACAAAGAAACGATCTCACTGACTCTGGAGCCGGAACAGGAACCGGTGTCCCGGACTTTGACGGAGCCTGCGCTGGCCACGCCCAAGCAGGAAGTCGCGGAACCGCTGGCCGATGTCCATATCGACACGACCCAGTTCAGCGAGCAGGAAATGAAAATGATCGAGGATTTCGCGAGTAAAATCAACATCAAGGACACGAACCAGATCATTCAGTATGGCAGCGCGCCGCAAAAAAAGCTGGCCGACTTTTCGGAAAAGACGCTGGAAAGCGTCAAAACCAAAGATTTGGGCGATGTGGGCGACATGCTGGCCAACGTCGTGATCGAGCTGAAGGAAACCGATCCGAAAGCCGAGGAGAAAAAAGGGATTTTTGGTTTTTTCAACAAAGGGAAAAATCAGTTGGAAGCGATGAAAGCCCGCTACGCCAAAGCGGAAACCAACGTGACGAAAGTCGCCGAAAATCTGGAGAACCAGCAAATCGTGCTCATCAAGGACAACGCGATGCTCGACCAGATGTACCAGCTCAACGCGCAGTACTTCAAAGAGCTTTCCATGTACATTTTGGCCGGCAAGAAAAAGCTCAAGGAAACCGAGCAAACCGATTTGCCGCAAGCCAAGCAAAAAGCCGAACGCTCGCAGCTTCCGGAAGACGCGCAGGCGTATCAGGATTTGATTTCCTTTGTCGACCGGTTTGAGAAAAAGCTGTATGATCTGGAGCTGTCGCGCATGATTTCGATCCAGACCGCCCCGCAGCTGCGCATGCTGCAAAGCTCCAACTCGGTCATGATCGACAAGATCCAGACCACGCTTGTCAACACGATCCCGCTTTGGAAAAACCAGCTCGTGCTCGCGTTTGGCCTCAACCACGCCAAGCAGGCCGCCAAGGCGCAGCGCGAAGTGACGGACATGACCAACGAGCTGCTCAAAAAGAACGCCGAATCGCTGCATATGGCTTCGGTGGAAACCGCGAGGGAAACCAACCGCGGCATTGTCGACATCGAGACGCTCCAGCAAACCAACGAAAAGCTGATCCAGACATTCGACGAAGTGATGCAGATCCAAAAGGAAGGCCGGCAAAAGCGCCTTCAGGCGGAGTCGACGATGCTCGATATGGAAAACCAGCTGAAAAAGAAAATGCTTGAAATAAGAAGATGAACCCGCATCTTCTTTTTTTGACGCTTTCCTTTTGTGCTATGATGAAACCATGAACGAACCTCTGACTTTAAAAAACCGCTTGAAAGAGGCGCGCCGCGAAAAGAAGCTGTCGCAAGCCGCGCTGGCAAAGCTGGTTGGCGTATCCCGCAACACGATCAGCTCGATCGAAACGGGTCAATTCAACCCGACGGCCAAACTCGCTTTGATTTTGTGTATCGCGCTCGATAAAAAATTCGAGGAATTGTTTTATTTTTAACGAATCCGGATCCAAAGAAGCGGGAGCGGGTCCACGCTTGCGTTCTGGTTTGAAATTGGATGAAAACACGCTGGACAACCCGGTAAAACAAGGTAAAATGGTTTTGGACGACGTCCGAACGACAAGACGTCGCCAAGGGAAATCAGAACGGTTTTGAAGCGGAAACGGGAAGAAAGTCGCTGAATGGCGCGGATTCAAAACCGATCGCTTAGATTTGGATCTAGGCTTTTTTTTATGGAAAGGACAAAGGGAAACAATGAAAAAAAAGTGGAAAAGGATTTTGCGCGCGTTGCCGCTTCGCGGGAAGGTCGCTCTTTTGGGGGGATTCGCTTTTTTTGTGTTTTTGACCGGCTTTTTCGCTTTCAAGATCTTGCAGCCTGAAATGCCCGGACGGATCTACATTCAAAAGCAGACGCAGCTGAAGCCGGAAAACATGGCCGAAGTGCTTCAGGAACGAAAGAAAAAGGAGCTGCAAACGATGATGGACAGCGGGGCAATCGACGTCATCGCCGCCTTTGACGACTACGCCTTGTTTGGCGATTCGCGCGCCTATGGCTTGAAAAGCTATGGCGTCCTCGATCCCGATTTTGTGTACGCGGAAGCAGGGCATACGATATTGAACTGCACCGACTATAAAGACGTGATCCAGCAAACCCGGCCGGCCCGGCTCGTTTTTTCGTATGGCGTCAACGATATGGGACTTGAAATAGGCGGGGATGGAGATAATGCCTACGCGCAAACGTTCGAGCAAAAAATCGACGAGTTGCTTGCGGTGGTTCCGGACGCCAAGGTTTTCGTCTGCTCGATTATCGACGTCACGCCAAGCGCCAAGGAGCGCTCGCCGCGCTGGGACAAGGCGGCCAGATACAACGTCCAGCTGCAGGAAATGTGCCAGCGGCGCGGATGGATTTACGTCGACAACGATCCGCTCGGAAACGATCTTTCGAACTACCAGGAAGACGGAGTGCATTTCACGCCGGATTTTACATGGACGTGGGCGCGCAACATCTCCAAGACGATGTGGGAGACGGTTTTTGCGAGCGAGTGAAAAACGAGCGTCAAGTCGAAAGGCACGTTTTGTGCACTTCATCAAGATGGAGAGTGGGAATCAGGACGAGAGTTTGCTAAAATATAAAGCGGAGGAAAAAAAATGAGCGAAAAAAAGCCAAAACAAAATGGGGAAATCGACGCGTTTGTTAAAGCGTTACTCAATAAAAAAACCGAAATGGCTCTCAATAAAGATTCGCAGCCGGAACGGGAAGACGTTTCGCCCGCGATGACGCCTGTCGAGCGCCAGAGTGCCGAAAAGACGATGTCGAGCGCCCTGGATTTGCTGCGCAAAGAGCGGGGACAGCTGACAATCGAGGAAGAAGAGGAAAAGTACCGCCGCGAACAAAAAGAGGACGGAACCCATATTGAAGAAGTCGAGGACTTTACGACGGATTCGATTCATCAGGACGCCCGGGTCGACGAGCAGATGATTCAGTCGATCTACTCGTCCATCGAACTGGATGATCCGAAGAAGGCGGAAAAAGAAACGCCAAAGCGCAAGCCGCTAAAAAAAGTGCGGTCCGCCCGTCCGAAAAAGAAAAAGGAAACGCCGGAAGCGGTCAAAAAGGAAAAAGCGGAAACGGCGAAGGACAAGACGAAAGACGAAACGGAAAAAAAGGCGAAAGCGAAAAAGCCAGAGAAACCGGAAGCGGTCGAACCGTCGTTTTTTCGCAAAAACCTCAAATGGTTCCTGGCCGGCATCGCGGTGTTTGCGTTGCTGCTGGGAGCGTATACGTACAAAGTCGTCGTTTACGATCCGGCCAACATCACGACCGAGGCGCAAGAGCAGACGTATCAAAAGCTTGTGGAATACGCCGACGAGTGGGACATGCTTTCGGATGCGGAAAAGATGGAGCTGATCGACTATGAGCCGGCGTACAACGAGCTGCTTGAAAAGCAGAAGACGCGGCTGAACACGTATTTCGAAGAACAGACGGGCGATTCTTTTGTCAAGCAGCTGGAAGCGCTCAAAGCGCTCAAGGCGACGCAGGAAGACGAAACGAAGCCGGAATACCAGCAGCTGGTGGCGTTCGTTTCAAACTGGTCGACGAAGCCGGACGAGGAAAAGGCGCAAATCGTGCACTACAAGGATGCGTTCAATGGCTTGTCGGCGGCTCTTCAGCAAAAAATCGACCAGATTTGCATGGAGCAGGCCGGAAAGAATTTTAACACGCTGGCGGCCGAGGAACAGGCCAAGCTCGATCAGGCGTCGCAAGCCGCCCAAGAGGCGCAGGCGGCGGCCAACGAGCAGCGTGCCCGAATTCAAAGTCAAATCGACGAACTGCATGCGCAGCTCAACGACGCCATGACGTACAAGGCGGATTTGGAAGCCCAGCAGGCGGCCGGAGAGGACGTGGGCGCGATGATCGCGACCAACGACCAAACCATCGCGTATTTAAACGAGCAGATCGCGGCGCTGCAAGCGACGCTTCCATAAAAAAAATGAAAAAATAGAGTATTTTGGTCTTGAGATTCACGATTCTTTCTGCTAAAATACTCTACAGATGCCGACGTAGCACAGTTGGTAGTGCAACGCACTCGTAACGCGTAGGTCGTAGGTTCAAGTCCTATCGTCGGCACCATGTTATGAGATCAAAGCCCGCAAGGGCTTTTTTTTCTTGCATACTTGTAAGTTGCAAAACAAGGCGCTATCCCCGATAATGGTCTTATGAAAAAAGCATTTGATCAAGTCATCCACGATATTTTATCTTTCAACGTTCTCGAGCAGTCGATTCTGGTCGCGGTGGCCGGATTGTTTTTGCCGTTTCAGTTTTCCGCCGCGGTACTTGCGGCCGTCCTCGTGTTCGCCTTGTGGAAAGGCCATCTCGTGCAGGCGGTGCGCCAGCAAAGAGGGGCGCTGTGGTTTTACGCGTTTTGCGCGCTAGAAATCGTCGTCTCGGCGCTTTACCGCAACTGGATTGGTTTGCTGAATGCCGGCGGTTTTGTCCTGATCGGTTTTTTTATCGCCTTTTACCGCCGCCAGCTTACACCCCGGCTGTTCCAGTACGTCGTGTCGGAAATTATCGTTCTTTCCTGGCTGGCCGGTTTTTATGGCTTGTACGAGTTTCAAAAGGTGTCGGCGCGCAAAGGATACGACTTTTTCGATTTTGTGATTCAAAACTCGCCAAAGGACCGCATCAATTCGACGTTTATGAACGCGAACTTCTACGCGACGATTTTGGAATTCGAAGTGGTGTTTTGCTTATATAAGTTCATCCGGACAAAAAAAGCGGGCTTCCGCGTTTATTATGTCGTGACGGCGTGCTTCAATTTTTTTATGATGCTGCTGACGGGATGCCGAACCGCGCTGCTTCCGTTTTTGTTTATTTTTCCGGTCTTCTTCTGGTTTGACCGCAAGCGGATCTGGTTTATTGGCTCGATGATTGCCGAAATGAGCGCGCTTGTCCTCGTGCTCATGTTTCCGGAGCTTATTCCGCGCTTCGATCAAATGTCGACGCTCACGTCCCGTTTCGAGATTTGGTCGACGTCGCTGCTGGCGATTTCGATGCATCCGTGGTTTGGCCAAGGACCGCAAACGTATGGCCATGTGTACAAGGCGCTTCATGGCCACAAGGCGCCCCATTCCCACAACATCGCTCTGGACGCATTGACTTCGTATGGCGTGGTAGGCACGACATTGCTGCTCGGGTATGGATGGAGCGTCTGGAGAGAAATTTACGCGTCGTACCGCCAAAGCAAGGACCCGGCGATTTTCGCGATGATTCTTTGTTTTTTTGTGATTTTCTTCATCCACGGCTTGCTGGATGTGACAATGAACTTTCTGGCGACGGGTTGTATCTTTTTGCTGGTCATCAACAGCGCCGCGCCAAACAAAGCGATAAGATCTTAAAATCTTATGGCTTTTTTTTCGCGTTTTAGTATAATGGCGTAGACAGACAGTAGAAGGAAATGGTATGAATCAACTTTTACTTTGTGTTTGTTTGAGCGTTTCGCTCGTTTTTTCCACCTCGATCGAGGATCGTTCCTCCTTTTGCGCGCGCCAGATTCTCCACTACACCCGCCTTCAGCAGCGCTGCCTTCAAGCTTTGCATCACCTAGATCAAAAAAACGACGCCTTGCGAAAGCAGGTGGCGGCTTTTGAATCCCAAAAAGAACAAACGGGCCTGTATTTGCTGGCGGAGCAAATGGGCGTGGAGGCGTCCTGGGACGAGGAAGCCTTTTTGCGTCAAGCGCAAAGCGCTCTGGCCGATCAGGCGCATCGCGAGCAAATCGAGTCGGTGACAAAGACGTATCGGTCGCGTTTAAAAAAAGCCGAGGCGCGCAAGGCGTATTGGATCCAGGTGCAGGAAACGTTGTTTTTGGACAATCCGCAGCTGCGGGGGTTTCGTCCCGGCGGCATGCGCGAGGCGGCGCAGACGTTGGCGGGAACGGAAGATTTGCCCGTGTTTGGCTCGATTGGCGTGACAAAGGAAACGGGGAACTCGTGTCTTGGCTTGGTGGATGGAAGCCGGATCGAGGCTTCGGCTTCGTTTTTGGCGCCGTTTGCAAACGCCTCTCTTTCAGCGGGCACCTGGGCGTATCCGCAAGGGGGATTGCATTTGGGGGCCGATTACGCGGTGCCGATGCACACGCCGCTGCTCGCTCCGGCGCCGGGGATCGTGTTGTACGCCAACGCGCCAGTCGAGGAAGACGGTGGATTTTTGGGAAACTGGTGCGGCTGGCCGGCAGGGGCCGGGAATTCGATTTGCCTGCTTTGCAAGGTGGGGGACACGTTTTATGTGCTGACGTTTTCCCATTTGTCGCGTTCGCTGTTTGTCCGGGCCGGACAGAGCGTGCAGCAAGGGGATGTGCTGGCGCTGAGCGGGAACAGTGGCAACTCGACCGGGCCCCATTGCCATATCGAGGTGTTTTCCCTCGCGGCGGATGCCGATTTTGTGTTACAGTATTTCATAGAATCCGCTGATTTTTCACTTGGCAACGGCTGGGACGCGCCGGCGACGTGCTCGCCTTACGCCTGCCGCATTCAGCCGGAAACCATATTTTGACGAAAGAAGAATTTTATGAACGAACAATTTTTAAATCGTATGCAAACGATGATTCCTGACGAGTTCGAGGCGTTCATGGCTTCGCTGGATCAGGATTTGTACAAGGCTTTGCGGATCAATACGAAAAAAGTCGATCCGGATCGCTTTCCCGAGCCCGGGCTGCTTGGCAAGCCAAGTCCGTTCGCCGATCATTCCTGGTATGTCGACCGGCCGCTTGGTTTGGATCCCTATCACATTTGCGGCTTGTTTTATTTGCAGGAGCCAAGCGCGAGCGGAGTCGTGGGCTTGCTGGATGTGCAAAAGGATGATTTGGTTTTGGATTTGTGCGCGGCGCCCGGTTCGAAAACGACGCAAATCGCGCAAAAGCTGGAGTCCGGAATGCTGGTATGCAACGAGATCGACGCCAAGCGGGCGCAGGCGCTGCTATCCAATTTGGAACGGATGGGGGTCGTCAATTTCGCGTTGACCAATAGCGAGAGCGGACCGTTGTGCGCGGCGTTTGAAAACTGCTTTGACAAAGTGCTTGTCGACGCGCCCTGCTCGGGAGAAGGGATGTTGAAAAAGCACGCCATCGTGGCGCAGACGTGGTCGATGGACAATATTTTGATGTGCGCGGCGCGGCAAAAGGAAATCGTTTCCAACGCGGTGCGCGCCTTGAAGGGCGGCGGGGTGCTCGTGTATTCGACGTGCACCTACGCGAAAGAGGAAAACGAGGAAGTCGTGGCGTGGATCCTGGAGCGGTTTCCGGAGATGGAGCTTGTGGATTGCGGCGCGGCGTTTGGCCGGCCGGGCTTAAAGACGCCAGGCATGGATGCGTCCAAAGTCCGTCGTGTTTTTCCAATGGATGGCGGCGAGGGTCAGTTTATGGCCAAGTTTGTGAAAAAGGGCGACGCGTCCAACACGCCCGCGCTTTTAAAAAACGAGAAGCCAAACGCCACGGAGCGTGCGTTTTTGCGAGAACAAGTCGAGGGGGATTTTTCTTTTTTTCATCACAGCAAGGAAAAGCTGTTTCGAATGGAGCACGCGTTTCTGGATTTTGGCAAGTTGAAGGTGGTCCGGCAAGGGGTGCTTGTTGGCGAGATGAAGAAAAACCGGTTCGAGCCGGCGCACGCGTTTTACATGGCGGCGGATACGATGGATCGACTGAAAAACAAAGTGTCGTGCGGATTGTGCGAAATGGATGCCTATATGCATGGTGAGCAAATTCGAATCGAGGGCGAGCCGGGTTTTGTCGGGGTTTGCTTTGACGGGTATCCGTTTGGGTTTGGCAAAAGCGACGGTCATCGAATCAACAACAAGATTCCGAAAGGCATGCGGCTGCTGCCAAAATCGCATGTCCGGATGGACGGGGAGGAACAACAATGAATAAGGAACTAGGTAAGTGGGTGGATTTGGTCGTTGGAAGCCTGCTGTTTCCAATTAGTGTCAACTGCTTTATTTCACCGATGACTTTGAACGCGGGCGGTCTGGTCGGCTTGGCGCAAATTATCAACTATTTGCTGCCGTTTTCCGTCGATTTGACCGGTATTATCAACTTTTCGTTCAACATTCCGCTTTTCATTTTGGCTTGGCGGACGATTTCGAAAAGCTTTTGCGTGAAGACGCTGATCTCTTTGATCATTCAGACGATTGGCTTGTCATGCATCCCGATTTTGACGGTGCCGATCATGCCGGATGTGCTTTCGAATTGTTTGATTGGCGCCTGCATCGGCGGCTTGGGAATCGGCTTGTGTTTGCGAAGCAGCGGAAGCGGCGGCGGTCTGGATATTCTTGGCGTTTATTTTTCCAAAACGCGTCCGGACTTTTCCGTTGGCAAGCTTTCGTATTTGATCAACGCGGTCGTCTTGACGATTTCGGCGGTTTTGTTTGATTTGCAAGTCGCTTTGTATTCGTTGATGTACATTGTTTTGATGTATTATGTCAGCGATCAGGTGCACTATCAAAACATCAGCATTCAGGCGTTGATTTTCTCGCAAGTGCCGGAGCTGAAAAAAGAGCTGATGACGCGGACCGGACGCGGGATCACGTATTGGGACGGATATGGCGCCTACACGGATACGCGCCAGGATATTCTTGTTTGCGTCATTAACAAGTACGAGGTTCGGCGGCTGAAAAAGATCGTGCACGAGGTCGACCCCAAAGCGTTTGTCATTTTGAGCGACGCCTCGCCGGTGATGGGAAATTTTGAAAAGCGGTTGTGACAAAATTTGGAAATTGGTTGCGTGGACGAAGCGCTGGGTAAAAGCCCGGCGCTTTTTTGGCATTTTTTAGCTTAGTTTTTTTACGTTTTAGGACTTCTGGTGCTTTTTACTCCGGAACATGATACAGTATCAGTAGTTATAGTTGGAGGTTCTTTTATGATTATACAAAGTAAAAAAGTCTGGGTTTTGGACATGTGGATGGAAGCGCAGATCGACATGGAAGATGGAAAAATCAAGGCGATTTATCCATATGGAACAAAACCGGTTGACGAGGATTATGGCTGGAAACGAATTGTTCCGGGCTTTATTGACGTGCATACGCATGGCGCGTATGACTGGGATACAAACGACGCCACGCCGGACGGGCTGCGTCATTGGGTGAAAAACATCGTGAAGGAAGGCGTGACGGGCATTTTGCCGACGACGATCACGCAAAGCGAGGAAGTGTTGACCAAAGCGGTCGCCAACGTGGCGAATGTCGTGGAGGAAGGCTACGAGGGCGCTGAAATTTTGGGAATCCATTTCGAAGGCCCGTATTTGGATCAGGTGTACAAGGGCGCGCAGCCGGAGCAGT
The DNA here is from genome assembly GCF_004793885.1 of Dubosiella muris. Lineage (GTDB taxonomy): Bacteria > Bacillota_I > Bacilli_A > Erysipelotrichales > Erysipelotrichaceae > Dubosiella > Dubosiella muris. The sequence continues at coordinate 82,286 of NZ_SRYG01000012.1, forward strand.
ATTGCGTGCCGGCGGATGTCGAGCAGTTCAAGCGGTACCAAAAGGCGAGTCACAACTTGATCAAGCTGGTGACGATGGCGTGCGAGCATGACAAAGACTACGCGTTGCTGCATTATTTGGTTTCGCAAAATATCGTGGCGAGCCAGGGCCATTCGAGCGCGACGTTCGAGCAGGCGGCCGACGCGATCGCCAATGGCGCGATGAGTATGACGCACGTATTTAACGGCATGACGAAGTTCCATCATCGCGAGCCTGGTCTGGTGGGCGCGGCGTTCCGTTTCCGGGAAGTGTATGGCGAAATCATTTGCGATGGCAACCACTCGCATTACGCGGCGATCAACGATTATTTCAAGGCGAAAGGAAACGACCACGCGATCATGGTGACGGATTCTTTGATGGTGAAGTCGCTGCCGGTGGGCACGCGGGTGCTGTTTGGCGGCAACGAGATCGAGTTGTTCGAGGATGGCTCGGCGCATTTGGTGGGCGCGGGCAGCCTGGCGGGCTCGACGCTGAATGTGAACAAGGGCTTGATGATCGTGCATGAAAAGGCGCAGGTGCCTTGGCTGGCGGCGATCAACAGCTGCACGCTTAACCCGGCGAGAATGCTTGGCGTGGCCGACCGCAAGGGAAGCATCCAGGCGGGCAAGGACGCCGATCTGGTCGTGCTCGATGACAACTACGACGTTTTGATGACGTACGTGAAAGGAAAGAAAGCGTTTTAATGCGGGTCTTTCTTTGCGTGGATCAAAACAACGGCTTGCTTTTTAACGAAAGAAGGCCTTCGCGGGACCGGGAGGTGGTCGCGGATATCGAGCGGACTTTGCAGGGCGAGCCGATCGCGATGCGCGAGTACAGCGCCAAGCTCTTTGAAGGCATGGACAACGTGCAGGTCACGGACGATTTTCAGGGATGCGAAAACGTGTTCCTGGAAGCCGATGATTTGGCGAATCTCGATTTCAACACGCTCGTTGTGTATCGCTGGGACAAGGTGTATCCGGCGGATGTGACGTTGTCGTACGATTTGAAGTCGCTCAAGCTTGACGATGTGAGCGTGATCAAAGGCTATTCGCATGACGAGATCGTCAAAGAGGTGTACACCAGATGAAGCGAAACGGATTAGGCAAGCGGTTTGGCCGGCTGTTCGTGTCGGCGCTGGCGAGCGTCATGCTCGCGCTGGCGGTGGCGGGTTGCGCGCAAAGCGAAGCGCCTAAGCCGACTGTCACGATGGATTCCATTCCGGCGTATACGGACAAGGCGTATGTGGCGCTCAACGACAACGTGCCGACGTTTACCGACGAGGAAATCACGGACGAGTCGTTTGAGACGTATTACGAGCTGGATGATTTGGGTCGGGTGACGGGTGCGTTTTCCTCGATTGGCACGGATTTGCTGCCGACAAAAGAGCGGGGAAACATTTCGAGTGTGAAGCCGACGGGCTGGCATTCGGTGCAATATGATAACGTGGATGGCAAAAGCCTGTATAACCGATGCCATTTGATCGCGTGGTCCCTGACGGGAGAGGACGCGAACCCGAACAACTTGATGACGGGCACGCGCTATTTGAATATTCAAGGCATGAAGCCGTTTGAGGACATGGTGCGCGACTACATCAAGGAAACGGGCAACCACGTCATGTACCGGGTCATTCCAGTGTATACGGGTGACAATCTGGTCGCGGACGGCGTCATTATGGAAGGCTATTCGGTCGAGGACGAAGGGGAAGGCATTTCCTACAACGTCTACGCGTACAACGTCCAGCCGGGTATCGAGATCGACTACGCGACGGGCGACAGCCATTTGCGTGGTGAAACTTCGACGGAAACAAAGGACGAGGGAACGTACGTGTTGAATAAAAATACGAAGAAGATCCACGCTCCAAACTGCTCTTCGGTGGAGTCGATGAACAAAAACAACAAAGAGTTTTACCGGGGCAGCTTGCAGGATCTGTTGGATCAGGGCTATACCGTACACAACCAGTGTCTTGGTAAAAAATGACAAAATCTAAAAAGAGCATCATAAGCCGGGAAGCGATTCCCGGTTTTTTGCGTAAAAAAGGAAAAGCGTTTCCGCTTTTCCGGGTTGGGTATGTCAATTTGAAACCGGGTTACCGGTTTTTGTTTTTGGACAAGGCTTCGAGTTCTTCCAAAGAGCAGTCGAACACGTTGGCAATTGTGGCTTTGTCGATGCCGGCTGCCAGCAGCTTTTTCATTCGTTTGATGTTTTGAC
>NZ_SRYG01000013.1 GCF_004793885.1 Dubosiella muris
TGTTTTTCGCTTCCTCGCATGCCTTTTTCAGCGCGTCGGCATCGACAACCGGCTGCTCCGGCTTCTTCAACGCCTTTTGCGCATCATTCAGCGTTTTCGTGGCTTCATCCACCGCGTCCTGGCTCGCCTTGTCGTCTTTGGCGACTTCGTTCGCCTTGTTCAACGCGGTTGCGAACACCTTCCAGCTTTCCGGCGTGTAGTCCGCTTCATTCAGCTTGCCGGCCGCCTCGATGGCCGCATTCAAATCCGTCTTGTCTACAACGACCGGCTGTTCCGCCGTCGTGACCATAAAGTTTTTGAATGACGCTTTGCCATCCCACAGACCCAGTCCGACATGGGCTGTATCAAAGTGGGAATCGACGGCATCGTAGGTATGCTTTAACACTTCTTTTCCATCCACAGACACGGTGACGCTCTTTCCTTTTTTGGTGATTTCCACATTGTGGTAGGTATCGTCACACAGTGGCTTATCCAGCTCGACGGTCGCGTCATCTCCACCGCCAAACCGGAACAGACGCAGCGCGTTGTCTTGTGTCAGCTGCACGGCATACGCCTCCTTGTCGAAAGGACTGCCGTTGGAGGCAAAGAAGATGTTGACCAGTCCCGAACCGAATTTCACATCGGTCGACACGGTGTAATCCTTGTCAAATGTTTCCTTGGACAGCCAGAAGGCGTTTTGCCCTTTGTTGTCGTTGATAAGCTCGTCGTTTTCAATGACCCAGTTGCCATCGGTCACCGTGTCGTTCACGTTGGTGTTGAAATTGTCTTCCTTGACCGTGATCGCGAATTCCAGTTTAAGCGCCGGATCCGACTTCGCCTGGACGGTGATCGTCGCCGTGCCCGCTTTGTGTCCGCTCACGATTCCGTTTTCATCGACCGACGCGACATCCGGGTTATCTGAAGACCATTCCACGCTCTGATCCGTATCAACCGGAAGAATGTAAGCCGAAAGCTGTTTCGTTTTTCCGGTATAAATCGTTTGTTCTCTGGCGTCCGACGAATCAATTATCGTGCCGACATTTTCTTTTTCCCAAATCGAATCCAGCGGATAGACCGTCAAATCCACCTGGCAAGGATCACCTTCCACCACAACGCTTGCGCCACGGGAAGTTGGAAGCGGGAAGATCTGGTTCGCGCCCGCCGCCGTGTAACCGTTGGCAAACACTTCCACACTGCTTGCGTCCACAAACAAGTGGAGGTCGATCGACCCGTCCGCGTTGCGTGTCGTCTTGCTTCTTTGAATCAGATCCGACAAATCCTGGCTGTTCGTCTCGGCAAATTTATTCGAAATTTGAATGCCGGATTTGGAACGGTTGAGTGTCAGCGTATTGTTTTCCACATCGTAAATAACGGCTGTTTCTTCGCCATTGGCGCCTGTGCGCACTTTAAATCCGACCTTCTTCGTGCCGCTTTCCGGGATAAAGCGCGATACGATTTCATAGCTTGTTCCCTGGAAATCTTTCAACAAATCGTTGTCCGCGCCGACTTTGTCTGATTTTTCCACACCTGTGCCTCGAAGCTGTTCATACGCGTCGATTGGTGTTTGCGTCAGACGATATACGCCATTGGCGTCCCGCACCAATCCGATTTTCAAATGCAGGTTGAACGTTCCATTGTATTTCTGTCCTACCGTGTCGGCGACCTGATCGCAGTAGTCGTCCCACGTGTTCATCCAGTTCAATTCGATAATATCCGGAATGGTCGGGTTGGCCGCGGTTCCAAAGCTGGACTCGTAATACGTCATCGCCGCGTAGGAATCGCGTCCAAAATTCATGACGCCATCCTTGTCCTTGTAGTAGTCGTCCGGCACGAACGTCCATTTTCCATCGACTTCCTTCAAGTCGCCGACTTTGTAAAAACGCCCGCCTCTGGAAAGAATCCACTTCACTGTGCCGTCGACTTGCTGCGGATACAAATCCGGACATTCGGTATGCAAATCGTTGTACGCCGACTCCTCTTTCCAGTTCACCATGTCGTCGCTTGAATAAATGCGCAGTGGTCCGCCCGCCACGACCATGAACCATTTGCCTTCCCAGTTGAATACTTTCGGATCGCGGAAATCTTTGTTGTAGAGGGAATCGTCGCTCCAGTCCGCCGCGATTTTATCCGATTTTTTCCACGTCTTGCCTTCATCCTCGCTGTACGCGAGCTTGATTCGCTGGCCGTTGCCGTTTACCGTAATGTACGCGATCAATCCGCCTTTGCTCGTTTTAAACAATTTGGACGCGTTGGTTTCGTCCACCGCCACGCAGCCCGAAAACATCGTTCCGTTCATATCCGGATAAAAAGCGACTGGTTCCTCCTCCCAATGAAGAAGATCGGTGCTGGTCGCGTGCATCCAGTGCATCGGTCCCCACTTGGTGTCGTCGTAGAACTGATAAAACATGTGGTATTTTCCATTGTATTTGACAAGGCCGTTTGGATCGTTGGCCCATCCTTCCTTGACCGAATAATGGAACTGTCCGCGATATGGCTCATTGTAGTAGGTGGATTCTTTCGCGAACCGGTGCACATTCAGACGATACGTCCTTGAAACGCCCCCCTGCTCGATTGTCATCGTAATCCAGTTGGCGCCTTCGGCGATTGGAATATCCTGTCCGGCGGCGTACGTCGTTCCATCCTTTTCAAACGTCACGTTCGCGCCTTCTTTGATTTGCGCTTCCAAATAAACCGTTTGGGCGTCGTTTTTCACGTACTGCATCCATGTCGGCGATTCCGGGAAAAACTGCGCTTTCTTATCGACCGTGCCTGTATGGGATTTGACATCCACATCCAAAACGACCGGCGTGTTGTTTTCGTTAAGAACGGTGAATTTCGTGTTTTGGAACACGGCCTCGCTGTTCCAGTTCAACAAGCCGTAATAGCCTTTCGTCACGATCGTGTTTTGTCCAAGATCGTCCTTTTGCATCGTAAAGTCGCCAAGATTGGCGATGAGAACACCGTTGACCCAATACTGGATCGACCCGTCGATGCACACGACTTTCAAATGGTACGTATCCGCTTTTTCGACTTCCTTTTCGGTAATCAGCTGCTGGGCCTGGTCAGCCTCCCAGCGCCAGAATTTCGCCTTATGGCTGCCGGCATCCACATTGACCGCGTAGCCTTCCTTGCCGTTTTCGGTATTGGAAAAGCGGAACAACAGTCCGGCCGCCCCCGTATCGCCCCGGTAAGAAAGATCGGTTTCGTACACAAAGTTCTCTCCTTCCATTTGCGAAATGAGGAACGTGTCGCCTTTTCCTGTGGCGTCCGAAAAAAGTCCATCATCGCTCATCGACCAGCTTCCGCCTTGCGCGACCGATTCACCCAAATTGTTATCCCACCGATTATCCGTCTCGATTGGCTTCTTTTCCTGTTCGACTGTGCGATCCGTGAACCGGACATTCGAGAACGCCGCCTTGGCGCAAAATGTCAGCAATCCGACATAGCCGCCTTCCCAGTTTTCGATCGTCCCGGTCGCTGTGTGCATATTCGCACCCACGTTGCCAAATGTATATGTCAAAGAACCGTCTGCTTTCACGTCCACCGCCAGATGCAGTGGTTTGGTCGCATCGACATCGTCGACACGTCCGCCCGAAAGAATGTCGCGTCCCGCGCCGAATACGCGGAAATAGTCCGCCTCGTTTTTCCGCCTTGTATCGACGTTCGCTCCATACCACTTTGTGCCCGGCTGTTTTTTATTGGCCGCGCCAAACACGAGCGCCGCCGACATCTGGTCGCCTTCCTCGCCTTCGCCAGTTCCTGCCAGCAGCTGCACATCCGCCTCGAAATGGAAATCATTCGACGGGGTTTTCTGCGTGCTCAGCATCGCGAAATGATCGCCAGCCGCGTCCAGGATCAGCGCGTTTTGATCCACCGTGCTTCCCCCCGCGCCGACATTGTTGAAGTCTTCCGGCTTCACATCGTCCGCGCTTTTCAAAGCGGCTTTCGCGTCGTTCAACGCCTGCAGCGCCTGGGCCACCGTTTCCTCGCTCGCCGTGTCGTTATTTGCGACTTCTTTGGCCTTGTTCAACGCTTCCGTGAATGTTTTCCAGCTTTCTGTCGTGTATTCGGCTTCGTTCAGCTTGCCTGCCTCTTCGATTGCCTTGTTCAGGTCGGTCTTGTCCACACTTGGCTGGACCGGCTTTTTCTCTAATGCGGTTTGCGCCTCTGTCAGTGCTTTCGCCGCGTTATTCACGGCTTCTTGATTCGCCGTGTCGTCATTTGTGACTTCTTTGGCCTTGTTCAACGCTTCCGTGAACACTTCCCAGCTTTCTGTCGTATAGTCGGCTTCGTTCAGCTTGCCTGCCTCTTCGATCGCCTTGTTCAGGTCAGTCTTGTCCACACTTGGCTGGATCGGTTTTTCCTTCAGAGCCTCTTTCGCTGCTTGCAGCTGCGTGAGCGCCGCATTGATTTCTTCCTGGCTGACTGCTTTTTGTGCCACTTGCAATGCATCCACAAGCGCCTGCCAGCTCTCCGCCTCATAGTCCGCTTCACTTAGCGTCTGGCACTCCGCTATCAGTGCGTCCAAATCCGTGCGATCGGGAGCGGGTGGCTGCTCTTCCTCTTTTTCCAGCACAATGTTCGAGAAAGTCGCGCTGGAGGAATAAGTCATTAAGCCGATCCTTCCGCCATTGTAGCCTTCTTTTAATTCCGAACTGCAAACCAGTATCCCGTTGATCCAATAAGAAACGGTTCCCGCGGACGCCACTTGCACTTTCAAGGTGAAAGGCTGCGACAAGTCGATTCCATTGGCCTCAAACCATGTATTGGCTTGTCCTTTATCTCCCGGGCAGACCGCTTCGTGGGTCAAAGAATTGCCCCAAAGTCTGGCCGGATTGTTCCAGTCTATCTTCTTATGCACATTGGCCCGCATATCCCCGAATGCCAGCGCGGCCGATTGCTGACCGGCTTCAAAGTCGTTGAACGTCACCGTCGCCTGGTATGTGAAATACTTCGCCTCGCCCAGCTCGTCAAGCCACAACTCATTATCTCCGCCTGTGTTGTCAACCGTCACGCTTCCAACGGTCAAGGTTTCCGCATGGACCGGCCATGATGCCAACGGTCCAGCGACTGTACCAAGACTAAGCATAGCGGCGAGCACCGCGTTACCCGTTCGAATCAATATTCTCTTCTTCTCCATCTTCCCATCTCTCCTTTGTTGGATATCAGTATATCTGTCCTTATTCGATATCAGTATTTCATAAGAAGAAATAAGTAAAAAGTGATAATTGTCATCACTTTCCAAAAGAAAAGGAGGTTCCGTTTTTGATGCCTTCAAGCAACCGCTTCTCTCGCATGTCACAAACCTCTATATAGGTAATAATCCACCACTCTTTTATTGGATTTCATTATTGTCTTGCATATTAAAAAAGCATCATGACGGGTGCCATGATGCCGGACTGTTACGCGGGTTGTTTCATTTTGAAAAACGATTTTACCTGGGATAACGATTGATTGGTGATTCGCGCAATCTTTTTTCTTCGCGTAAATTGCGCATAATGGATTCCCGCTCTTGCGCACGTCCCTCGGCACGCCCTTCTCTACGTCCTTCGTTCTTGGACTCTCTTTCAAATTCTCTCATGATCTCGCACATGGCATTCACTCCTTTCGGTTTCTTTTTAAAATACGATACGGCTTCTCTAAGCTCATCATAAAACATATCATCCAAGTTTGCACAGTTAACGCGTAAAAATAAAACCTTCAACCCAGGGAATGGATTGAAGGCGGAAAACAGTTTTATCCTTTATTCAATGCTTGTTTTTGGAAAAACGTTTCGACTTTGGAAACAGTTTGTCCCGTTACTTCGGCGATCGTAGGACAATCCATGCCTTTGGCATACAATTTGCGCATAATGGCTTCCATGCGTTTCTTTGCTTTTTTACGTTCTTCTGCACGCCCCTTGTTTCGGGACTCCTTTTCAAATTCTCTCATAATCTCGCACATGGCATTCACTCCTTTCGGTTCCTTTTTAAAATACGATACGGCTTCTCTAAGCTCATCATAAAACATGTCGTCCGGGTTTGTACAGTGGAAATCATGCATCAGCTTTCCAATCGCGTCATCGCCCCGGTATTCTCCATTCACAAAGCGGATATGCGCTTTCGTATGCAGGATCCGTTTCCATTTCCGATCGAACCATTCATACGTGTAAAATGGCTCGTTTCGACGCATAAAATCTTTTCTTGTCAGGAAAACGACCCACGATTCGTTCAACGCGCAAAACGGTTCGTTTGGCTTCACCATATGGGAAACGAGCACGCTCAAATTGAACAACGCCCGCTGTCCAAGAGCCCTCCTGCCGTTTTCAATCTCAAAGTTGTACAAGTTGCCTTCCATATCCTCGACAAACAAATCGTAGCGGACATGCCGAAAAAACGGCAGTCCCTTCTTTACCTCCATCCCCCATCGCTTGACAACGAGGTCGGGCTTGCCGGTCAGGATGCGTGCCAGCAACGTGATGGCCGGTTTGCTGCGGGAAAACACTTCGTACATGAAAAAGTCGCTAAACAACGTGAATTGCTGAATCATAAAGTAGTATTGATGATTGTTCAAGTAAGCACCTCCAAAAATTATTTCAATGAAACCAAGATCGCAAAAGATCCATTTCTGTTTTCATGCGGTGCTTTGATCTAAAAAAGTGAAGAGGAAAAAATCAAAGGAAGCCATAAAAAGACAAGAGAGGAAAGAACCTGGGGAAAAAGAACGGAATCTTTCGATGATTGGAATCAGGCTCCGCCGGAAGGCGGATGTGGACAAACTATAGCATGAAAAAAATGAGGACGTCAACAGAAAAAGTGGAAGAACCCAATATCCTTCCACTTGTTAAACCGGAACTTCCCTTTTTTCATTTACTTTTTAAATTCCTTAAGCAGCTCGATCTTTTCCAAATCGTATGGCGTCGTCTGGTAGACGATGTAGTTGAGCCAGTTGGCATACAGCAAGTTCGCACTCGAACGCCACGTCATTCGAATCGGCTTCGTATCGTCGTCGTCCTCATAGTAGTTGTACGGCACGTGGATCGGCAGTCCGAGTTTTTTGTCGCGCAAATACTCGTTTTCCAGCGTATGCGGGTCGTATTCGGCATGTCCGGTAATAAACACTTGCCGGCCGCCTTCGGTGGAAACGGCGAACACACCCGCCTGCGGACTGGATGCGAGAATCTTGAGGGTGGGCACTTGTTCGATATCCTCCCTTTTGATCGTCGTATGGCGCGAATGAGGCACCATGAACGTGTCGTCGAACCCCCGAAACAAAATCGAGGACGACCGTTCGACCTGGTGCGGATACACGCCAAACAGCTTTTCCTCTAAATCGCGTTTTTGAATGCCATAGTGGTAGTACAGGCCGGCTTGCGCGCCCCAGCAAATGTGGAAGCACGAATACACATTCGTTTTCGACCACTCCATGATCTCGCAAAGCTCGTCCCAGTACTCGACATCCTCAAATGGCATTTGCTCGACGGGTGCCCCCGTGATGATGAGCGCGTCGTACTTGTTGTCCCGGATCTGGTCGAACGTCTGATAAAACTTGCCCAGATGGTTGCTCGACACATGCCTGGACTCGTGGCTTTTCGTATGGATGAATTCCAGCTCGACCTGGATCGGCGTGTTGCCCAGCAGGCGGGCGAGCTGCGTTTCCGTCTCGATCTTGGTCGGCATGAGGTTGAGCAGGACGACATGAAGCGGACGGATGTCCTGGGAAAGCGCCCGCTTTTCCGTCATGACGAAAATGTTTTCATCCAGCAGTGTCCGGGTCGCCGGCAAGTCCTCCGGAATCTTGATTGGCATGTCAGCACGCCTCCAGCGCCTGGGCGATGTCGTCAAGCAAGTCCTGCGTGTCTTCCAATCCGCACGACAGCCGCACCAGACCGCCGCTGATGCCCGCCGCGCGAAGCTCTTCCTCATTCATTTGCCGGTGTGTCGTGCTGGCCGGATTGAGCACGCAGCTGCGCGCGTCGGCGACGTGCGTTTCGATCGCCGCGATCCGCAACCGTTCCATAAATGTTTTCGCCGCCTCTTTGCCGCCAACCAGCTCGAACGACACGACGCCGCACGATCCGTTTGGCAAGTACTTTTGTCCCAGTTCATAGCATGGATCGCCCGGCAGTCCGCAATATGTCACCGACCGCACTTTCGGATGGTTCGATAAAAACTCCGCCACTTTTTGCCCGTTTTCGCAATGGCGCGGCATCCGCACATGCAGCGATTCCAGCCCCAAATTCAAATAAAACGCGTTTTGCGGCGATTGAATACAGCCCAGATCGCGCATAAGCTGAGCGGTCGCTTTCGTAATGTACGCGCCCTCTTTGCCAAACGCCTTCGTGTACGTGACGCCATGATAGCTTTCATCCGGCGTCGTCAATCCCGGAAACTTGCTCGCGTAGGCGTCCCAGTCGAAATTTCCCGAGTCGACGATGGCGCCGCCAACCGCCGCGCCATGGCCATCCATGTATTTGGTCGTCGAATGCGTCACGATGTCGCCTCCCCACTCGAACGGACGGCAGTTGATTGGCGTCGCGAACGTGTTGTCGACAATCAGCGGCACGCCATGGGCGTGGGCGACTTTGGCGAACTTCTCGATATCAAGCACCTTCAGCGCCGGATTGGCGATCGTTTCGCCAAACATCGCCTTCGTGTTGTCCTGAAAAGCGGCCGCCAGCTCTTCCTCGGACGCGTCGGGATCGACGAACGTGAAGTCGATACCCATGCGCTTGAGCGTGACGGCGAACAAGTTGTACGTCCCGCCGTAAATCGACGTCGAACAGACGACATGGTCGCCCGCGCCGGCGATATTAAAGATGGCGAAAAAATTCGCCGCCTGGCCCGACGATGTCAGCATGGCTGCGCTGCCACCCTCCAGCTCGCAAATCTTGGCCGCGACGCTGTCGTTGGTCGGATTTTGCAGACGGGTATAAAAATATCCGGTCGCCTCCAGGTCGAACAGCGCGCCCATATCATCCGCCAAATCGTATTTAAATGTCGTGGACTGCACGATGGGAACTTGTCTTGGTTCCCCGTTTCCCGGCCGATAGCCTCCCTGCACGCTAATCGTGCCAATTCCTTGTTTGCTCATTTCATATCCTCCTTGAAAATAAAAAAAGGTTTCCGCCATAGGACGAAAACCGCGATACCACCTATATTCGCGCGCTTCTCGCAAAACGCGCCTCGTCGGGAACAACCATTCCCCAGTCCGCTAACGGTGACTTCCGTTCCGCCTTACGTATCAGACGGACAGCTCAAAGACCATCTTCGCCGCGCGTCCAGCGATTCCTTCCACCACCCGGAATCTCTCTTGGCCCGCAACGCGCCGCTACTCTTCTCTTCCTCGCTTTTTTATATTGTCCCTACTTTACCACAATCATTTTCATTTGTCTTTCATTTTTTGAAAATTTTTCAAAAAAAGAGGCAAAACAAGATGCCCAAAAACGTCTTGCATGAATCAATAGGTATCCAAAAGATTTAGGTTACTATATCAACATACTGAATGAACTAAAGATCAAATACCCGTAGTTCTATTTACCGCTTACTTTTTTTGAATACCTATAACCTAAAACAATCCATATAAACAGCAGGATTATAAAAACACTTATATCAACAACTATTGGTGCTTTTAAAATTCTGAAAATTACTGTCAACACTGAACCTCCGCCAAAAAGCGCCATCGCTAATTTATGAATATATTTTAAGTAATCCTCAACAATATAGTTGTTATCGCAATCAAAATTGTCATAATACGAAACTCTTGTGATCAATGTCATCATTCTATATTTATAAAGAAAATAGGATAAAGCCATCACAAAAGCATAACTATTTATGATCATAAAACCACACAATAATCCTTTATTCGAAATAAATAGTGGCCCAATAATTATGCTCAATATATAAATCATACATAAAATATAATATTTTTTCATTTTTCCTCTCTCTGCTTACTTTATGTCTTCGTTTTTACTCTGCATATATTTGGGGAATAAAAGATGATTAGAAGAGAATATTTATACCAAAAACCGTTGATCAACAAGGAAATTGGAACAATTATTTTCTTTTCACATTCTTCTCTTCCTCGCCTTTTTATATTATCCCTACTTTACCACAATTATTTTCATTTTTTAATTTATTTCGTTTCCTCGTCCTATAAAAAAAGAAGGCGACCATTCCACAGTCGTCTTCCAACAATCCATTTCCTTTTTAAAAGATTGCTACTTTTTTTCTTCTTTTCGCGCGCCATAATGGGAACGATGCGGCAAAAAGCGATGCAGCACGAACCGGTCGTACACGTAGAAAAACGCGAGTGCGAACACGATTCCGATCAGCGTATCGGCGATGCGGATCCATACAGCCGCTTCCACGCCGTACATGCCGGCCGCCAGCATAAGCGCTCCAAAGCAGTTGAGCGCCGTCTTATGCTTGTACTCGGTGCAAAGACCCAGGCATAAGCCGCCAACCGGGCCGACAAGCGGGTACAAAGACGCGGGAAGAATCGTGTACACCACATAAAAGGCCGCGCTGCCGAGCACGACGCCCAGAAGCCGGTCGGAAAATTTCTCCCGGATTCTCGCTTCCACATCGACATCCGAAAGCAGCGATCCGCAAGCGAAGCCAGCCCACATGAATCGTTCCAAATGTATGGAGGAGAAAACCGCAAGCAGCAGCCCGACGCCAACTGCCAGCCGGATCCGCCATTGATCTTTGTATTCGTAAAGACTGAACCGCCTGATTTTGGACCAAAACGTAACATTCGCGTTTTGGTCTTTGTGGTTATGCGCGTAAACAAGCGCGCAAAGAACAAATCCAATGAGCGTCATCCACGCCCGATTCACAAACGCCTGTCCCTCCACCGGATTGCCGGTCAAAAAAATAAACGCAAACGAATACAACCCGCCGTTTCCCATTTTCGGATCGTCGCTCGTCATCATCAAAATCACGAAAAGCGACAGCCCATCCATTAAAAACTTGAGGACGGGATCCACCGCGTACGAGGCGACAGGCGCCACAAGCAGCAGCGCGAACACAATCGCCATATTGAGAATCGAATCGCGCAGGCAATATCCGTAATTCACAAAACGAACCGCCAGAAGGATGCAAAAAATCGAAACGGCCATCGCGCTGTTGTCGCTGCCAAACAAGGCCGCCATCACGCCAATAAAGGCGATGGCGAACACGACAATCAAAAGCGAGCGCACGATCATCCCCCGACGCAGCCGTTTGATTTCCTGCGGATCGTCGCTGGACCGGATCATCCGTTTCAGCACGTCCGGACTGCATTGCAGAATATCGTAAAATTTCATAAAAACGCCTCATTTCAATATTTTCCGATTTTCCATGGAATAGCTTAACAGAAAAGCGAAAAAAGTGAAATGTGAAACCCTTTTCAAGTTGAAACCGGCAAAAAAGGCACCCGAAGGTGCCGTTTTGTGTTAATCCAAATCCTCGCCATTGCTTTCGATGGCTTTTTTGTACCAGTAGAACGAGTCCTTTTTGCTTCGGGAGAAGTCGCCCGTTCCATCGTCGTGCCGATCCACGTAAATGAAGCCGTAGCGTTTGGCGTACTGACCCGTTCCCGCCGAAACAAGGTCGATCGGTCCCCACGTCGTGTAGCCAATCAAAGGCACGCCGTCCTCGATGGCTTCGCGCATCGCGATCAAATGCGGGCGGAAGTAGTTGATACGGTAGTCGTCGTGAATCGAGCCGTCCTCCTCGACCGTGTCGAACGCGCCAAAGCCGTTTTCCACAACCATGAGCGGCGTGTCCGGATAGCGGCCATGCAGCACATTCAACGTGTAGCGCAAGCCATCCGGGTCGATTTGCCAGCCCCAGTCCGACGCCTTCAAATACGGGTTCTTGGCGCCAAGCGACATGTTTCCCGACGTCTTTTCGGCGTTCTCGTCCACCGTCACGCAGTTGGTCATGTAGTACGAGAACGTGTACATGTCCACCGTTCCCTCTTTGAGAATCTTCTTGTCCTCCTCGGTAATGAACGACGTGTCGATGCCGTTTTCCTTAAAGTAGCGCCACATGAAGCTCGGGTATTCGCCGCGCACCTGCACATCGCCGCAAAAGTTGTTGTGGAGGTCGTCCACATTCATGCAGGCGAGCACGTCTTGCGGATTGGGCGTCAGCGGATACGTCGTCTCGTGGGCGATCATGTTGCCAATCATAAAGTCCGGATTGATCTCGTGGCCGGCTTTCACGGTCAGCGCGCTGGCCACAAACTCGTTATGCAGCGCCTCATACGTTCTTTGAAGGTTGTATTTCAGCTGGTCGAGCGGAATGCGATGGTCCGACTGAATATCCTCTTCGTCCATAACACCCAAACCATACAGCGGCCCGATGCCGCCGGCATGCATGCAAGGAATGTTGATTTCATTGAACGTCAGCCAGTATTTCACCTTGTCTTTGTAGCGCTCGAAGCATGTCGTGGCGTATTTGACAAACAGGTCGATGACTTTCCGGTTCGAAAATCCGCCGTATGTCGTCACGATATTCCATGGAATCTCGTAATGGCAAAGCGTCACAAGCGGCTCGATGCCGTATTTTTTGCATTCGTCGAATACCGCGTCGTAAAACGCCAGTCCGGCCTCGTTTGGTTCTTCCTCGTCCCCGTTTGGATAAATGCGTCCCCAGTTGATGGACAGCCGGAAGCATTTGAACCCCATTTCGGCAAACAAGGCGATGTCTTCCTTGTAGCGATGATAAAAGTCGATCGCCTCGTGGCTTGGATAAAACGCGCTGTCGTCCAGCTTTGGCAAAAACGTTCTTGGCGTGTTCACGTCCCCGCCCAGCAGCATGTCGGGTACGGACAGTTTCTTGCCGTCTTCTAAAAACGCGCCTTCGCACTGGTTGGCCGCGACCGCGCCGCCCCACAAAAAGTTTTCAGGAAATCCCATAATCGTATCCTCTCTTTCTGCTTCTATTTTATCATTGGACCCTTCTTTTGTAAGCTGTTACATCGTTCCCGTTTTTCCGCGTTTTCGGCCGTTTTTACCATAATTCGCAAATTTGAAAACCGTTACACTGTTACGGGTTGTTTTCCTATATAATAAAAAAAAGAGGAGATTTTTGTATGTATATCACAAAACCAAACAAAGAGTTCCCGAGCGATTTCCTTTGGGGGTCGGCTTCGGCCGCCTATCAGGTGGAAGGCGCCTGGGACGAAGACGGAAAAGGCCGCTCGGTTTGGGACGAGTTCGTCCGGATTCCGGGAAAAACATTCAAAGCGACGACGGGCGACAAAGCCGTCGACCACTATCACCGTATGGAGGAAGACGTGCGGCTCATGAAGGAAATGGGGCTGAAAACGTATCGCTTCTCGATTGCCTGGACGCGTATCTTTCCGGATGGCAACGGCGAAGTCAACGAGGAAGGCGTCGCGTTTTACAACCGGCTGATCGACGAGCTCATCAACAACGACATCACGCCGATGATCACAGTGTACCACTGGGACTTGCCGCAGGCCCTTGAAAACGAGTACGGGGGCTGGGAAAGCCGGCACATCGTCGACGATTTTGTCCACTACGCCAAAACGCTGTTCGAACGCTTTGGCGACCGTGTCAAGCACTGGATCGTCTTGAACGAGCAAAACGTATTTACCGCCCATGGCTGGCTCATGGCGACGCACCCGCCAGGAAAAGTCAACGACCGCAAGACATTTTACCAGGTGAACCACCACGCGTTCATGGCGCATGCCAAATCGGTCATCGCCTTGAAATCGCTATGGTCGGACGCAATGGTCGGATCGAGCTTCGCGTTTGGACCATCCTACGCCAAGAGCGACAAGCCAGAGGACGCGATGGCGAAAATGGATTATGACGACTTGCAAAGCTACTACTGGATGGACGTGTACGGCTATGGACGCTACCCGAGAGCCGCGCTGGCGCAGTTGCGAAGCGAAGGCGTGGCGCCGGTTTTCGAGGAAGGCGACGAGGAGATTTTAAAAGAGGCGGCCCAGCTTGTCGATTTTATGGGTGTCAACTATTACCAGACGTGCGTGGCGGAATACAACCCAATCGACGGTGTGGGCATGACGAACACGATGAACACGACTGGAAAAAAAGGAACGAGCACGGTGCAGGGTGTGCCGGGCTTGTACAAAAACCCGCAAAACGAGCATTTGCCAACGACGGACTGGGACTGGACAATCGACCCGGAAGGTTTGCGTTTCGCGTGCCGCGACATCACGAGCCGCTACGATTTGCCGATCGTCATTTCCGAAAACGGACTGGGCGCGTTCGACAAGCTGGAAGAAGGAAAAGTGCACGACCCGTATCGGATCGACTATTTGAAACGGCATTTGATCGAGCTGAAAAAAGCGATTGACGAGGGCTGCCGCGTTCTGGCGTATTGCACGTGGTCGTTTACCGACTTGCTTTCGTGGCTCAACGGCTACCAGAAACGGTACGGCTTCGTGTATGTGGACCGGGAGGAGGACGAAAACGAGGGCACGCTCAACCGCATCCCGAAAGATTCGTACTACTGGTACAAATACACGATCGAAACCAACGGGGCCGAGCTCGATGTGTAAAGCCTACAAAGCGGTTTTATACGACTTGGATGGGACAATCGTGAACACGCTGGACATGAACATGATCCCGCTGATGCGCGTTCTCGAAGAGGAAACCGGGCGGCCGTGGACGTGGGAGCAAGTGCTGCCATACGCCCCATGGCCGGGGTTGAAAGTCATGGAATCGCTGCATTTTCCCGATCCCGAGGCGGTGTACGCCCGCTGGGTCCAGGCGGTCAACGAATACGAAAACGGCGCGACGTTGTTTGACGGCTGGATGACCGTGTTCGAACGCTTCCAGCAGGCGGGTATCCGCCAGGCGGTCGTGTCGGCGAAAACGAGAAGCCAGTACGCCCTCGACGTGGCGGCGCATGGTGTCGACGCGTTCATGGAAACGGCCGTGCTGGCGGACGATACAACGAAACACAAGCCCGATCCGGCGCCGATTCGCCTCGCGCTTGAAAAGCTGGGACTGCGCCCGGACGAGGTGCTGTACATTGGCGACGCGCCCTCGGACTACGAAGCCGCCAACAACGCGGGTGTTGATTTTGGCTGGGCGAAATGGGGCGCCACGATGCCTTTGGAGCTGCCGGATTTTGTGGAAGTGTTTGAGTGCCCACTCGACTTGCTGCGGCTGATCCCGTAATTCATCAAAAACGCGTGACGTGATTGCGCGTTTTTATTTTTCTTGCGTTTCGAGAAAGGATTGCTATAATGGGAAAGTAACATTTCAAACCAATCATTCGATTGGTTTTATCCGGAATTTCTTTTTTCCACATGTATTCATCCCAGAAAGGAATCGTATCTCATGTCCAACAAAGACATCTCTCAAAAAGATCTTTTGCGGATTCCAAGTGTGGTCGCCTCTTTGATCAACTTTCTTCTTTACGACAACAAGACCGTGATCCGCGCTTCCCAAATCCGCTACATCGACTTATCCGAACATTTTTTCTTCGACAAGCTCTTGCGTCCTGTTTTTCCCGATGTGTGTGTTTTCGTTTCGGGTTCCAAACGCAACCTGCCCTTCATCCTTTGTTTTGAAAATCAGACCCGTTCCGATTCAACGATGGCGGTTCGTAATTTCATCTACATAGCCGCCGTCTTTTTGTGGCAGCTGCGACAGAAACATTCTTCCGGTTTTGAATGGACAAAAAACCGGTTCGTTCCTTGTGTCGTGTTCACCTTGCATTATGGCCGGTTTGCCTGGAAACCCAAGTCGTTTCGGGAATTATTTCAGTTCGATTCATATCCTTGCTTGCAACCGTTCCTGACCGATTATAAAATGAATGTAGAAAACATCGCTTGCTGGGACCGGGAAAAAATCGAGTCGATTCGAAGCGATTTCCGGTTCATTGCCGACTATTGCGCACAAATGCGCGCCAGTCACGGGAAAACCTACGAGCCGCCAACGACCTGGCCGATTGAACACGTCGAACAAACCTTGACGGCGCTGGCGGCTTTGTCGCAAGATCCCGATTTAAAGAAGGTATTCGATGAATACGTGCAACAATTCAAAACAAATGAACAGAAAGGAGCCCCGACAATGGCTAGTGTAATTGCCCATATCCTACAGCGCGGCGAGCGCATTGGAGAACAACGTGGTGAACAACGTGGTGAAAAACGCGGAAGACAACTTGGTTTTCAGGAGGCGGAAAGAAAATTTGAGAAAAAGCTCCACACCTTGACCCGGGAGCATAATGAAATGATCTCTACCTTCGTCATCCTCGCTCAAAAGCGCATGGTCGAACAGGGTCTGTCCGCCAGCGAGGCGCTCGACCAGCTCGGCTATCCGGAAACCATTCGCGCCAAAGTCCTTCCCTTTCTTGTCAACTGATGGATAATTTTCCTAAAGGCCTTCAACTGAAGGTCTTTTTCATACAAAAAAAAAGCCAGCGGCTGCTGGCTAACATATTTTATTTTGAATTGTTTTTCGTTAAGAAATCCAACGTCTTGCGCTGCACGATTTGCGGACGAATGACATCGTCGGAAATGAACATTTGAAGCTGTTCGGCCGGCATATGGTAAAGATTGCTCATCAATTCATATTCCTGCGCGATTTCTTCCTGTGTCGCTTCGATCTTTTCTTTTTCAGCGATCGCGATCAGAATCAGCGCTTGTTTGATTTGCGTAACCGCCTGTGGCTCAAGCTGCTTTCTGAACTCTTCCTCGGTTGTCTGCGCCATTTGCATATACTGGTCAAACTGCATGCCGTATTGCTGGAGCTGACCTTTCAGCTCGTTAAGCTGCTGGTCGACTTGCTGGTCGATCATCTTTTGCGGCACTTCCACTTGCGCATCCGCGACGACCTTGTCCAAAATTTCAATCGCCTGCTTGTTTTTGGCTTCCTGCTCTTTGATCTCCCGCATATGTTCTTTGGACGTCGCCTTGAACTCCTCGACGGTTTTCACATTTTCCAAACCGAGCTTTTCGATAAACGCGTCATCGAGCTGCGGCGCGATCTTTTCCTTCACCGCGTGGCAGGTGACTTGGAAAACAACCGGCGCGCCCGCCAGCGACGCTTCAAAGTAATCCTCAGGGAATGAAACGTTGATTTCCTTTTGTTCTCCCTTTTGAATGCCAATCAGCTGCTCTTCAAATCCGGGAATGAAGGAATGCGAACCTAAGATCAGCGGATAGTTTTCCGCGCTTCCGCCATCAAACGGAACGCCGTCTTTCACGCCGATAAAGTCGATAACGACCTGGTCGCCGTCCTGCGCGGGCCGATCCACGTCCTCCCACATATCCTGGGACTGGATTTGCTGGTTGACATACTCCAGCACTTCTTCGTCGCTTACACTGACTTCTTCTTTCAGCACTTCGAATCCCGTATACTTTCCTAAGTTGACATCCGGTACGAGCGTGCAAGCCACCGTAATGCGCAAGTCGCCGTCTTTTTCCTCTTTAAATTCGATTTCCGGCTGGGTCGCCAGCTTCAATCCTTCTTCGATGATCGCCTCCTGAATGAGCTGCATCGCCTCGAATTGTTTCGCGGACTCTAAATTGGCCGCCTCGTCTTCCGATTTTTGGCTTTCCGCGACGTTTTTAATGACTTCATCCAAGTCGGCTTTGGCAACAACCGCCTCGATCAGCACTGTGTCTTTATTTGGTTTATTGATTTTTTTATCCATGATGATCCATCTTCTTTCTACAGTTTCATTATAATCTCTCCATAACAATTCGGATAACCGTTTGCCTGCAAGAGAAGGCGCGAAACTATATATTCAAAATTCAATCCTCATTTTCCTCGTGCAAGCTTTTCCCGTTGGACGCGATCACGTCCTTGTACCAGTAAAAAGAATCCTTCCGCCTTCGCTCCAGCGTGCCGCGGCCTTCGTCGTCCTGGTCGACATAAATGAAGCCGTACCGCTTGCTCATTTGATTCGTCGACGCGCTAATCAAGTCAATGGGCGCCCACGACGTGTAGCCCATAACCTCCACGCCCAGGTCGATCGCCTTCTCCATTTCCAGAAAATGGTCTTTAAAATAAGCGATCCGGTACGGATCGTGGATGCTTCCATCCGCCTCCACGACATCCATGGCGCCCATGCCGTTTTCCACGACAAACAACGGCACCTGGTAGCGGTCGTACAATTCAACCAGCGAGATGCGCAATCCAACCGGGTCGATTTGCCACCCCCAGTCGCTGCTTGGCAAAAACGGATTTTTCACCCCGGTCACCGTGTTGCCCGGCACCCGGTCCGCGTCTGGACTGGCCGATTCCGTACGCGACATATAGTAGCTGAACGAAACGAAGTCGACCGTGCCGTCCTTGAGCACTTCCTCATCCTCTTCCCGCATCTCGATTCGGATGCCTTCCTGTTCGAACCGCTTGCGCATGAGCTTTGGATATTCGCCGCGCACCATCACGTCCGTGTAAAACAAGTTTTCCAAATTGACTTGCTGCGTCAAGGCGACATCCTCCGGATGACACGTGCGCGGATACGTCGTCAGTTTCGTCAGCATGCAGCCCATCTTCGCGTCCGGCAGCAGTTTTTCCATCAGCATCTTCGCGTACGCGCTCGCCACGAACTGATGGTGCGCCCCCTGATAACACGCCTGGCGCAAGGTTCCCGGCTCGCAAAGCTGGGGCACGATGCCCCCGCTCGTAAACGGATGCCGGATGATCGAGTCGATCTCGTTGAAGTTCAGCCAGTACTTCACGTATTCGCCAAAATTCGAATAGCACGCAAACACGAAATTCAAAAAGTAGTCAATCATTTTGCGACTCGTCCAGCCATTGTATTTCAGCGCCAGATCCAGCGGCATCTCGTAATGCGACAACGTGACAACCGGCTCGATCCCGTACTTTTTCAGTTCCTTGAACACGTCAAGATAATACGCGACCGCCTCCTCGTTAGGCAGTTCCTCCTCGCCGCGCGGAAACATCCGCGACCAGGCGATCGAAAGACGAAGCGTTTTAAATCCCATTTCCGCGAACAGCGCGATGTCTTCCTTGTAGCGATGGTAAAAGTCGACGCCGCGCCGCTTCGGATACGCGTCGTCCCCGTCCTGAATCGCCCGCTCGATTTCGTCGAGCGAAATCGCGTTGTGCGCCTGATAGTTCTTTACGTCGACATCGGGCTTGTATCGCGCCATATCGGCGACGGAAAATCCTTTTCCGCCTTCGCGCGCGCCTCCCTCAACCTGATTGGCCGCGATTGCGCCGCCCCATAAAAATCCTTCTGGAAATCCCATATTTATTCCCTCTCTTTTTCGTTTATTTTAACACGGTTTCGGTATTGGGATGCTTTCTTTTTTTCATTGTGTTTCATTTTTGAAAAAAGCCGGCTACTGCCCGGCTTTGTCCCCTTCCATGTTGTGGTCTTTTAAGAAGTCCATCGTCTTGCGCTGCGCGATTTGCGTCGCCACCGCCGGCGCCGGAATCATTTGCACCAGCTGGGAAGCCGGCATTTGATACACCCGCGCGAGCAGCTCGTACTCGGCTTGCAGTTCCTTCTCGTCCGCTTTGATTTGCTCCTTTTGAGCGATCGCGTCCAGCACGAGCGCCTGCTTGATTTCCTGCGTCGCCATCGGAACGAGCTGCGCTTTCAACGCGTCCAGTTCCTGTCCGCTCATTTTCAAATACTGCTCCATCGTCATCCCGTATTGCTGGATTTGATTTTGAAGCTGGCTCAAGCGCTGGGCCACCTGGTTGTCAATCATCTTTTGCGGAACGCGTACTTCCACTTGCGCCATCACTTTTTCCAAAATCGCCGCCGCGAGCTTGTCGTCCGCCTCGCGTTCCTTCACGGAAACGAGATGGTTTTTGACCGTTTCCTTCAGCTGCTCGACCGTTTTGATTTGCTCGTGGCCCAGCTTGGCGACAAACGCGTCCGTAAGCTCCGGTTCCACGGCTTCCTGCACCGCTTTGCACGTCACGTCGAAAACGACCGGCGCTCCCGCCAGGCTCTTTTCAAAATAATCGGCCGGGAAAGTCACTTCCACCGCTTTTTGCTCGCCCTTTCGAATGCCAATCAGCTGCGTTTCAAAGCCGGGAATGAAAGCGCCCGATCCAAGAACGAGCGGATAATCCGTCCCGCTTCCGCCTTCAAACACCGTTCCGTCTTTTTTTCCAACGAAGTCGATGATGACCTGGCTTCCGGATGTGGCCGGCTGGTCGGTTTCCTCCCATACCGGATGCGCGGCGATTTGTTTTTGGGCTTCCGCCAGAACCTCTTCCTCTTTGACGTCGACAATTTGTTTTTCCAGCTGGAAGTTGGTGTATTGTCCCACTTCGATGGCCGGAATCAAGGTGCACGTCACCCGCGCCTCGATATCGCCGTTTTCGTTTTCCTTTTCTTCGATTTCCGGCTCGGTGGCCAGCTTCGAACGCGTCTTGACAAACTCTTCCTCGATCGCCTTGGAAATCTCGTAGTTGAGAGCGTATTGGCGCACGGTCTTCTCGTCTGCGTTTTGGAGCATTTCTTTCGCCTTGGCCATCGTCTCTTCCAATTCTGTTTTGGAAATCGTCACATCCAATACGACGATTTCCTCGTTTCGATGATTCACTGTATACTGCATAAGATCCTCTTCTTTCCTGTGTTTTTATATTGTATCGTGTCCTTTGTCCTTGCAACAATGCGTTTGCCTGCATTTCGCCTGCGACCTTTCGACAGAGCCTATGGTAAAATAGACAAGCGAAAAAGGGGGAATTTATTTTATGGGTTTTGGATTGCTCGCGGGCGTCTTATGGGCGCTGGACACGGTCGTGCTCTCGAAGGCGCTCTCGTTTTACGAGGCGCTGCTCATCGCGCCGCTCGTGGCGGCGTTTTTGCACGACACCTGCTCGTTTGTTTATTTGACGTTTTACCATGGATGGAAAAAGGGAATAAAAAAAGCGGTGCGCGTGCTGCGTTCGAAACAAGGACTTTGGATCGTTCTGGCTTCGATTTTGGGCGGCCCGCTCGGCATGAGCGGCTACGTCAGCGCGATCTTCTTCATGGGACCAAGCTACACGGCCGCGTTTTCCAGCTTGTATCCCGCCTTTGGGGCGCTGATGGCCGTTGTCCTGTTCAAAGAAAAGCTGACTCGAAAACAAGTTTTTGGCATGTTTGTCGCCTTGGGCGGCGTCGTGGCGTTGTCGATGACGCCAAACGATTCGATTCGAAATTTTCCGCTTGGCCTTGGCTGCGCCCTGCTTTGCATGGTGTGCTGGGGACTGGAAGGCTTGCTCGCGCAGCAGGGAATGAAAAAAGAAACGATTTCCAGCGACCAGGCATTGTGGATGCGCCAGGGCGTTTCCGCCCTTGGATACGGGCTTGTCATCATGAATTTGATTTCGGGCTGGGAACTGGCGGAAACCATGGTCGTCCAGCATCATATAGGCTGGATCGCGCTGGCGGCGCTGGCCGGCACGGCGTCGTACTTGTGCTACTATCACGCGCTGCACCAAATCGGATCCACGAAAGCGATGCCGCTCAATATCACATACGTCGCCTGGTCGATCGGCTTGTCCTTTTTGATTTTGGGCGCCGTCCCTTCGGGGCGGGAAGTGCTGTTTGCCCTGGTTGTTTTGTGCGGCGCCATCCTGTCGGCCAGCTGAAAGCGCTGTCAACAAAAAATTCCATTTTTTAAAGGCTTTCTGTCCACTTTTTTTCATTCCCGAGTATAATAGGGGGCGTATGAATCAACTTCAAAAACAAGTGGAACAGGAAATCGAGGAAGAGCTCATCGACGAGCTCGCCGAAGAACAAATCGAGGAAACCGAGGAAAGCGAATTCGAGTATCTGGAATGCGAAAAGCGTCACGTGTTCCTTTTGCTGATGTTCGTCGGCGGCTTTTACGGCGCCTACACGTATTCGATTCGCGGGGGCGTGTTTTGCAACGCGCAAACCGCCAACTTTGTGTTGTTTGCCATGGCGCTGGGCAGCGCCAACTTCATGAAAGCCGTGTACTACCTCGTGCCGATGGGCGCCTACCTGCTTGGAACCATCGTTTCCGAGGCCCTCCCTTCCCCGATCAAAAAACATCACTGGCTGCGCTGGGATACGATCCTGATCGGTTTGGAAATCGTGGCGGTCGCCCTGCTGGGCTTCGTGCCGGACAGCGCGCCGTTCCAAATCACCCAAATTACGATCAACGTGCTGTGCTCGATGCAGTACAACACGTTTCGCCAGGCGCGGGGCATTCCGATGGCGACGACCTTTTGCACCAACCACGTCCGCCAGCTTGGCATTCATATCGTCAAAGCCCTCAAGCATCCGGAAAACCAGGCGTTCTCCAAGCGGGCGTGGCTGCATGTCGGCATGCTGGGCGTCTTTGTGGCCGGCGGCGTGCTCTCCACATTTTTGTGCGCGGTGTTTTCCGGCCGGGCCATCTGGTTTACTTTGATTCCGCTTGGCTTTATTTTCATCCAGCTCATTTACGCCGATCTCGTGAAAGAAAAAGAAGTCTTCGATATGACCCCGAAAGGACATTAAGACTTCTTTTTTATATTCTCTAAACCTTTGATTGAACTTTCCGCAAACGCCGGCTGGAAAAGCGCTTTGAAAATAGCGGTTCCCTTGTGCGTTTTGCTTATCAGATAGAACATTCCAGGCTTTCCGCGCCAGAAATTCTATCCCCTCGTCTTTATTGTACGCTTTTATTTATAAATGACCACCCTTAAAGCTTTATTTTTTCATTTTTTTCTTTCTTTGGCTTGATCCCGGGATTTTCATACTTGTACGATACTTTGCGACTGTCCGTCGGGAAACATACAATTCCATATCCGCCAAGGCTTCGGAAAGCTCCTGATCGCTTAACGGATTGTCCGGATCCTCCTGCTCCACAAGCTGGCGCAGCGCTTTGACAATCGAGTCTTTGCTCGTTCCGCCTTTCGTTTTTGAAATAAACAAATCTTTGACCGCAAAAATCTGATCTCCATATTGGTAGTACTTATTCGACAGCGTGCGGGAAACGGTCGATTCATGAAAACCGGTTCTCATCGCGATTTGCTGGAGCGTGCACGGATTCAATTCGTCATCAAATAAAAAATAGTTCTTTTGTATCCGAATCAACTCGTTCATCAAAATGAGCAAAGTCTTGTTTCTTTTATTGACAGAATCTATAAAAAACCGCGCTTCTTCCAAATACGCCTTGATTTCCGGGCTAGGCTCCTTCAAAACGCCGATTTGATTGTCAATTCGCAAAGCACCCGCGGTTCGAGGCACGATTTCAATTTGTTCATGCGCCACTTTGATCTCAAAATCCGGACGGATATAGGAAGGCGCCTCTGACGCGTAGGCCTGACATGGATCGAGCGAACAAGATTGAATCGCCCTGAGAGCCTGGTGGATACGGTTCGTCGAAACATTTTCCGCTTTGGCGATGCCCGCCAGATCTTTTTTCGCCAACGCCTCGGGATACATCTGGAAAATCCGGGCCGCGAAATCCTCGTTCTTTTTTCGCAGCTGCAAAACGACGCACTCGTTTCTTGACGTCGCCGCGACGCCCGCCGGTTCCAAAGACTGGACACAACGCAAGGCTCGTTTCAGTGCTTCGCCCGAACAATCCAAAACACGAGTCGCCGTTTCTTGATCCTCCAGAAAAAAGCCATGGGAATCCAGCGATTCAATAATATATGCGCAAAGGTTTTTATCGTAAGCGTAGCCGCTTGTGCGCAACTGCATGTACAAATCATCTTGAAGCGACGGCCGTTTCGAGAATGTCTCCTCTATGATTTGGTTCCAGTCCCGGCTTTCGTCCAATTCGACAAATGGATTCGAAAACGCCAGTTCCCGCATGCACTCGACAAGCTCCTCCTGGTCCATTTTCAAGACATCCAGTGATTTTTTCATCGTTTGCGTGAGTGTCAAGGTTTGTTTTTGGGTTTGTTTTTGAGAAAAATTTTGCTTCATACCGCCTTCCTCCTCACTAGTATATAAGCAAGAAACATGCCAACAAATCGTGACAAGGATTCGTTTGACTTTGCTTTTTTTTCAAAATATACTCCCTGTAGGTGATTCCTATGAAAGATACTCTTTTGCGTCAAATCTACGAACAAACCTTGTCCGGTGCCTATGATCAAAATACCGTGGCTTCTTTATCCGAGACTCTTCAAGTTCCTAAAAACAAAATTACGTTTGCGCTCCAGCAGCTGTTTCAGGAAGGGCGACTCATCAAAGCGGAAGGAAAACCGGTTCGCTTTTTAAGCCGCGCCGCTTTAGAGAATCAATACAACCTTTCCATTTCCGATACAAAAATCGGCAATCTCGAGCTTTGGCTTGCCGGCTTGGCGAAAGAACCTGCCGACTTTGAAAAACTGGTTGGCTACGACGGCAGCCTCGCCTCCCTTGTCGAGCAATGCAAGGCGACGATTTCCTATCCGCCAAACGGGCTTCCCCTCATGCTGACGGGCGAAACAGGCACGGGAAAAAGTTTAATCGCCCGCCTCACGTACGAGTATGCCAGCCGCCAGGGCTTGCTCAAACCCGATGCCCGATTCGTTTCGGTCAACTGCTCCGAATACGCCAACAATCCCGAGCTTTTGACAGCCAACCTGTTCGGCTACGTCAAAGGCGCGTTTACAGGCGCCGAGCAGACGACACCGGGCCTCATCGAGCTGGCAGACGGCGGTGTCTTGTTTCTTGATGAAGTGCATAATTTAAAAGGGGAATGCCAGGAAAAGCTGTTCCAGTTTATGGACCAGTCCATCTATCATCGAATGGGCGACAACAAAACGTGGCACACTTCCCATGTCCGGCTCATTTTCGCGACAACCGAGGATCCGGAAAAAGTCCTTCTCAAAACGTTGCAGCGCCGAATTCCGATGAATATCACCGTTCCCAATTTATCAAAACGGGGCACCTATGAAAAGGTACAAATGATTCACTCCATTTTTAAAACCGAACAACAGCGATTGAATGTTCGAATCAAAATAAGCTCGACCGTTTTTCGACTGCTCGTATCCTATCCGTTTCCGGAAAATATTGGCGGACTGAAAAGCACGATTCAATCTTCTTGCGTTCAGGCGCTGTTTCAAATCAACGATAGCGGCGAAATGGAAATCACTGCCAAAAATCTGCCTTCTGCGCTTTCAAAAAACATATCGGTGGCGTCCCTGAACAAATTGGAGGAGCCGTCTTGGATTTATATCGACGAGTTGCTGGATCTTGATCATAGCGCCGGAAACGACTTGGCGTTTTATCAGGAAATAATCGAATCGTTAGAAAATCCGGATACCTTCTTCGCTGTCTGGAAAGCCGAAAGCAGCTGGCTCATTCAGCATTTGAGCGGCGAAAATTCGGCACTCTGCGAGCAAAGACTGTATGAAAGCGTCCGGCACGTCTGCGCCGGCTACCATATGGAACTTTCAAGCAAGGATTTAGAAACGCTTCAAAAAGCGCTGGGATCGTTTTTACGCCAATCCAGGCTTCTTCATTTTTTGCAAAGCCAAAACCCGCTTCAAATTGAAAAACTTACGCTGCAAATGAAAAAACAAAAGTTTCGTTACTACAGCATGGCGTCTGAAATCGACTGCATGCTTGGCCGGGCGTTTGATTATAAATTGAACGATTTGCATCGTCTGGTTTTGGCGCTGCTGCTTTCCGGACTGGAAAAGCAGCAGTCGATTCCGAAACGAATGGGCGTGATCCTGGCTCATGGACTTTCAACCGCCAGCTCGGTTTCGGTTTGTGTCAACCAGCTTCTTGACGAGTATGTGTTCGACGCGATTGATATGCCGCTTTCGATTTCCCAGGAGCAATGCATTCGCGAATTGAATGACTATTTGAAAAAGATGGATGGCATCGAGGAGTTGTTTCTGCTCGTCGATCTTGGCTCTCTGGAAGACGTGTGGAAAGGATTGAACATCCGCAATGTAAATGTCGGGATTATCAACTCACTCAACTTAAAAATGGCCTTATCCATTGGCGAAGGACTGAAGCGCGGGCAACCAATGGAGGAGATTTTTGAAACGGCTAAAAACACGTGTACGGTTTCCTATCATATCGAGCGCAATCGTGAAAAACAAAAGCTGATCATCTGCTCTTGCGCAAGCGGACTTGGTGTGGCCGAAAAGCTGAAAACCGTAATTCTTGATTCTTTGCCGCCGGATTCTTCCATCCACGTCTTGACATACGATTACAATTCCTTGCTTTTAAAAGGCATCGAAGATCTGGCCTTCGCGGAATATCAGGTGATTTGCGTAGTCGGAACGTTGAATCCAAATATCGACCGCCTCCCGTTTGTCGCGCTGGATGATTTGATTTTGCAGGAAAGCACGAACTCGCTTGATTTGTATTTGAAAAGCTATATGGATCCTTGCGCGCTGGCGATTTTCAAAAAGAACATCGTGAAAAATTTCTCGTTGTCCAATATCATGAACGCGTTGACGATTTTGAATCCGACGAAACTGCTGGAACATGTGGCTAACGCCATCGACCGGCTTCAAACTTTGATTGACTGCCAGCTCACGAACAACACATGCTTCGGTTTGTACGTCCATGTGAGTTGTCTGATCGAACGGCTCGTCATGAATCGCGGTATCGAAAACTATAAGCAAATTGAACATTTCCAGACCCGTCAAAAACAATTTATCGACGCGGTTTGCGAATCGTTCCAGGATGTCGAGGCGTTTTATGGCGTCCATATTCCAGTCGAGGAAATCGGCTATATGTTCGATTATGTCAAAAACGATAAAAACTTTCAAAAGTGTGTCTGAACTGGCACACTTTTTGCTTGTATACAAGTGAAGCGAAACATCCAAAAAAAAAATAAAAATGACGGATGGCACGCTTCTTGCTTGAATACAAGTGAGAAGAATAAAAAAAGAAAGGAGGATATATGATGAGGAAAATCGTAATTGCTTCCCACGGCGAATTTGCCAGAGGATTGAAAAATTCTGTGGAAATGATCGTGGGCGACCTAGCCAAGGAAATCGACACATATTGCCTGTATCCATCGTGCAGTCCAAGAGATTACACAGATCAAATGGAAGCCGTGATCGCCTCGCATCCCGAAGACGAGTTTATCTTCTTATGCGATGTCAAAGGCGGCAGCGTCCATACGGCCGTTTCTCAGCTGTGCCGGTTTGAAAACGTCGTGGTATTCGGCGGAGTCAATATGAGTATCGTGCTGGATCTGCTCTTGTCAACGCCCGAAAGGATTTGTGTAAATCCGGCAATTCAAGAGCGGCTGGTTCGCGCCGGCCAGGAAGGGTTGTGCGTAACGAACTATCAAAAGATCCAAAAGCCATGCGAAGAGGAAGATTTTTAAAAGGAGGAACAAAAAACTATGATTAAAAAACTACGTGTTGACCACCGGCTGCTTCATGGTCAGGTGGCGTTTTCCTGGACGAGCGCGCTGAACGCCGACTGCATCCTGATCGCCTGCGACGCGGTCGTTTCCGACGAACTGCGCAAGACGACGATGAAAATGGCCAAGCCAAACGGTGTCAAGCTTGTCATCAAGTCGATTTCCGACAGCGTCAAAGCGCTTAATAGTGGTGTGACCGATAAATATAAGCTGTTTATCGTCGTCGAAAGCATCGCGGATGCAGCCACGCTCATCCAAAACGTGGATGCCATTCAAGCCTTAAATCTTGGAGGCACCAAGGCAACCGATGCGACCCGCAATATTTCCAAAGCGGTAAACATCACATCCGAAGAGGAACAAATTTTAAAAGAGCTCGTCGCCGACGGAGTCGACGTCACGATTCAGATGGTGCCGGAAGACACGCCGGTTCCGGTAGAAAAGGCGCTGTAGGTGGACACCATGCTTATACAGTCTATTTTGCTTGGCCTGGTTGCTATGCTTGGCAACGCCGAATATTTACTTGGAACGTGTTTGTTGTCCCGTCCGCTAATTATGGGAACCTTTACGGGTATCGTGCTGGGAGATATTGAACTGGGCGTAAAGATCGGAGCCACGATGGAGCTCGCCTTCATGGGCGCCTTCTCGATTGGCGCCAGCATCCCGCCCGAAATGATTTCGGGAACCGTGCTCGGCACGGCGTTCGCCATTACGACTGGTTCCGGCGCGGAAACCGCCCTGGCAATCGGTTTGCCGGTCGCTTCTCTTGTATTGCTGGCCAAAAACTTTGGCATGGTGTTCATCCTGCCTCCTTTCGTACACAAGGCGGATGAGTACGCCCAAAAAGACAACATGCAAGGCGTCGCGACCGTGCACTATCTGGCTGGATTCTTCGGTGTGAACTTGATTATCGGTCTTTGCGTAGCCGTTGGCTACTATTTGGGCGGCCCGGCCATCGAGGCGTTTCTGGCGATCATTCCGGCTTGGATTTCCAAAGGACTGGAAATCACGATGGGTCTGCTGCCGGCAATCGGGTTTGGCTTGCTCATGAAAATGATCATGAACAAAGCGAATGTGTGCTTCTTTATTTTAGGCTTCGGCCTCTCGGTTTATTTGAATTTGCCAGGAACGGGCATCGCGGTGTTCGGCGCGATCATCGCGATCGTTTTAACCCAGATCAAGCGGACGAGCATGCTGCAGCCCGCTGGCGCGCAAGGAGGAATGGATGATGACGACGACTTCTAAAAAACTGGAAAAGAAAGAGCTGATGTCCGTCTTTTGGCGTTCGTTCGGTTTGGAATGGGACTGGAACTATGAGCGGCAGATGAATATTGGCTATTGCTATTGCATGCTCCCCGTGATCAAAAAGCTGTATCCCGATCCCAAAGACCAGGAAGCGGCGATGAAACGGCATTTGGAGTTTTTCAACACGACGCCGCAGCTGGCTACGCTCATTCTTGGCATCACGGCCGCGATGGAGGAATCCAACGCCAACGATCCCGATTTTGACACGCAATCCATCAACGACGTGAAAGTATCCCTGATGGGTCCGCTGGCGGGCATCGGCGACTCCTTCATTTGGGGAACGCTGCGCATCATCGCGACCGGTGTCGGCTTGTCGCTGGCCACGCAAGGCAATATTTTGGGACCGATTTTATTTTTCCTGATTTTCAATATTCCCGCGCAGGGTCTTCGCTACTACTTGATGAACGCGGGCTACAAACTCGGAAGCGGCTTTCTGGCTACTTTGCAAAAAAGCGGCTGGATGGAAATGCTCACGTATGGCGCATCGGTTCTGGGATTGATCGTCATTGGCGGAATGACCGCGCAAAACGTCGCCATCAACATTCCGATGGTCATTGGAACCGGCGAGGAGGCGACGACGATTGGCGACATCTGCAACCAGATCATGCCTGGAATCGTGCCACTGTTATTTACATTTGGAATTTACTACTTGCTGAAATTTAAAAACGTGAAAACGACGACACTGCTGATCGTGTTTATCCTGATTGGTTTTGTCGGTGCGTTCTTTGGCATCTTAGGATAAAAGGAGGAAAAAAAGATGAAAAAATTCAACGAACAGGAAAAAGTGGAAAGCGTGCAGGGCGCGCTGGCGCTCCGTGGGCAAATTGAGGAAATCGTGGATGGGATTTGCGAAAAAGGCTACACCAACATTGTGTGGCTTGGCATTGGCGGCACGTGGGCGAGCGCGCAGCAGGCGACCGTGCATATGAAGGAAAAATCCGCCATCGAAACCTGGGCGGAAAACGCGGCGGAATACTTGACGACAGGCAACAAGCGCATTGGCGCAGGCACGATTGTGATCACGTCGTCCGTGACAGGCAACACGATTGAAGTGGTTGAAGCCGTGAAAAAGGCGCAGGAAGCCGGTGCGACGGTGATCGGGTTTATTGACGCGCCCGAAGCGGATCTGGCGAAGATGGTGGACCACGTCATTTCCTACAAGCAAAACGAGCAGTTGAAATTCTTCATGGTAGCGGATCGTTTCATGCGCAACGCGGGCGAGTTTGCCGATTATGAAGAAATGTATCAGGAATTTGATCAGCATTTGGCGCAAGCGCTTGTCGAAGTGGAAAAAGAAGCGGAGCCTTTCGCGATCGAGTTCGCGAAAAAACACTGGAACGACGACTTACACTACTTTGTCGGCGCGGGAAACCAGTGGGGAGCGACCTATTCGTACGCGATGTGCTATTGGGAGGAACAGCTTTGGATCAAAACAAAATCCATCACTTCGCCGGAATTTTTCCATGGCATGTTTGAAATCGTAACAAAAGAAACGCCTGTGACCGTATATTTAGGTGAAGACAAACAACGGGTTTTGTCGGAAAGAGTGGCGAATTTCCTGCCTCGTATTTGCGGCAATTACACATTCATCGACACGAAAGACTACGCGCTGGAAGGAATCAGCGAAAAATACCGGGGTGAGATCTCCCATTTGGTTATGCACGCGGTCAACAACCGGATCGACGTCCACATGGAGGACGAAACGAAGCATCCGATGGAAATCCGCCGGTATTACCGGGCGCTGGAATACTAGGAGAAATCTATGAAGTTCACGATACAGGACTATGTGGAACAAACGCTCCCGGCTTGTCAGGCGCTGCTATCCTCTTCGGCCCAAATGGAACCTTTGATTGCATTGTACAAAAAAAAGAAGCCGGAAACGCTTTGGCTGGTGGCTTCCGGCTCCAGTTTCAACGCCTGTGCCTGCGCACAGCCCTTGATGACAAGGTGGATGGAAACACGAGTGGAATTGATGACTCCATTCACCTTTCTTTATTATACACCGGATATCAAGCCGGACGACCTTATCGTCGTCATTACGCAAAGCGGGTTGTCCACCAACGCGATCGCGGTTCTTGATCATTTGCGATCTTATGAAGATGTCGTTTGTTTAACGGGAAACAAGCAGGCCGATGTCAAAGACCATACGAAGCTCGTTTTAGAATACGGCGTAGGCGAGGAACTCGTCGGTTACGTCACTAAAGGCGTCAGTACCTTGTGCCTTTATTGGCTTCGTTTCGCTCAAATCGTTTCAAACCGTCAAACGATAGACTGGGCCACGATTCTTCTGGCATGGACAGACGCCAAATCCCGGACGCTTCCGTTTATTCAGACACACTGGAAAGCTCTTTCGGCAATGGAAGTCGTCTACTGTCTTGGCACGCCTGCCAGTGCGGGCGTCGGCATGGAGGCCGCTTTAAAAATCGGAGAAACAATTCATATTCCGAGCGTCTACTACGAGGTGGAAGAGTTCATTCACGGGCCAAACCTCCAGCTCACGCCAAAATACACGCTGTTCTTTTTTGACAGCAACGACGATGCGTCGACGCGCTTGCATCAAGTGTACAAAGCCGCCAAATCGGTTACCGACCATGCGTATCTCATCACGATGGATGAAGCCTTTCAAGAAGATCCAAACGCGTTGCTAATCAAACCAAAAGTGGAATCCGGGTTCTCCTCTTTTGTCGAGCTTCCGGTTCCTCAACTGCTCAGCGCGCTGGTGAGCGAAAAACTGCACAGCACGATGCAGCACCCGCTTCTGAAGGAATTCAAAAAAATCGCGTCTGCGAAAACCGAGCATTTTGTCAACTACGACGAAGACGAAGCCTAGTTTTTAGAGTCCGATCGCGCGGACTCTTTTTTTCATCCCATTTTCTCAAAATTCACGCGTTTTCTTTCAAAAACTGAAAAAGTTGTTTCATTTTAAGCGCTCTCTTCTTCTTTTTCCACACCCGCTCTTATAATTAGAACCATAAGGAGGAGAAAACACATGTTAAAACTTTTACTCGCCGATCGTTCCACGACCGCTTTGATTTTATGGATTCTGATCCCCTGCTTCGCGTTGTGCGCCTGCCTTTGTGTGTGGTGCCCCGGAATCGAGTTTTTCTCCTTTTCCCTGGAAGGCATCGCTTCGGCGATCGCCGCGCTCATTTTATGGTACGCCTTGCGGTATTCCCGACTGCTCCACTCGCTGGATTGAATCTTTCCGCATGAAAAAGGTCTGCTCCTTTTCAAAACAGACCTTTTTTTGCTTTGTGTTCATGACCGCCAGTACGCCGCTTTTTGTTTTTCGCTCAATCCGTCAATATAATGCTGCTTGCACGCGACAAACTCCTCGAGATCGAGAAGAATGTGCATCAAATACGCCCGGCTCTCAAACTCCTGCCGCGTCGCGGGCAGCGGCTCGTCCTTCATTTGCCGCATGAGCTTTTCCAGCTCTTTCTGCTGCGCCAAAGGGGCGTTGGTTTCCAAAATATACCGGGACAAATAGCGAATGTAATTCGTCACGACTTTGGACTGTTTGGGATTCATTGGCATGCGGCGAAGCTCCCAAAGCATGCTTTTCAAAATATGGCACTGCGCCAGCCGCATCTTGAAATACTGGACATAGTAATTGGTGTGTTTGGAAAACGTGTTTTCCTCAAAATCCCTGGCCAGCGCGTACGCTTTCGTCAGGCTTTCCTCGTACGCCGTCACATGAAAAGCCTTGGCCGGCTCCTCGTCCAAATGATTGGCGATCCGCTCCAAAATCGCCACCAGCTCCTGATCGCTTTTCGCCATCCACCCCCGAAGCGCCCGCTCCGTCGTTCGCTTCGTGTAAAACTGGTTGATAAGCAACGCGCTTAGCACGCCAATGAGCACAATCAAAAACTCATGCAAAATCATGTCCGGGCTAAAGTCCTGATATGTCATAAAATGCGAGCAAATGACGCCATTCACCGCCAGCGTCGACAACAAATGCCACGCGTTGTACAACCAGTACAGTACCGCCATGATGAGTCCAAACGCGACGATGGGCAGCGGAACGAGCCGGTACACGACCCAGGAAACCGCCACCGTCACAAAATACGTCAGCAGACGATACAGCGTAAGCCGCACGGTTTCCCATTTGCTTGAAAGCAGCGTAATCAACGCGATCGTTCCCGTCGCGTACGGGGACAAGATTCCCAGACTTTTCGAAAGCGCCACCGCGAGAATCGTGCCGGCAGCCAGTTTCAAACCTTGAATGATCGTCTTTCGCGCCGTAATGGAAACCTGCATCGTCATCACCTTCTTCTACCGATTCATATCGTTTTCCGCGTTTCCCCGTCCACCATATCACATATAGGAAAAAAACAAAAAACATTGTACAATAAAAACCATGAAAGTAGAGGAACAAAAATGACCGCCGCAAAATCCGCCGACAGACTCCATTCCCAAATCGCCTTCGCGAAAGAAATCGACAAAGAAAAAACCATCGAGCGCCGCACGCTTTTATCCGACGCTTCCCGCTTTGAAAACGACGCCGAGCACGCCTGGCACGCCGCGCTCATGGCGATTGTTTTAAGCGAATACGCCAACGAGGATATCGACTTGTTCAAAACCGTCACGATGCTGCTGATCCACGACATCGTGGAAATCGACGCTGGCGACACGTACGCCTACGACGAGCAAGGGCAGGCCAGCCATTTCGAGCGCGAGCAAAAAGCGGCCAACCGCCTCTTCGGTCTCCTTCCCGCCGATCAAAAACAGTTTTTTCTTTCCTTGTGGCAGGAGTTCGAAGAGCGAAAGACTCCGGAAGCCAAATTCGCCCGCTGCCTCGACAACTTCCAGCCGACAATGCTCAACGACGCGACCGGCGGCGAAATGTGGAAACGCAATGGGATCAAATTGAGCCAGGTGCTCCAGCGCAACGAGCCCTCCGCCCTGGGCTCCAAAGCATTGTGGGACTATTCTCTGGAACATTTCATCCGTCCTCACGTGGGAGAAGAGTTGAAAAACGAATAATTCGTTTTCATTGTTTTCAATTTCTTTCATTTTGAGTATAATGAACAAGTAATTTCCAAAAATTGCGTATCATAGAGAGGAAAAGAGAGGTAACCCTATGGCGTTCAAGATCAACCATGAGCTTCCAAGTCCCGACGTCTTGAAAGAGCTCATTCCCATGGATGAGGAATCCAAACAAAAAAAAGCGATCCGCGACGAGCAGATCAAAGATATCTTTACCGGCAAATCCGACAAATTCATTTTGATTGTCGGACCATGCTCTGCCGACAATCCGGAAACCGTTGTCGAATACGTGCATCGCCTTAAAGCGATCGAAGACAAGGTCAGCGACAAAATCCTGATCATTCCCCGCGTCTACACGAACAAGCCGCGCACGACGGGTGACGGCTACAAAGGCATGCTGCACCAGCCCGATCCCAACGAGCCTTCGGACTTGTTGTCGGGCATCATCGCCATCCGCAAGATGCATTTGCGCATCGTGCAGGAAACCGGCCTTTCCGCGGCCGATGAAATGCTGTATCCAAACAACCGCGACTATCTCGACGACTTGCTCAGCTACGAGGCCGTCGGCGCCCGCTCGGTTGAAAACCAGCAGCACCGGCTCGTGGCCAGCGGCGCGGACATCCCGGTCGGCATGAAAAACCCGACGAGCGGCGATTTTTCCGTCATGCTCAATTCCGTGACGGCCGCCCAGCATCCGCACAACTTTATCCATCGCCTGTACGACGTGGAAACGACAGGCAACCCGCTGGCGCATACGATTTTGCGTGGCGGCGTCGACAAATTCGGCACCGCGATCCCGAACTACCACTACGAGGATCTCATCCGGCTGCTGGACGCCTACAAAAAGGCCGATTTGAAAAATCCGGCCGTCATTGTCGACTGCAACCACTACAACTCCGGCAAAAAATACAAGGAGCAGATCCGCATCGCCAAGGAAGTGCTCCATTCCAGAAAGTATAACCCCGAGCTCAAGAACCTCGTCAAAGGCTTGATGATCGAAAGCTACCTCGAGGAAGGCCGGCAGGAAATTGGCGAGGACATGGTGCCCGGCAAGTCGATTACCGACCCGTGCCTTGGCTGGGATGACACAGAACAGCTAATTTACGAGATTTACGAGAAATGCTAAAGGCGTTTCTCTTTTTTATTTCGAATAATGCACATGGACGAGTTTCCATTGTCCATCCACTTTTTGCACAACTTGCGTTTCCAGTCCCCGGATGCCGTATGACTCGCCCGTTTCCCGTCTGACGCACTCTGTACGATACTGGAAAATCACGATGGCCAGCTCCTCGGCAACAAAGCGCACTTGAATATCCTCGGCAATCAGCTCGATCCGTTCATACGCGCCCTGAATACCGCCAATCAAAAAATCCCTTGTAATCGAATCAAGTCCGCTATACGAATCGGTAATGGAAATGAGCGTATTGTTTTTTCCGGTCCACAAGCTTTTAAACGCCTCGATGTCCTGGGTGTGAATCGCGGCCTGATACCGGCGCACCAGCGCGAAAATCTCGTTTTGATCCTTCATATTTTTTCTCCTTCTTAGATCCATTGTAAAACAAACGTGAACAGCGGAATACTCACAAAAGACAAAAATGTCGACAAAACCATGAGCTGGCTTGCGAATTTCGGATTCTTTTGGTATTTTTCCGCCAAAATGACCGTCGTGGTCGCCGCGGGCATCGCTGTCAGCAGGACGGAAATCTGTTTCGCCAGCGAATGAACCGGCAGCCACCACACGAGCAGAAGCGCCACAGCCGGCAGGAGCAAGACCCGATACACGCTAAAGAGAAAACCGCGCCATGGAAAGAGATCTTTCCAGTCCAAACGACCGACGATCGTGCCGATAATAACCAGACACAACGGCGTCGAGCAGTTTCCCACCATACTGAGCGTCTTCGATACGCCTTCCGGCAAAACGAATCCCGCGCCATACGCCGCCATAACGCCTATGCCAATAAAAATCGAAACGACGCACGGATGGAACAAGATCTTCCGCCAGTCGACGTCTTGTTTTTGGTGTGTACAACGACAACCCGTACGACCACATCAAAACGCGCTGCGGCAACACGCTGATCGACGCGAACAGCAGCCCTGTCGCTCCGTAAAGACTTTGCGCGATGGGCATGCCGATAAAACTCGCGTTCGTCACCATCGTGGCGTACTTCGCGCAAATTTGCTCGCCATTTCCCCACGTTCGGTAAAGAAACCGGTTCAAGATCCAGTACAAGCCTTGGCATCGCGATGGCAAGCACGAACACCTGGCTTGTCGAAACGAGGATCTCGGGCGTCAGCTTCATCTCGAACAAGGAAACGATCGCGCACGGCAACACGATATCCACAACAAAATCCGTCAGCTGCGAAACGGTTTGCGCGTTCAGCATTCCTTTTTTTCAATCCAGATTCCCATTCCCAGCAAGCACAAAATTTCCAGCTCCAAATCCAGCATAATTTCCCTTCTTCCATCAATGTAATCTTTCTTATTACAAAAAGAGGATATCACAGATTATGTGTAACATCAAAAGTTACATTTGATCAAAAAAAGAAAAGAGATCCTTCGATCTCTTCCTAGGGTTTCGCGCCCACCGCTTTCAGCGCCCGATACGTCAGCCAGCTTAACACGCAAGCCACCAAAATACCGCCCAGCACATCCGTCGGATAATGCACGCCCAAATACAAGCGCGACAGGGCGACAACGATCGCGTACGCAAAAAGCGGAATCGTCCATTTTTTTTGTTTGCACCACAAGCTCATCCACGCCAGAGCGAACACCGCCGTCGTGTGGCTGGAGGGAAAGGACGAGCCGCCCGGCACCGGGCCAAGCAGATCGAGGCCCGGAATGGCGATAAACGGCCGGATCCTGGAAAAAAACGGCTTGATCACAAAGGCGTTGCACGCCAGACAAATCGCCAGACTCGCCAACGCGAAAATCGCGAACCTTCTCGTCTTTTTAAAACAAAGCAAAACCACGAACAGCCCCGCTACAAACGGAATCGAGTTCGTGATCCACAACACGATCGTATCCAGGCCGACGTGCCGCACATGGTCTTGCAGCCAAAGCAAGATCCCGCCATCCCAATTCATAAGTATTTACTCCTCCACGCGTAGTAATCCGCGTCTTTCGCCTCGTCGATGCCGTCTTCCCGCGCCACGACGCGAAAGTGCATCGTAGGAAACAGCGCCCGAAATTCCGGTACGGACAACGCGGCATGCCAGTTTGGATGCACCGTCAGCAGCTTATCCTCCTTTTGGCGAACAAGGATCGGCTGCTCGACCATCCGCGCGACTTCTCCTTCGCCAAGCGCGCGTAAAGCCTGCTCGCACGATAAAATTTCAATTTGACTCATAGAGAAAGAATACCACAATCGCCACACGTTCGCATCTGTTAACAAATTTTCAAAATTTTTTTATCGAAATTGAAAATGTGCGTTCAATCGCAAGCAAAATCCCCTCATTTTTTTCGGTTTTCGCCTATAATGGAACCGTAAACGAAGTGGTTTACATTCACTCATCTAGGATGGAGCGTTGCAGCGTTCCATCTTTTTCTTCGCGCCTACGCCTGCTGCTTTTGCGCTTCTTCCAAAAAGAAACGGCACGCGTCCGCCGGCACGACGAAATCATACGTCCATGGATCAAACACCAGACCGGCGCATTGCGGATCGCTGCCGGCGATTTGCATCAGCTTCTGGAGCGGGTAGGCGATGACGTTCGTACGCGAGCCGGCCTTCTCGGCATACACGCTGCGCGTAAACACCGGCACATAGTGGGCGCCATCGTGTCCCGCGCGCACCGTTTTGATCGTAAAGCCGGACAGCTCCCCGTTTTGATCGAAGTTGTTCCGAACGGGCACGACGCCTTCGCCGCCCGCTTTCGCCATCAAAAATATTTGTTCAAGGACCGTGTACGGCGCGCCCAGTTTTCCTGCGGCGATCCATTCCCGCACCCGCTGTTCAAAAGTCGGATAGGCGATCTTTTCGATGTGGGCCCGGATTTCCTGTTCATTGTCGTTCATCATTAAAACCTCGTTTCTTTTTCCATTATAAAACAAAAAGAGGAGTGAATGGAATCACTCCCCGCCGCCTTTTTAGCAGTCGTAATCAATAAGCTCCTGGAAGTTGGCCTGGCTGTTTTGGCAAACCGGACATTTGAGTGGCGCTTCCTCTGCCTCGCAAATGTATCCGCACTTCAAGCACATCCATTTTACTTTGTGGTCGCGTTTGAACACCGTTCCGCCCTGCACTTCGTTGAGCATCGTTTGATACCGGTCGCGGTGATGGTGCTCGATCTCGCCGACTTTGCGGAACAGCTCCGCCATTTGCGTGTTGCCTTCCTCTTCGGCTTCTTTGGCAAACGTGTCATACATCGTTTCCCATTCGTAATTCTCGCCGGCCCAGGCGTCCGTCAGATTTTGAACCGTTCCCGGAATCTCGCCGTCGTGAAGCGCTTTGAACCACATTCTCGCGTGCTCGTTTTCGTTGGCCGCGGTTTCATTGAAAATATCGTAAAGAACCCGATATCCATCTTTGAGCGCCTGTTGCGCGTACCACTGGTATTTTGTGTACGCCATCACTTCGCCGGCCAGAGCCGTCTGCAAGTTCTTTAGAGTTTTTTCCCCTTTTAAGTTGACAGTAAACATATTTGATTACCTCCGTTCCTTTTTATTTTATGCCTTTCGGTTTCCCGGTACAAAAGAAACGACCAGCTTCTTAGTCGCTGGTCGCCCATGATGGCATCTCTTTCCCTCTGCGCACAAGGATCGCTTTCTGGAATTGAGTCTGATTCAAAAACTGTAGGATCTTTTCCGTTTCCTGCTCGGTGCATCCGACCAGAAGCTTCACTTCGCAATCTTTTTTCAAAATATCCGCCGAAATGGCGATCGCCTCCACCCGGTTGGCTTTTCCGGATCCTTTGAACAAGTCGATCGGACTTTGATCCGATCCCACGCTGTCCGCCAAAAATCCATAGTCAACCGGATATACGAGATTGGAATATTTAAAATGTGTCGATCCTTTGGGCCTGTCGATCGTGCACGTGCACGACAGGAGCAGTGTGTCGAGTTTTTGCCAAAAATATACATTGTTCTCTAACGCTTTCATAAAGACCTCCATTGATATGCCGGTTTCATTATTATACATCTTTATTGAAAGATTTACATGTGTTTTTGAAATGTTTTTTCAAAAATAATCCGCGAACAACACGCCTTGCGGCCGGACGCAGCGCGCGATCATCGGCCAAAGCTTCGCGTCCGCCTCGACGCGCCCGCGATCCCGGTCCAGATCGAACACGCCAAAAAACAACTTCACGAACACTTCGATATCCATACGGGCCGTTGGCTCTTCTGTGCGGAACACCTTCTTCACCTTCGTGTGCCCTTTTCGATGCTCCACCTCGTATATGCCAACGTTCCATGGCGCGTACCGGTCGCTGCGAATCTCGATAGCGAACTTCGCCTTGCGGGCGAACGGATACGAGCGCAAAAACGCCTCCACGTCCACGACACGCGCCATCATGCCCCGCTGAAACCGGATCGTGGTTTCCGGGCTGGCGTCCTCTAAAATATCGACAATCTCATCCAGTCCCTGACAGCACGAATAGGCGATCGTGTCCACGCCTTCCTGCTCGCGCAGCTGGGCCAGAAACGCGCGCAGCACCGGCTCCTGCCCGACGATTTCAAAAATAGACAGCGTCCGCTTTTCCAAGTCCTCCAAATACGCCATGTAGCCGACCGGCTCGTCGTCTTCGTACGCGATCCAAAACCGGTACGGCTTGCGCAAATGAAACTTATACTCTTCCCACCATGGCTCGCGCGCCATCAGCCCGCGCGCCCGGTTGGCGCGTCTGGCGTACAAATCGTGCACGATTGGCGCGGCCTGCGCCCAATCCACCTCTTCGATGCGATACGTGTGGTCGAAGCGCGGCAAATCCCGCTGGACGATTTGAAAATCCAGCATGTCGAACACTTTCTCGTAGCCAAACCG
Organism: Dubosiella muris; assembly: GCF_004793885.1. Classification (GTDB taxonomy): domain Bacteria; phylum Bacillota_I; class Bacilli_A; order Erysipelotrichales; family Erysipelotrichaceae; genus Dubosiella; species Dubosiella muris. The sequence continues at coordinate 39,483 of NZ_SRYG01000013.1, forward strand.
GCGGTAAAACCGATAGGAAAACGGCGCCAAATACGACAGGACGCATCCCTTTTCATGCAGTTTTTTAAAGATCGCGCTCATCAAATCGTCGATTCGATGCTGGTGCTGAAAATTTTCGGACGTCGCCACGAAACCAATGCCCGCCATCGTATACGGCGTCCCAAAAAAGTCGATCGTATACGGCGTGGCGATAATTTGGCTTGCCAGCGTTTCGTCTTCGAACGAGCCAAAAGAATCCGAATGCGCGACAAGCAAGTCGAAGCGCGCCTTCATCGCTTCCGGCGTGTTCCACGGGAATCCTTCGCAAATCAAATCGAGCTGCGCCTTCCGGTCTTTTTCGTTCAATTCTCTTACGTATTTCATTGTATCCTCATTTCTATATGATGCCGACTTTCAAAAAGTCCTCGTTTCCTTCGAGCAGTTTGTCGATGACTTCGCCAATCCCGTTTTCGTCGTTGGTTTTCGTCACGACATTGGCCGCCGCTTTGGCGGTATCCATCGCGTTGCCCATCGCCACGCCGATGCCCGCTTTCGCCAGCATTTCCACATCGTTTTCCGCGTCCCCGAACGCCATGACGTTTTCCATCGTATAGCCTAGCTTGCGGGCGATCTTGTCAAGCGCCGACGCCTTGGAAACGCCTTTCGGCATGATTTCCAGCCATTCCGGCCCCACAAGCAGCACGTCGTAGTCCTTCAGGTCCGCCTTGAGATTGTCGAGGTTTTTATCGAAAAACGACGCCGAATGCACGAGGCACACTTTGTTGATGTCCTGCGTCAAGGTAATGTCTTTGTATGGCAAGTCGATAAAGTTGCGGTGGCTCGCCCCCGCTTTCAGCCCGTAGTCGGCCGGCTCGCCGCGCACGATGGTTTTCACCGTTTTTTTAATTCGTCCCAGCCGGGAAATGTAGCTGTAAAAATCGTACCCGCAGCAAAAGATGCCTTCCACATTGTACTTCCGGCACACTTCCTGGATCTTCAATCCGTCTTCCGGCAGCAGAACATCGTCCAAATCGTATTCTTTTTTTTCAAAATCATACAAGATCTGCCCGTTGACGAGCGCGAGAAAATGCGGACCGTGTTCCAGCCCGAGCGGCTCGTAAACAAACCGGCAGCCGTTTTTATCGCGTCCGGAAGCAATCACGATGTGCATGCCCGCCTGTTTGGCTTTTTCAATCGCCGCCAGCGTTCGCGGGTCGATCGTCTTTTGCGAAGTAAGCAGCGTGCCGTCTAAATCAAAAGCAAGAATATTGATCATAGTTGTTTTTTTCCTTCTTCTTCCTGTTGTCCATTTCATTATACCGCATTGCCAAAAAAAAGCGCCCGGAATCGGGCTTCTTCTTTGTCGTCCTCAATACGTTTCAAACGCTTTGCGCAAGCGTTCCTCGTCGCAGCCGGCCGCCAGGCCGACCATGAGCAGGATCCGCGCCTTGTGCGGCGAAAGCCGGTATGCCGGAATCGTTTTTCGCAGCGGGTCGAACACGTCCGAGTCAAACACCGCGCCCTCCAAAATCCGGGAGGCGCGCACGACGACGCACGACGTCTCGTTCGTTTCCAAAACGCGGCGGATCGAATCGGGATAATTGCCCGAGCCGCTTCCCGCCAGCACGACCCCGTCGTTGTGCGCGAGCATCCACTCCAACAGTTTCGGGTCGCAGTCCGCGTGCACATAGTAAATGGACACCTTGGGCAGCGTGTCGTACTCCAGCGTGGAAAACTCGCTTTGATACGTGTGCATCCGGTACGGCATGTTCTGCAAGTACACTTTCTCGTCCCGCATATAGCCCAGCGTTCCAAACTCGCCCATTTTGAAGGCGTCGGTTTTGATGCTGTTGGTTTTCGTGATATCCCGCCCCGAATAAATCGTGTCCGAGAACACCGCCAGCACGCCGGCGTCGCTCGCTTGCGGATGGGTCGCCAGCGCCACCGCTTCGTACAAATTCATCGGCCCGTCCGCGCTGGTGGCCGTCGCCGGACGCATGGCGCCCGTCATCACGACCGGTTTACGAATGTCCAGCGTCAGGTTCAGGAAATACGCCGTTTCCTCGAACGAATCCGTTCCATGCGTGATGACGATACCGTCGATGGAGTCGTCATGGCCAAGCGCGTAGCACAAATTCCGCAGCTCGACCCAGTCCCGGGCGGTGATGTCGTTGGAGTCTTTTTGGTACAGGGAAATCAAATGCAGCCTGGCCAGCTCGTTGATTCGCGGAATGCTGGCGATGATCGAATCCACGTCGATTTCCCCCGCCTTGTAGGCCGAGGCGCTGCCTTGACCCGCAATCGTGCCGCCGGTGGCGATAATCGCGATTGTCTTCATAGGCTAGGCTTCCAAATAATCCCAGACGCCGGTTGTTTCCGCGCTGTCCCAGTCGATGGACGAATCGACATCCCACAAGCTCATCGTCTGGTTTTGCGGATCGTAGCCGATGGCCGCCTGCTTCACCTCGCCCTTCTCGATCGTGTAAATCGTCGGGGTGTATAAAAAATAAGGAAACAGGGCGAGAAACTGCTTGCCATCCTCGTTTTCCGACACAAGCGTCAAGTCGTCTTCCTTTTCGCGCTTGAAATCAAAATCCGTCACATCCAGCACGTACACGGTTCCGTCGTGGTCCTTTTTCGTTTCGTCCACATAGTCGTTGAGTTCCTGGCAAAACGGACAGTTGTCCCGCTCCACCAGCAGCTTGAACGATTCCTTTTTTTCGATTTTCTCGTTCAATTCCGCCATCGTGACCGGCTCTTCCCGAAAATCCTTTTTGGCCGCGCAAGCCGTCAGCGCGAAACCGAGCACGAGCACAAGCGCTCCCGCCACGATTTTTTGTATTTTTTTATTCATCTTTGATCTCCTCGATTCCTCTAATGAGTTTTCCCACTGAAAACGCGAGCGCCTCCAGCTTTTCCTTTCCGCACGACAGCGCGGTCTGAAAGTCCATGGCCCGGTCCGCCGTCGAAAAAATGCCGATAACGCCTTCCTTGTAAAGGGGCTCGTAGCCCGCGCCCAGCGCGCCGCTCAAGCACACCACGGGCACGTGGCGGCGCGAAGCGACCTTCGCGATGCCGTACGGCACTTTTCCATACAAGGTTTGGGCGTCGGTCTGCCCTTCGCCGGTGAAAACGAGGTCGGCCTTGTCGAGCGCCTCCGGAAAGCGGGCGTAGTCCATGCACACCTCGATGCCGGGACGCATCGAGGCCCGGAACACGCCCAAAAGCACTCCACCGATGCCGCCGGCCGCGCCCGAGCCTTCAAACGCGTCCATGTCGACGTGAAACGTCTGGTCGATTTTTTGATTGTAGTGGGCCATGGCGGTATCGAGCCGCTTCATTTGCGAAGGGAAAATGCCCTTTTGTCGCCCAAACGTGTACGTCGCCCCGTTTTTTCCGAGCAGCCGGTTTTTCACGTCGCACGCCACGATCAGCTCGACGTCGCGATCAAACGAAAATCCCCGTTTGTCAATAAAGGCGATGCGTTCCAGATTGTAGGCGTTGGGCGCCAGCAGCTGGCGCTGGGCATCGTAAAATTTGGCGCCAAACGCCTTCAGGATCCCCATTCCGCCGTCGTTGCTTCCCGAGCCACCCAAACCGATGATCATCTTCCGGCACTTACGCCGCAAGGCGTCCTTCATGAGCAGCCCGACGCCAAACGACGACGCGGCCAGCGGATTGCGGTCCGCGCGCTCGTACAAGTTGAGCCCGATGCAGCTGGCGACATCCAGAACGGCGAGTTTTTGCTCCTCGTTCCAGGCGTAGCGGGCTTTGATGCGCCGTCCGAGCAAATCCACGGTTTCGACTTCCACCATTTTGCCGCGGATGTAGCCGCACAGGACTTGCGCGAAGCCTTCCCCGCCGTCCGCCATCGGATACGTTTCGACGCGCCACTTTGGATTGGCGGTCCGCAATCCTTTTTTCATACATTCGCATGCCTGCTCGCTTGACATACATCCTTTGAATGAGTCGCAGGCGATTAAAATATTCATAGTTCTATTTTACTTCTCCGCTTCGGGAAATCAATCGTAAGTTCGCATGTTGGCCATCCTTTTCCACATTCGTTTCCTCCCTGGCGATTTTTCCCGTTGGAATCACAGGGACAATGATTTATAATGGAAAAAATAAAAGAAAGGAACACACATCGTTTTGATGTCTGGAAGCAATATACTATGGATAAAAAACATATCGTGATCGCGGTGACCGGCGGGATCGCGGCGTACAAGGCGTGCGATTTAGTGAGCCGGCTGACGAAAAAAAACTATGAAATCAAAGTCGTCCTCAGCGCGCACGCGATGGAATTCGTGAATCCAATCACGTTCGAGGCGCTTTCCCATCACAAATGCGAAACCTCGCTGTTCGACAAGACGAACGAGGATCCGATCGCCCACATCACCCTGGCCAAGTGGGCGGACGCGTTCGTCATCGTTCCGGCGACCGCGAACATCCTCGCCAAAGTCGTGTATGGCATAGCGGACGACCTCGTTTCCACGACCGCGTTGGCGTGCCACACGAAAAAAATGATTTGTCCGGCCATGAACGTGCATATGTACGAAAACGAGGTTACCCGGCAAAACCTGAAAAGAGCCAGAGAGCTGGGCTGGCACATCGTGGAGCCGGAAGAAGGCATGCTCGCCTGCCAGGATGTCGGCAAAGGAAAGCTCGCCTCGGTCGACTCGATCGCGGAGGCGATCGACCAGTTGTTCGCTCCCCGGATTTTGGAAGGAAAACGAGTTCTGGTGAGCGCGGGACCGACGCAGGAGGCGCTGGATCCGGTGCGCTTTATTTCCAACCACTCGTCCGGAAAGCAAGGTTTCGCGATCGCGAAAAAGGCGCGCGATTTGGGCGCGCGGGTCACGCTCGTGCACGGGCCGGTCGATTTGGCGGCACCCGAGGGCGTCGACACCGTACCGGTGCGCAGCGCGCAGGACATGTTGGAAGCGATACAAGCCCGCCACGCCGATCAGGACTATATCATTATGGCGGCGGCGGTATCGGATTATCGTCCAAAACGCGTCCATGAGCAGAAAATGAAGAAAAAGGACGATGAAATGGCGGTCGAGCTTGTGAAAAACCCGGATATTCTCGCCTGGCTTGGCGACCACAAGCCAAAAGGGCAGATTCTTTGCGGTTTCGCGATGGAAACGGAAAACCTGGAACAAAACGCGAAGGAAAAGCTGGCGAAAAAACACTGCGACCTCCTGGTGGCCAACAACTTGTTTACCAAAGGAGCCGGCTTCCAGACTTCGACCAACGTCGTCACGATCTTCTTTCCGGACGACAAAGTCGAGCTTGGCACGCTGACGAAGGAGGAAGTGGGCGAAACCATTTTGAAAACGATGAAAACACTGGAGGAAAACGCATGCTAGTAGCCATCGACGTAGGAAATACGAACATCACGATCGGCGTCTTCAAACACGACGATCTGATTGCCAATTATCGGCTGACGACCAAGATTCGCCGGACTTCCGACGAGTACGGTTCCAGTCTTGTCAACTTTTTGACCGCGGCGGGCATCGACCTTGACGACGTGCACAACGTCATCGTTTCCAGCGTCGTCCCCAAGATCATGCACTCCTTTCGCAACGGCATCATCAAGTTTCTCGACATCGACCCGATCATTGTCGGCCCGGGTATCAAAACGGGCATCAGCGTCCAGCTTGAAAACCCGAAAAGCGTCGGCGCGGACCGGATCGCCGATTGCGCGGGCGCGTACCACGAGTATGGCGGACCGGTGCTGGTCGTCGATTTTGGCACGGCCACGACGTACGACTACGTCACGAAGGAAGGTCACTTTAAAGCGGGCGCGATTGGCGTAGGCATCGAGTCGGGCGCCAACGCCTTGTGGGGTCAGACGGCGCAGCTGCCGGAAGTGGAAATCAAACGGCCGGACACGATTTTAGCCAAAAACACGCAGGCAGAAATGCAGGCCGGCATCTTCTACCAGTTTCTGGGCGGCTTCGAATTGACCGTGAAGCAGTTCAAAAAGGAATTGAAGGAGGATTTCAAGGTCATCGCGACCGGCGGTTTGGGGCGCGTGATTTGCGACCACACCGACTTGATCGACGTGTACGATCCAAACTTGATTTTTAAAGGTCTGAAGCTCATTTACGAAAAAAACAAGGATGTCAAATCCGCTCCAAAAGAATAGGCAAAGCGCGTCACGGGCGCGCTTTTTATGTGGCTTAACCGGGTCGAAAATTTGTATACTTGCGCGTAGTCTACTCGTAAGGATACAAATTCCTTTCACGCAGGGATCCTACAATCAAAAAGGCGATTTCACATTTTCTCTCTTCTCGGGAGGCAATCGAAAAATCAATAAAACCTTATTTCCGCATTTTAGAACAAAAAAAGGCGAAGATATTCGCCATTTTACCGTTTCTCGATCTCCTTGATTTTTCCATACAGCATCGTGTTGACCGGGGCTGGAACGCCCGCTTTTTTCGCGATGTCCATGATCGTTTTCGCGAACAAGTCGACTTCCGTCTTCCGTCCGGCCAGCACATCCTGCGCCATGCTTGGCATCGAATCCGGATCGAGGCGCGCGATCGCGTCCTCCCAGCTTTCGATTTCCGCATCCGAAATGCGAACGCCTTGCGTCGCGAGCACATCCCGCGTTTCCTTCATCGTGTCGACAAAAAGCCGATGGAGCTCTGGATCCCACATCACGTTTCCATACGTCGCGCGATGGATGGCGCACACCTGGTTGATGCCGCAATTCAGCATAAGCTTGGAATACTGGTCGTGGACGATATCGTTCGAGGCGACATACGGAAACCGGATTCGTTCAAAAAAATCCACCAGCGCTTCAAACGCCTCTTTCTGGCTCTTTTGCTCCATGCCGATCACGAGCTCGCCCGTGCTGGAATACGTCAGCTCGCCATCGTGGTAGCGGGCGTCCATTTTCTGGGAGATGGCGCGAATGACCGGCTGCGAAAACGCGCGCATGAGCGTTTCGTCGCTTTCGATGCCGTTCAGACAGGAAACCAAAATCGTGTCCGGCTTCAAAAACGGTTTGATTTGCTCCATCGCGTCCGCGAAACCCGAAGCTTTCGTGGCGATCAATACGAGATCGACCGGATACGCGTCGGCCGGACTGACATACCGCACCGTCGTTTTCACGCCGTTGACGACGTAATCGTTTTGCTGGTAGCGCGCCTTCCGGTCTTCATCGCACAAAAACGCGAACCGGTCGCCAATCTTTTCCTCGATAAGCGTGCCAAACAACCCGCCGACCGCGCCCCGGCCAACGACGAGCACCTTTTGAATCGCGTCCATGTCAGTCCCCTTCCGGGCGGTTTGGATTCACGATCCGCTCGAGAACGAACCGTCCATCCTCGAACGTGTACTCGAGCACGCAGCAATTATAAAACCGTTCCGTCTTTTTCACCTTGGCGTCCTCTTCCCACTGCCGGTAAAAGTTGGCGATCGCCCCTCCATGCGAAACCACGAGCACGCTTTCGTGTCCCTCCTGTTCCATCAAACGGGTCAGAGTCTCGTTCATGCGCTTTCCAACCTGGGCGCGCGTCTCCCCGCCGCCATATACCGCAAAAAACGTGTCGTATGCCTCCAACGGCGGATTGAGCGCTTCGCTTTCCCCGTCAAACTTGCCAAAATTCATTTCCTTCAATCCTTTGAGCCGGACGTACGGCAGCGACGTCACGAGCTCGAGCGTGTCGCTGGCGCGCTCCGAAGTCGAGCACGCCGCGTCGGTAAAGACGATGCCGTTTTCGTCAAACCACGCTTTCGCCTTCAACGCCTGCGCCTTTCCTAGCTCTGTCAAAGGCGAATCGGTCCAGCCCTGGATCTTTTTCTTCTCGTTGAACATCGTCTCGCCATGCCGCATCAAATACAGTTTTTTCCTCATAAAACAAATTTCTCCTTTTCCGTTTGCACGAACCGGACCAGCTTCATATCGTAACCGTCGATTTCGTATTCGAGAATGCAGCCGTTGCGAAAATCGCGCGGATCCTCGATCGTCTTGTCCCTTGGCAAAGAGCGGAACAAGCCCGAAACCGGAATGCCGTGGCTCACGCACAACACGCACTCATGATCGGGCTGGGCCATGATTTGCACGATCGTTTTGTACGCGCGCACGATCGCCTCTTCCATCGTCTCGCCGCCGACTGTCTTGAAATACGTCGCCATGTCGCCCGATGGAATGTCGGCGTGGAAAGCGCCATCGTACCGGCCAAAGCTCATTTCCCGCAAGCCGGCCGTCGTGAACCGGGGAATATCGTATCCGGCGGTGATGAGGCACATCGTGTCGATCGCGCGCTGCAAATCGGACGCGTAGGCGTGGTCGAAACGAATGCCGTGTTCGTCAAAATACGCCCGGACCTTACGCGCCTGCGCCTTTCCCTTTTCGGTCAGAGGCGAGTCGCTCCATCCCTGGCATCGCTTTTGCACGTTGAATTCGGTTTGTCCGTGACGGACAACATACACTTTCTTTTTCATAATTTTATTATAAAGAAAAAGAAAAAAATTTTCAGAAAAACATTGCTTGATGCGAACTCCAAGGAATATGATGAAAATACCAAAAATATGATAAGGAGAAAGGTTGAACTTATGGAAAAATCAAAAGTGTATTTCACCAAAGACACCGGTTCGAAAAGCCTTGTCCGCCTGTACGAGGCGCTGGGCAAGGAGCTGACAGGCAACGTGGCCGTCAAGCTGCATTCGGGCGAAAAAGGCAATCAAAACTTTTTGCGGCCTGAATTTGTGAAGCCCATCATCGACAAAGTGAACGGAACCGTTGTCGAATGCAATACGGCATACGGGCACGACATGGGCGGGCACCGCTTCAACACGGAAAGCCACCGCCGGGTTCTCAAAGAGCATGGCTGGACGGAAAACTTCGATGTCGACATTCTCGACGCCGAGGGACCGGACCTCGTTCTCGACGTGACAAACGGCAAGATCCTCAAGGAGAACTATGTCGGCAAGGACATCGACAAATATGGATCCCTGCTCGTTCTTTCCCACTTTAAAGGGCACCCGATGGGTGGTTTTGGCGGCGCGCTCAAACAGCTCTCGATCGGTGTCGCCTCCTCGGATGGAAAATGCTGGATCCATTCGACCGGCAAATCCAAAGACATGAAAGACTGCTGGGAAATCCCGATCGAGCACGACGAGTTTCTGGAAGCCATGGCGGACGCGGCGCAAACCGTCCACAACTACTTCAAAGACCATGTCGTCTATATCAACGCCCTTGTCAATTTGTCGGTAGACTGCGACTGCTGCCACGTGGCGGAAGATCCTTGCATGAAAGACATCGGAATCATGATTTCGACCGATCCGGTCGCCATCGACCAGGCGTGCCTGGACATGGTGTACAATTCGACCGATCCGGGACGCGACCATCTTGTGGAGCGCATCGAATCCAGAAACGGACGCCACACGGTGGACGCGGCGGCCGCGCTCGGCTTTGGAACGAAGGAGTACGAGCTGATCGACATCGACAAGTAAAAGCTTCCCTGACGCCAACCGGCGTCTTTTCTTTTGATTGCGCTTTCAATTTTCAGGATAAATAAAGTAAACGCTTACTTTTATATTGTTGAATCTTTTTTATGTATTTCCCTTTGACATTTCAAAAAAAAGGACTATATTGAGGATGTTCAAAGGAGGAACAAACCATGAAATTCAACAAAATCAACAAAATGAAATCCGATGAAATGATCAAACGATATATGAGCTCGAGAACGAGCGACTTTGACTGGAGCATGCCTTCCAGCATTCGGCCGGCTAAATCCAACGTTCAGCTTGGCGCCGTTCAAAAGGCCGTTTTGAACGAGTCCGGCGTGCTTCATTAATTTTCCCCAACGCCTTCGGGCGTTTTTTTTTGTTCCAAAACGCAAAAAAAAACAGCCCTCTTTTATGGCTGTTTGGCCAGACGTTTTGCCGCCCGAAGCAAAAGAAGCTGCCGCTCTTTTTTAAAATGGATCGCGTCCATGAACGAGGCGCCTTTTAAAAGCCATTCCACTTCTTTTCCGGCTTGTTTTTGGTGCTGATACACGTTGGCGATTTCTACAAACAGCTCCGCGCAGCGCAAGCCGTTCGCGTACGCCTTTTTCAAAAAAGTCTTGGCTGGCGTGTAGCGCCGGCGCTTGCGCGCCTCAATGGCTTTCGTAAGATAAAACCGGTACGCCAGGCCGCGCTCGTAATCCGCCAGATTGAATGGCTTCGCGGCTTCGATCTTCAGCTTTTGCGCAAACGGAACCGGTTTCGCCTCCTTCTGCGTATACGAAGACGTCAAAACGGTTTCGCGCAGCCGCGGTCTAATCTTCTCGTACGTCTGCTTCTCAATGCCATACATCCACTCGACACGCCGGCTTTCGTCCTCGAACGAACATTCCATCGCCTTTTGGATCGAGGCTTGAATATATGGCTTAAAATATTCCAGCTGGCCGATCTCGTCCAAAGAAAGCCGAAACAAGCCGTACTCGCATTCTTTCTGGTTGGCAAACGTCCACGTCCAGGGACATTGTTCCAGCAAATCCGCGTTGGCTAAAAGGGAAAACGAGTCGCCCGCACATACGAAGCTGCATACCGGCTTTCCTTTCGCGCGCACCGTGACGACCGAGCTGCCGCTCTTGCCAACACCCCAGTCCGCCTCGCCCATGGAAACAATGGCAGACACGATTTCCAGCTCCCGCTTCGAAAGCGCTTGCGCCACGTTTTTGACATGCCTTTTCAAAGCCGCCTGATCACTCATCAACCGGGCGAGAATGTGTCCGCACGCCACGGCGTCATCCAAAGCCCGGTGGTGGTTTTCCAGTTCGATGGCCAGCTCCTCGCAAACGACGTTGAGCGCGTGTCTTGACATGTGCGGCAGCAGCTTTTGCGACAAGTCGACCGTATCCAAGTATCGAATCGTCGCCGAGTAGCCGAGCCGCTCCAGCGTGGCCTTCAAAAACGCCGTGTCAAAGCCCGCATTGTGGGCGACCACGATTTCCTTTCCTTCCAGCGCGCCGCCCAAAAACCGGACAAACTGTTCCCACACCTCTTTTTCCGGTGGCGCGGTTTGCACCATTTCGGATGTGATGCCGGTCAGTTCGGTAATAAACGGCGAAACGGTTTCAACCGAATGGACGAGCGAGGAAAACGTCTTTGCCGGCTTCCCGTTTTCAAAAAAGCAGGCACCAATTTCGATGACACGCCCGTTTTGGCTGTCCCGGCCATCCGTTTCAAAATCAATAGCGACAAAACAATCCGCGATTTTGTCTAAATCCAGCGGATATTGTTTCATACTCCTTCGCGATACAAATGGTTTCATACCGCCATTATACACCTACACGATTTTTAATAAAATTTTCTACTCCAGCTCCATCCACTCCCGCTGCCATTCGACAAGCTCGCGCAGCGATTCCACATCTTTGTCGTCCAAGATCCGCGTTCTCGTCTCGATGACGCACCCCAGCAAAAACCGGTACACGTCCCTTTTGCGGCGCGCTTCACTTTGATGGCCCAGCGTCTTCAAGGTACGGTGGATGTTTTTACGCCTCGAACGAAGTAAATCCTCCACCAGCGTCAATCCAGCTTTTGTCCATGGATCGCTGGCGATTGGAAGAAGCATTGACAGCTCCTCTTGGGCCCGACTGGTTTCGCCAAGCAAAAAGTATCCCATCGGCAGCAGCCCGAAATTGCCGTCCAAAAGCGTTTCTTTCGTCCGGTTTTCCTCGATGAGCGCGCACCCTTGCGCGAACTCCTTTTGCTGGAAGGCAATCCAGATCCGCTGGTTCACGACTTCCTGCCAAGAAACGCCCTCCGTCTTTTCCAGTTGATCCAGCTGGCGGTTTGCCTCTTCATACGCGCGCATCGAACACAAAAAGCACACCGACTGCATCGTGGCATCCGCGGCCCGGTTCCACTGGTTTTGTTCCACAAACAGCGCTTTCGCCTTTTGCGTGAGGCGCAGTCCCTCCAAAGGATGTCGGGCGCCGATTTCCCGCTGACCGAGCCACAACAGCGCCAGCGCCTCGACTTTCCGGTCGCCGCATTGGCGGGCGAGCCGCAAGCCGGTTTCCAGCAGCCTTCGGGCCTCCCGTCCATCCGTGTTCCAAATTTGGTCGTAACCGGCCACCGCGTAAAAGAGCGCCAGCTCCCGCTCCTCCAACACGTCGTAATCCTGTTCAATGGCTTCAAGCCGCTCGTGCCACGCCTTTTTGTCCTTTCCATAAAACGGTACGTCCAACACAAAATCGAGCAGCTGACGGTGGAAATACCCGTAGTTTATCGCTTGATTTCTGATTTGGATCTCATTGGCTTCTTCCTTGTTCCGTGTGTAAATGGCGTTCCGCGCTTTCGCGATTTGCCCTTTCGCTTCGTCCAGACGACTCCAATCGTCGTCAAAGGGAATTTCGTATCGTTCCATAAAGCGTTGAAACAACGCCTCGTCAACGGCCCGGATTCCTTTTTCCATTTGAAACAATGTCGTTTTCGAAACCGAAAGATCGCCAGCCACGTTTTCGAGGGAAAATCCCCGTTGCGACCGCAACGCCCGCATAAGCGCGCCTTGAACGTGGCTTTTCTCGTTTTTTCCAGTCTTCAACATTCCTGAATATCCTTTCCTTGAGAAAATACAGCTCCATTATAAAATGATTTCAAACGAGAAAGGAAGACTTTATGATTCGTCGACTGTTTTTTCATCAAAATCGCCTGCTCGCGCAAATTTTTTTCTGGCTCGTGCTGGCGGCCGTCGTGGAACTCGGAAGCGCCGTCGTGTTCGGCTTGCTCATCGACCACATCGCCGATTTGAACCGCCTTCGCTTTTACGCGATGTGCGCCGGGTTCATCGTTTTGCATTTCATCGCCCAGTACGGCCGGGAGCGGATCATGGAGAAAGCGAAGCGCCAGACGCGGGTGACTTTGCTCGAGGGCGCGATCCAGGCGTACCTGGCCGAGTCGAACATAACATTTCACCAAACGGAATTGAACGCCTACTTGAACAAGCTGTCCACCCAGATGGACACGCTCATGGACCAGTACATGACGCCGTTGCTGAAGGCGATGGGGCTGGCCGTCAACTTCGTATTTGGCTGCGTGTACTTTTTCACCCTTTCCCCGCTGATCCTTTGCTTTTTGCTGGCGGGCAGTATCGTCATGGTCGGTTTCAACGCGCTGTTTCAAACGAAGCTGAAGGCAAGCCAGCAGGCGGTACTCGACCAGCAGAGCCAGTGGCTGGCCCGCGTCCAGACAATGTACCACAACTTTTCGGTCATCAAAAACTACGATTTGGAAAAGCGGGAACAAAACACGTTGCGAAAGACGATTCACGCCGGCGCGGACGCGATATACGCCAATCATCTTCTTCTGGCCAGGCTGGATGCGATCAATTTCGAGATCGGCTACGTGTTGTTTTTCGGGCAGGTGTTTTTGTGCGGACTTCTGCTGCGAAGCGGCGCGGCGGCCGGCCTGGCGGTCAGCGCGATGCAGGTGTCCAACACGATCACGAATCCGGTCATCAACTTTTCGACGATTCGCAACCGGCTTGTATCCAACGCGCCGATCCTCGCCTCGTTTTTGGCGTTGCGCGATCGAGCGGTTTCCTCTTCCATTCCAAGTGAGGATCCCAACTCGATCCCGGTTCAAATCGACAAGCTCGTCATCCAGGGCAAAACGATTCTTCATGACATCGACTTCACGTTCCGCGCTCATGAAAAGGTCATGATCGTCGGCCCGTCGGGTTGCGGCAAGACGACGTTGTTCAACGTGATCAAAGGCGACATCGCGCTCGATCCGCCGCTGCCCGACTTTCACGCGTATTGTTCGATCGTCGAGCAGGACGCGCCGTTGTTTCCAGACAGCGTGGCGGACAACATTTGTCTGGATACACCACGCGACGAAAACCGGCTCGCCGAGGTTTTGGATCTAGTTGGACTTTCCCATTTGGATCCAAACCAAAGGCTGCGTTTGGATCACGACGTTCTTTCGGGCGGCGAACGCCAGCGCATCCAGCTGGCCCGGGCATTGTACCAGCGACGGCCTTGGCTTTTGCTGGACGAGGCGTTTTCCGCGCTGGACACGCAAACGACCGCGGCCATTGAACGCGTGTTTGTGGAATGTTCCGAATTGGCGATGGTTTCCATTTGCCACAAACCGGTCGCGGCCAATATGGCGCTTTACGATGCGATCGTCTTCATGGAACGGGGAACGATCCAGCGTGTGCAAAGAAAAGAAGATTGAGAAAAAGGAAATCGGATTTCGCGAAACGGATTTCTTTTTCTATACCTCCCGCACCAAAAACGCGCAATTTACACTTTTTCAAGGGACTTTTTAATTTCTGCGCAAAAAAGGACAGCTTGCACTGTCCCAAAGTATCTATTCCGCTTTCACAAACGTGAAGAAATCCAGCGCCTCGATCAAATCAAAGATTTCCTCCTCGCTCGCGTCGACATACCCCAGCAAGTTGCGCTGGCCGTCGTTTTTCATCGGCTTCAGCACGATTTGCACTTCGCCCGCATAATGGCGTAAGTGATCATTCACGATGACGACGTCGCCACGCTCAAACATCGGCTTGTCGCAAACGCGCGGTTTGATTTCCTCTTTGCCGCACGCCATCCGGCTCAACCGGGAACGTAGCATATAGTTCAAACAATCGCCCAGATCGGCGTGAAAGCCAAAGTACAACCGCTCCTTTTCCGCCTCGCTCAATCCTTCTTCCTCGTGAATCAAAAAAGGAATGCGAACGAGCTGTTCCTTTGGCACGGTCTTGCCATGCATCGCGTACATGCTTCGCAAAGCGCGCGCCATTTTCGGATCCACTTCTTTTAAAGAAACCGTCGCCTTGTCCAAAACCCGCGCCACGGCTTCCAGCTCTTGCTCGCTGGCGAACGCGTTGCCAAACAGCGCCAGGTCGATCGTCTTCATCGCCAGCATGTGCTTGAGCTGGGCGCTCACCGGCATATCCCGGTGTTCCTCGATTGTCGGCAGCCCGTCCGATACCGGCCACGGGCCATGCGTTCCTTCCACCTGCGAGTTCAAAAACATCGCGACCGGAATGCCCAGCTTGTGAAAATGCGCGTTCATCCCTTTGATTTGCTCATAGCTTGGCGCCGTATAGCGCTGCGGATAAAAGTTGTGGCACGTGGAGATCCGCTCTTTTTCCGCTCCGTGCGCCAGCGCGTTGTCCACCACGCGAATCATCGACGTGTTGTATTCGATCCGGATGCCAAACGGGTTGTTGATCAGTGCCGCGTCCCGCTCGTCCCCATACGGACCATCCATCCGAAGAATGTCAATGCCCATTTCGTTAAAGACCGAAAGGTCGTCATAGCTGGCGCCAATCTTTTCAAAAAACCACGTGTTGACGTCGCCGTCGACCACATACCCCAGCCCGTGGGCGATGTCCGTTAGTTTTTTAAAATAATCCACGATTTCCTTTCGCGTTCCATCGACCGAAAAGATGGACGTGAAAATCGTGTCGAAGCCGTATTTCGCTCCCAATGTCAAATACGCCTCGATTTGTTCCAGTGTTTCCTGTTCCGGATACACGCTCAATCCAAGTTTCATGTTCGTTTCTCCTTTATTCTTTGGATTCATTATAAAGAACAATCCAAAGCGAAGGGAACAAATCTTTTCCTAACGCCGGAATGTTTTTTACTTCACCTCGTCATACGATATGACTTGCACGTCGTTGTCTTTCAGCCATTGTTTGACGTCCGGATCTATCGTCATTTGCACTTCCAGCGTTCTTGGCTTGAGCAGCGAGGATGTTTTTAAAATAAACGCGTCCAAATAGCCCGGGTGGAGCACCATCATCGGAACGACATTCTCGTCATAGTCCGCCAGCGCCATCCGCTTCAACGTTTCAAACGGGTCGTAATCTTTGTCGTTGAAATGAAAATTGCTTGCCATCCAGCTGTTTTTAAACGGAACCGGTCCGCTAAAGCTCATTCCCAAATAGTGCAAGCCATGCCGCTTCGCCACGATTTCCAGTCCCTTGAAAAAGTTGTCGCTTGCCACCGCGTGTCCTTCAAAGTAGCCCGGCTTTCTGCCCGTGATTTCCTTGAATTTTTCATATTGCGCTTCGATTTCCAAAACGACCTCCTCCAGGTCGACAAAATCCTCTTTCGCCGAACGATATGTCTTTGAGCTTTTGAAATTGCCGTTTTCGTCCACAAGCGATGGAATATCCTTCGGATCGCAAAGCGGTTTCCCCACACAAATGTTCGTATGCTGTCCGATACACACATCGAGATCCTTGATCAAATCAAACCCGTTTTTCGCTTCCGGCATGTTCGGCATCAGTCCCACCGACCGCACGATACCATGCCGAACGCTGTCCATAATGCCGTAGTTCACACCCCGCGAATAGCCCAAATCGTCCGCTCTTACTAAAATCTGCTTCATTTTCCTTTTCTCCTTTTTTCCTTTATTGTATCGAATAAGAAGAGCTACGGAAGAATGTTTCTTCCGCGGCCCGTCTTTGGATTAAATTTCCAATACAGGTTCCAGCTCCTCGGCCTTTTCCACTTCGTCCTCTTCCTCGAAGCCCCCTAAGATGTACGTCAAGACCGCGGTTGCCAGCATGCCAAGCACGGAAGCGATGATGCCATTGACTAAATTGCTCGTTCCTCCGGCCACAAAGCCAAGGACTGACAAAAAGTTCGTCGCGCCCAGCACATAGGTACTTACATGCGTAATCCCCGCGTACAAGCCACCAAGCAGGCCACCGCCAAGCAGCGCCAGAAACGGTCGTTTGTAGCGCATGCCGACACCAAACAGCACCGGCTCGGTCACACCGCCAAGAATACCCGACACGAAATATCCAAAGCTTTCCGCTTTTTCCTCTTTGTTTTTTTGCTTAAAGAACGCGCCCAGCGCCATACCGAACGCGGACCATGTCGCGATTCCTCCGGCAACAAGCACAAACGAATCGCTTCCTGTCTGAAGCATCGTCGTAATGGCGAATGTAATCAGCACCGCGTGCATGCCCGTCATGACAAGGAACTCCCACAGCGCCGCGACAACCGCTACCGCGACAAAGCCGCCCACATCGCCAAAGCCAATCAGCAAATCGCCTACCCACGCGCCAATATAGCCGCCAATCGGACCACAGACGCAAAACAGAAGCGGAACCATGACAGCGAGGGTCAGTGTCGGCACAAAAATCGTCGACAACACATCCGGAACGACTTTTTTAAAGAACGTTTCCACGACGCTCATGATCGCGACCGCCAGTAAAATCGGCAAAACGGATTGCGCGTACGACTGCACCGGCGCGCTCAACAAGCCGTAAATCGAAATCGACTCCTTTGTTCCGATCAAGTTGACAAAATCCGGCACCAGCAGCAACGTTCCCATCATCATGCCTAGCGTGACGTTGGCGCCCAGCTTCTTGGCCGCCGAATACCCGAGGAATACCGGCAGAAAGTAATAGAACGCGTTGTAAATCGCGTTCAACAGCAAGTACGTGTCACTCTCGGCGCTAATGAGCTTTAACATGTCCGGCCCAATCAAAACAAGCACGGTTTTGAACATCGCCGCTCCGATCATGACGCCAATCAGCTGCGTCATCGCGCCCGACATATAGTTCATGATGTTCGATCCGATCGTTTTCAACGTCAGTTTCTCCTTAGGCTGATCAAGGTTTTCCTCGATCGCGGCATGTTGCTGGAAGCCGCCCGTTTCGCACACCGCCTTGTACACCTTTGGCACGTTTTGCCCAATGATGATCTGGTACTGGCCGCCCGAATGCGCGACGCCCAGCACGCCTTTGATTTTCTTTACCTTTTCGTCGTCCACGATGCTTTCATCTTTCAAATTCAGGCGCAGCCGCGTCATGCAGTGCGTCACAAACGAAATGTTTTCTTTCCCGCCCACAAGCTCTAAAACGCTTGCCGCGATTTGCTGGTTTTTTTCCATCTTTCTTTTCCTCCTAAAAAATAAAACCCAAAAACACCATTAAAAGTTTTTGGGTCATGCCCTGTTTTCCAGGTTACAATCCTCGTTGAATAAATCGGTTGATATGGATCATCAAATACAGGATCTCGTCCTGCGAACAATCCGCGGAATATTCTTCCTTCAAAAAATCGTTGATCTTCATCGCCGTCTTGAACGAATCCGGATACTTTTCCATCATCAGGGCGAACAAGTCGCTCGTTTCGTCTTTGAACTCCTCGTGACGGTCCTTGCGCTTCACAAAATAGGCGATGTGGTTTTTAAACCGGTAGTAGTTTAAATCCTTTCGGGAAATCTGAATGCCGAAATCGTGCTCGATCGTCGCGATGGCGAACTTCAAGATCCGGTCCGACCGCTGCGACGCCGTTTCCGTCTTCCCTTTCCTGTCCCCGATCTGGTTGTTGATTAAATGCATCGCGATGCATGTGATCTCGCCTTTAGGCATCTTCACCCGAAAGTTGTGGTTCACGTTTTTCACGATCCAGTACGCCCGCTTGTTTTCCTGCGGATACTCCTGCTCGATTTCATCCGAGTAGGGAAACTGGATCGCCATCCCTTTGTTGAAGCGTTCCAGCGCGAACGTGATATGGTCCGTCAAAATAAAGACGAGGTTGGGATTCCATTCCGCGATGATTTTGGTCGAAACCACGTTCATCATTTTCGTGCACAACAACAGCACGCGCTCGTCCACGCTGTTGATCAAATCATAGTAGCGAGGATCAATATCATAGTATGTCCGGTCGATTTTCGAAAGGTCGTTCAACTCGTAAGGAATCGCCGGAAACCCAACGCCTTTTCCAAACACGATGACTTCCTTTTCGTTTTGATCCAGTCCGATCGCCACGTTGTTGTTGATTTTCTTAATAATCCGCATCGTCTTCCCTTTCTAAGCCTGAATCAGCACATCACCCGCCTTGACTTGCTTCGGATTCACTTTGATTGGCCGTTTGAATCCTTCCGTAAAAACGACCATCGTCGTCGTTTCGAATCCGTTTTTCTCGATCACATCTTGATCAAAATCCACGATTGGCTGCCCGATTCGCACCTCGTCGCCTTCCTGGATGAGCGTCTTGAACCCTTCTCCTTTCAAGTTTACCGTATCCAGTCCGATGTGGACAAGCACATCCACGTTGTCTTTTGTCCGGATGCCCACCGCGTGTCCGGTCGGAAAAACGGTGACCGCCGTCCCCGCGACGGGAGCGAGGACCCGCCCGTTTTCCGGCTTGATGGCAAAGCCTTCACCCATCATCTTTTTTGAAAACACCCCGTCGTTCACACTCGACAAATCAATAAGTTCCCCGCTCAATGGAGCCGCCACGACCAGTTTCGACCGTTTTGGCGGTTCCGCCTTTTTCTTTAACCCAAACATACACCCTCCTTTTTCGTAAAAAAAACTCCCCGTCAACATTCACCATGCATTTGACCTTCGTCAATCACAGGTAATGCCTCCAAGGAGTTACAAACCTTATTTCTGGCTATATCCTAACGCCTGATGTAAGCGTTGTCAATCCCTTTTTCCGAATTAGTGAAACAAAAACTTCATGATCTTTTCGCGCAGCTTCCCCTTCAGCAAAAGACGGTCGCACGCTTCCTGCGCGCTGAGTCCTTCCTCCAGCATAAGACGCTGGGCCAAAATCACAAAGGTCGAAACCGCCTCGCCGATTTCCTCATCTCTATTTCGTTTCTCTTTGTCCCAGCGCTGCTTCTCCAAAAGCCACGCTTTCTTTTCCTTCTCCATCTTCTCTTCCAGCACCGTGTTCATATACTGCTCGAATGCCCCCGCCATCACGACACCTCCTTTCGTTGGTTCGGTCTTTTCCGATTGAATGAGCGAATCCAGCACGGACTCCACGATCCGGTCCGCGCTAAACGCCTTCAAAACCTCCAGCGTTTCCCAGTACATGATTTTCATGTCGGGATCGCCCACAAAAAAGTCCGCTTCCGTTCCTAGTCTTTGCGCCTGCAAATACCGGGCGATCGCCCGAAAATCACCATGCAGATACCCTAAAACCTCCGCCGTCAAAAAAGCGATATTCTCTACATTTAT
The DNA here is from genome assembly GCF_004793885.1 of Dubosiella muris. Lineage (GTDB taxonomy): Bacteria > Bacillota_I > Bacilli_A > Erysipelotrichales > Erysipelotrichaceae > Dubosiella > Dubosiella muris. The sequence goes on from NZ_SRYG01000013.1 coordinate 59,410, forward strand.
TTTATAATCCGCGCTCAATCGTTTCAAGTTTTCACAGTCATTTTGCGGCATTGACTGCGCCAACGTGCGCGGTTTCCACTCCTTTTTTCCATAATGAAGCACAATCGTCACACAGGGGATCCGATACGACAAGTCATCCGGCTCCAGATGGATTTCCCGTCCGCTTTTTTTCGCGCAACGAATTTTTTTACGGGTTTGCCGGATCTTCATCATCATCCAGTGCCACGTCGTCGCGTCGTACGTCAAATTGCGAATGTCCATATCCGGATCTATCCCCGTCTGGTTTTCAAAGCCAATCAGGAACCAGGGCCTGCGTTCTTCGTCCACAACCAGAGCGAGCGTATCCCGGTCAAAATACCGAAACATCCCGTTTCGATGGATTTTTCCCTGCATAGTCAAAAAAACGATTTGTTCCGGTTTTACTTTTGGCGTCCCGTCAAACACGAACGTGTTCACCAAAGACGCGAAAATTTCTTTGATGGAGAGGAGTGCTTTCAAACTTCTGTCTTTATCCAGAAAATTTCCTCCTTCATAATCATAATTAAGTGCGATGAAATTGGATCCAAGTGGATCGAAAAGAAAAAAAAATTTTAAAAAAATGGAATTCCGTTTTCTATTATGTCAAACTTGGCCAAAAGACGCAACCCCTCCATACCATTTCCCCTTTTTCTGTTTTTCTCTTCCATACAAGTTTTGATTTTTCCCAAAATCCTCCCCCATTTCTGATATAATGAAAAAAGAAAATCAACCAAGAAAATTATAAAAGTAAGAGGAGAGAGAATGTAATGAAAAAAACAAGTTCGATTCGCAAACGAAACCTAATTGTCGGGATCAGTCTAAGCGTCGTCGCGATTCTGGCCGCTATCGGTTTTTTTATGTTCCTGCCCAAAGACACGATCGAAGCCAAAGAACAAGTGGAAGTTCCGTATGGCGAAGCCATCCGTCTGGAACCCGCGCTCTTTCTGGAATCCGATGCCGAAGGCATCACGATTGAAAGCCCGCTGCTGAGCGATTCGTCCAAATACACCTACGACGCTACGACGAAAAAAGTGACCACGAAAGGAAAAGACGCGCTCGAACCCGGCACCTACGCCATCACGCTTGTTCGAGGCGATCAAAAAGTCAGCTCCAAGCTCGTCGTCAAAGAAGTCGATTCCACCGACAATCCGCGCTTCATCGGCTTCCCGGAACTTGTCGTCGTCGAGCAGGACGCCATCGACTTCGACTTGGCAAACTACTTCCTCGCGATTGCGAACGATCCGGTCCGCATTGAAACCGACGCCGTCGACATCACGAAGCCGGGCGAAAACACGATCAAAGTCAAAGCCATCTGCGAAAACGGCAAAATTTTGGAACAGGAAGTCAACGTGAAAGTCGTCAGCGCCAAAGACGTCGCCAACGGCGGAACCCTCTCGTCCATGGTGGACGGACTCGTTCCGCTCAGCCAGCAAACCTGGGACGCCCTGAACAGCGGAACCCAGACATCCATCTCGATCGCGCCGCAACCAAAGGAAATCGAGACGATTTTGCTCCAAAAGGAAAAAGGAACGCTGAAAAACGCGATTTCCTACACCAAACCGGACGGTAAAAAATACTTCGATCCGGAAACGTTCAAACCGGAAGGCGCCCCGGCCGAAACCAAAACCGAAGCCGAGCCAAAGGCGGCCGAGCCGGAAACAAACGCCTCGAATCAAACACCAGCATATCAGGAACCATCCTACTACAACCCGGGAACGTACTATCCACCAACCGATCCAGGAACATCCGATCCAGGTAACTCGGGAACGACCGATCCGGGAACATCCGATCCAGACAACTCGGGAACGACTGATCCGGGAACATCCGATCCGGGTAATTCAGGAACGACCGATCCGGGCGCGTCCGACCCAGGCAACTCGGGAACGACCGATCCGGGAAATTCAGGATCGACCGAACCAACTCCTGTCGATCCAATCACGCCACCGGAAGGCGGTGCCGACAGCCAGTAACCAAAAAAAACCGATGGAATCATTCGCCATCGGTTTTTGCTTGTTCATTTTTTTTGGAAAGCCGCTGTTTTTCGCTCTTTTTATACGCTTCCAGACCCTCTTTTTTACAAAACGACTGAAACGGGCATTCTTCGCATTTCGGATTGCGCGCCGTGCAAAAATAGCGGCCGAAAAAGATGAAATCGTGATGCGCCTGGTTCCAACGGTCCCGGTCGATCTTTCGCTTCAGCTTTTCCTCCACCTTCTCCACGGTGTCGCCAAACTTCGCCAGGCCAAGCCGCTTGCTCACCCGATCCACATGGGTATCCACCGCGAAGCTTGGAATGTCGAACGCGACGCTGCGCACGACATTGGCCGTCTTTCGTCCCACGCCCGCCAGCGACTGCAATTCTTTGTACGTGCTTGGCACGACGCCGTCAAACCGCGCCATCAAATCCCGGGCCATCGAAACGATGTTTTTCGCTTTCGAACGATACAAACCAATCGAGCGGATGTACGGTTCGACATCCGCCGCCTCGGCTTTGGCGAGGCTTTGCGCGTCCGGATACGCTTCAAACAGTTTCGGCGTCACTTTGTTGACGGAAGCGTCCGTTGTTTGCGCCGACAAAATCACCGCCACGACCAGCTGAAACGTCGAGTCGTGGAAAAGCTCGCATTGCGCGTCCGGAAAAATCGTTTCGATTTTTTCGACGATCTCATTACCCGTCATTACCGGATCCCGCTTTCGATATCTTCCGTGCTCAGCCCCTTGTTGCTCCAGGAAATGAGCACGTTCTCAATGTACGTCAAATTGCGCTTGTTGTAGACGGACGCCTCGTTCAACGCGCAAATCACCTGCCGCTCCGTGAATTTTTCGGACAAATCTAAAATTTTCTGCATTTCCTGCGGACTCAGATCGCGTCCGAATTCATCCTCGAATTCCGAAATCAAGCTTTTGGAAAGCTGTTTTCCAGGCACTCTTGTCATCCGTACGAGCCCGTCCAGACAGAACACGACTTTTCCGTTCACAAAGTCGATCGTCAAATACCCTTTCGTGGACAAAATCTGAAAAATCGTATCCACTTCCTCTTCGCTGATTTTCGCCTTTTGCGCGAACGCCTCCGTCGAAATCGGAAGGTCGTGCCGGTTGTAATGCGCGATCAGCAGCACGATAAGCGCCTCTTTCGCGTCCAGCGTCAAATTCTCCAAATTAGAAAAGATCCACGCGCACTGGTCGATCCAGGGCGCGGACCAGTCAATATTTTGTGCCATCCTCTATACCTGCCTTTCATAAACCCGGGTGAACGTGTCGTAGTCGAGCAAAAGCATTCGATCCGATCCGATCACTTCATAGCATGGACTGTTGTATCCAAACGTCAGCTCCACCGTGCTTGGCTCGATCCCGTATTCCTTTTGGGCGATTTCGCGCGCTTTTTCATAGTCCAGCGTTCCGATGTCCCGCGTCGTGATTTCGTCAAGCTTCTGGTCGAACCAGTACAGCGTGTCTTCTGTATAGCCTTGATACGTCACATAGTCGAATATGTTTTGCCGCAGCCCTTGAATGCCCGGCACCTTCTTTTCGATTGTCGCGTACGCCTTCGCCAGCTGCTCGTCATGCACCCGCGCCGGGCCGCTAATAAACAACGACCATAAAAGCGCGAACACAAACAAAAAGGTGAACACCAGCGTCAATGTCATCGGGAACCCGTAATACGAGGAACCCCCTCTTTTTTTCGTTTTCTTCTTTAGCACTGCCATGGGCCCATTATAGCATAGAAAAAAAAGGAGAGAAACTTCCCTCCTTACGCCTGCGCGCACCACGCCGCGATCACATCGGCCGCCTGCCGGCTGGCCAGCGCCGCGAACTTTGAAAATTCCATCGGATTGTCGGCATGGTGCACGACATCCGACAACGTCCGCAGCACCAAAACCGGTTTTTCAAACGCGATCGCCACTTGCGCGACGGCGCCCCCTTCCATTTCCGCGCACGCGCTTTGCGGAAACCGATCCATCAGCTTCGCGAAATCCTCGGGACGGGCCATGAACAAGTCCTGCGTCGCGATCGTCCCCACATGGTACGGAATATCGAGCTGTCTGGCAATCGCCGACGCCTTCCGGACCAGTTCGGGCCGAACTGGAAACCGCAAGCCGATCCCCTCTTCGCCATCGAGCGGACTCGAGTCAAAATCCGCCTGCACGAGCGCGTCGGAAATCACCAGGTCGCAAACGTGCTGGCCGGACCGCAAGCCGCCCGCCACCCCGACATTCATCACCAGGTCGACAGCTGGCTCCATGCATACGATCGTGGCCGCCATCGCCGCGTTCACCTTGCCGACACCACTTAGGCAGGCGACGATCGCCTGCCCGTTCAGCGTGCCGTAATGCAGCCGCGTCGTACCGGTCCGTACTTGTTTTTCCTCTTTAACATGGGCGAGGACCGCTTGCAGCTCCTCCTCCATGGCGCAAATGATTCCAATCATTTTATCCTCTTTTCCTTTTGCATACAAAAAAATACTTCTCGCCCGCCGCGATGCCTTCCACGTCGAAATCCTTCGTCACCGACACGATGTCAAACCACGGCTCGAGCGCCTCCTCTAAAAACCGCGGGGCGTACACCCGCTGCATATGATGCTCCTGAACCACCGATCCATCCGCGAGATAAAATGCGAAGTCCTGATACACGAAGTCGTCCTCCGCCATAATCGACCACTGGTACTGGACGCCGTCTTCAAAGGCGCCCGTCTCGTTAAACTCGTCCGCGAATTCATCCAGCCGGTCCAGCGCATGCGTGTCGAAGAAAAACAAGCCGCCCGCCTCGATATGGCCGGCCACCTGTTCGAAAAAACGAGCGACGTCCTGCTTTTCCAAAAGATAGTTGAAGCTGTCGCACAAGCACACCACCGCCTCGTACATTGGCAAACCCGTCAAATCGAGCATGTCCCGCACGGAAAACCCGATCAGGCGTTCCGGATCTTTTTGTTTCGCCTGCTCCACCATGTCCGCGCTTAAATCCAGCGCGTCCAGCCGGTGCCCGACCCGCGCCAGCCGTTCCGTGATTTCCCCCGAACCGCACGCCAGCTCCAGCATTTTCTTTCCGGGATGGAACGACTCGATCCAGTCCACATACGCCTTTGTCGCCTCGTCGTCTTTGACCAGCGCGTCATAGTAGCGCGCCAGCGTGTTATACATCATAGCGTTCCGCCAAAACGTCGGCATACAAACGATCCAGCCCGTATGCGTTCCGTTCCTCGCCCACAAACAAATGCACGACGATTTCCTTCAAGTCGATCAAAAGCCATTTCGACTCCTTCATGCCTTCCTCGCGAATCTCGCCCGTGTAGCCGGCTTCCTTGAGCCGGTCGCGAATGTTGGCCGCGATCGCGTTGTTTTGCCGCAAATTCGATGACGACGCCACGACCATCGTATCCAGAAACGGCGTGAGCGAGCGCACGTCATACACGTCGATGGCTTCGCCTTTCCGCTCCGAAATCGCGTTCAATACGATATTCAATACATCCATTTATTTCCGATTCTCCTTCTTTTTCACATATTCGTCGTTTTGCGCTTTGGTTTTTTCAAACCCTTTGTAAATATCGCGCTTGCATTCCTCGATCAAGTCGTAGCTGTCATACCCGCGCAGCGGATCCAGCTTGTCGGCGCAATACACCATCATCGCGTACGGATCGCCGCTTTGACCAAGGACGTGCCAGTGGATCGCGTTGGCGATTTGCCAGTCATCCATAAAGAAAACCGACCGCACCACCTGTCCGCCCACAAAGCCGTGCCAAATCGCCGGATGGGCGTCGAGGTACTTGGGGGCGATCGCCTTGATCCACGCCCGCATCTGGCTAGGCGCCAGCTCCTTGCACACATCGTGGAACAGCCCCGCCAAATACGCCTTGGTCGGATCGTATCCGTTTTCCAGCGCGAACAGCTCGCAAAGATCCGCCACCGAACACGAATGCAAATACCGGTGCTCATGCACCCGCGACTTAATAAAATCCTTCACATACAGCCGATGCGCGTAAATGTAATCCAAAACGCGCCGGTCGACATAATTCAAGCCTTGACCAAGCCGAACCATCGACGAGGACACCGGCACCGCCTCCATTTTGACGCAAGGCAAGCCGCACGGATTGGCCCCCACGCTTCCTTCCCGCTCCACGCCGACGACGTCCGCCAGCTCCAGCAGCTGTTCGTGGTCGCGCCACCGGTCGAACTGCGCGACCTGGTCGGCGCCAATCAAAACCGTGAACTTCGTGTCCGGATAGCGGGCCGTCAGCTCCCGCAGCGTGTCGATCGTGTACGATTTTTCCGCGCGCTCGACCTCGATGGGATCGCAGCGAAAACGCGGCTCGTCCTGGATCGCGAGCGCAATCATCGCCAGACGATGCGAGTCGCTCGTCAGCACGCGGTCTTTGAGAGGCGTCTCGTACGTCGGGATGAACCACACTTCATCCGCGCCCAGCTGTTCGAGGGCGGTGCGCGCCATCGTCAAATGACCGCGGTGGATCGGATCGAACGATCCGCCAAGCAGCGCCACATGCCTCATTTTTTCAATCCCATCTTGTTTTCCTTGCTGCGCCGGTACAACACGAAGGTCCGGCCGACAAGATGGACGACTTCGGAATGCGTGTTGGCCGCGCATTCGATCGCCGCCTCGCGCGCGTCAAGAGGCGCCGTTTTGAGCAAGCTGACTTTCACAAGCTCGTGCGCTTCCAGCGCCAGATCAAGCGACTCGTACAAATTCATCGAAAGCCCCGATTTTCCGATTTGCACCAGGGCGCTCATTTCCTGCGCCTGTCCTCTTAAATATTTTTTATCCTGATTGTTCAACATGTTAAATCATTGCCTTTCTAAACGTCACAAAGATGCCTTTGTGCACTCTTACGTAAATTTCCTTAATATCGCCCGACACGCAAAACCAGCCGATTCCATGAATGACGACATCGAGCTTCCCGTCAAAAGCGGGCGCCTGGTACACCTGCATGGAATCTGGCGACGAATCCAGCGTCGGCGAAAGCATGCCGCCAATATGGCGCTGCCACAGCGCGTCCGCCTTCTCCACTTTGCCACGATGCACGCTCAGGCTGCGCGAAAAGTAAGCCACGACCGTCGCCTTGCCGTTTGTATACACGTCCATGCGGGCCAGACCGCCCACCGCGAACGACTGGTTTTCGTAAATCTGGGTCACAAGCGGTCGAATCGGCTTCGTTGGAATGAGCGTTTTCAAATCTTTGGGCTCCACGTGGGTGAGCACGCTGTGCGGATCTTCGATGCCGGGCGTGTCGTAAAGGATATGGTCGCCGTTTTCAATCGTCACCACGTCGATCGTCGTTCCAGGATTGCGCGAAGTCGTCAAGTCGTTGGAAGCGAGCAGCCGGTTGATCAGCGTCGATTTTCCCGAGTTGGCGACCCCCATAAAGATGATGTTTTGATGCGCGGCGTAACGGTGTATGGCTTCGTCGAGCGTCGCCATCGACGCGTTTGCCTCCTCGCCGCCTTTGAGCAAGCCGCCCAAAATGATTTTGGCTTCCACCCGAATGTGTTCCTCGGCCAGACGCTCGTCCACGAAATCGAAAATCTTGCGGTCGGTGAGCGTCTTGGGCAGCACGTCGCGTTTCGTAAGCACGAGCACGATCTTTTTTCCCGGCAGCTTTTGGTTCAGCCGGGAAATCAGGCTCGATTCAAACGCGAACAAGTCCACGACCCAAAACACGACGCCTTCCAGACGGTCGATTTTTTCAAACGTCTCGCTCGATTCGATTCCCTGCTGCAAGTTGATCGTCACGTCGCCATAATGGCGAATGCGATAGCACCGCTGGCAATACGACGAATCCAGCGTCGGCACATAGCCAATCGCGTTTTCATCGTCGTTTTGGAGCCGGGCCCCGCATCCTTTGCAGTATTTAGTCATCAAAATCCCCCTTTTTCAAAATATTGTTTTTTTCAAAATGCCGATAGATGAACCCTTCGAAAAACCGGTTGATCCGGGTGTCGAGTTTGTCCTTTTCAATGATCGGGGCGGTCAAAATCGTGTACACCCCCGCCAGATGTCCGCCAAGCATATCCGTCAGCAGCTGGTCCCCGAGCAGCGCCGTCTGTCTTGGCGAAACGTGAAAGTGGCGCATCGCTTTTTTCATGTTGCGCGCCAGCGGCTTGAACGAGAGATAGTACACTTTTTCCACGTCAAGATCGCGCGCGAACCGCTTGGCTCTGGCCGGCGCGGCGTTCGAACACAGCGCCACCTGGATGCCATGGGCTTCCACGTCGCGCAAAAAACGCTTCACCTTCGCGTTCGAATCCGGGTCGTTGTAGGCGACCAGCGTGTTGTCGATGTCGCAAAGCAGAAGTTTGATTCCTCTTTTTTTCAGACGGTCCAAATTTATTTTTTCAAAATTGCGGACATAGTAATCCGGTTTGAATAAACGCATTTATTTTACCTCACATTTCGCAAAGCGATCCATGAGCGCCTGGGCGCTCTTGATGCCGTCGATCGCGCTGGTCACGATGCCGCCCGCGTACCCGCTGCCCTCGCCGCACGGATACACGCCCGACAAGCTGCTCATCCGCGTTTCCTTGTCGCGCACGAGCCGCACCGTCGGATTGCTTCGGGACTCGATGGCGGACAGCACGGCGCCCGACGAAACAAAGCCGGGAACCTTGCGTTCAAACGCCTCCAGCGCCTCGTGGAGGGAGGCATTGAGCTGCGGCGGAAAGAGCGTGTTCAAGTCGACAAACGAATAGCCCAAAGCGTACGAAGGCTCTACGCCTTCCAAATGGTCGCTCGTCTGCCCGCGCAAATAATCGGACGCGAGCTGGACAGGCACCTTGTAGTTTTCCGTCATCGCGTACGCCTTGCGCTCCAGCGCCTCCACGAATCGCTCGCCATCGAACAAATTCGTCCCATAATCGGACGCGTCGCACTGGATGAGCAGCGCGCTGTTGGCGTTCGTGCCCGCCCGATCGGCGTATGACATGCCGTTGACGACAAGCTGTCCGGGCTGGGCGGCGCTTGGAATGACGTATCCGCCCGGGCACATGCAAAACGTGTACACCCCTTTATGGTTGGACGTCATTTCCGTCAGCGTGTACCGGGCCGGAACGAGGCGCGGGTCGTCTTTGAAATCGCCAAGCATCGCCTCGTTGATAAACGCCTGGGTGTGCTCGATGCGCACGCCAATCGGAAACGGCTTGTTTTCCAAACGCATGCCTTTTTCGTATAGCGCGTGCACCGTATCCATGGCGCTGTGCCCGATCGCGAGCACGCACGCCTGGCAGTCGATCGTCTTTTCGTTGGCGACCAGCGCGCAAAGCGCCCCCTCTTCTGTCACGACGTCCTCGACCTTCGTGTCGAAAAGAAACGTCGCGCCCATTTTGATCATGTCGTCGCGCATGCGCTCGATAATGCCGGCCAGTGCGTCCGAGCCGATATGCGGATAGGCATCGATCAAAATGTCGGGATCGGCGCCATAATGAACCAGCTCCTCCAAAACCTTTCGAAGCAGCGGATCTTTCGTCCGGCTCGTCAGCTTGCCATCCGAAAACGCGCCGGCCCCGCCTTCGCCAAACTGGACGTTGCTTTCGGGGTCCAAAACGCCTTCTTTCCAAAACCGGTTCACATCCGCCTGCCGCTTTTTGATCGAGGAGCCCCGCTCGATCACGACAGGGCGATAGCCTTGCTGGCTGAGCACGAGCGCGGCGAACATTCCCGCCGGGCCAAACCCGACGACCACCGGCCGGTTCGTCAACGGGATGTTCCCTTTCGGGACGAAATCAAAGCGCTCGTTTGGCTTTTTGACGACATCCTTGTGCTTTAAATACTTTTTTTCGTGGTGCACCTTGGCGTCCACGGTCCATGAAAACGTCACGTGGTGCCCGCGGGCGTCCACGCTTCGCCGATACAAGTGGAAGTCGATCAAGTCGGCTTCCGGCATATTCAGTTTTTGGAGCAGGGCGGCCCGAATGTCCTCGCGCTGCCGGCTGCTTGTTTTTATTTGATGTACTCGAATCATGGATTCATTATAACACCAACCCGTCTTTCGACAAAAAAAGGCGCTTGTTTTCACGCGCTTTGCCAGCTTTGATGACAAAACCATAAAAACACCATGCGCGTCCTGCCAAAACCGCATGGTGTTTTCGTTTAGTCGAACAGTTCCGGGTGATGTTCCATCCAATGCCGCGCCAGGCCGTCGTGATCGTTGTCGATCGCCGTGATCTCGTCGGCGCACGCCTTCGTGTCGTCGGTGCCGTTGGCCAGGCAGACGCCAAGGCCGGCTTGCGAAAGCATCTCGTTGTCGTTGGTCGTGTCGCCGCACGCCATGATCGCCTCAACCGGCAAATCGAGCTGCGCGCACAAGATGGGGAGGGCAAGCGCTTTGGACACGTCGGGATCGGACACTTCCATAAGCGTTTCCTGCGTCTTGAACCATTTCAATCCCGGTGTTGGTGTGTCCTGCAAAAAGCGTTCCATCTCCGCGACGGTTTGACCGTCCTTCGTGCGAAACATCACTTTCACGCACGGCGACTGGCACAAGGTGTCCAGGTCGACTTCTACCGGCTGCTTGCCGGACTTGAGCGCCGAGGTGCGAATGACTTCATCGACTTTGAGCGCGTGGATCAAAGGGCCGCGATACAAAAACGGAATGCAGTCGAAGTGGTCCTGCATCAAGGTGACGGCGGTTCTCAAGCGCTGGCAGTCGAGCTCGTGGGAAATCGAGTACGCGCCGGTGACGTTGTTTTGGACTTCGCAGCCGTTCAAGCCGACAAGCACATCAAAATCAAACGGCAAATCCCACTTTTTCAAATGGAACGAAATGTCGTCGACCGGACGGCCGGAAGCGATCCCAAGCAAAATGCCGGCGGCATGGAGCCTGGTCAAGGTTTGTTTGGTGAGCGGTGTCATGTCCCAGCTCGAGTTGACGATCGTTCCGTCAATGTCGAGCAGGATGAGTTTTATTTTTTTTTCCATGCTTTCATTGTACCGCATTTTTCCGTGCGCAAATACAAATTCTCCGCCGCTTTTTGGTTTTCGTTATGGTAAGATGGAATACGAATAAAAAAGAAGGGGGAATTTTTATGGAACGCGAAAAACTTGGTTCCAGACTTGGCTTTATCCTGCTGTCGGCGGGCTGCGCGATCGGCATCGGCAACGTCTGGAAATTTCCATATGTCGCCGGGCAAAACGGCGGCGCGATTTTTATTTTGATTTACTTGTTTTTCCTTGTCGTGCTCGGCATCCCGGTCATGACGATGGAATTTTCCATGGGCCGGGCCGCGAAACGCTCCTGCGCGAAAATGTACAACGAGCTGGAGCCCAAAGGCTCGAAGTGGCACCACCACAGCAAGTTCGCCATCGCCGGCAACTACTTGCTTATGATGTTTTACACGACCGTCGCCGGATGGATGCTCAAATACTTTGTCGACATGGCGACCGGCCGGCTCGACTTCTCCACCCCGGAAACCGTCGCCGCCCACTTCACGGCCATGAACCAGGACCCGTGGACGCTCGTCTTCTTCATGGGTCTTGTCGTCGCCATCGGATTTGGCGTGTGCGCGCTCGGACTGCAAAACGGACTGGAGCGCATCACCAAATGGATGATGCTGGCGCTGCTGGCCATCATGGTCGTGCTGGCCGTCAACTCGCTGTTTCTTGACGGCGCCCAGGAAGGGCTCGCCTTTTACTTGCTGCCAAGCTGGAGCCGCTTTCAGGAAGCCGGCGCCCTCAACGTCATCGTGGCGGCCATGAACCAGGCGTTCTTCACTTTGTCGCTGGGCATTGGCGCCATGGCCATCTTTGGCTCCTACATCGACAAAGACCACGCGCTCATGGGCGAGTCCATCAACGTCGCCCTGCTGGACACGTTCGTGGCCATTACCGCGGGCTTGATTATCATTCCGGCCTGCTTCGCGTACAACGTGGAAGTAAGCGCAGGCCCGTCGCTCATTTTCATCACGCTGCCCAACTTGTTCCACAACATGCCACTGGGCCGCTTGTGGGGCGCGCTCTTTTTCGTCTTCATGTCATTTGCCGCCCTCTCGACGGTTCTGGCCGTGTTTGAAAACATCCTGTCCAGCACCATGGAGCTGTTTGGTTGGCCGCGCAAGAAGGCGTGTCTGGTCAACCTTGTCGTCGTCTTCGTGTTGTCGCTGCCTTGCGCGCTTGGATTCAACGTGCTTGAAAACATCGCGCCGCTCGGCGCCGGAACGACGATTCTGGACTTTGAGGACTTCCTCGTTTCCAACATCATGCTGCCACTGGGCTCGCTTGTCTTCGTGCTGTTTTGCACCTGGAGCCAGGGCTGGGGCTGGGAAGCGTTTCAAAAGGAAGCCAACACGGGACAGGGCGTGCAAGTCAAACCCTGGATGAAAAACTACTGCCGCTATGTCCTGCCTTGCGTGATTCTCGTCGTGTTTGTTTTGGGACTCGTTCCTTTTCTTGCTTAGATGCCATAAGGCATCTTTTTTATTCCTTGCGCGAATGGAAACGTATGCCAAAGAAATATTGGAGAATCTGCCGCGCCCATCCTACAATAAAAGAGAAAAAGAAAGAAGAGGAAAATGTTTATGGAATCTTTGTTTCCTTCCCCCAAAAAACTCGGTTTTGGATTGATGCGGCTGCCCCTGACCGATCCGGACGACGCCGCCAGCATCGACCTGGCCCAAACGAGCCGGATGGTCGACACCTTTTTAGCCAGCGGCTTCACGTATTTCGACACCGCCTGGATGTATTGCGGCTTCGAGTCCGAAAACGCCGTCCGCAAAGCGCTGGTCGAGCGCCATCCGCGCGACGCCTACACGCTGGCGACCAAGCTACATGCCGGCTTCCTGCATACGAAAGAAGACCGGGATCGTATTTTTAACGAGCAGCTTCGAAAGACGGGCGTCGAGTTTTTCGACTATTACCTGCTTCACGACATGGGAAAGGACCACTTTGAAAAATACACCGCCCTGGACTGCTTTGACTGGATCGTCGAGAAAAAGAAAAAAGGCCTCGTCAGGCACATTGGCTTCTCGTTCCACGATACCGCCGACGTTCTCGACCAGGTTTTGCGCGCGCATCCGGAAATGGAATTCGTGCAGCTCCAGCTGAACTATTTGGACTGGGACAGCGCCGGCATCCAATCCAGACAATGTCTGGAGGTGGCCCGCAAACATGGCAAGCCGGTCATCGTCATGGAGCCGGTCAAGGGCGGAACGCTCGCGAAGCTGCCGGCCAAAGCGGAAGCCGCCATGAAAGCCCACGCGCCCGAGCTTTCCATTCCAAGCTGGGCGATCCGGTTCGCCGCCAGCCAGGAAGGCGTCGCGATGGTGCTTTCGGGCATGAGCACGCCGGAACAGCTCGAAGACAACCTTTCGTATATGAAAGACTTTGTGCCGCTCACGCCGGCCGAAGAACAAATCGTGAAAGCAGCGGCCGACGCCATCAACGAAACGATCGCCGTGCCGTGCACGGGCTGCTCGTATTGTACGGATGGATGCCCGATGCGCATCAACATTCCTAAGTATTTTTCCTTGTACAACGCCGATCTTCAGGAAGTTGAAGAAAAAGGCTGGACCCCGCAAGGCGAATACTACGACCGGCTCACGCAAAGTTTCGGCAAGGCGAGCGATTGCGTGGCGTGCGGCCAGTGCGAAGGCGTTTGTCCGCAGCATTTGCCGATTATCGAACACCTTAAAGAGGTGGCGGCCCATTTTGGAAAATAGCAAGCACAGCGCGGTCTGTGCTTTTTTTTACTTCCAAGAAAAAAAGATCCCGATAAACGGGATCAAATCAAATTGTTCAAAACCGGAAACCGCTCCTTGCCGCGCACGACCAAAGAGGCGAACAGCTGCGACAAGGCGAGCGTCGCGAAGTAGACGACCAGATTGGCATCGGGCAGCAGCAAAAACAAGATGCGCACAAACAAGATATGCGACGTGTAAATCAGCAAGGAGTCGTAGCGCATAATCGTGTACTGCCGCCGGTACGGCATGCGTACCGCGAGCAGCCCGTTGACAAGAAAGTACGTCGCCGGCACGAGCATGAGGAACATGCAGCTTAAATCGTACATGATGCCAAGGCGGATATACAGCGTCACTTCCGCCACGAGCAGCACGAACGAAATCAGGAACGCCAGCATGCTCGCCCGGACTTGCAGGCGCCTCGTTCTGGCCAGCAGCAGGCCCAGCGCCAAATAGATCGGTCCGAAAAACAAGCCGTTGCGGGCGGTGCCCATCGTCTTTGTGAAAAAACCGTAAAGAATCGACACGTACGGCAGCTTCTCCCAAAGCGGCGCGTACACGTTGATCAAATACCCAGCCAAATACAAAGCCAGCGCCAGCTTCAGCGTAAAGCCAAGCCCTTTGCGGGTGTAGCTCATGTAGACGATCCACATCCCGACGATGAGCGCGGGAAGAAACCATAAATGATAGTAGCTTCCGGTCATCACAAAATCCCGGATGTACGCGAACACATCCAGAAACGAGAAGCCCTGGCTGGCGTAGTTCCAAATCACATACGGCAAGTAGATGACGGACCAAATCAAATACAGCTTCAGGATCCGCCATTCATATCGCTTGAAGTGCGCCTCGTTGGCTTCCTCCTCGTCCGGATCCCATTTCCGAAAGAAGAAAAAACCGGAAACCACAAAGTAAAACGGCACTGCAAGCCGGCAAAGCGTTTGAATAAAATACGTGTTGAACGTTTCAGAGATGCCCGCAAACGGATACACATGAATGCAGACGACAAGAAGCGCGGACACGTAGCGGGCGATGTCGATCGCCGCGTATTGTTTTCCCCTCATTTTCACCCCTTGTTTATTGTTCTCTTTTTTTCAGACGCGGCATTCTGGCCGCGATTTGCGACAGCGTTTCGTTGTTGATCGTATGCGCCAGCCGCGACAAGCGGTCGATCGTCATCTTGTGGCCGTTTTGCTCGCCCACCAGACAGACGACGTCCCCTTCCTGCACGTTTTCCACCGCGGTCACATCGACCATGCACTGATCCATGCACACGTTTCCGACCAGCGGGCATGGCACGCCATGGACAAGCACCTGGACGCCCTGATTGGAAACAAGACGCGGCAAGCCATCCGCGTAGCCAATCGAGATCGTGGCGATTTTTGTCGGCTTTTCCGCCTTGAAATGACGGCCGTAGCTGACCGTTTCCCCCGGCTTGAGCCATTTGACGACGCTCACGTTCGCCCATACGGATAAAATCGGAATAAAGTCCGGCGCGCTGTTGATTTCGATCGCGTCGTCGCTTGTCACCCCCATATATAACAACCCCGGCCGGCAATAGTCGTAGCCTAGATCGTGGTAGTTGAGAATGCCATAGCTGTTTTGGATGTGGCGCGCGCCCGGGTCGATGCCTTCGGCGCGCAGCCGCTCGACGGCTTCGTCGAACAAGGCGATTTGACGCTTCGTAAACGACAAGGCGTCCTCGCCCAAATCGTCGCTCACCGGAAAATGGCTGAAAATGCCTTCGACGCGTACATGGTCGAGCCGGTACACGTCTTTCAGCTCGTCAAAATGCTTGTGATCGGGCTGGTAGACGATTCCGGTGCGGTTCATTCCCGTGTCGATTTTGGCGTGCGCCCGAAACACGACGTCGTTCGCCTCGCCGTATTGTTCCAGCTTTTTGGCGTAGGCGCAAGAAACAAGCGACTGAATCAAGCCGTATTCCGCCAGCTTGTCAAAATGACGGGGCGGCGTGTAGCCCAAAATCAGGATATCCGCCTCGATGCCGCCCTCGCGCAGCTCGATCGCCTCGTCGATGCTGGAAACGCCAAAGATCTCGATGCCGCATCGCGTCAGCGCCTGGGCGCAAGCCAGCGCCCCGTGGCCGTAGGCGTTCGCCTTGACGATACCCATGATCTTCGTGTGGCCCACTAGTTTTTGAATTTCTTCCACATTGTGCGCGATGGCGTCCAGGTCGATTTCGCACCACGCGCGGCTGTACGATTCTAGCATGCGCTCACCTGACGCTCCATCGCCAGCGCGATGAGCCGGTCAATCAAGTCGCTGAATCCCAATCCGGCTTCCTGCATCATAGTCGGATAGCGCGAGGTCGCGGTAAAGCCCGGAATCGTGTTCAGCTCGTTGAGCACGATGTCGCCGCCAGTCACAAACATGTCGACGCGCGCCAGTCCGGTACAGCCCATCGCGCGGTACGCGTCTTTGGCCAGCAGCCGCGCCTTTTCGAACAATTCATCGTCCAGGCGGGCGGGGCAGTGGATTTCGGCGCCTTTCATCGCGTACTTGCCTTCAAAGTCGAAAAACGCGCTTTCGATCTCGATTTCGTCCACGCTGCCGGTTTCGACGACTTCGTTGCCCATGACCGCGCAGCCGATTTCAAAGCCGTCGATCGCTTTTTCCACCAGGATCTTTCCCCGGCCGTCATAGAAAAACGCGTCTTCGCACGCCGCGGCGAACCCGTCCTCGTCTTCCACAAAATGCACGCCGTAGCTGCTGCCCGCGTTGCATGGCTTCACGATCCACGGCAGCGGGATCCGCTCTTGGATTTGCGCGAACGTCGGCTGCGGCTGTCCTTTTTTCAGGCACACGTAATCCGCGCACGGAATCGACGCCTCGTCGCATAAAATATGCATGATTTCCTTGTCCATGCACATGGCGGAAGACAAAATATCGCATCCGACATAGTGGATGTTCATCATTTCGCACATGCCCTGCAGCGCGCCGTCTTCGCCGTTTTTGCCGTGCAGCACCGGGAAGATGACATCCAGAGGAATGAAGATCTGGTTTTGCAGATCATAAATTCCCTTGTGCACCCAGGCGCAAGGATGGACGTACTCCTCCTTTTTCCATTCATCGTGCTCGATCGCCTCGACCGGTCCGGTGTACAAAAAGAAATGACCGGTCTGGTCGATTCCGATGCACGTCATATCATACTGGTCGGCATGGATCTGGTGCAAAAAGCTGCCCGCCGAATGCAGCGATACCGAATACTCGCTGCTTTGGCCGCCAAACACGACTCCCAACTTCAATTTAGACATTTTTAAATCCTCCACTTAATTGCGTGACGATCGAGTCCATGCTCATCGCCCGACTTCCTTTAATCAATATCACAACATCGTCTTCGAGCATCGAAGACAGATGATCCACAATTTCCTCTTTTGTTTCAAACCACGTTCCGCCCGATCCAAACGCCTGCGCGGTGTGTTTTGAAAGCGGTCCGAACGCGTACAGCAGGTCGACGCCTTTTTCGCGCGCGTACGCGCCAATTTGCCCGTGCAGCTCGTTTTCCTGCCGGCCCAGATCGAGCATGTCCCCGAGCACGGCCACGTGTTTCTTTCCGTCGATAGCCATCAGCGTGTCGATGGCCGCCCGGGCGCTTTCCGGATTCGACTTGTAGGAATCGTCCAAAACACGCGCGGCGCCAAGCTGTGTGAGCGCGGTGCGCATCTTCGTCATTTCCAGTTCGGCCAGTCCTTTTTGGATGGACTCGTCCTGGATTTCGCACGCCTTGGCCGCCATGATGCATGGCAGCGCGTTCATCGCCTGGTGGTCGCCCAGGGCGCGCAACGCGATCTTTCCGTCCAGCAGCGAAGTCGAAAACTCGATGCCGCCGGCTTTATACGCGATGCCGGAAACGATTTTCCCGTCGCCCGTTTTCCCGAACGAGCGAATCGTCTTGGATCGGTCCAGCGACTTTTCACGAAGAACCTCGTCGATTTCCGGGCAGTCCTTGTTGTAGAGGAAAAGCCCGCCCGGGCGCAGTCCGTCGTAAATTTCGCATTTGGCTTCGGCGATTTGTTTTTTACCGCCCAGATTTTCCATATGGGCCGATCCAATCGTCGTGATGATGGCGATATCGGGCGCCGCGATCTGGCAAAGCTCCGCGATTTCCCCTTTGTTTTCCATGCCCATTTCCAAAACGGCCACCTCGATGTCTTCGTCAAAATCGAGCACCGTCAGCGGCAAACCGATTTCGTTGTTGCGGTTTCCCTGCGTTTTCTGCGTCTTTTTTTCTTGCGAAAACACGCTATACAGCATGTCTTTGCAGCTTGTTTTTCCATTCGAGCCGGTCACGCCGATCACAAGCGGATGCAGCGTGTCCAAATACGCTTTCGCCAGCGCGGCGAGCGCCTGCTGCGTGTCTTCAACCAAAATCAGCGGCAACTGATCCGGGTATGGCGTATGGTCCTTTTGCCAAAACGCCAACGCGGCGCCGTTTTGCGCCACCTGCTCGATAAATGAATGCCCATCGACTTTTTGACCGAGGATCGGGACGTATAAACTGCCCGGGCGCACTTGCCGGGAGTCGATCACGACGCCTTCCACTGTCGTGTCCTCTTTATAGGTTCCATACACCGGCGCTTGCATGAGTCCGGCAATTTCAGAAATCGTTTTTTTGATCATAATTTATGAGCCTCCATTTGGAAGTTATTATAACACAGCGCACGGGAAATGGGACGACCAATCTTCGATGTCATTTTTCCCGTATTTTTGCTGCTTTCTGTCGATAAAATCGGCTTTTTCTTATTTTTTCGGTCGAAAAGCGCAAAAAAAATCCTTTTTTTTGGTCTATCTCCCCACAAAAACAACCATTTGCTTCGATTCACATACTTTCCCATAAAGTTCACATAAATCATTCCCCGCCTTATGCTATACTGTTAATCAAGCAAGGAAATAGAAGGCCTTGCCGGTATGATGTCATATAATGATATTCATACTATTTTCTATCCCCTTAATTTTTGAGAAGCCAGGCCTCCCCTTAGCCTGGCTTTTCATCGTTTAAGGCGGCATTCAGGAGGAGAGAGAAAATGTGTATTTTTTGTGAAATCGCAAACGGCACCATTCCTGCCAAGCGCGTGTATGAAGACGACCAGGTCATCGCGTTTTTAGACGTCGCGCCAACGAGCTACGGCCACACCCTCGTCGTGCCCAAGGCGCATATCGACTCGTTTTTGGACTGCGATCCCGCCACGCTTCATCATGTGATGGACGTCGCGCAAAAGCTGGCCCGCCAGCTTATGTCGAATTTAAACTGCGACGGAATCAACGTGTTGACCAACGCGAAAGAAGCGGCCGGCCAAACCGTTCCGCATTTCCACGTTCATTTGATTCCGCGCTATGAAGATTCTGCCAAAGAAAACGTCAAATTCCAATTCGGCGAGATCGGTGCGTTCGACTTCGATCAGCTTGTCGCCAACATTACCCGTCCGGTTGAATAAACCGGATTTTTTTTTAAAAGAAAAAGATCAGCTTGGCTGCTGATCGGTTCTTACAAAAAGTTTGTAACGCTTGGATAAAGCCATTATTGGAGATGTCAGA
>NZ_SRYG01000014.1 GCF_004793885.1 Dubosiella muris
ACTGATCCTGGTACAAGAACTCAAAGGCCCACCCAACTGATCGCAATTCTGAATACGAAGAAGTGGCAAGATTCTTTCCTATGAAGTCAAAGCCCCAAGGAGAAATTTCGAGTACACATTCGCAATTTCAATTCTAACAGACAAGTAAAATCCATGATGAATACAAAATCAGGTAGAAAGGAAAAGGTATATAGAATGGCTCAGTTAAATGGGCTAATTCATATATACCAGGAAAAATGATTATGAATCGAAAATTGGGGATCGTGCTTGGGGTGACTGTTTTGACGTCAATTTTAGGCGGTTGTTCCAATACGTCCGCACAACCGGAAAAAGCGACAGCTGAACCAAAAATGGTGGAAGAGAAAGAAAAGGAAAAAAAACCGTACGAGGTGTTGGAAAGTGCTGTTAAAAAGAACCAGCAATGGACGTCGTGGAGCACGCACACGACCAGCCACATCAAACAGGCGGATATTCATGGCGGGACAGACAAGGTTTTCGAAATCGACAACGACGAGTACGCGAATTATCAAAATCTGGACGACGGCTACTATGGAGCGGCCAGCTGGGATGTGGGTGACTGGGGACAGTTTCGAATCGTGTACGTCAAAGATAAAATGTATCAACTGACGGGCTATAGCGCCAATGCTCCGGCTCCGATGAACGGCCATATTGGATTTAGAGCATTTGAGTTGTCCAAGAAAGCGCTGGAAGCCAATCGGCAGCCAATCAGCATGAACGAGGCGTTTAAGGAAACGGATCTTTTCGAGGCGACGCAAGCGAAAGAAGGGGATAAGACGACGATCGCTTTCCAGTTGAAAGATTCAAAAAAATTCCAGGACTTCTTGTTGAGCGAGGACGAAGACGCCCAATCAAAACGAACACTGGACAATGGTCTGGAAGTAAACGAGAACGATTTCACGCAATACGATTTTACGTATGTGGTTGACAAAGACGGATTCGTCGAATCGTATTCTTATGTCATGACAGAAAAATATACGGAAGACAAAGAGGGAACGTATTCGAGTGAGGTAACCTTCTACAATCCGGATCAGGTGAACTGGGATGTGGAAACGATCGACGCGATTTTTGATCAAATCCCCAAAGATCAGGACGAAGGCGAGTTCACAAGCGATTTGACATTTACAGCGACAAAGCCGGAAGGGAAATAAAACAGGATTGGGATGAAAGAAAGAACAAGGAAAAGACTTTTGCTTGTTGGCATGCTCGCGATGGGATTGGCGGGTTGTGGGGCTTCGCCTTCCTTGGAACAGCCGAAAGCGGAAGAAAAAGAAACGGAAAAACCAACACAGGAAATCATTGAAACGAAAGAGGAAAAAGAAGAGGCGATGCCGGTGCAAAACTGGCCGGTTGTCACGAATGATAACGGAGTGGATCGCTTCGATGTCACATTGGACGAATTTTACGCGACAGTCGAAAGCTTATTTGGCGAGGATCAAGTCATTGAAACCGCCCAAGCGCCACAACCACAAAAAGAAGGCATCCTTTTCGCAAAGGTGGACATGAGCCGGATTCCTCATGTGACATTCAAAAACGGGGTGACCATTTACGCGTTCAAGACGGAAGAGGATTATGTCACCAATGTTAGCGTGCATGGAAAACTCGATCAAAAAGAGACGGTGGCGGACATGTATACACGTTTGTGTCAGGAAATCGACCCGGCTCTCAACGATCCAATGGCGCAGCTCAACGCGTCCACCAATGGATGTTGTGGAGAAGTCAATGTGTTAGACGACGCCAAGTCGCTCACAATGACGACCAATGAGGCGGAAAATGAAATTAGTTTGAGCATCCGGCCTTTTACTCAAAGCGCGGATGCGTGGCAGCAAAGTATTCAGGAGTATTGCACAGTCTGTTCCCCAGCTGTGTAAGTTGAAAACTGGATAAAAATTTAGAAAGGAAAAGGCATGAAAAGAAAAACAAGAACGGATTTTAATCGGGTTCTGTTTAGGGATGAGTTTAATTGGTTGCGGTTCAAGCGCAGAGCCTGTGAATGAGGAGCAACCAGCATTTGAAAAAACTGTGGAAGCGATGAAAAAGGGAATTTCAGCAGTAAAAAAAGCTGGCGAAAACTTTCCTTCCGCAGAAAGCGTAGAGTAAGAAAGTTAGAGAAAGAGAATCATAAAAAGAAAAGTAAAACACAGTCATTTCCCCGACTGTGTAAATAGAAAGAAATCAAGGAGAATTGAGTATGAAAAAAACACATCTTTATGGCACGGTGGCGGCAACGATGTTGCTGGCGCCAGTCACAGCCAATGTTTTAGCGGAAGAAAACGATTCCTTATCGGAAGCAACAGAAGCTCAGGGAGCGGAAGAATTTTCCGATAGCGTGGTATTGCCACCTGAATATGGAGAGGGCAATCCAGCCGATACAGGAACCGGTGGTGGTGAAGGAGAAGCAAACGCCATCAAAGGAGAAGGGCAACCAGGCGAAGGAGACACGGATCCTGGAACATTGGCAGCGCCGGATGCGACCAATTCAGGAACGGAAGCAGGAGATGAGGCTTCTAAAAAAGAAGATAATTCATCAAATGGTGAAACTGGAAAAAGCGGAATAGAGGATGAAGCGGCTTCAAATCAAAAAGAGGTTGCGAAAGCTACAGTTTCAAATAATTTGGATAGCCAAACTAAAGAACAACCGGTTGTTAAGGCCGAGGATGTAGTGATTCCGAAAGAACCAACAATTGATACGGCTGTTACGATTACCCATAACGGGGAAACGATTTCTAAGAAATATTTACATACATATTTTATGGACAGATACGACAGTATTGTTCTCAGAGGAGACGACGGAAAAGAAATTGTTGGAAAATTTAATTTAGGATATATTGATTGGAGCGATCCGATTAAATATACGAACGATAGCTATGGAACTTTTGGAAAAACAATTCGTCTGGATCTGGATGGGTTAGTAAAACAATTTAATGAAAAATACGGTGTAGATTACGAGCTTTATTTTACAGAAAGAAATCATCCAATCGGGTATTTAGACTATGATCAAAGTACAAACGGATGGTTTTTAGAAGATAAGGGCCCTGTGGTTCCAAATGTAAAATCCACGATTTCGTTAAGTATGGTTAAAAAAGAAGTGAGTGAAACCGAAAAACAACCTTCAGTAAAGGAGAAGGACATCAACTTTATCAAAGGCGAGTTTTTAAAAGAGAATCCAACGGTTTCTATTACCGTGGATGGTGAAAAAAAAGTTATTCAGTTGACTCCGGAAATGCTTTACATTGGTCCTTCTAAGGAAATCAATAAGTCATGCACAGTAAAAGTAAATTATGATCAAGTGTTAAAAGCGTTAAATTTAAATAGCGACGAATACATTCGAATTTGCGAGCAGGAATCTAAGTCCAATCCAAACGCATCGCATTGGGATTGGAAATACACCTATGTAAATAATTTTGATTCATTCTATTTAGAATATAAAAATGGAAAATGGGGCATTGTAAATAAAGCCAATAAAAATGAGTATGAAATTTTAAAGAAAGATGTTCCAGGGTTTGTGGAAGCGAAAAAAATAATTGAAAATTTAAAAGTCCATATCGTAGACATCACTACAAATAAAAAAATTTACGAAATGAATTTACTTCCAAATAGCTACGATTATAACTATTCGTTTAGTCAATATTATGTAAATTCACTTTTAGAGGCAGCTATACGGTTGGATTTGGATATTTTTAAATCTCCATATTTGAACGCTTACAATCAATTGATGAATAAAACATATAATCTTGCTGGATGTGAAAGTCGAAGTGAGTGGTCTACGGTAGTTAGTTTTAATAAAGACGGATCATGGAAATTCCATACGCCAACGGAGGTCATGATTTTTGTTCAACAAGACGATTCAGCGAAGCCGACATATAAAATCGACTATGTCAAAGATGGAATTACTTTATCCGGAGAATCGACTTACAATTTCGAAGGAGAACATTTTATAGCCAAGGAAGTTGCGGCCGATTCAGTTAAGGATCCTGTTATTTCAAAATTAGAGAATAAGGTAGTTTACGATTTACATTTTGAAAATTCAAAAGGCGATGAAGTCATTCATGTAGGAACGTATCGAGTTAAACTTCCTGTTCCGCAACAATTGAAAGGAAAGAAATTTGCGCTTTATCATGTTTCGGATTTAGGAACGATTACACAAATTCCATTCCAGATGATTTCAAATGATCAAATTGAGTTTGAAACCTCTATGTTCTCGCTGTTTGTGCTTGGCAGCGTTGTAGATCTTGGAAATCAAACCCAGGTTCCATCCTATCCAAATACAACACCAGCGGATGAGGCAAACAAACCAGTTGTTAAACCAACCGTTAATAAAGGAAACGGAACGAAGGCGATTCCAATTAAAGTGGAATCCATGAATTGGATCGAAGAAGAAGCGGATGCCAAACATTCCCCAAATACAGGCATCGCGGTTCATAAGACAAGTTCTATGTTCACAGGCATGTTGAGTTTAATTGGACTTGGGTTCCTCGTAGGAAAAAAACGGAAGTTTTAAGAAGAACAAAACAATAATCAGGGATGAAAGAGGGAGTGAAGAAAACTTTCTTGCTCCCGTTTTCTTTTAAAGAAAAAATAGAAAGCAGGATTGAGTATGAAAAAAACACATCTTTATGGCGCGGTGGCTGCAACGATGTTGCTAGCGCCAGTCACAGCGAATGTTTTAGCGGAAGAAAACGATTCCTTATCGGAAACACAGGAAGCGGAAGTATTTTCTGATGGCATCGTGTTAACTCCAGAAGAAGGAAATCAATTAGGAACTACGGATGATGGTAGTGACAATGCCCTTGGCGCAGGAGAAGGCGAATCAACAAGTTTGTTGGAAGGAACTTCTAACGGAAGCGATAAGGGTAAAGCCGGAAATTTGGATGCCGGCGCTTCAAAAGAAGAAAAAGTAAGCGAAACTGATGATACGGATAACACTGAACTTTCTGGAGATGAAACGAATTTACCCGATGATTTTACGGATGGAACAAAGGAATTGAAAGCCGATGTTTCAAAAGTGACTGTTGATGATGTTTGTGATCAACCGGTATTAAAAGCGGAAGAGTTTGAGATTCCAGAACCAGTAACGATGGAGACAACGGTCGAAGTTGTTGATACATATGGTGAAAATGTTTCATACTCGATTACGCTAAAGGATTATTTTTCAAAATATGAAATTACACGAGCACAAATCCATAATGCGGAAACTGGAACCATAAACTCGATCGACTTCTCTTTTGACATCAATAAAATTAACATGTCAGAAGTACAAGATCTGACTCGAAAAGGGAACGATTTTAGTGGCACTATTTACTATGATATTCGTTCTGAAGTTGAGGCGTTGAATCAAAAATTTGGAACAAAGTTAACGAGGGATTCTTCTTTTCTTCGTACTTGTATCTACAATCAGAAGCGTAAAACTTGGCAAATCATAGAACCAGGAAAAACGGAAGATTCTCCGGAAGCGAATGTATACCTGTTTCAATTGCCTAATCCTGAATTTCCAAATCCTAAATTAGAATATGATGAACCAGATGTATTCCAAGAATCGGACATTGTGCAAAGTTTTTTACGAATTAAGGATAGTGTAGAGGTCGTTTTCGATAATAAAGACACATTGACGATCAAGCTTACGCCCGCAATGTTGAATGTATATGATTATGCAAATACTAAAGGTAGAGTTGGTGTGAATATCAATATCAAGGCATTGTTGGCGAATACGAAATACAATCAGGATGATTATATAGTTTGGAATAATTCGAAATTGGGTGGATATGTTTTATTAGATGAATGGCATAATAAATTCCAGTACGCAATGATCTTTAAAAAGGATAAAGGTTGGGAATGTCAAGCGTCTCCAGATCTTCTTAAACAGTCAATTTCACTTACTTTAAATTCAAATCAACAATATAAGGAAATACTGGATGTTTTAAGCACATTAAAAGTGCATATCAAGGATAAAAACAGTCAATTTGAAATTCAGGAATTTGATTTTTTACCAGAAACATTTGACTTATATTATGAGGAAAGAACAATCACTGATTTAGAACAGCCAGTGACGAATTGTCGCATGTATTACGATATTTATGCTACAAAGTATATTCAAAAACTGGAAGCATTGACGGGAAAGAAGTATAAACTAACTGATTTTGAAAAGACATGGCATTTATCTGAGAATTCAATAAGCATTTATGATGGGAAATGGTATTACAATGATCCGTATTTGAGAGATAATAATTTTTATCGTGTGGAACCGCTCTTTTATGTCGAAGAGGTTGTTGAACCAGAAAATCCAATTAAAACGGAAGCGACATTCACAAAAGGCAATTACGAAGTAAAGGCCGAGTCCAAAGAAGATTTGACCGGATTGGAAATTGTAATCGACGAAGTGGAAGCGGACAATAACTTTGGATTAACTTCCGATTATCAAACAATAGGGTACGATATTCATTTTGAAAATGAAAAGGGTGACGAGGTCAATCGGACTGGTAAATTTATAGTGCGTTTGCCAATTCCACAACAATTTGTTGGAAAGAATGTTCGTCTGTTCCACAAGGAAAATAAAGATGCCCCAGCCAAAGAGCTGACATTCAAAGTCATTGATGGCAAATACTACGAGTTTGAAACGACTTCATTCTCGTGGTTTATCGTGGCAAGTCAGGAACCGGAGAATCCAAACGAGAAACCGGATCAACCGAACAATCCATCGGACACGAACAAACCAGTTGTTAAGCCAACAGTCAACGAAGGACACGGAACGAAAGTCATTCCCGTCAAAGTGGAAACATTGCGTTCGGTAAAAGAAGAATCCAATGCGGAGCATTCCCCAAATACAGGCATTGCGGTTCATAAGACAAGCTCCATGTTTACAGGGTTCATGAGTGTAATCGGACTTGGATTCCTTGCAAGAAAGAAGCGGAAGTTTTAGAAAGAACAAAATTTGATGAAAGTATAGGAAGCGGAGGAGGGAAATATCCTTTCTCCGCTTTTTTCGTTTTAAGAAGAATGGAAAGGATTGAGTATGAAATCGAATGAGAATAAAAGTGTGAAACCCCAACATTTGGCAGCAGTTGCATTGGCAACAGCCGTAACATTACCGGGTATGGCGATTCTTGCCGAAGAAGTGGAACAAAAACCAGCAGAACAAGATGTGGTCCAGCAAACGGAAAATTCTGAATTTGTCGGGATAACCGATACTACGTTTTACGAGGAGGAAAGCGTTGATGAAGAAGATCCCGATATAAATGAATTCAATGAATCCAAAGAAAAAGAATCGGATGGAGAAGACTTATTTGCGGGTGAATCGGTTGATTATAATATTGAAAACCAAGAAAAAGAAGAATTAGATGATTTTCAAAATCAAAATGTTGAAGACTCAAATACGGATACTTTTCAAAATTATTCAGGAGAAATTGTTGATCAGGTAAAAAAGGAGAATAAAAAGGATCAAAATGAGATTCCGGTTACGGCAGAGGTTAAAGAAGAATTTATTGATGAAACACAATTTTTGGAATTAATAGCATATCAAAAAGAAAATTCGACTAGGGATAAAACGAATAATGTAATTGAAGAAAATGTCATAAGTCCAAAAGTTGCAAAAGAATGGAATATTAAAGGATCAGGGACAGTAGAAGATCCATATCAAATCGCAACAGTAGATGATCTGGATTTTATCAGAGATCATATGAGCAGTCATTATATCCTGATGAATGACATTGATTTATCACATATCGATAGCTTTATTCCTATTGGCAGACAATTAGCCAATTCAAAAGACGAATATTTTACTGGTAGTTTTGATGGGAATCATCACGACATATACGGTGTTAAGATTAATGAACAGGATCCCTATAAACTTGATTATGGTTTTTTTGCAAGAACTGGAGTCTCTGCATCAATCACGAATCTGAATTTGAATGTCTTGATCGATATTCAATTTAATAAAGAACTTAAAAATAGCAGTTCTTTAAATATAGGCGGTTTAATTGGTTATGTTAAAAAACCTGATGACGATACTAATTATGAGAGTATTCTCATAATTGATAATGTAACAATCAGCGGAGAAATTAGAGTGAATTTCGAGGAGAAAAAGCTTTATCCACATATGTATTTAGTTCCTGATCATTATACTCAGGGAGGTACAGCTTCCTACAATATAGGAGGATTAATTGGATGCGGAATTATTGGATACAGAAATCGAGCCGATATAAATAACTCAAATAATAACTCGAATATTTATATTACTGGAGATTTTGAGCGGTTAAAGAATTTTGATTTACATGATAGGTACATTGCGATAGGTGGAATGATAGGCGAAAATTTTGACTATGATGATAATTGCAAAATTCGCCATTCAACCAATTCAGGCAATATCACTGCTCAACTTTTAGAAGAAGAACCAGAAATTGGCGGAATTGTCGGACGAGCTAGCAAAATTATTATTGATTCCTGTATTAATAAAGGTAATATCAATGTTAAAACTCGGTTTCCAAATAGTTATGTAGGGGGAGTTGCTGGGTTTTCAAATTATGGAAATTCCATAAACAACACTATTAATGTTGGAGATATTACAATTAATTCTCCTACGATGAGTATTCGGCATATTGGAGGAGTTTCAGGAACGAGTACTAAATCCCAAAATGTTATCAATGCTGGAAATATTAATATATTGTTACCTACAAATGGTCAAATAGATGAATGGACTAGATTATCGATGGGTGGTGTTTTTGGGGATGGTATACCTGAGGAAATAAATAATCTATACAATATGGGGAATGTTATTTTACTAAATGCAAAAAAGGATAATTTATTCCCAAATCCGTACGCTGGAAGAGTGGTAGCCAGTGCTGATGGATATTATTATTATCGTGATCCTATAGAATATAATGTTTTTAGTTTGCAGAATATCGATAAATTATTTAACATGGAAAAATTGAATACACGGGATGGCGTCGATCTTCCTCTCTATGATATTTATGCCAGGGTAAATAAGATTTTATTGGAGAACGGAATGCCGACATTAGAAGAGCTGGGGCGTCCTATTGAAAGTTTCCCTGGGGAAACAGAAGGTCCAATTTCTAGTCTAGATGTTTCAAAAACAGGAAGAGAAATTGAAGCTGGGAAAATAGAAATTCTTTCTGGCAGTTATAGAAACAATCAAGGAGATGATGTATTAGAAATTGCAAAAAATATTAAATGGATTTCTGATAACGAGGAGATTGCTAAAATAAAGAACATCATGTTAGGAACAGTAAATAAGAAAGAATCATCGGTTGATTTTTCATTATTTATTGAGGGAAATAAGCCGGGTATTACGATGATTCATGGAATTGCCGACGATGGACAAAAGGTAGATTTTCAAGTTACTATCGAGCCATCTATTTCATTTTCAGGATCAGAATCTCGAAATGTAATGTGGGCAGATGAATATAATGATCACTTATTTTTTCCAATGAACTTGGATCCTTCAGCAAAACAACTGGCAGTGAATTGTGTGATGTCGTTTGATGGGGGAAGTTTTTCGAATGATGAATTGCGAGAGTTTATAAAAAGTATGGACTTGACGATGGAAAGACATCATTTAGCATCTACTTCCGATCATGTATTTCCGACCATTGGAAAAGCCACGTTTAAAGTTGATCAGAAAAATAGAGTAACTGTTGTTGTTCCGCTTACTTTAGATACAAATACTTTGTCAGATTCCGCACAAATGGATATGGTACTCACCATCAAAACTGCTGCGCAGAAGAAACAAGTAAGAGTATTTTTAAATTCTGTTTCTTCTATTGATGATGGAGATGGATTGCCAACATCGACAGAAATAAACGGAATTAAAGTATCAAATAATGGAAAACTCATTAAAACCGATCCGAAGACACCTGATATTTTTGTACAAATAAACTGGGTAAAAGGGGTAATAGGCGATACGGCAACGCAGACGACGATTACAAAAAAAATATTATATGATGCTTGCGATATGGTGGCAAAGGTCTTCAAAGAGCATGGATTTAATCTTCATATTGATGCAGGACCTGAATCAAAAGATTTTGTAACCGGGAAATTATGGTCAGAATATGGTTCTTTAGCGAAAGAGCTAGATTATAAACCAGAAAGTTTTCCATTAAAGGATGAGGCTTTGGCGGATATTTTAAAAGATATCTATGAGGATGAGGAAAATAAAATTCGTATGCCAATATTTCGTCAATGTGTCTTATTGGACCGGTTTAAAGATGATAAAGGGACAACAGGACTTGCACATTTGAATGGTGCAATTTTCAGTGTAGCGATGCACGCGCTAGGTGATTTGAGCAATGATGATTGTGTACGGTGGCTAGCTGGAACGATAATGCACGAATTAGGTCATACGCTTGGGCTAAGACATGGTGGAACAGATGATGTGAATTACAAACCGAATTACTTAAGCGTTATGAATTATGCATATCAAGCTGATTGGCAACTTAGGACTAAAAATGCTGCGGGAGAGGTATCGTTTAAAGATTATTTGAATTATTCAGAATATGAACTTCCAGAAATGAATAAAGATTTACTTAATGAAAGAGATGCACAAAACACATATTTTGGCATGATTCCAAAAAAGTTAAAAATGATTATAAAATATAAATATAATAAAGATGGAATGCGGAATTTTTGGCTCTGGGATGAAAATGATAGAAATATTGATTGGAATAGAGACGGAATCATTAGTGATAGTCCAATTAAAGGCAATATCTATACGTCAGAAAACATAAAAGTCATTCCTCAATCCACGAATGATTGGAATCAAATCAAGATATTAAATAGTGCGGTAGGTGGTTTTGGAATGACTTTAGAAGAGTATTTGGAATCGGTTAGGAAACTTTCAGTTGTAGATGAAGAAGAGCTTCTGAAATATATAGAACCAGATCAACCAATAAAACCAAAACCTCCTGTAGATGATCCAAATGAGAAACCGGATACCCCAAGTAACCCATCAGAAAAACCGGATAAGCCGGTTGACAATAATAAACCGGGTGAAAAGCCGGATAAGCCAACCGACAACAATAAACCATCGAATCCGGAAAAGCCTTCAGAAAACAAACCAATGACACCAGCGGAAGAAGCTAATAAACCGGTTGTTACGCCAATCAGCAAAGAGGATACTTCAACCAATGGGGAAACTGTCAACTTGACAAAACGAAATGTGTTCAAAATAGATTCGGTTTCTACAACACGTTCGCCAGAAACGGGATTTGCGGTGAAAAAGTCGAACTCGCTTTTCGCCGGATTGATGAGTGTAGTAGGACTTGGCTGGATTGCCAATAAGAAACGGAAAGAGAAAAGATAATTGAAAAGGAAACCGGGAAGCGATGTGCTGTTCGCCATTCGCTTCTCTGGATTCCGATTCATTTTAGGAAGCTAAGAGAGGAAAATATCATGAATAAAAAAACATGGCTTGCGGTAGGTATGGGACTGCTGTTGTGTATGACCGGATGTTCGAATGCGGAAACTTCCGAGCCGAAAAAAGAAATGGCAAAAACCGAGGAAAAAGTCGTTGAGGAAAAGGAAAAAGAGAAAACACCTTACGATGTGTTGCAGGACGCGATAAAGAAAGATCAGGAATGGGAATCGTGGAGTACCCATACGACGAACAATTATCAAAGGCCGGATTTTGAACAAACGAATGGCGGCAATCCGGTAGAAGGAAAGAATATAACCTACACGAACAACTTAAAAACAAAAGACGCTTTTTATCAAATAATGGAAGAGGTCTATGAGAAATATAACTATAGTTCTTATCAAATTCAAAAAGCTACAGACGAAGAAAGTTTGGAAGTCATGGCGCATCAAGGAGATGGAAACGGTCTGGTAGGGGACATGTTTATAAGGAATAAACTGTCGAATGAGAAATACGAAGTGGAATCTGCCCCATATTCTCTGGATGGAGACTATTTTGGAGAACCGGAACTTTTTGACGCGTCGCAATCGCAGGATGGGGACAATACGATTATTAAATTTACCTTGAAGGATGGAAAAAAATTCCAGGATTATTTGGTAACGAAATTAAGATATGATCCGAAACAGAAACTGCCGGATGGAAGTGAAATCGACTGCTATTTGTATTCAAAATATGAAATGGTATACACGATTGACAAAGATGGATATTTGCAGTCTTATCAGCTGGACATGACCGATAAACAAACGGAAGATTCCGAATCGAACTATACGATCATTTCTACTTTCTATAAAGAAAACGCAACAGAAGTCAATTCGAAAATCATTGACGAGGTGGTTGCGCAAGTCCCTGAAACCGGACTGCATGGCCAGATGGACGTGCCGTTTGAATACGGAGAAATTATAAAACCTTGATGAATTTTTTGGATAAGACGAGGCAGGCTTTTGCCCTGCCTTCTTATTCTTAAAGCCGCGTAAGAGAAACAGGGGATAGAAAAAAGAAAAAAAGGAATTAGAGGAGTTAATGCTATACTTTAATGGTGGCGATGATTCAAGTCGATAGAATACCGGTATCGTGACCGACGATCAAAACTGGGATACGTGGCGGTATCAATAGAAAAGAGGGGAAACGTGAAAAACAAGAAAATTCTTATCGCGCTGACGGGTTTGCTTTTCGTGAGCGGGTGTGGCATGAAGCCCGATCCAAAAAGTGAAAAACCAGCGGAAACTGTGGACGTGGCAGAGGAAC
Source organism: Dubosiella muris (assembly GCF_004793885.1). Lineage (GTDB taxonomy): Bacteria > Bacillota_I > Bacilli_A > Erysipelotrichales > Erysipelotrichaceae > Dubosiella > Dubosiella muris. The sequence continues at coordinate 12,686 of NZ_SRYG01000014.1, forward strand.
CGGAAGAAACGGTCGTACCGAAGCCAACATTTGATTTGGACATTTCCGGGAAATATGTGCATTCGTCAGGCGCCGGCGGATGGGGCGATGAAATGGAAATGGATGAAAACGGCCATTTTCAAGGCGTGTTCCACGACTCCAATGTCGATGAAGTCTTTGTCTATGGATATTCGGGCGACTTGACCGATTTGAAACAGGAAGGGGATTTGAAATATTCGGCGACCGTCAAAAATATGAAGCGGGAGGAAGTCGACACGGATTCGAAGTTTCCCGGCATGTCGGTGGTGGAGTATGAGGAGAGCCCGATGTTTCACGAAGGGGATCGAATCACGATTTATTTGAAAGGCTATCCTTTATCAGAATTGTCGGATGTGGAAAAAAGCTGGATCCAGCCCATCGCGCCTCTTGTCAATGCGACGACGCTGGAAGGTCCGTTTCTTTACAACGAGAAGGAGGAAAGGGGAAGCGTAGCTTTGATCGAACACGATGGAATTTGAACCAATCGGCATGGATTCCACGCTTCAAAGCGATTTGACGTCCGGGACGAGCACATAATCGAGGGATACGATATGGCCTCCGGATATGGTGGAAGACGACCGTGTCGTCTCGATCCAAAGCGGAGAAGCGTATGAACTTTCACTCGATGAATTGATTTCCGCGATGAAGGATTGTGGCTTTTTGTGTTATATCCAATAAGAACAAGTAATAAAAACGCCCGGAATAAGCGATTTGCTTTCGAGCGTTTTTATTTTGTAAAGATTGAAATGAACGCTCGGTTGATTCGTATTTTCCATCAGGAAAGAGACATTTTTTTCGTTTTTAAACAAACCGACGTTCAAACCGACATTTATACCGACACTCAAACCGACATTTTTCCTTCATTCAACAAAATCCGGGAAGGCCTCCCGGATTCGTTTAAAATTTGTCGATTTCCTCTTTCAAAACCGCGATCATCTGATCCTGCGGAATCTTTTTAATGACTTGTCCTTTTTTAATCAGCAAGCCTTCGTCCTTGCCGCCCGCGATCGCGATGTCGGCATGTTTGGCTTCGCCCGGCCCGTTGACCGCGCAGCCCATGATGGCTACCGTCATCGTCTTGTTGATTTGCTGGAGATAGTCCTCCACCCAGTTGACGACCGGTTCCATGTCCCATTGGGTGCGGCCGCACGTCGGGCAGGCCACCAGATCCGGCACGTTTTTAAGTAGCTTGCAGTCTTTCAGCAATTCCTTGACAATTGGGATCTCCTTGGCTGGCGAGCCATTGACGCTAATGCGAATCGTGTTGCCAATGCCATCCAGCAAAAGATTTCCCAACGCCAAAGACGATTTTATGGCGCTCGTCATCGTCGTGCCCGCCTCCGTCACACCTAAATGCAGCGGATAGTCGAATGTTTCGGACGCCAGTTTGTACGCCTCGATACACAAGATCGGATCGCTCGATTTAAACGAAAGCACTGTATCGTAAAAGTCGAGGGATTCCAAAATCTCGACATGGCGTCTGGCGCTCTCGATCATGCCTTCCGCCGTCGGCTTGCCGTATTTTTCATGAATGTCCTTTTCCAGCGAACCGGAATTGATGCCGATACGAATCGGGATGTGACGGGCTTTGCACGCCTCGACGACTTTTTCGACATTGGCGCGCGAGCCGATATTGCCCGGATTGATCCGAATCTTATCGACGCCGTTTTCGATGCATGCCAGCGCGAGCTTATAGTCGAAATGAATATCCGCCACAAGCGGAATGTGAATGTGCTCTTTGATCGTTTTGATGGCCTTGGCGTCCTCCATGTCCATGCAAGACACGCGGATGAGCTGGCAGCCAATCTTTTCCAGCTCCAAAATCTGGTCAATGACCGCCTGCGCGTTTTTTGTCGGCACGTTGCACATCGACTGGATGATGACCTCGTCGTTGCCGCCCAGCACCAGATCGCCGACCCGTACGCTTCTTGTTTGATTTCGTTTCATAATTTACCTCACTTATTCGTTTGGAACTTGATATGGATTCGCTTTGAGTATACCAAGTTCACGCAAATTAGAAAAGAAAAACAAGAGTTGACATTTCTTTTAAAATCCAATAAAATAAATCGGGTTTGCGAAAAAGGAGAACAAAAATAAACGATGAATAGTTACAATGTTGCGATCGTAGGCGCAGGGCCGGGAGGCATTTTCGCCGCCTACGAATTAAAAAAACAAAAACCGGAGCTTTCCGTCGTCGTCATTGAAAAGGGAAGCGCGCTGCATCGAAGAAAATGCCCAATCGACGGGGTGAAAATCAAATCATGCATCAACTGTCCTTCGTGTTCAATTATGAATGGATTCGGGGGCGCCGGCGCGTTCTCGGATGGAAAATACAATATCACCAACGAGTTTGGAGGCGACCTCTATAAATACGTAGGAGCCGACGAAGCCATCGAGCTGATGGAATACGTCGACGCCATCAACGTGGAAAACGGCGGGGCCGAAAGCCGGCTGTTCGCCAGCGAAAGACCGGACATCGCCAAGCTGTGCCTGCAAAACGATTTGCACCTTCTCAAAGCGAAAGTCCGCCACCTGGGAACCGATATCAACTATATCGTGCTGGAAAATCTCTACAACCAGCTCAAAGACCAAGTGGACTTCGTCTTTAATACCGAAGTGCAAACGATCGAGCGGGAAGGGGAGCGCTTCGTGCTCACGTGTCCAAAAGAACAGTTCACCGCCGACAAAGTCATCATTTCTACCGGACGTTCCGGCTCGAAGTGGATGGAAAGCATTTGCCAGTCGCTCTCGATCCCAACCGAGTCTTCCCGCATTGACATCGGGGTCCGCGTCGAAGTGCCATACGATATTTTCTCCGACATGACCGACGCGCTGTACGAGTCGAAAATCGTGTACCGCACAAAACGCTACCAGGACAAAGTGCGCACGTTCTGCATGAATCCGCATGGCGTGGTCGTGTCCGAAAACACGAACGGCATCATTACCGTAAACGGGCACAGCTATGAGGATCCGAAACTGTACACGAACAACACGAACTTCGCGCTGCTCGTGTCCAACCACTTCACCGAGCCGTTCCACCAGTCCAACCAGTATGGCGAGTCGATCGCCAGACTGTCCAACATGCTGGGAGGCGGCGTCATCGTCCAGCGGTTTGGCGACCTCATCCGCGGCCAGCGCTCGACCGAGGACCGCATTGAAAACGGCTTCGTAACGCCGACACTCAAAGCGACGCCAGGGGACTTGTCGCTCGTCATTCCAAAACGCCAGCTCGACGACATTATCGAAATGATCGAGGCGCTCGACCGGGTGTGCCCGGGCATGGCCAGCGACGACACGCTGTTGTACGGCATTGAAGTGAAGTTTTACAACATGCAAGTCGAAGTGGACGACAATCTTGAAACATGCGTCCCGGGGCTGTACGTCATTGGCGATTGCTCGGGTGTGACGCACTCGCTCTCGCACGCCAGCGCTTCGGGCGTGTACGCGGCAAGAAAAATCGCGGAAAAATAAAGTCAGAAAAACGATCGTGGTGAAATAGACGCGATCGTTTTTTATTTCTTTTGTAAGCCTTTTCAGAACTTGGATAAACCCATATAATAAAAACAGGAAAAGGAAAGAGAGGGGGAAGGATGGAAGAAAAAAAACGAAACGTGGAATTTATTGATTTTGATTTTCGCGCCTGGATCCAAAATCAGCCGCAAAAGGAATACGACCTTGTCGTCGAAGACGACGACCACTACCGGCTGCTGACAAAGTACGGCCGGGCGGAAATCAATTTTTATCCCAACGAAATCGTGGAAATCAGCATCACCAGCTTTAAAGACAACGAGCCGAAATACTACTTGCATTTTCAGCTCAAGGACGAGGAGCATACGAAAACGCTGTTTTACGAAATGGAACAGGCGCTCGAAACCTTGGAAAGCGAGCGCAAGATCAAAGTGCTGTTGTCGTGTTCCTCGGGCTTTACGACGTCTTTTTTCGCCAGCCGGCTGACGGAAGCGGCCGATACGCTCGATCTCGATTACACGTTTGACGCCGTGTCGTATTTCGACTTGTACGACCAGGCCGAAAACTACGATATCGTTCTGCTCGCGCCTCAAATCGGCTATATGCTTAAAAAATTGTCGACCTCGATGCCCAACAAGCTCATTTTGCAGATTCCGACTGCGGTGTTCGCCTCGTACGACGCGATGAGCGCGCTCGAATTTATCCAGACGAATTTGCGGCGGCGATGTGAAAAACACAAAAAGAAAAAAAAGAAGGAAGCCAGCGTGTGCCGGTGCGCCCAACAAGAAAAGGTCGTGCTCAGTTTGGCCGAGCTGTATGACGGCAACAAGGTCACGCTGTTTTTCCGGGTGTACGATCGAGGAACGATCATGCTTGACGATGTCGTCATCAAGGCCGATTTCAACTCCATCCCGCTGTGGGACACGATCGACTACTGTTTGAGCCAGTATCCGCAAATCGAGCTCATTACGATCGCGTTTCCAGGCGAAGTCAACGAGCAAGGCGTCGTCAATCACGTCCAGCGCGATTTACGCGACTATCCGCTTGGCGAGGAGGTACAGGCCCGCTACGGGATGCCGGCCATGATCGTCAACAACGTCAACGCGGCCGTCGTCGGCTATGGCGTCGAGCATCCTGAATACAAAAACATCACGTTCCACTCCCAGCCTTATGGAAAGCCGATGGGCGGGCAGGGCAATCTCGTCAACGGCACGCTCGTCACCGGGCTTTCCGGCATTGGCGGCGAGTTGAAATACTTTTTAGGCCGTATGCAGTTTTCCGACGATCCACGTCGTCTGGCCCGCACCGAACAAGGACAAATCGAGCTGGTCATCAACGCGCTGCTGCCAACGATCGCGCTCTTAGGCCCGGAAGTCGTCGTGCTCCGCACCCCGATGGTCAACGACATGCAAAGCCTGGAAAAACGGCTGGCTAATTTCATTCCGGCCCCATCCATTCCAAAGCTGGAGTTTATTAGCGACGTCAACGAGCTGATTTTCGAAGGCAGTTTGCAGCTGTGCGGCCAGTGGCGCCAAAAGCAGCTGGAAGTCAGTCCTGTCGAGTCGGCAAGTTTGCAATACGCGGCTTAACTGTAAAAATAAACGCAACTTGCAAAGAACTGGTTTTTGGAGTTGTTTGACTTGATTTGAAATGCAAGAAAAAAGAAAAGCGATCGGCTTGCTCAAGGAGAGAAAGTCGATCACTTTTTTGATCAATGAATGAATTGTCTTATAAAGAAAATTGGATTTCCTCCATTGTTTCGCAAATTTGTTTGACTTGTTCCAGATCTTTGACCTGGTCGGCAATATGGCCGGAGTCGATAATTCGAATATCCTGAACGCCCGCTTTGACGCTCGCGTTCACGCCGGCGAGCGAGTCTTCGATCACACAAATTTTTTCCGTAGGAACATCAATGTTTTTGGCGGCCTGCAGGAACATCGCTTCTTTATCTTTATACTGACCGTTGTCGTAAACGATCGTTTTAGGGTCGATCCAGCGGTCGAGATGGAAGCTTTCCACAAAAAAATCAATGTTGTCCTTGATGGACGCGGAGGCGATCGTGAACGGAACACCTCTTTTTTTCAACTCGTTAAATAGTTCTTTCGCTCCGGCAATCAAATGGAAATTTTTCGCGTCCTCTTTGCAAAACTCGCGGTAGTATTGTTCCTTGAGTGACGAATAGGCGCTCTCAAGTTTTTCGTCGGGTTTACCGCCGTTTAAGTAGCGGATGATGTATTTGTTGTTGACGCCATTCATTTTTGTATGCAGTTCCTCTTGTGTGATGCCGCGTCCGCGAATGGATTGGGAAATTTTATTCCAAGCCATAGTATGTTTGTCGTTATCGAGAAACAACGTTCCGTTAAAATCAAAAATTACTCCATGCATATTTATTCATCCTTTCCTGCTTGTATGATTTGGGTATATTGGCTATAATGCGCAATAAGATTTGGATTGGTGGTCGCATCCGTGATGATACCATCCATATTGTAGAGTTTGTAATAAACATAAAAGTCTTCCCGGTTAAATTTATGTTCGTCTATGAGCAAATAGCGATAACGTGCATTGTTAAGCGCGGTTTCTTGAACTTGGCCTTCCTCAATCGTAGATGTGGTGATTTGATTTTCCGCCAGTCCATTACAAGAAATAAAGGCGGCGGAAAATTTCAATCGCCCGAGCACTTCAGCGCATAAGGGACCCACAAAGCAGCTTGTATGGCTTCGAAATGTTCCTCCGGCTAAAAAAACTTGATCTGGATCTTGCTGCCGAATAATTTCAAAAACCGGTAGTGAATTCGTGATCACGCGCACTTTTCTTCCAGCAATTTCTTTGGCGAGCTGCTCAATCGTCGTGCCTGGACCTAAAAAGACCGTGTCATTGTCTTTGATCAGTTTGGCAGCTTGTCTTGCGATAGCTTTTTTTTCTTCTGTATTGACAGTCGATTTCTCAAAGTGGGAAAGTTCGAAGTCAATATTGTAGTTGACGGCTTGCGCGCCTCCGTGAACGCGAATCAACTTCCCGCTTTTTTCGAGTTCATCTAAATCGCGCCGGACAGTCATGTCCGATACATTGAGCGCGCTCATAATTTCCGTAGCCGTCACGATCCCTTTTTCATCCACAAGCCGACCAATATATTGTAGTCGTTCACTTTTCAGCATAATATCCTGTCCTTTCGAATTGGTTATAGCATGTGATTTATATCAAAGTCAACAAAAACAAACATTTGGAACGAGAAAATTTGTTGGAATCTGAGTGTACGTGTTTAAATTTGTTTATGAAAACGTTGACAATTTCAAATTAATCGAATATAGTGAGTTTGTGAACAACAGAAATAAACAAAATCAAATGAACAAGGAGAAGTACATGAAAACATTACCGGATGATTTTATTTTTGGTGGAGCGACAGCTGCATATCAATGTGAAGGCGCGACACATGAAGGCGGAAAGGGACCCGTTGCCTGGGACGCGTTTCTTGAAAAACAAGGACGGTTTCTCGCGGAACCCGCAAGCGACTTTTATCATAAATACCCGATCGACTTAGAATTGTGCGAAAAATTTGGCGTCAACGGAATCCGGCTCTCGATTGCATGGAGTCGTATTTTTCCAGAAGGTACAGGTGAAGTCAACAAAGAAGGCGTTCGCTATTATCATGAAGTTCTTTCAGAAGCGAAAAAGAGGAATGTTAAGGTGTTTGTAACCCTTCATCATTTCGACACGCCAAAAGCACTCTTTGACGAAGGAGATTTTCTAAATCGGCAAACAATCGACGCATTTGTCGAGTACGCGAAATTTTGTTTCGAGGAGTTCAAAGAAGTCGAATACTGGTCGACTTTCAACGAGATTTATCCGATCGCAACCAACCAGTATTTGAACGGAACGTTTCCTCCAGGCATCACGTACGATTTAAAAAAAGTAATGACGTGCCTGCACAATATGCTGTACGCGCACGCCCGGGCTGTCAACGTGTTCAAAGATGGGGGATACAAGGGACAGATTGGAGTCGTGCACTCTCTGGAAACGAAATATCCGGCCAGCATGTCCGACGAAGACATCCACGCCGCTTTTCTTGACGATGCGTTAAGCATTCGGATGTTGCTGGATGGGACGTTCAAGGGTCGATACTCGAAAGAAACGCTTTCCGCGTTAAAAGAAATCAGTGAGGAAAACGGGTTTGAAATCCATTTCCCGGAAGCGGACTTTGTCGAAATGGAAAAAGCGAAAGATCGAAACGACTATTTGGGCATTAACCATTATCAAAGCCATTTCGTGAAGGCTTACCATGGCGAAAGCCGGATCCACCATAATGGGACAGGCGACAAAGGAACAAGCGCTTATGCGGTCAAAGGGATTGGTGAGCGGATTTACAAAGAAGGACTGCCACGGACGGACTGGGACTGGTTGATTTATCCGAAAGGATTGTACGATTTGCTCATTCGCATTCAGACCGACTATCCAAATTATAAAGCGATTTATATCACGGAAAACGGAATGGGGTACAAAGACGAGTTTGTCGATGGAAAAATTTATGACGAACCGCGCATCGACTACGTCAAACAATATATGGAGGCGCTGGCGGACGCGATCGCCGATGGCGTGAATGTGAAAGGCTACTTCCTCTGGTCGCTGATGGACGTGTTCTCGTGGTCGAACGGCTACAACAAGCGCTACGGTTTGTTTTATGTCGACTTCGATACGCAAAAGCGCTATCCAAAGCAGTCCGCGTACTGGTATCAGGGACTGGCTCGGACGAAAGAGATCCGGGACCGGTACGAGGAAGAGGAACAATATTAAATAAAGAAGTCAGGAAAGTGAGGAACAAAAAATGAACAGAGAACAACTGGCAATGGTAGGATTTGAGATCGTGGCGTATTCCGGGGACGCGAGAAGCACGCTGCTGGAATTGCTGAAGCAGGTGCGAAACGGAAACTTTGACAATGTGGACACGCTGCTTGCGGACGCGGATGAAAACCTGAATCTGGCGCACAAGGCGCAGACGGAAATCCTGGCGCAGGAAGCGCAAGGTCAAAGCATGGATATGGGATTCATTTTCATCCATGGACAGGACCACTTGATGACGACGATCCTGCTGCGCGATTTGATCATGGATATGGTCGAGCTGTACAAGAGGAAATAAGCCATGAACGCGATCATTGGATTTATCGAAAAGGGAAAGCCTTTCTTTAACAAACTGGCGGCCAACGCGTATTTGCAGGCCATTCGCGATGGATTTTTGACGGCGATGCCCGCCATCCTGTTTTCATCCATCTTCATTTTGATCGCGGCGCTGCCGGAAGTGTTCGGAATCGTCTTGCCCGAATCCGTCTCCTCGTGGCTGTGGCGGGTGTACAATTTGTCAATGGGCATCGTGGCGATCCTCGTCGCGGCGACAACGGCCCGTTCGCTGGGAGAAAATTTCGCCCGCAAACTGCCTTCCGGCGTAAGCATGAACATCGTGTCCGTCATGCTAGCCAGCATCACCGGCTTTATGATGCTGGCGGTCACGGAAATCGACGGCGGCATCGACGTCACGTATTTGGGGACGAAAGGGTTGCTTTGCTCATTTATCGCGGCGTTCATCACCGCGAACATGTACAAGTTTTGCGCTGTCAAAAACATCACGATCAACATGCCGCCGGAAGTGCCGGGCGTCATTTCCAATGTGTTCAAAAACGTATTCCCGTTTTCGTTTTCGGTGCTCGTTTGCGTCCTGATCGACACGATCGCCCGCAATGTGTTCAATATCTCGTTTGCGGAAAGCATGATCGCGTTGTTCTCTCCAATCTTTTCGGCGGCCGACTCGTATCCGGGCCTGATGCTGATCGCGGGCGCGATGGCGTTCTTCTGGTTTTTGGGCATCCATGGCCCATCCATTGTGGAGCCGGCTGTGGCGGCCGCTTTGTATGCCAATGTGGAAGCGAACTTGCGTCTTGTTGAAGAAGGACAGCACGCATCGCACGCTTTGACGATTGGTATGAACAACTTTATCGCGTGTCTGGGCGGAACCGGTTGTACATTCGTCGTGCCGTTTCTGCTGATCTGGTTTTGCAAATCGAAACAGTTGAAAGCCGTTGGAAAAGCGTCGATCGTTCCATGCTGCTTTGGCGTGAACGAACCAGTCCTGTTCGCGGCGCCGATGGTGCTCAATCCGTACTTCTTCGTGCCGTTTTTGCTGGCGCCGATGGTCAACGTGTGCATCTTCAAATTCTTTGTCGACGTCCTGCAAATGAACTCGTTCGTATACGTCATGCCATGGGCGATGCCCGGACCGCTTGGCTTGTTCTTTGGAACGGGCATGGCGCCGATGGCTCTGTTGCTTGCCGTCGTTCTTCTGGTCGTCGATGTCGTGATTTACGCGCCATTCATCAAAGCGTACGATTCGACGCTTGTGGAAGAGGAGGCGCAAAAGCACGAGGAAATCGAAGAGGAAAAAGAAGAGGAACAGGAAAAAGAGAAAGTCGAACTCAACGACGATTTGAACGTGCTTGTGCTTTGCGTCGGAGCCGGAACGTCGGCGATGTTCGCCAACGCCGTGAACAAAGGCGCCGAACAGGAAAACCTGCCGGTCAAAGCGAAAGCCGAGGCGTTTGGCGCGCACACGGACATTCTCAAAGATTTCCAGCTTGTCGTTTTGTCTCCGCAAGTGCAGTCGCGGTTTGACGAAATCAAAGCAGACGCGGACAAGTACGGCATTCAAATCGTCCGCACGAAAGGCGCGCAATACATCCAGCTCACCAAAGATCCGAAAGGCGCGGTCGAATTTGTGGTGGAGGCGTCGAAATCGTAAAACATCTTATCTATAGAATACGTCCAGACAGCGGCGTATTCTTTTTTATATTGTTGTTAGCCATCAAAAAGCCTTTCGTTGACCGGTAGGTTAAAGTAGGTTATATTAAAAAAAGAAGGTGATCGTATGAACGAATTCAATGCGATTTGGGAAATCGAAGAACGATTATCCACGCTTCCGCGCGGGTATATTTCTCAAAAGCGGATTGGCGGAAAAACACGCTATTATTTGCAGTGGAAGGAAAATGGAAAGGTAAAAAGTCAATACATTCCATTGGAGCTATTGGAAGAAACAAAAGCGCAGATTGAGGAACGCCGCCGTCTACAGGAGCAAATGAAAGAATGGAAAGTGAAAAACGGAAAAGAGCGGTTTTTCGAAACGAATGTTGTCATTTGTGATGAATTGGATGCGATGATCCGAAGCGTATACGGTTTGAAAAAGTGCGAAATGTACGATCGAATCCTTTCCTATCAAGCACAGCCAGCAATGTGTTTTTGAAAAATCTTCCAACGTTTTCCTTCGAAAAATAAAAAAGCGGTTTGGCTACTCAAACAAAGAAAGCTGAACCGCTTTTTCTTTCGATTCGAATTGCTGAAGATAGGCGAAGATTTGCTCGTTGTCGTGCAAAATGCCGTTTTGCTCGCACACCGCATGAAAGTATTTCATGAGCGCCTGGTTTCGAGGGCTGCCACACACGTACCGGTCGCCAAAGGCTTGCTGATAGCGGCTTTTCATCCCCGGAAAAAACCGGTCCAGCTGTTCGTAGAAATACGCCCGGTTGCCTTCCCGCAAGGTGACGCCCATCCCAAAACAGACGATCCCTTTGACACGGACGTCGACGCACGCCTGCAAGATTCGCGCGATGTTGTCAAACGAATCGTTGATGAATGGAAGAATCGGGCAAAGCCAGACAACCGTTGGAATGCCCGCGTCCCGCAAAACCCCCAGCGCGCGAATACGCTCTTTTGTCGTACTGACGTTGGGTTCCAGGGTTTGGCACAGACGCTCATCCATTGTCGTCAATGTCATTTGGACGACGCATTTGGCTTTTTCGTTGATCGCCACCAGCAAGTCCAAATCCCGCAGCACCCGCGCCGATTTGGTGATGAACGTAAAGCCAAATCCATACCGCAAGGCAAGTTCAAGCGCCTGCCGCGTCATCCGCAAGGTTTCCTCCAAAGGAAGGTAGGGATCGCTCATCGCGCCGATGCCCAGCATTCCTTTTTTTCGCTTTCGTTTCAATGCCGTTTCCAAAAGCTCGATCGCGTTTTCCTTGACCGCGACATCCTCGAAGTCGTGGTCCATACGATAGCACGCGCTGCGGGAATCGCAATAAATGCAGCCATGCAGGCAGCCCCGGTACAAATTCATCCCGTTGTTCGCCGAGAGAATGGTTTTCGCGTGGATCCAGTGCATCTTAAAGACCGAGTTTCTTCTTGAATAAATTCTCGTTCAGCAACTGATGCGTCACGAATTTTCCGTTTTGAAACACCGCGTAATTCGCGGGCACGAAAGGAAGCGCCTTCGCTTTTTCAAGCGAGTCGATCGCGACCAGCCGCAGCGGAATGGCGTTCGTTTCGCAATACGAGCGCACCTGCTCGACCGAGTTGATAAGAAACGGACATTGCATGCCATAGTAAATCGTCAAATCTTTCTCGCCGATTTCAAAGGCTTTCGCCGTTGAAACAAAGCGGGGCATCGAACCGTCAAAGGAGAGGGCGAGCAGTTCAAAATCATTGGGCGCCGTATCGGCCACTTCAAAACCAAAGCGCTTGAAAAATTTCGCGTCCGAAAGATACGGCTTTTTCTTTTTCGAACTCAACACGCATACGCCCGCCTTGTGTTTCGCTTTCACGTCGGCAATACACGATTCCAGCAATTCCTTCGCCAGACCCTGGCCTTTGAAAGAGCCAGCCACCCACAAACAATATATATAGACGTAGTTGTCGCCTTCAATCGGCACCCACGCCGTTTCCAGCGGAGCGTATTCAATCAAAACTTTGCCTCGCGCGTCCAGCTTGCGAAAGACATGCCCTTCCTCGAATCGCTGTTTCAGCCATTGTTTTTTGGACTGGACGCCCGCCTGATGCTTTTTGTCGGCGATGGCGCAGCAAAGATGTTCCGATTCCACCGTTTCGACCGTCAAGTCGATCCATTGATGTTCCATTGTGTTCTTCCTCGTTTCATTTACGAAAATTATACCAGAAACTATGGAATTTTATGTGATATTTCTTAAAAAATTTGCATTTTTAAAAAGAGAAACAAGATGGGGAACGAAAAGCGGAAAAAAAGGGTATTCTGAAACCGGTTGCGAAAGGAGGCGGAAACAAAATGGAAAAGAACCTTCAAAAATTTGGGCTTTTCATGGGAAACCGCGCGCAAAACTCCAGTGTCCCCATAATGGACATCAAGGAAAATGCGAGTATAATGAGAACGAAAATGTATGGAGAAAAAAGGGACATTTTCATTGAAACGCGCCGTTTTCTCCATACGCATTGAAAGGGAATCACATTCGCCATGCCAGTGCCATAGATCAAAAAAACATAAGACCTAGACATTGACAATCTGTATCTTAAAAAAAAGAAAGGAAGGTCATTTTGGAACCTTATGAAAGCAGCCGCCTAGCCAAAATCGTCATGCGAAGCGGAAAGCTCCTGCTCCAAAGCGGAGGGGATGTGGTCAGCGCCGAAGAGACGATGAAACGTATTTGTCTTTCGCATCCAGGCGCCTCCAAGCCGGAATGCGTGCTGACACCCACAACGATTCTTTTTTCCTTTAAAACCGAACATCATATCATTACGCGCGCCTGCAAAATCACGAAAGTCGGCAACGATCTCGTTCGAATCGCCAAGATCCACGACCTCGTGAACAACTGCGAAAACTTGTCGATGAAAGAAATGGAGGAGGAGCTGGACGCCATCGAACGCGAAAAGACGCATCCGCGCTGGTTGCGCATTTTAGCCTCCGGCATTTGCTCCGCCGGATTCGGCCTTTTCTTTGGCGATCCGCTCGATGTACTCTTTATCTTTTTCATCGGCTTGGGCGCGGGATGGATCCTGACCAACAAAAGCAACCGAATCCTCATGATCATTTGCGCCAGCTTCTTCGTGACGATTTGCCCCATTTTGCTGGAGCACGCCAGCATCCACTTAAGCATTGAAACAGTCGTCGTATCGAATATGCCGCTCATGGTGCCCGGCATGGTCATCTTCAACGCCATCCGCGACACCCTGGCCGGAAATTACCAAGCCGGTTTGAACCGAACCGCCGAAGCGTGCCTGATTGGGGCGGCCATCGCGGCCGGAACCGGCCTCGCGTTAGGAGTGATGGTATTATGATCATGATCTTGATTAAGGCGCTTGGCGCCGGTATCGTCGGAATGATGTGCTCGATCCGCTTCAACGGACGAGGGAAAGACATCACCATCGCCGGATTCATCGGCTTCATGGCCGCGCTGGGCATGGGCTTTTTCGAAGGCATGTACGTCCGGGCGTTCGTTAGCGGCCTGATTTACAGCATTCTTTCGGAAATCTTCGCCCGCATTGAGCAAAAACCGGTCGCCGTGTACTTGCCAGCCGTGCTCGTGCCATTCGTTCCCGGCAAGCTTACGTTTTATATGATGGGCGAGTTTGTCCACGGGGACCGGGTGGCGGCGATGGATCGGCTGTCGGAAATCATGTGCGTGTGCGGCATGATCGCGCTGGCCATCCTGCTGACGCAAACCGCGATCCACTTCTTCTCCGAAAAAATACACCAGCCCGACGAGGATCCGTTTTTATAACAAAAGAAAAAGAATGCGAAATGGAACGAGCCATTGTCGCATTCTTTTTTATAAATAAAGAACATTCACGCTTGAGTCGGCATCAAACACATGCAGCGCGTCGGCATCGGCCGCCAGCGTCAGCTCGGTTCCATCCTGGACCCGCGCGTCGCCCGGCAAAGTCGCCACGACTTTCGCGCCGTTGGCCATCGTCATATAGACATTCGTCGTGCTGCCCAGCATCTCGACGACATCGACATGCCCGTGCAGCCCGTCGGCGTTTCGATCGGCGATGCGTAAATTTTCCGGACGGATACCGACTTTCAACGCCTTGTTCGAACCGAATCCCAGACGCTCGAATGTATCCGCCATTGTTTTGGACACGTCGAACTGAAATCCGTCACCCGTTAAAACCGGACGACCGTCTTTTTGAACGAGGCGTGCGTCGAGCAGATTCATCACCGGCATGCCGATAAACGTGGCGACAAACAAGTTGCGCGGTTTCTCGTACAAGTTTTGCGGTGTGTCGATTTGCTGGATCTCGCCATCGCTCATCACAACGATGCGGTCACCCAGCGTCATCGCCTCCGTCTGGTCGTGGGTGACGTAAATCGTCGTCGCTTTGAGCTCCTTGTGCAGGCGGGCGATCTCGATTCGCATTTGCCCGCGCAGCTTGGCGTCCAAATTGGACAGCGGCTCGTCCATGAGCAGCACTTTCGGGTTGCGCACGATGGCCCGGCCCATCGCCACACGCTGGCGCTGGCCGCCCGAAAGCGCCTTCGGCTTGCGATCCAGCAAATTTTGCAAGCCAAGGATTTTGGCCGCGTGGTCGATGCGGGCGTCCATTTCCTCTTTAGGCAGTTTTGCGATCTTCAACGGATACTCCATGTTTTTGCGCACCGTCATATGCGGATACAACGCGTAGTTTTGGAACACCATCGCGATGTTGCGATCTTTCGGCTCCTTGTCGTTGCACACGACGCCGTCGATTTGCAACGTGCCGCCGCTAATGTCCTCCAGACCCGCGATCATGCGCAGCGTCGTCGACTTGCCGCACCCCGACGGACCGACAAAGATAATAAACTCCTGATCTTTGATTTCCATATTGAAATCTTTCACGGCCTGGTAGCCGTTTGGATACACTTTCTGGATGTGATTCAAAATAACTTCTGACAAATCTTATCCTTTCACCGCGCCATTGGCGACGCCATTTAAAATTTGTTTTTGACAGACGACATAGAAAATAAGCATTGGAATGAGCGACAAGATATACGACGCGAACGCGAGGTTGTAGTTGGTTCCAAACGCCGTCTGGAAGTTGAGCTGCGCGATCGGCAGCGTGTTGATGCCCGTTCCCGACATGATGACTAGCGGCGTCATGACGTCGTTCCACGTGCCCAGCGCCGTCATGATCGCGACCGTCGCGTGCATCGGCTTCATCATCGGGAAGATGACTTTCCAGTATGTCTTCCACGTGCTCGCTCCGTCGACCATGCTCGCTTCCTCCATGACTTCCGGAATGTTTTTCATGTATCCCGCGTACAGCATGACGTTCATCGGCATGTAAAACACGAGATACAGCAAGATGACGCCTAGCTGATTACCCAGATGCAGTTGTGCCGTCTCCTTGACAAGGGGCATCATCAAAATGGCGAACGGGACGAACATCCCTGAAATGATGTACAAGTAAATGAGCTTGAAGTGTTTCGACTTGGCCGTCGTGCGTCCAAGCACGTAGCCGACCAGCGAGTACACGATGATGCCCAGCACGATCGTCGAAATGGTGATGAGCAGGGAGTTGCCCAGCGTGTTCCAGAAATCGGTCACTTCCATCGCCTTGGCGAAGTTGTCAAAGCCAAGCTCCTTTGGAAAGCCTAGCGCGCCCTGGACGCTGTTGGTCATTTCCGACGGCTTTTTAAACGCGATGACCAGCGCCATGTACAACGGGAAGAACACGGTGACCGTACCCAGGCACAAGACAATCGTCATGAGCCAGTTTGTCTGCTTTTTCGGTTTGATTGGCTTTGTCATAGCTGCTCCTCCTTCTTTCCGGTAATGACTTGCTGGATGACGGAAATGATGACGATGACGAGAAAGAACACGAAGGCATTCGCGCTCTGGAACCCGAACTGGCCGCCATCCAAACCGTTGCGGTAAATCAAAAACGAAATCGATTCCGTAGACTGGGCCGGCCCGCCGTTGGTCAACGACATGATCTGGTCGAACACCATCAGGAAGTTTTTCGTCGTCAAGACAAAGTTGATCGAAATAAACGGAATAATGAGCGGGAAGGTGACTTTCCAAAATTCCGTCCATTTGCTCGCGCCATCCACGCGGCTTGCCTCGTACACGTCTTCAGGCACCGTCTGCAAGCCGGAAATGTAAATGATCGTCGTCATCGCGACCGCCTGCCACACGCCCACGATCAGCACGCCGATCCAGGCGTACGCCGGGGAGGCGAGAATCGAGTTTTGCAGCCATTCAATGTTCCACGCCACGCCGATATACGGCAGGATGTACGTGAAGAAGAAGCTGAAAATGTAACCGATGACCAGACCACCCAAAATGTTGGGTACGAAGTAAATGCCGCGAAGCGCCGATTTGAAGCGGATCTTGGCGTTGAGGGCGAGCGCCATCAGCAGCGAGAGCACGTTGACAAGGATCGTGCCGCAAATGGCGTACTTGAACGTGAACAAGTAGCTTTTCAGCACGCGGCCGTCCTGGAACAAGTCGGCGTAGTTGCGCAAGCCGACCCAGTCGAACTTGCCGTAGCCTTTGTAGTTGGTGAAACTGTAAATCAACCCGTTGATCATCGGCCACGTATTGAACATCACAAACAAGATCAATGCGGGAACGAGGATGAACAAATATGTCTTTGTCCGGTTGGACATCTTCTTTTTCATGTTATGATTCCTCCTTTTGGAGCCGCGCGATCAAATCGCGGTTGTAACGGATCCATTCCGTGTCGAATTTGTTCAGGAACGTGTCGAGCGCGTCCTTTTTCTCGTCAAGCAAATACGTCTGGATCATCGCGTCCACCGCCATTTCGGTCGGGTAGTGGTGGTCCTGGTAGTCGGCGACCTCGCCGGCCAAAATGTACGTTTCCATGCCTTTCAAATATTCCGCGATCGGGAATTCGCCTTTTTTCGTCGCGATGCCGCCCTGATCCTCCAAATACATGTTGAGCACCTCGTCGGAATACAGGAAGTCGAGCACCTCGTACGCCGCCTCCTTGTTCGGGCAGTTTTCCATGACGGAGAACTGGACGTCGATGCCGGAGTTTAAAATGTTTTTTTCCGGGTCGTTGCTGCCGGGCATGACGAACGAGTCGATGTTCATATCCGGGTTGACGCTTTGCACCTGGCTGATGGCGTAGCTGCCAATCGGCCACATGACCGCCTCGCCGTTGGCAAACGCCGTCGCCGCGTCCGTGTACGAGTAGGCGTACGGGTTAGGCTGGCAATACTGGAGCAGCTCTTTTTGCTTCGTCGCCACCTCGCGGTACGCATCGGCGAATGTCGCCTCGTTTTTGTTGACTTGCGAGCAAATGTCGGCATCCACCAGATCGACCGCCAGCGCGTTCCATGGCGCCAACGTCGTCCATGTGTCCTTGTAGCCGAAATACAACGGCATCAGCCCTTTGGCCTGGATCGCTTCGCACAACGCGAGAAACTCGTCCCACGTTTTCGGGATCTTCCAGCCGTACTCGTCGAAGAGGTCCTTGTTGTAGAGGACACCCGCCGCGTTGGCGACGTATGGCAGAGCGTACGTGCCTTCCATTTCGACAAATTCGAGCTGTTTGTCAATGTCCAGATAGCCGGGCTTGACGTTCTGAAGCGCCGGCAGGTCGGAAATGTCCATGAACAGACCGGCGTCGAGAAAATTGGAATAGTTGATGTCCCCGCCGATGGCGACAATATCCGGATAATCATCGCGGATGAATCGCGTTTTCAAGATGGTCATCGCTTCGTTGGGACTGCTGATTTTGAGCCGGACATCGTCATGCGTGGCGTTGAACAAGTCCTGGATTTCCTCCATGACTTGCACGGCTTCCCGTTTGTACGAAACGATTTCGATTTCGGGAATGCCGTCCGGCGAAGCCTGCCCGCATCCTGCGAGCGAGGCCGTCATCATGACGCATGTGGCAGCCGCCATGATTTTACGGATTGTTTTCATGCAAATTCTCCTTTCGTTTGCTGTTGATAAAATCGTAACACGAAGATTTCAGTCATAAAATGGAATAAAGTGACATGAAATATACCAAAAAACGATGTTTTTGCGTTATACTAAAACCAAGATAGCATTTTGATATATAACGTGGAAAGGGCTTACAAATATGCGTGATGTGATCTTTAATATTTTTCCCAACGAGAACTACATCGACCTGGGATTGTATCAGTGCGGACGCGAGCAATGCGCGCCGGCCCACATTTTCGGCCCGGCCGCCCGCAACCATTACTTGTTTCATTACATACACCGCGGCAAGGGAACGCTGATCGCGCCCGACCGGACAGGAAAGAACCAGACGTTCCATTTGCACGCCGGACAGGGGTTTTTGATTTATCCGGGCCAAATTACGACGTATTTCGCCGACGAGAAGGATCCGTGGGAATACGCGTGGATCGAATTCGACGGCTTGCGCGTGCAGGCGGCGCTGGATTTGATGAACATCACGGTGGACGATCCGGTTTACCGGGCGGGAGACGCCAAACGAAAAGAGGCGATGGTGCAGGAAATCGAGTACATTTTGCATCATATGAACGATTCCAGTTTCGCCACGATTGGCCATTTGTACTTGTTTTTCGACGATTTTATGAAATCGGCCCGCCAGCCTGTCGAGCATCCGACCAATTCGCTTGCCGACTTTTACGTGCGCGAGGCGGTGTCGTTTATCGAAAACAACTACGCCAAAGACATCACGATCGAGCAGATTTCCAAGGCGCTTGGCATCAACCGCAGCTATTTTGGCAAGCTGTTCAAGCGGGTGACGGGCAAGGCGCCGATGCAGTTTTTGTTGCAGTACCGGATGACGAAGGCGGCCGGGCTTTTGCAAGTGACCGATTTGAAGATCGCGGAAATCTCGGCGCAGGTCAGCTACGAGAACCAGCTCCATTTTTCGCGGGCGTTTAAATCCCTCTACAACAAGTCGCCGAAGCAGTACCGGCAGGAAACGCGGCGGAAAAAGCCAGTCGAACTGGAGCCGGTCGGTAAAAAACAAGAAAAGTTTTAGTAAAAACAAGTTGACAATTTTGCTTCGTTCCGTTAAAACTGGGAATAAATCAAACCAAAAGGAGAACGAACATGTCAATACAAGTACACGATTCATTATTTTCACTGTGCACGCGTGATTCCCTATACCAAATGAAAGTCGACCAGTATGGCGTTTTGAACCATACGTGGTACGGTCCCGATACCGCCATGGATATGAGCTATATCGAGGATTATCCGGAAATCAGCTTTTCCGCCAACTTGTGGGATACCGAAAAAAGCCGGATGTACTCGCTCAACGACCGTCTGCTTGAATACTCGTGCGGCGGGATTTCGGATTTTCGCAATCCCGCGCTTTTGCTGACGGTGCCCGATGGCTCGTCCTCGCTGGATTTGCGTTATTTTTCGTACGAGATCATGCCGGACAAGTACGCGCTTGAGGGCTTGCCGGCCTCGTTTGGCGACGGCCAGACATTGAAAATCACGCTCAAGGACACGGTGTACGATATTTACGTGGACTTGCTTTACGGGGTGTTTGAAGAGGAGAACGTCATCACGCGCTCGGTTGTCATCCGCAACTTGACACCGTTTGAAATCAAGGTGAAAAAAATCGTGAGCGCCAGCCTCGATTTGCCGACCAGCGACTATGAGGTGATCCACTTCCATGGCCGCCACGCGATGGAGCGGATGATGGAAAAGACGCCGCTCACCCACGGGACGTTTTCGATTGGTTCCAGACGCGGCCAGTCGTCCCACCAGCACAATCCGGGCCTCGTGCTCGCCAAAGCGAACACGACCGAGACAAGCGGGGAGGCGTACGGAATGCTGCTTGTGTATTCGGGAAGCTTCGAGGCCGAAGTCGAAAAGGACCAGCTTGACCAGCTGCGGGCGACGATCGGTTTGCGAAGCGAAAATCTGAACTGGACGCTCAAGCCGGGCGAGCGCTTTTGCGCGCCGGAGGCGATTTTGTCGTTTACGGAAAACGGGCTGGGAACGTTAAGCGGCCAGTACCACGATTTCATCCGGGAGCACTTGATCCGTTCCCGGTTCGTGCATCAAAAGCGGCCGATCCTCATCAACAACTGGGAGGCGACGTATTTCGATTTCAACGGCGAAAAGCTGTTGGACATCGCGCAAACGGCTCGCGAGCTGGGCATTGAATTGTTCGTGCTGGACGATGGCTGGTTTGGCCAGCGCCACAACGACGACTCGAGTCTGGGGGACTGGGTCGTCAACGAGCAAAAACTGCAAATGCCGCTGCGCGAGCTCGTGGATCGCGTCCATGACAAGGGGATGCAGTTCGGCTTGTGGATCGAGCCGGAAATGGTGTCGGAAAACTCGATGCTGTACCGGGCCCATCCGGACTGGGTGCTTCGCTCGCCGCTGCGCGATCCGGCCCGCAGCCGCTACCAGCTCGTGCTGGACATGGCCAACCCGGAGGTTGTCGACTATTTGGCGAACACGTTTATGGCGTTGATCGAGGAGAACGGCGTCGACTACATCAAATGGGATATGAACCGCTCGATTAGCGACTTTTACGCTCCGTCGCTGGCGCCCGAACGGCAAAGCGAGATGGCGCACCGTTACATGCTGGGCGTGTACGATTTGGCCGACCGTCTCACTTCGCGCTTTCCCGACGTGCTCTTTGAAGGCTGCGCGGGTGGCGGCGGCCGTTTCGACGCGGGGATGCTGTACTATTTTCCGCAGTACTGGTGCTCGGACGATACCGACGCCCACAACCGCTGCCTCATCCAGCATGGCACGAGCTTTTTCTATCCAATCAGCAGCGTGGGTTCCCACGTTTCGGCGGTGCCAAACCACCAGACCGGACGAACCGTGTCGCTGAAGACGCGCGGCATCGTGGCGATGGCGGGGACATTTGGCTACGAGCTTGACTTGTCCGCGTTAAGCGACGAGGAAAAAGAGGAAGTCAAGGCGCAAGTCGAAACGTACAAGGCGATGCAGCCACTCGTGTTCGATGGCGACTATTACCGGTTGAGCGACCCCAACGCAAACAACGTGTGCGCGTGGTCGTTTGTGTCCAAAGACAAAAAAACCGCGCTCGTGCAGGCGGTCGTGTTTGAGCACAAGCCCAACGCGAAAAAGCCGCATGTCAAACTGCAAGGGCTTGATCCGATGGCGTTTTATCGCCGCAAGGAAGACGGGATGGTGTTTTCGGGCAAGGCGCTGATGAAGGCGGGTATCTTCTTGCCGGATACCCTGGGCTCGAACGTGGGGCATCAGGTGGAATTGGAACAAATAGATTGAGGGAGTCGTGAGCGACGCTCTCTTTTTTTGTCGCGCAAAACGATCAATGGTAAAAAGGAGCATAGCAAATGAGGTGTTTTTAAAGAGAAGATGAAATAATATACCGAAAACGAAAGAGGAGGGCTCAGAAAAAAAGGAAGTCATCCTTTGACTTCCACAACATGATCCAAAACCATTGTTTTATGAGTGTATCAATGGCTTTTAATTATTTTCCAACAGCCAGTCAATAAGATTGATCAGTTTGATTCCATCTTCCGAGTTAATGAAACTGCGATCCATGGATAAAACGATCTTTTCATAATGATCATGAATGGCGTGGAGAGGACGAAGTTCACGGTCTCGAACATCTTCGGAAAGTAATGATTCTGTCACTTGAATGTATTTTTTTTCATTCGGCTTTTCCGCAATGAAATCAACTTCTGCCGTACCGACTTTGCCAATATAAACACGGTAGCCTCTGCGCATGAGTTCAAGGTAAACCACATTTTCGAGCATATGACCCCGATCTACATCCCGATACCCTAAAAGCAGATTACGAAAACCAAGGTCGATAATATAATCCTTTTCCAATGTCTTCAATAATTGTTTTCCTTTCACATCATAACGATTGACTTGTATGAATAAAAATGCGTTTTTCAATAAGGTGATGTAACGTTCGACCGTGTTTCGGGTAAGCGCCTGGCGACTTGATTCTATAGCGCCATCACTTGATAACACATTCCCCATATTATTTGGAGAAGTAATATTGCCAATATTCGAACAAAGAAACAAAGTGATACGCTGTAGGGTATTTTGATTGATTTGGGAATTTCTTTGCATAATATCACGTAAAATAATTGTTGAATAAATACCCTCTAATGCTTGATTGCATCTTGTTTCATCAAAATGATATTCGCTTAAAATCGGCATTCCCCCAAATTGTAAATATTTTTGAAACTTTTCTTCTATTGAAATGGAGTCTTCCCAGGTGTTGAAGGTTAAAAATTCAGCAAAGGAAAGCGGAAATACACGGATCTCAACATAACGACCTGAAAGTAAAGTGGAGAATTCGGAAGATAATAAATAGGCATTCGAACCAGTAATATAAATATCCACATCAAAATCGAGTCGGAAGGATTCAATCGCCTTTTCCCAGTGTTCAACATTTTGAAGTTCATCAAACATCAAATAAGTTCTTTGACCATCTTGGATTTGACTCGCAACAAAATCATAAAAGGCCACATAGTCAGTCAGATTTCGATATTTCATAGATTCCAAATTAAGATGGATAATATGACCATCGCTTACTCCGGTTTCCAATAAATAAAGATGAAATAAGTCCAGCAACGAGCTCTTACCACAACGACGAATACCAGTTATGATCTTCACTAAATCTACATCTTTATGACCAATCAGTTGAGCTAAATATTGAGGACGATCAATTAATTTCTTCATAGAAGCTCTCCTTTCATCTCTATTATACTAAAAAGTTTTGTTGTTTAGAATGAAAAAACTTTGTTTCTTTTTAAAGTTTTATCATTTCAAATGATAAAAGTTTTGAACCGGACCGATAAAAAGGCATTCATTGACTTGTCCGGGAGACTTAGGTAGAAATTCTTGAAAGACACTGTTGCTTGGTATCTCCTTTTGATGTTTTCGAAACAATTCGAATTTTCTTTCCATTCAATGAATTTCATAATGAACATTCTGTTAAAATAATAGTTTTTCATCTCTTGTGAGGAAAAGGGAACGATGTTCTCTTTTCCGTTTGGTTTTGGAAGGAAAGACCGAAACAATGAAACCATTTGACTTGTTTTTTTTTGATTGAGAGCGTTTTCATTTTATAATGAAGAAAACGAAGGAGGAACGGATTATGAGTTTTCCAAAGGATTTTTTATGGGGCGGCGCCGTAGCCGCCAACCAGTATGAAGGCGGCTGGGACGCCGAAGGCAAGGGATTGTCCACCGCCGATGTCGTGACTCGCGGTTCGAGATCGCAGGCGCGCTATGTGACGTATCAAACGGCGGATGGCGTCGTGCACGCCGACGAGATGTTCACGCTCAATACGCCGGACGACGCGAAATTCGGCGTGTTTGAAGGCTTTGACTATCCAAGCCACGAGGCGGTGGATGGTTACCACCGGTTCAAGGAGGATATCGCTCTGTTTGCCCAGATGGGATTCAAGACGTTCCGCACGTCCATCAACTGGGCGCGCATTTTCCCGACCGGACTGGAAACCGAGCCCAACGAGGCGGGACTGAAGTTTTACGACGAGCTGTTCGACGAATGCAACAAGCATGGTATCAAGCCGCTTGTCACCCTTTCCCACTACGAAACGCCGCTTGGACTCACGAACGCATGGGGATCGTGGAACGATCCTAGAACGATCGAGGCGTTTTTGCGCTATGTGAAAGTCGTTGGCGAGCGATACAAAGGCAAGGTGGAATACTGGCTGACGTTCAACGAGATCAACACGCTCGGTCATGGCGGCTGGATGGGCGCGGGCGTCCCTTCGACCGATCCGCAAAAGCTGGCGATGACGGCCAAGCACCAGCTGCTGGCCAGCGCGAAAGCGGTCGAGCTGCTACACGCCATCGACGCCAACAACAAAGTCGGCAACATGATCGCATTCATGACATACTATCCGCTCACGTGCAACCCGGACGACATCATGGCGTGCTGGAGCGAGATGAACAGCAACTTCTTTTATTGCGACGTGCAGGCCAGAGGGTATTATCCAGCGTACAAGCTGAAAGAGTACGAGCGCGAAGGCATCGACATCCATTTGACGGACGAGGAAAAAGAAACTTTGAAAAACGGAACGGTGGACTTCATCTCGTTCTCGTACTACATGTCGAATTGCGCGGCAAAACAATCGGACGCGGCCGAAACCTCGATTGGCAACATGTCGATGGGATTCAAAAACCCGTATTTGAAGGCGTCGGACTGGGGATGGCAAATCGACCCGACGGGATTGAGGTATTCGCTCAACGTATTGTACGACCGCTACCAGAAGCCGCTCATGATCGTGGAGAACGGCGTCGGAACGCAGGACGAGCTCGAGGAAGGCGACGTCGTGCACGATGGGGCTCATATCGACTACTTGCGCGACCACATCAAAGCGATGGATCAGGCGATCAATGAGGATGGCGTCGAGCTGTGGGGTTATACGCCATGGGGATGTATCGACCTCGTATCGGCTTCGACCGGCGAGATGCACAAGCGGTACGGCTTCATTTACGTGGACTACCAGGACGATGGCACCGGGGAAGGCCGCCGCATCAAAAAGGACTCGTTTGACTGGTATAAAAACGTCATCGCGACGAACGGGGACGATTTGGGCGAATAAAAGCGGCTGAAAACGCTTTCAAAAAGAAGTGGCAACCGACTGAAAACCACGCTATAATGAAACCGGCTATACAAAATCAACACAGTAAGAGGAGGAATTGAATATGTATCGCTTTACACTGCCTCGTGATTTGTATCACGGGGAAAACGCGCTGGAAGCGCTGAAGACGCTGGAAGGCACGAAAGCGGCCATCGTCGTAGGCGGCGGCAGCATGAAACGCTTCGGCTTTCTGGACACGATCGAGTCGTATTTGAAGGAAGCCGGCATGGAAACGATTTTGATTGAAGGCGTCGAGCCCGATCCTTCCGTGGAAACGGTGATGCGCGGTGCGGCAGTCATGCAGGAATTTGAACCGGATGTGATCGTCGCGGTGGGCGGAGGTTCTCCAATCGACGCGGCCAAGGCGATGTGGGCGTTCTATGAATACCCGGAAACAAAATTCGAGGATTTGATCACGCCGTTCGCGTTCCCGACATTGCGTACGAAGGCGAAATTCGTCGCGATTCCATCTACATCGTCGGGCACGGCGACGGAAGTGACGGCGTTCGCGGTCATTACCGACTACGAAAAAGGCATCAAATATCCACTGGCCGACTTCAACATCACACCGGATGTGGCGATCGTCGACCCGGCGCTCGCGCAGACGATGCCACCAAAGCTGACGGCCAACACCGGCATGGACGCTTTGACGCACGCCATCGAGGCGTACGTGTCGACGCTACATTGCGACTATACGGATCCGCTGGCGCTGCACGCGATCAAGATGATCGACGAAAACCTCGTGGATTCCTACAACGGGGACAAGGAGGCGCGCAACCGCATGCACAACGCCCAATGTCTGGCGGGCATGGCGTTCTCGAACGCGCTGCTTGGCATCGTGCACTCGATGGCCCACAAGACGGGCGCCGCGTACTCGGGCGGCCATATCGTGCATGGCGCGGCCAACGCGATGTATTTGCCAAAAGTCATCGCCTACAACGCGAAAGAGCCGGAAGCGGAAAAACGCTATGGCGAGATCGCGGCGTTCATCGGCCTGGAGCCAACGTCCAAGGCGCTCATCGAGCACATCAATGAAATGAACAAACAGCTTAACATCGCCCCAAGTATCAAAGAATACGAGGGCGGCATCATCGACGAGGCGGAGTTCCTTGAAAAACTGCCGACGGTGGCCGAGTTGGCTGTCGGCGACGCGTGCACCGGAAGCAACCCGCGCTCCATCACGCCGGAACAAATGGAACGGCTACTGAAGGCTTGCTTCTACAACGAGGACGTGGATTTCTAAAACAACCATCAAGAGGCGACGATTGTCGCCTTTTTCCTTTTCATTCGAAAGATAAAACGGATCGAAGATTGGAAGAAGGTTGAAGTTTTTGATGGACAAATCCACGAAACGACAAGGCGTTGACAAGCGTCGTCAGCGCGTCGGAAACCGGCTCGGCCAGCATGAGCGCGACAAGACCGCCATTTGTGAGCGCGGGCAAAAGATAGAGCAGGGGAACGAGCAGGATCCCTTTGCGAAAAAACGCGAAGAAAAACGAGCGGCCGCCCGCTCCCAGGGCGTTGTACGTTTGCTGGAACGTTGAATTGGCGCCAAGTCCAAAGCATCCAGCCATATAGACAGGAAGCAGATGGGAGCCCAGGTCGATGAGCGCCGGATCGTGCGTGAAAACGGCGAGCACCGGGCGCGGGAACAAGACAAGAAGAGCAGTCGCGGCGAACGTAAAGGTAAGCGTGATTTGGAGCGTGAGGCGAATCGTCTTTCGCACCCGCCCGGATTGTTGGGCGCCGTAGTTGTAGCTCAAAATCGGTTGGGCGCCAATCGTGACGCCTTCGACGGGCAGCAGCAAAAACTGAAACATCGAAAACAGGATGGCCATCGCGCCGACCGCGACATCTCCGCCAAGCCGGTACGCTTGCGTGTTGAAGCACAAGACGAGCACGCCTTCGGACAAGCTCATGAAAAATGGCGAGGCGCCGAGTTTGAGAATGTCTTGAATAATGGAGGACTGGGCGTGAAACGTTCGAAAAGACAGACGCAGACGTGTTTTCGGCCCGAGCAAAAAACGCATCGCCCAGAGAAAGGAAGCCATTTGGGACAGCAGCGTGGCAAGCGCCGCCCCGCGCACGCCCCAGCCCAGCCCGAAAATAAACAACGGGTCGAGAAGGGTGTTCAAGATCGCGCCGATCGCGGTCGTCGTCATGGCGGTTTTCGCGAATCCTTGCGTCGTAATGTAGTCGTTCATGCCTACGGACAGCTGGATGAAAAATGTGCCGGCTATATAAATGGACAAGTAGTCCAGCGCGAAAGGCAGAGTGGCGTCGCTGGCGCCAAAGGCGATCAGGATCGGTTTTTTGAACAAGGAGACGAGAAAGGTAATCGTCAGGGAAACGAGTGCGAGCGCGAAAAAGGAGTGGTTGACATACTGTTCGGCTCGTTCGATGTGTTTTTTCCCCATTTCCATCGCGGCGAGCGGCGCGCCGCCCCGGCCAAACAAATTCGTGAAGGCGGTGACGATGGTGACGATGGGCGCGCAAATGCCAATGGCCGCCATCGCGAGCGTCCCGTTTTCCATTTGTCCGATAAAGACGCGGTCCACCAGATTGTAAAGCAGCGTGACGAGCTGGGCGCAAATGGCCGGCAGCGCCATGCGAACGAGCAACGTTGCGATCGGTTCCGTTTTCAATGCGTTTGATTCCATAAAGACTCCTTTCGTGTTCCGGCTTCATTATGGCCAAATCATTCAAAAAACGAAACGGATCCCGTTCCGGTTGAAACCGGGTTCGCAAAAAGCAAGCCGCGTCTTTTGAAAAACGCGAACAAACGAAAACGCCTTGAGCGATTCTCAAGACGTTGACCGGTTTGATTTTTCTTTTTTTCGTTTCCAAGTCTGGTACAGCACGTCTTTGAGCACGAGCATCGTGTCCAGATCGCTGTAGCCGGCTTCCGCTTGTAGCTCGTTGAGCAACTGTTCGATCGCCCGGGCGTAGTACGCGGTGTTGATCGTTTGCGGATAGCGCGCCAAAACCGGGTATTTTTTCGCCCATGCCGACGTCCAGTCGATTTTCTCGTCCACGGCTTCGTCGGTTTTGGCGATAATCGCCTCGATTTCGAAAAGCGTGGCGTCCAGCTCGATCAATTCGTCGAGTGGAATGTCGTAAAGGCGCGCCATTGTTTTTGCCTGGAACACGTCGGGAATCGTTTCGCCCGTTTCCCATTTGGAAATCGTCTGGCGGCTGACGCCCAGCCGTTCGGCCACGTCTTCTTGCGAATAGCCTTTTTTCCTGCGCGCGTGAAATAAGTTGTTTCCTAAATTCATAATTCCTCCTTGTCTGGCTTTATTGTGCCAAAAAGACGGGCGAAGCGCCACCAAGAAAAGTTGACAAAAATGCCAAGAAAAAAGACCTCCAACGAGGCCTTTTTTCAAGAAAGTTTTAAGAAAGGGAATTTGATTATGAAGTGAGCTCTTTTCAGCTCACATTTATTTAAACATACAAATCGCCTTCCTGCCAAGCGCGACGCTTCTACTTTTCGATGCCGCAAAGCTTCAGGATGCCCGCAAAGGCGAACCGGGATGGCCGATGGCTTGGCGCGCTTGTTTTGACGGGCATCTTCCAGTCGTACATGCCCGACCTCGAGTTTACATATCGTTCGATGATTTCGTGTTCATTGATTTTTTTCATTGTTTTTTCCTCCCTGGTACGATCGCATTGTACAAAAGGAAGAACAGGAAATACAGAAAACGGGATTCGAATGAAACGGCGTTTTCCTTTTTTGAACATTGTCGCGATGAATTTGCGAACGGTATAATGGAAAAAAATTTTTTTTGTAACGAAACCGACGATTTTTTACATATATGGGTGAAAGGAGAAAGAGGATGGAATCGTTTGAACACCTTTACGAACAGCACGCCCGATTTATTTACCGGTTTTTGTTGTCGCGCTGCCATGACGAGTCCATTGCCGAAGAGCTGACGCAGGAAACGTTTTACCAGGCGTACCGCTCGCTGAAATCGTACGACCGCCGATGCCGGATGTCGACATGGCTTTGCGGCATCGCGAAGACGTTGTACGCGGCGTACGTCCGGGAGCATCCGCCGACGGTGGATTTGGATGATTCCATGATTGCCAACGCCCAAGCCGATCCGGTCGACAAGGTGCGGTTGCTCAAGGCCATCCGGAAGCTGAGCGACAGCCAGCGCGAAGTCGTCTATTTGCGCATGTATGGCGATTTGAGTTTCGCGGACATTGGCGAAGTGATGGATCGCTCGGAAAACTGGGCGCGGGTCACGTTTTATCGGGCGAAGGAAAATCTAAGAAGGGAGATGAAACGCGATGGATAAACAAAAAATGCATGATCTTGTGCAGGACTTGCTGCCAAGCTACATCGACAAGCTGACACACGAAAGCACAAACGAAACGATCGAAAACCATTTGGCGTCGTGTCCGACGTGCCGGGCGGTGTATGAAAATATGAAGTCGGACAACGAGATCCCGAAAGCGGACAGCCGCTCGGTGGACTACCTGCTTCTCATTAAACGAAAGACGTGGAAAAAAATCTTGCTTTCGGTCGTTGGCACCGTGCTGGTGATCGGCGTCGCGGCGCTGGTGTGGGTGTATGGAATCGGCGTGCCGGCCAAGCCGCAAAATCTAAACGCGAACGTGACGAACACGAATGGAAAAGTCGTCATTCAGGGAACGGATGAGAAAAAAGGGCAGGGCATCGGCCGGATCCGCTGGCTTCGTCAGGGCGACGTGCTCAAAGCGACCGTGTATGAAACGCCCAACGCCGACGCTTCGTTTCATTACGCGTATGAGCAGGAGGGGATCACGCAGGTGTGGCTCAACGGCATGGTGGAATGGGACGACGGGATGGCGATTTCTAGCTCGATCGCCCGGTTGTACAATATGCGGATCAAAAACACGAGCGACCCCTTGAAAGTGAAAGCGCTCATGACGTACGCGACCGCGCTGGACGAAGACGTGTCGTACGGGTTTGAAAACGGCGTTTTAACGATTCAAATCGGGCAGGTTTTGGAAAAAGCGGAACTGGATACGATTTCGATCCGGTTGCTTGCCTTGATTCAAAACGTCAAGCAGGTGGACTGGCTGGTTGGAAACGAGATCGTGCAAAGCGTCCGGCCCGCGGATGTCGCGCCCGATTTAAAAGACGCCTACGCGCATCCGGCTATTTTGCAGCGGGTGCTTGAAAACCAGGCGTTGGTGTCGATGCGTTCGATGGCGCAGTTTGATTTTCGCTGGGATTTGGACAGCGAACCTGAATTTGTGGTCGTCACCCTTTGGCAAAACGGAAAGCGGGTTTATGAAAACGGCGGCCGATCCATGCTGGGCATGACGCAAATTGCGTTAAAGGACGGTGAGTACGAGCTGGAAATCGCAGTCACACAAGACGGACAAGTGAAAAAGGCAAAGCCGGCGCGAGTCGATTTGAAAGAAAACGCCCGTTCGTTCGTTTTCGAGGTCGGGCAAAGCGGCGGCGACATCGAAGTCAGGGAGGTTGGATCATGAAACGAGGATGGATAGCGCTGTGGGTCGGGCTGGCTGGATGGGGCGGCATCGGCTGCGCGCCGGAAACGGCGACGCTGGATCCGGCCATTGAGAAACAGCTTGTGGAAGAAATGGAAACGGAACGGCAGCAAACGGAAACGACCATACAGATTACGACGCTGTCCAACGATTCGACGAGCGTTTCGCGCGTGCAAATGTGGGAAGCGGAAGGAATGAAAATTTCGGTGACGGAATCGACAGGCGTTTTGCCGGCCGACGATTTGACGTACAGCGTGCAGGCGTCTTCAAACGGCCTGGGCGTGGACGTGTGGCTTGAAAAGACAAACGACGGGTTTTCGATTCGTTCGTATACGCTTGATTCATCGTACGCGCAGCCGGCGTCGGAATTCGCGTTTTGGATGCAGTTTTTGTTTACCTGGCGCGATGGCCAAATCGTGGGATTGAATCCGGCGTATCGTTTTACGAAGGAGGGCAACACGATTACGGCTTCCCTGATGGATCTTGAAGAGGCGGAAGCGGATTTTATGGAGCAAAACGACCGGACAGTCAACGATTTGAACCGGGTGGAAATTTACAAAGACGAATACGTGCTGACGTTCGATCGACAAGAGGATTGGTTGTCGCTTCGTTGTTTGAGAGACCGGCTCATGGAAACGAATGGCAGCGTATCGGTTGTGAATACGGAAACGACGTGGATGAAAACGGCTCCGTTTCTTTCCAAGGAGGAGCAGGCGCAAATCGGGCAAATCGTCGCGCGTTTGCTTGAAGATCAATAAAAAAAAGGCGGAAACCGCGATGCGTCTGGGCAGCGGGTTTCGCCTTTTTTATAAGGTTGTTGTAGAAAAGGGAATTGATATTCAAACGGGCGTGACCACCCGCTTGACCCTAGTAAAGCATAGACGGTTTCAAAACACAAACCAGACACTTCCAAAGCGGAAAATCAGTCAAAATCGTCGAAAAAGCGGGATTCTTTGAGTGGTTCGGTCGTCGAAAACCGGCCTTGCTCGATTTGGGACGACCGCTCGATTTTTTCGCGCAAATATTCGTCATAGTGGAGCGCAAACACGCCGGCGAACAAGACGTCGAGCAAATATTCGATCGAGGCGTCGGTGCAAAACGTCCCGATCTTGGAGTAGAGCTTTTCCCTGGAAGACAGGCGCAGCACGATGTCGGCTTGCTTGGAGACGGTGCTGTCTCCAATGTTGGTCAGGGCGATGCTTGGAATGCCATTTTCTTTCAAGACGGCTAAAATCTTGTGATAGATCGGGGTTTCGCCCGAATAGGACACGATGAGGGCGCACGCGCTGGCAGGCATCGTGTGGGCGTTGTAGAGCAGCTCGCCCTGGAGGTTGACGACTTCGACGAGCTTGCCGATGCGGCGCATGTTGTGCTTGAACTCCTGAACGATCAATCCGTTGTTGGATACGCCAAACACGGAAATGAGGGACGCCCGGTCGAGTATCCGGATGGCGTAGTGCAAATCGACGTGGTTGATGAGCTGGAACGTGTCGTCAAGCGCTTCCTTTTTAAGGGTGAGCAGTTTGGAGGCGATCGTGTAGCATGGATCTTCGGCAGTAAAGGGAAGGTTGGCGTCGATGTCGCAAAAATGGGAGGACAAGTATTCCTCTTCCTTTAAAAACGCCTCTTTCAATTCGGACCAGCCTTCAAAGCGCATTTTTTTGGCGATGCGGATGAGGGTGGAAGGGGAGGTGAACGTGGCGTTGGCGATTTCCTTCGTCGTCATCGGTTTGATTTTCTCTTTTTGTTCTAAAATGAAATCCACGATCGTTTTCTCGCTGTTGGAAAACTTCGTGGTTTCCAGTCGTTCGCGAATAAGCATAGTCAAATTCTCCTTTTTTTGTATTATATCGAAAATAGAAACGAGGGAAAAGTTGAAGCGACTGGAAGGAAAAGAACAAAGAGTTTTAGAAATGAATCCGCCGGCTTCGTGAAGTACAATAGTCAAAAAGGAGATTGTCATGAAAAAAATTGCAGGACTCATGCTCAGCCTCGTGCTGGCTGTTTCGCTGGCTGCGTGCCAGAACACGCCGGCGGCGAAAGAAGAGCGCAAGGAGGCAAAAGACGACGCCTCGATTGTCGTTTATTTTTCGGCGACCGGCAATACGAAAAAGATTGCCGAGGACATCGCCCAGCTAACGGGGGCCAATTTGTTTGAGATCGAGCCGGCCACACCGTATACGAAGGCGGATCTTGCCTACGACAACGACGATTCACGAGTTGCCAAAGAGCGCACGATGGATGATCGCAAGGTGGAACTGAAAACAGTCGACGTGCCG
This sequence comes from Dubosiella muris, assembly GCF_004793885.1. Classification (GTDB taxonomy): domain Bacteria; phylum Bacillota_I; class Bacilli_A; order Erysipelotrichales; family Erysipelotrichaceae; genus Dubosiella; species Dubosiella muris. Next base: position 45,340 of record NZ_SRYG01000014.1, read on the forward strand.
GACTGGGACGATTACGACACGGTGTATGTCGGTTATCCGATTTGGTGGGACGAGGCGGCGTATCCGGTGGCTTCGTTTGTGAAGGGCAAAGACTTTTCGGATAAAGTCGTGTATCCGTTTTGCACCTCGTCAAGTTCGAAGGTGGGGGACAGCGCGACGAAACTGGAGGATTTGACGAAGACAGGTGTCTGGTTTGAAGGACAGCGGTTTGCTGCCGATGCGTCGATTGAAGATGTCGACACGTGGCTGAATGAGATTGGAGCCGAATAGGACGAATACTTTGGATCCAGTGAATTTTGTGACGGATCGTCATAAAAGACGCTGGATTTTTATATATACTTATAATATTTATGGATAAAATGATGAATTCGAACAATTATTCTGTGTTTTGTGGTATGATTGTTTCAACAAGGAAGAGATAGGAGGGGATTCTTTATGAACAAATACAAACCAAGCAGGAACAGGATGAGGAAAGGACGGGATGGATGATGGCATTTCCGTTTGCGGCAACATCAAGACCATCCTTTATTCGCGAGGATGTGGTATTGTATGGATGGAAGAAAAACTCGCTTTCCGAAAGTCTGGATAGCACCGAGTACCGGGCGGCGTGCAAGCGGCTGTTGTCGGAAAAGCCGGTTTTGGCCCGGATCGTGAAAGCGTGTATTCCGGAATTTAAGGACATTGATGTCAAGGACATCGAGTCGTTCTATATCGAAGGGACGCCCTATGTAAGCGCCGTCCCTTTGCATCGGGACACGTCGCGGATCGTTGGAATGAACACGGAAGACGCGAGCGTTTTGGAAGGAACGGCCGCTTTCGACATTTTGTTTCATGTGCTGCTTCCAAAAAGCAGAGAGAGAGTCAAGGTCTTTGTCGATCTGGAAGCGCAAAACAAGTTTTATCCGGGCTATCCGCTGGAATCGCGGATAGTGTACAACATGTGCCGGATGGTTTCGCGTCAGTATGGCACGGAGTTCAAAAACTCGCGCTATGGAGAGATCAAAAAATGCTATTCGATTTGGATCTGCAACGATCCGGCGCAGGAATGTGCGAACAGTATGAACCATTACCATATAACGGAAGAACGCGTGGCGGGGAACATGAAAAGAAACCCGGAAAACTACGATTTGATTTCGGGAATCCTGATTACGCTGGGCGGTGAAAAGCGGGAAAGGTACGAAGGGATTTTCAAGATGCTGGATGTTTTATTGTCGAACACGATGGAAGCAGCCGACAAGAAAAGGATCCTGGAGGGAGAGTACAAGATCCCAATGACGGAGAAATTCAATAAGGAGGTAGAGGATATGTGCAATTTGAGCATGGGCGTGTATGAGTCTGGGCATGTGGATGGATATGAGAAAGCTATGTTAGCCACAGCTCGCCGGATGCTGGATCTAAAGCAATTTACCGTTGAGATCATTGCGAAAGTAACCGGATTGTCAATCGAGGATGTGCAGGCTTTGAAGAAGGAAATGGAGCCGTCGGATTTTACAAAAAATTAAATCAGGAAAGCCGTTCCAAGAAAAAAGACCTCCAACGAGGCCTTTTTTCAAGAAAGTTTTAAGAAAGGGAATTTGATTATGAAGTGAGCTCTTATCTAGCTCGCTTGTATTGAACCATATTCCGGCTTTTGCCTCAAATGTTATGCACAACAAAAATCATTTTGTTTTTTTGAAGCGTTTCGAATGGTGTTTTGGAAAAGACTTTGTACAATAAGCGAAGAGACGGAAAGGAGGAGCCGCAAATGATCGAGCAAATTCAAAGAGTGGACCAGTTTGCGCAAGGCATTCAAAAAGAGAAGGTGCTTGTGGAGTTTTTCGCGACATGGTGCAAATACTGCAAAGCGGAAATGCCCGTCGTCGAACAATACGCCCAAGCCAATCCGGATGTGCTTGTCATGCAAGTGGATGTCGACAAATTCCCTGCGCTTGTCGAGAAGTACCATGTGGAACTTTGGCCGAATTTCTTCGCTTTTTCCAACGGAAAGATCGTTGACCACAAGCCGGGCAGCCAGCCAATCGAAGCGCTGGAAGCGATGGTAAGATAATAGAAAGTCAAAGGCAGGGTCGATCCTGCCTTTCATTGTTTAGCGATTCAGAAGGTGGCGTTCGAGAAACCGGGCGACTCCGTCCTCGTTGTTGGTTTCGCGCGTGCGCCATCGCGTTTTTTCAAACAAAAGCGGATTGGCGTTGGCCATCGCCACGCCCATCGTGTTTTCCAGCATATCCAAATCATTCAATTCGTCCCCAAAGGATAGAATTTGCGCGGGATGGATGCCTTTTCGTTCGCATAGCCGCTGAATGCCTTGTCCTTTGGTCACGCGATGATCCATGAATTCCAGCAGCGTCGGGGTGGACCGCACCATGTAGTAGTCCGGATGACGCAACGTATGCGTCGATAAAAAACGATCTAGATCGTCTTTGTCCCAGCTCGTCAACAGCTTGTTGATTTTTTTTGCCCGGTACGGCGCGAGTCCATCCTCGACAATCGTCAGCAAGTTGCGGCGGGCAATCGTTTGGGCGTGGGCGTCGTCGCGCAACGCGTGCAGCGTGTAATGATCGAAGACGAACGCGTTAAACGCGAAATCCGCCAAAAAGGCCAGGATCTCGTCAATGTACGCCCCGTCCATTTCGTAAATCGACTCGCTGTTTTGCTCGTGTAAATCAAAAATCTGTCCGCCATTGAAGCCGATGATCACATCCGTCACTTCGTCCATATTCCATGTTTTCAACAGCTGTTCGACCGCGTAAGGCGTCCGGCCTGTGCAAATGCCAAATTGAATACCCGCCTTTTTCAGCCGGCGCAACACGTCAAGCGTATACGCCGATACGCGTTTCTGGTCGTCCAGCAGCGTCCCGTCCAAATCGACAAGGACCAGTTTGATGTTTTCCATCCTTCACCCTCTCTTTCCTTGTTTCATTATAACGGGGAACAGGATCCATTGAAACGAAGTCTTTCATCCAGCGCCACTTTTCGATACAGTTCGGCATGCCGCTCGTCGCTGTTCATTTCGTCGATCAAAGCTTGTTTTTGGGTGGAAGCCAGCGCCCGGTCCATATAATAGAGCGTCTGTCCGTCGCGGATGCAATAGACAAGAACCGCGATGGTGTTGTCCATCGGGTAGACGCGAAAGTCGATTTTCGCATGACTCTTATAAACTTGACTCACAAATTCCTCTGGTTCCAAATGTACGACACACATCGTTGATTCCTCCTTTTTGTTTTCGATTGCAGTATAGAAAAAAACAGGCGAAAAACCAATAAAAATTTTTGAAAAAAAGAATTCAGTAATCAATTCTTTTTGAAAATAAACAATAAATGCGGTTTTTGTTTTTGAAACAAAAAAACAGCCGAAACGCCGGCTGTTGCCTTTTTCAATCAAAAACGGGTTTTCTTTTGCCGTCCCTCATGCCACATGGTGAACATACAAAACAGCATCATCGCCAGCGCGATGGATAAAACAAGAGAGGTCCATTTCATGACCACATCCGGCAGCGCGATCAAAGAATGATGAATAAAGACGATGAGCATCCCTACAATGCCGACAAAAGCGCATCCGTTTCGTATTTGTTTCATAAGAACCACCTCTTTCCGCCCTCATCCTAGCATAGGATGCCGCAAAGAAGGCGGTCGACGCTTTTGGGAAAAATTAGTTGAAACTAACACTCGGTTTGTGTAAACTAATAATAGTTAGTTATAACTAATCTAAGGAGGATAGTATGCCATTGACTTATGCAAATATGGGTACGGTATACCGTGTACACAAAGTAGGCGGCAGGGACCGGATCCGCAGTCATCTTCAAAATCTCGGATTTGTGGAAAACGAGCCGGTTCTTGTCCGGCAAAGCGCTGGAGGAAATTTGATTGTCGAAGTAAAAGGAAGATGCGTCGCCATCGACGCGGGACTTGGACGACGCATCTTTGTTCAGGATGAAAGGAGAACGGTATGAAGACGTTGAATGAATGCCGTCCAAAGGAAAGGGCGAAAGTTGTGAAAATTCACGGATCGGGCGCCACGAAACGACGTATCATGGACATGGGACTGACGAAAGGCGTCGAAGTCTTTGTCCGCAAGATCGCGCCGCTGGGCGATCCGATGGAACTCAATGTGTGCGCTCATCGTGTACCAGCTTGGCGGGTTGTTTACCGGCGAAGTCGCGTTCAACGGGTTTACGGTTGTGGCGATTGCGCTTTTGCTTGGGATCCTCTATCTTTTATTTAGAAAAGGATACACGCCGGATTCGGAAGCGGTCGACAGCGACTGGGATCTGGAAGGCGCGTGATCTTAAAGAAAAAGGAGGAGCACGATGAATATCGCGGATCTGGGAGTCATCCTCGTCATTGGCGGTCTTGTTTTATGGATCGTTCGATTTTTGAGGAAAAATAAAAATTCTTGCCATGGCGATTGCTCGTCTTGCGCCTCGTCGTGTTCGAAAATCGACTGGGACGAAGTGCGCAAGTCGATCCATGAGGAAAAAAACAAAAAATAACGCGGGGGAACAAAATCGAAAAAAGGCGATTCCACCCGCTTTTTTTGATATGATAAATAAAAAGTGAGGTTGAATACTATGGATCAAATAAAACTTGAAGAATACGCGAGGCTGATCGTCGATCAAGGCCTGAACGTCAAGGCGCGGCAGCTTGTCGTGATTAGCGCGCCGGTGGAAGCCAAAGCGCTCGTGCGAGCTGTGAGCAAAGCGGCGTTTGAACGGCACGCCGGCGACGTTGTCGTTCGGTATAAAGACGACGTCGTGGAAAAGGAACGGCTCGAGCATGCCGACGACGCGGCGTTTGACCACGTTCCGGATTACGACGCCTTGTTTTTCAACGAAACCGCCAAGGATGGCGCGTGCTATTTAAGTATTACCGGAAACGACCCCGATTTGATGAAGGGCGTCGACATGACGCGGCTAGTCGAATACCGGGCGAAGCTGCGGGAAGCGACAAAGATTCAGCACGACAAACTGGACCATATGGAAGCGCAATGGTGTGTCGCGGCCTGCGCGACACCGGGCTGGGCGCAAAAAGTGTATCCCGAGCTGTCTTTCCACGACGCGATCGAGCGGCTCTGGAACGCGATCTTCGACGCGTGCCGCGTCGAACCGGGAAAGACGAAAGAAAACTGGGAGCGGCACAACGCCTCGTTTGTGAAAAAAGTCGATTTGCTCAACGGACTCGACATCGCGTCCTTGCATTATAAAAACAAACGGGGAACGGATCTGGTCGTGAAGCTGCCCGACGGCTACCGGTTCGCGGGTGGCAGCTCGACGCTTCGCGATGCGCGTCACACGGTGTATTTTCCAAACATTCCGACCGAGGAAGTGTTTTCGGCTCCATATAAATACGGCGTGGACGGCGTTCTCTACGCGACGATGCCGCTCATTTACAACGGAAGCGTGATCGAGGACTTCCATTTCCGCTTTCAAGAGGGAAAGGTCGTTGATTTTGACGCGCGAACCGGCCGGGATGTGTTGGAGGCGATTTTGAAAAGCGACCGCAACGCCGCGTATTTGGGCGAGGTCGCACTCGTTCCGGTGGATTCGCCAATATCCAAAATGGACACGATTTTCTACAATACGCTGTTTGATGAAAACGCCTCGTGCCACTTCGCGTTAGGTGCCGCGTATTTGGAATGCGTTTGCGACGGCCTGGAATTGCGAGAGGACCAGATGGACGCGGTCGGTTTGAACGACTCGCGCGTGCATGTCGATTTCATGGTGGGCAGCGAAGATCTTTCCATTGTGGCGACTTTGAAAAACGGCGCGAAAGTGGATGTGTTTAAAAACGGCAACTGGGTGCCGGAATTTGAATAAGACGGTCGTGTTGTTTGGCAAAGTCCACTTCATTTGACTTGAACCATGATTGCACGTAAAATACTTATGGAAAGAAATGGAGTGATCAAGAATGGCATCTGAAAGAAAAGACTTGAAGCGAAGTCGTGCCCTGGACGAACTCGAAGAGTTGAACCAGCAAGATCGTATTTCATCCATTCAATTCAACGAGCCGGAACTGCATGATTTTGATGCATCTTCCATTTTCGAAATCGACGAGTCGCAGGAAGCGCAAAAATCGAAGCGAAAGATTTTTGGCAAGCGGGCGAATCGAAGCGCGAATGTGAAGGTGAAGACGAATACATATGAAACCCGCGAACTGATCGAGGAGGAGATCCGCATCCGTCCACGCACGGAAGTGGTCAAGCAGGAGCGAATCGAAATCGAGCCAGGACATGAAAAACTGGAACGCGAGATCGAGGAAGTGGCTGTCCCGATCGAACCGGTGGAAATCATGGAACCCGAAGTGGAAACGATCGAAGTCGAGGAAGAGGAAGCCGCGCCTTTGACACAGGCCATGGAGGAAACCATCGAGGAAACCGCAGACGATCCGGCCTTTGACGAGGAAATCGAAGCGGAATCCTTTGGGAAACGGTTTGATTTGGCGGAGGAAGAAGAGGAATTGGAAGAAGACGGCAAAGACGATACGATTCGAATGAAGCAAGGTCAGTTCATCGAAGAGGATGACGATGACGAAGAATATGAATACGAAGACGAAGAGGAAGAAGAGGACGACGACGAAAACGAGGATGAAAACGAGTTTTACGACGAGGAAGAGCAGGATTTGTACGAGGATCGCAAACATTTTCTTCTTTCCCAGTATCCAGTCATTGAAAACTATTTAGGAGAGCAATCGAAAGACGGGTACCATTTTGTGCGCCACGTGGGCCATAAATACTATTTCGTCAAAGGCGATCCAAAGCCTTACTATTATTCGATCAACTACTTCAAAGACGAGCCTTCCGCCGATCAATGGCGCCAATGGGAGCGCGACGGCTGGAAACTCGTAGCCAAATCTGCGGCGAAGAAAAAATCCGAAGCGGGCTGGTTCACGTTCCGCAATTATCAGGACGAGGGCGAATACAAAAAAGAAATCGACAACGAGGAGGAAAAATATCGTTTCTTCCGCAAATACGCGAATTCCTGCCGCTCGACGATGTTCTTGATTTTTATTTGCATGGCTTGCTGTATCGTGACCGCGTTTCTGCAATACGAGTTCCAAGGCTACTTGTGGGGAATCATCGTTTGTCTGGCGCTGTTCGTGATCGCGCTAGTCGCGTTCTGCACGTATGGCCGCATGCTTCGCCACGCGAAAAAACGCGCCCGGCTGCTCAAAGCCCGGCTGCGCATTAAGGAAAACCAGGACAATCGGGCGAAAGAAAACTACTTCGATGTTTCCGAATCGGAGTCGCAGCTCGAATCCGATTGGGATACGCTCGAGTCGGAAAAGACCCAGCGACGGAAATTCCATCGTTCCCGCGACGAGGAAGACGAAGATTAAGCTTTGCGCAAGCAAGGCTTTTTTTGTAGGCACTCTTGACAAAAAATGGGGGGGGGGTACTATTGTAGTGTAAAATTAAGGGAAGATCGAAGTTCGGTCCGATAGAAAACAGTGAAACACGTGAAGGTGTGGGGCTTGACGTGAAAACTCACTGGTCGTTTTTCAAGATTCGGAAAACCGGATCTTTTTTGTTGCCCAAGCCAAGAAAAAAGACCTCCGACGAGGCCTTTTTCCAAGAAAGTTTTAAGAAAGGGAATTTGATTATGAAGTGAGCTTATTTCAGCTCAAACGTATTTAACCACATTCTTTTCAAACAGGCGAGTGGAACGCATCAAAATTTTCATCCAATGGATTAAGCGCGCCCATTCCCCTTCGACTTGTTTGATCGTTACAGCCGCGATTACCTCGCACTCATCCTTTCTTTTGTTCCTCGAGCAGCGCCCGGATCTGTTCGGGCGTTTCCTTCATACCCCGCTTGTACCATTCGTCACACCACCCAAACATCAAATAGGCGACGGTCACCTTCGCATAGGCGGAAGTCGGATCGTCGTTTTTATCGTGTTGAAGTTTCTTTAAAATCGCGTCCAGCAACACATATTGAAGATGGTTTTGGTACAAAAGGGAAATCAGTTTTTTATTCGTTTCATAAAAGCGGAAGAGGTCGTCCATTTTCGCGTTGTCCAGGGAAGCGCGCTCAAGACATTCCAGCAAGTAATATTCGACGATTTCCTCCTTTGAATCGAAATTGCGGTAAATCGTGATGTGCGACAAGCCCGCCTTGCCGGTGATCTGTTTGTTGGTGATTTCGGAAAACGGCGTCGTTTCCATGAGCTGGAACAGCGCTTCGGCGATCCATTGTTTCGAGTTTTCGCTTTGTTTCGACATGTGTTAGAAATCCTTTCCGTTTCGAACAACACAGGCGTGCCGTCTTGTCGCCTGTTGTTCCATATGTTACAAATATAACTGTTACTACAATAACATCTTTAACCGGGATGTCAAGAAAGGAAACGTATGTGGACGAAAAAGAGAATATACATTTTGATCATTGTGGCTCTATGCGGCATTGTGTTAGGACGGCTCGCCGTGCGCGGGGCGATGAACGCGCTCATGGGCGGCACGATGTTTGGCGGTGATTTTTTATGAAAAGGAAGGGAAGAGGAATGTTTGTGCTGACATGTGTCCTCGTATTCGTAATCAGCTTCGCTGGTTCGGTTGCGTTTAAAATGAAGCATCAGCCGGTGTGGACGAAAGCGTTTCGCGTGGACTGGAGCGACAAAGTCGGAACGGTATACGAGGATTTAAGCTATGGACCAAAAGAAGCGAACAAATACGATTTGTATGTGCCGGCCGATACCGGCAGACCGGCGTACGGGCTTGTCGTGTATTTGCACGCAGGCGGTTTTACAGCCGGGGACAAGGCGGGCGACAAGGAAATGCTCGAATGGCTTTGCTCGCTTGGCTATGTGGCGGCTGGCGTCAACTACACGCTGTTTGGCGAGAAAAATCCGCAAGCCAGCGTGTATTCCCAGTCGCTGGAAATCAAGGAAAGCGTTCCCGCGATTGTCGACGAAGCCAAGCGCCTTGGCTATCCAATCGACGGAATGGCCATTGGCGGCGGTTCGGCCGGCGGCACCTTGGCGATGCTTTACGCGTATCGGGACGCGAAAACGTCGCCCGTGCCCGTTAAACTGCTGTTCGAGGCGGTTGGACCGGCCAGCTTCGATCCAAAAAGCTGGGACACGTACGGACTGGATCAAAGTCCTGAAGCGGCGGCCGGGTTGTTTAGCGCCATGGCCGGCCAAACCATCACGCCGGAAATGATCGAGGACGGCTCGTATGTCGAGGCGATGAAGCCGATTTGGGCGTCGATGTGGGTCGACAAGGACACGGTGCCTAGCGTGATCGCGTATGGCGCCCACGACAAAGTGTGTCCGTTTAAAACAGCGAAGCCGCTGGTTGACGCCTTGCGGGCCAACGACGTGCCAGTGGAGTATTTCGAAATGCCACATTCCGGCCATGGCTTGCAAAACGACAGCGCGCTGTACCGGAAGTACATGGAGGCGATTCGGGACAATCTCGCCCGGTATTTACCGGTTTCGGAAAGGAAATAAAGGATGAAAAGGATCGTGAAAAGAATGGTGATTGTTTTGGGGGATTGGCGGCATCGGGGTTGCGCTGTATCAAGACGCCGGTTGCGATGTGGTGGCGGTGGAAGTCAAAGAACAGGATCACGGAATGCATCAAACTTATTATATGGACGATTACCTGAAATGGCTGAAAACGACATAGGAATAAAAATTCTCACATAGCCAGTCCATTAAAAAAGCCGGACACATTTCATTTATTGGATTAAAATTGTATAATAGTATCAACGATAAATTGGGAAAGTGGAGGAGATTGAATATGCGGTTAGACGGTTTTGGATTGTTCGTAAACGATATGGGAGCAATGATTCGATTTTACAGAGATGTGCTTGGCTTTGAGATTCAAGAGAGTGAGCAGACATCCAATGTATATCTTGTGAAGGACGGGACATTGTTTTTGCTTTACGGCAGAAAAGATTTTGAGAATATGACAAGTAAAAAGTACGAATATGTAAAGGGATTAAACGGTCATTCGGAAATCGCGCTTTATGTGGATACTTTCGAAGAAGTGGATTTAGAATACGAAAAGGCGATACGCAATGGTGCGACTTCTGTTTTAGAACCGACAACAGAGCCTTGGGGACAGAGAACGTGCTTCATAGCTGATCCGGAAGGAAATCTGATTGAAATTGGTTCATGGAACAAATCTTTTGAAACAAAAGACAAAAGATGAAATTCCCGTTTGTTGGGGAGTTGAGAGAGTGAAAAAACGGAATTTGAGAGGAAAACTGTATGATTAGAACAAGACCGTATAAAGCTTCGGATGGAGATGCCATATTATCGTGGTGTCAGGATGAAAAAGCGTTTTATCAATGGACAGCAGGTATACTTGGCAATTATCCGATAACACAAAAGGAATTTTGCTTGGTTGAATCTCTAATGCCGTTTACTGCATTTGATGAAACAGGAATCGTTGGCTTTTTTACGCTAAGAAACCCGGATGAATCCTTGGATGAACTACGTTTTGGATTTGTGATTGTAAATCCTCACAAGAGAGGAAAGGGCTATGGAAAAGCCATGCTCCGGCTAGGCCTCAAATTTGTATTTGAAATGTATGGAGCAAAAAAAGCGTCCTTGGGCGTTTTTGAGAATAATCTTCCGGCTTATTTTTGTTATAAAGCGGTCGGTTTTAACGATGTTGTTCTTGACAGAACGGAAACCTATTGTGTTCTAGGTGAAGAATGGAAGTGTAGAGAATTGATTATGGAAAATAGATAAATCCCGTTTTTTATTGAGTGGAGAACGCGTCTACAAAATAAATAAAAAGCCCCACCCATGCAGGAAATCTAAACAGGTGATCCTGCTTTTTCTATGTCGGGAATCCGGGAGAAAAGAGGACGCACACTGCTATGCATTTTGATATAACAAATCATCTAAAAAAGCCGAATGAATGATTATCAGGGCTTAAAATCAGGTGAAGAACACAAAACGCTGCGGGAAAACTGGGTCGTCTTTTTAACGAAGAAGGATTTCCTTAAACAAAACGAGCTGTTTTATACGTATGAATGGTTCAACCGGAAATGGAAGCGGATCCTGCATACGAAAGCGCACATCCGTTTTGTCAATGGAGAATACCGGGGCGATGACGCGATTGGAAGGCTGATGCATGATTTCCACTGTACAAACCCGGATGACATGTTTTATGATGAGCTTAGAGAAGCCGTATCGTATTTTAAAAAGGAACCGGAAGTAGTGAATGCCATGTGTGAGATCATGAGAGAATTTGAAAGAGAGTCGCGAAATAAAGAGCGTGAAGAAGGCATGTCCTATGAAAAAATCGCGCGGATCACCAATCAATCGTTATCGAAAGTAAAATCGGTTTTTAAGGCGCAGCAACCCGCGTAGCAATCGGGCATCATGGCATAGGTCATGATGCTCTTTTTCTAAATACGTACTCGAATTTCATTCCTGTAAATTTCGATCCAGAGGAAGGAAAGCAATGAATATGCACAAGTGTTTGTAAAAAAACAGGACTCAGAAGGATGAAAAAATCAAAAGGAGACACCATTTTGATGCCTCCAAATAACAATCTTTTCGAACGTATAGTTTCCCATCCATTCGGTTCTTCTTATTTTGTTTTTGGCTGGAAAAAGCGATGGGCAGCCAGCGCCAGCAAGCCGGAAAGGAAAGCCGCGATCCAATAGCATAGCGCCATGGGCAGCGACTGGATCAAAAAGCCGAACACGATGTTGCCTAACGGAACGGCGCATTGGCACGAGGCCATGACGAACGCCATCGTCTTGCCAAGCTGGTCGGCTGGGGTGATCGTTTCCAGCCACGTCAGCAGCACGATGCTCGCCATGGAACCCAGCGCCATGAGCAGCCATAAACCAACGGCCAGCGCGCCAAAAGAAACCGGACCGCCTTGGGCGATTCCCAACAGCAAGGCGATGAGCGCCAAAACGACGGCGCAGCCAGCCATGATCGTTTTGATTTCCTTCGTACCGGCGGCTTTTACGCGGGCGGAGGCGAAAAGAGCGCCCGTGATGCCGCCAATGCCGATGGCGGCTTCCAAAAGCGACAAGTGGAAATCGGCGCTGGCGCCCGCGTACCAATGCTGCGTCACAAGAACCGGAACGGAAACGCTGATCAGCCCGGAAACGACGAGATTGAACAAGGCGATCAAAACGAGGCCGCGACGAATGAGATTGTTTTGGAGGACGACGCGCCATCCGGTTTGAAAATCTTCGCGAAGCGTTCGCTGTTTTGGATGGAAAGGAATTTTTAAAAACAATTCCAGCAGCGCGGAGACGAAAAAGCAAACCGCCAGAACGAGCAAAAACGCGGTTTTCGACAAGACAGGATTGAAAAGCGCCGCCAGGACCGGGCCGATGATGGCGGACAGCTGTCCGATACCCGAAACGATGGCGTTGCCCTTCATCCAGTTCGCTTCGTCCAGCAGCGCCGGGACACTCGCGTTCACCGTTGGCTGGTACGCGCCCTGAATGGCGTACAATACAAGCAGCGCGATCGCGCACACGACAACGGGATCAAGCGCCTTCCACGCCAGCGCGACGAGCGTGACCAAAAGGGCGGTGAAAAAATCGAGGCCGGCCATGATGCGTTCTTTGCGCCAGCGATCCGCCAACACGCCGCCAACCATGGACAAAGCGATGGACGGAAGCAAGGCGATTCCGGTTACGAGGCCAAATAGAGAAGGGGAACCGGTCGCTTCGAGCAGCCAGAGTGGCAACAAAAAGCGAATCGCCGCGTTGCCAAACAAGGAGATGATTTGGCCAACGCACAACAAAAGAAATGATTTGGATGAAAGCATAGTGGATTTCCTTTCTTAAGTACCGACCGACGGTATGTATCGCGGTAAAAGAAAATCGCCGGTTGGCGAATTTCACGCCGCTTTCGAGGCGAGCGTGGCGAGATGGGCGAGCCGTTCGATGGCTTCGTCTTCAATCAAGTCGAGGCCGCACTGGCGCAGCATCTTTTGCAGCAGTTTCGCTTTGCGCGTAATTTTATTCGCGTCGGCCTGGATTGCCAGCGGATTGAGCCAAATGTTGCCGGCCAGCAACAGCAGCTCCGCCAATTCGTCCGGGTACCCGGTCACGATGGAGCCATCCTCGACGCCTTCGCGAATGAGAGGGGCGATATAGGCCGGCGCGACATGGTGGATGGAGTCGTCCCGCATCCGGGCCAGCATGAATGGATCATCATAAAGGCGGGGCGCGGCTTGAAACAAATCGTCCTGGATTGGCTGGGCGATGGAGCCGCAAAAGATCGCTTTGAGCTTTTGCGCGCCATTCATCGTCGAATCGGCGCGGATCTTGTTCAGAAATTGAACGGACTGTTCGCTCATCCGGGTGATGACCGCTTCCAGAATTTCCTCTTTGCTTGCGAAATGGTGGTAGATCGCGCCTTTGCTCAAGCCGTTCAAATCGTGAAGAATGTCCTGAATGGATGTTTTTTCGTATCCTTTTTCAGAAAACAGCCGCTGGGACACATCGAGAATTTGCTGGATCGTCGCCTGGGAATCGCGTTTTTTCGGCATAGGGCCTCCTTTACATACCGTTGGTATGTTTATCGTATCAAACTTTTGCGGTCCACGCAATGAAAAAACCGGCTATTTCACCGGTTTCACGTAGGCGTCGAAATAATTTTGATAGACGTCGAGATTTTGATCGCTTTTGATTTTTGTGCCAAAGAGCGCCTGCGGCTTGGATTCGATCGCTTCCGCTGTCAGGAAACCAACCGGCGTTTCCAACGCGTACGTCCCGGTTGGCCCGCAAGCCCAAATGTCCTCGTTGACATGCGGCGTGCCGGCAAACTTGCGAAGCATCGTCGCGATGGCCAGCTCTTCAGGATAGAGGCACATTTTAAACGTGTTGGAGCAATACGGAAACGCGTCGGCCAGCGCCTTGGCGCTTTCCGGCGTCAAAATGAACCATGGAAAGCTCAACACGAGCGTGTCTTCGATTTTTCGCTGTTTGAAGTTGTGCACGATTTTCGAAGTCATCGCGTTCATGCCCTTGATCATCCGGCTCGTTTGAAAGTTCATCGTGTTTGTGAAGAACGCGTAGTTTTCAAATCGCTTGGCGATCGTTTCATCGTGGTCGGAATCGTTGACGACGTAGTAAATGTCCTGACCTTCGTGCTCGTTCAAATACGCGACGATCGTGTCGCGGGAGCGGATGGGCATCATGCCGTCCGTCATCAGGATGAACCGGTCGTAGTGCTTGCGCTCGTTGATTTGCGCGTCCAGCGCGTTGCGCAGCTGGACGATTTGACCGCGCGGCAGCGACAAATCGGCGTCCAGCGCTTTTTGCTGGATTTGGGAAACGTGAAGCGCCGGCTCGTCGGCGTAGGAAATGACCATTTGATCCCGCAAGTCGTCGTCGTTGATCATGACGAACACTTCGTCGCCAGGCTCGATGAGCTGGTCGACATTTTCCGACAACTCGTCAAACGACGTGCCGGTGTAATGCATGCAGTAGGCTATTTTCATGTTTGTTTTCTCCTGTTTTTCTTTTTATAGTAGCGTTCCGCAAAAAGAAAAACAAGCCGGTTCCGGCTTATTTTTCCTCGATTCGGGCGATTTCGTCCATTACCTCTTCCAGCGACTCGCTTGCCAGACGAACGGTTTCCCGGCATTTGAACGCTTTGGTGTAGTGCACCGGCTTGACTTGGGCGCATTGCGTCGCGCCAAGCTTCTTGTTGAAAGCGGCGACGACTTTTTGCGAGTAGGGACGAAGCGTGTCCAAATGGTCGTGCGCCTTGGTTTCAACCGTCATTTTCGACAAGGCGGCTATGCTTGCGCACAACGCCCCGCACGTCAATCCCGTATACATGCCGCTGCCAAACCCGGCCATCATTTTCAAGTCTTCCTCGTGCAGGTCCAGCCCATAGTACGCGTCGCAAGCGCGGATGATCGCTTCCGAGCAGTTGTATCCGGCCGCGTAGTTTTCCAAAGCGAGATCGGTGAGGCTCATGACGATTTCCTCCATCCAAAATCGCGTAAAATCGCTTCGACATCCTCGTCAAACGTGCCAAAAGTAATGCCGTATTGGGCAAGCTTTTGCGCGTCCAGACGATAGTCGCGGAACCGGTCGGCGTACCGCTCCTCGTTTGGCAAAATGTAGCGCGCGATGGCTTCCGGCGTCGCGCCCAGCATCGAGGCGACCGTTTTCGCGCTTTCATACGTCGATTTGTCGTTGGCGGACGCGACATGGTAAATGCCGGCCGGCAACGTCGTAATGGCTTCAAATTGCTCAGCCAGCCGTCGGGCATACGTCATGCAACGCTTTTCATGCACGGTAAATAGCGTTGGCTGCTGGTGCAAGATGGCGTTCATGACATTGGATACGATGTTTGGACTCGCCTTGATGCCTGGCATTGACAAGCCCATCATCCAGGAAAAACGCAAAATAACCGCGTCCGGACACCATTGATGGAGAATTTTTTCGCATTCGATTTTATTTTGACCATAGACCGTCACGGCCGCTATGTCCTCTTCTTCGGCAAAAGGTCCAAAATTCGTCTTGCCGTTAAAAACCTGCTCGGTCGAGCAAAAAATCAGGCGGGCCCCTTTTTCATGGCACACTTTCGCGATCGCCTCGGTCGATTCCACGTTGATTCGATGGGCGAGCGCCGGATTTTCTTCGCATACAGCGGTCGTCGCGTTGGCCGCCGTATGGAGGCAAAGATCAAAATCCTGTGAGCGGACAAAGCGTTCCACCGCGTCCGGATCGGACAGGTCGGCATCTTTGCGCGTCATTTTGATCCAGTTGAATTTCGTTTGGTTGACAGCGGCGATATACGAGGCGATATACCCGTTGGCGCCGGTGACTAAAATTGTTTTCATCTTCAATTTCCTTTCGTTTGACTATAGAGCAGGTGCGCTCCTTGTTTTATTGTAACATGAGAAAGGGAAGCGGGAACGAAGGCGCTTTCATATTTTTTGAAAGGGTATTCGACACCATCGACGACCAGCGTCGTGTCCTCGCCAAGGTTGGACAACAGAAAGTACACTCCGTTGCCGGCGATGTCGATGTCCTTGTCGGCGAAAATTTCGTCTACGACGTAATGCGGGGTGTCTCCGATGCGGCGTGTCGTGTTTTGCGCCGGCACAAACGTTGGACGCAACGCGAAGTTGGCAACATCGAACGATTCCTTCAAATGGAGCGGGCGCTGGCTTCCGTCGGCGTTTTTGCGGTTGTAGTCGTAAAAACGATAGGTGACATTGGAGTTGGTGCCCACTTCGATCGCCAAAATGCCGGCGCCTAACGCGTGAAGCATGCCCGCGGGAATGTCGATGTAGTCGCCCGGTTTGACTTCCTGATACGACAAGTAGTTTTCCAGCGTTCCGTCTTCAACGGCTTTTTTGAGCGTCGCCGGATCGTCGGTCGTGGTGCCCGCGACAAGCTTGGCGCCCGGCTCGGCGTCGATAATGTACCAGCTTTCGTCTTTGCCGAAGTCGTTGGCATGCTCCATGGCGTAGGCGTCAAACGGATGGACTTGAATGCTCAGGGCGTCCTTGGCGTCCAGGAAGGCGACGCGCAGCATTTCGTGCATCGTGATGCCTTTTCCAAGCATCGCTTCCGGATCGCTGTCAATGAGCGCCTGAAGCGTGCAGCCCGCGTCGCGGACCGGGTTTGTGCAATACGGATGGGCGCTCACTTCCCACCATGTGCCATAGTTTTTGTCGGCGTGGCGGAACGTGGACATTTTGTCGTTGCCCCAAATCGTGTAGTCGGGAATCGGTTCTAAGATGTATGGTTTCATTGGTTGGCTTCCTCCTTGAATTGTTCGAGAATCGTCAACGAAGCGCTTGTGCCAATCCGGCTGGCGCCCGCCTCGATCATCGCCCGACACGTTTTCCAGTCGCGGATGCCGCCTGCCGCTTTGACTTTCACGTCGTCGCCAACGACGGATTTCATCAGCGCCACGTCTTCGACGGTCGCGCTGGTCGGGCCAAATCCGGTGCTCGTTTTAATGTAGTCGGGCCGGACTTTTTTCGCGATTTCGCTCAAGGTTTTGATTTCGTCTTTTGTTAAATAGCAGTTTTCAAAAATGACTTTGCATGGCACGTTGTATTGGTGGCAGAGCGCCGTCATTTGCCGCATTTCGTCTTCGATATACGCCCAGTCGTGCATTTTCGCCTTGCCGATATGAATGACGTAGTCGATTTCGTCGCTGCCATCCTGGATGGCGCGCTCGCATTCAAACAGCTTGCTTTGCAGGCCCGACTGGCCAAGCGGAAACGAAATGGCTGCGCCAACGTGGACATCCGTTCCCTCAAGCCATTGCTTGCATGGGATGACCCAGGCGGTGTTGATGGCGACCATCGCGCTGCCCATGGCTCTCGCCTCGTCGCAAAGCTTTTTCATTTCCTTGTCGGTGGCGTCGGCTTTCAAGTACGTATGGTCAAAGTATTTCGCTAGTTCTTTTTCATTTGCTGGTAATGTTTTCATGTTGAACTCCCTCTTTTCGGATGTATTATAGCATACTAATTTAATATATTGATATACCAAATTAAGAAAATTTTCTCTGTTGGTGTAAAATCGCTTCGTGGTACAATGGATGCGAGGTGAGATCATGACAAAACTGGATTCGTCGATTCCGTATCGCAAGGTGTTGATGGTGCTGCCAAAAAAACGGATCGAGCGTGTTTTTGATTTGAAGGAAGGGTTTTCGTACGTTCCGTTCGACGACGATTTATTTGAACCGTGGTGTGCTCTGCAAACAAGCGTGAATTTGTTTTCGTCCATGGAGCAGGCGCGAGACGCCCTGGCAGCCATGCTTGAAAAAGACCGCGCTTTTTTTGAAACCCACTTTTTATTTGTGAAAAACGAGGCGGGTCAGCTGGCGGCTTCCGCCGGATTGTGGCCCGGACGCGATTTTGACGAAGAGCGGCTTCGTGTGCATTATGTGGCGTGCGACGAGTCGTGCCAGCATCAAGGCATTGCCAGGGCGATGCTCACAAAGCTTGGCGCGATGTACGACTCGATCCCGTCGAAGTATCCTTTGTACCTTTCGACACAATCCCAGTCGTATGGGGCGATCGCGTTGTACGCTTCGCTGGGGTTCACTCCGTATTTGGGCGCGTATCGCGGCAGTACCCGGGAGCAAAGCGAGCAAGCGTGGGAGGAAACGACGCGGATCTTGAAAGAGCGGGGCGCGTAAAAACAGCAGAGCGATCTGGTGTTTTTTTTGTTTTTGGGGTTTAGCACTTATCGGTTGACACTGCTAAAAGGATGGAGTATGATTTCCATATTGAAAAAACAGGATCAAAGGAGTGGAAATATGGCAGAAAAAAAAGAGTTTAAAGCGGAATCGAAACGTCTTCTTGATTTGATGATCAATTCCATTTATACCCATAAGGAAATCTTTTTGCGGGAGCTGATCTCCAACGCGTCGGATGCGATCGACAAGTATTATTATTACGCGTTGCAGCATCACGAAGCGGTCGATGGCTTGGAAATTCGAATCGACTTGAACGAAGAGGCGCGTACCTTGACGATTTCCGATAACGGAATCGGCATGAGCAAGGAAGAGCTGGAAGACAATTTGGGAACGATCGCGAAAAGCGGATCGCTGGCGTTCAAAGAGGAAATGGCGAAAAAAGAGGAGAAACCATCCGATATCGACATTATCGGCCAATTCGGCGTCGGCTTTTACGCGGCGTTCATGGTGGCCAGCGATGTGAAAGTCATCACGAAAAAAGCGGGCAGCCCGGACGCGTATTTGTGGGAAAGCGACGGCGCCAACGGCTACACGATCGAATCGGCTGTGCGCGACGGCCATGGAACGACGATCGAGCTCCAGCTGAAAGCGGACGACGACACGGAGTCGTATTCGCAGTATTTGGAGTCGTACACCATTACCGATCTTGTTCGCAAGTATTCGGATTTCATCCGGTACCCAATCAAAATGGAAGTGCAAGTCGAAAAAATGGTGGAAGGCACGGAAGACAACGAAACGCCGGATTACGAGAGCGTGCGCGAAGACAAGACGCTCAACTCGATGGTGCCGTTGTGGAAGCGTCCAAAATCGGAAGTGGAAAAAGAAGAGCTGGACCGGTTTTATAAAGACCAGTTCCACGATTTTGTCGATCCATGCAAGACGATTTTCTTTAATGTGGAAGGAAATGTCAGCTTCACGGCGCTGCTTTTCATTCCTTCGCGCGTGCCGTCGGGCTTTTACTCGCAGGAGTACAAACCGGGCTTGCAGCTGTACTCGCGCGGCGTGCGGATCATGGATCATTGCGAAGAGCTGCTGCCGGCGTATTTGCGGTTCGTGACCGGCCTGGTGGATTCGCAGGACTTGTCGCTTAACATTTCCCGGGAAATGCTGCAGCACGACCACCAGCTGCGGGTGATTAAAAACCGGATCGAGAAAAAAGTACTGAACGAGCTGGGCTCGATGCTGGCCAAGGACCGGCCGGCGTATGAAACGTTCTGGAAAAACTTTGGCCTGGATTTGAAGTTTGGCGTCTACAACAACTTTGGCCAGGACAAGGAAAAGCTGGAAAACCTGCTTCTCTTCACGTCGAGCCGCGATAAAAAACTGGTTACATTGTCGGAATACGTGGACCGGATGGGTGAAGAGCAAAAGGACATTTACTATGTGACGGGCGCGTCGCTGGATATGGCGGATCGGCTGCCTATCGTGAAAAAACTCATGTCCCGCGACATCGAGGTGCTGCTGCTGGATCACCAGGTGGACGAGTTTGTGATGCAGACGCTGGGCTCGTATCGGGATCATCCGCTGAAAAACGCATCGCAAGGCGAATTGGATTTGGATTCGGAAGAAGAAAAACAAGAACTGGAAAAGACGAGCGAGTCCAACAAAGACTTGCTGGCGTTCATGAAGGAAAGCCTCGGTGGCGAAGTGTCGGAAGTCCGGTTGTCGAACCGGCTGGTGGACGATCCGGTTATGCTGGTGGCTGGCGACGGGTTGTCGTTCGAGATGGAAAAAGTGTACGCGGCGATGGCGGCGCAAAACCAGATGGACGGCATGCCGCCAATGAAAGCGACCCGGATTTTGGAAGTGAATCCAAAAAGCCCGATTTTCAAGACGCTTCAGGAAGCGTACGCGTCCGATCAGGCGAAAGCGAAGGAAATCAGCGAAGTGCTATACGACCAGGCTTTGCTGATCGAGGGATTT
Source organism: Dubosiella muris (assembly GCF_004793885.1). Taxonomy (GTDB): domain Bacteria; phylum Bacillota_I; class Bacilli_A; order Erysipelotrichales; family Erysipelotrichaceae; genus Dubosiella; species Dubosiella muris. The sequence continues at coordinate 65,429 of NZ_SRYG01000014.1, forward strand.
GCAATCAAGGATCCAATCGAATATTCCCGCCGTATTTGCGCGTTGATTTCAAGTCAGGATTAGTTTCCTGGCTTTTTTTATAATTCGCCTTCGTTGTCTTTGCGATAGGTCGATGCTACAATAAAAAAACGGACAGGAGTAAACAGGATGAAATGTAAAGTAGAAAAGCTTTGCGGCGGATGTCAGCTGCTGAAATTCAGCCGCGACGAGCAAGCAAAAAAGAAAAGGGAAATGGTCGAAGCGATCATGGAACGAGCGCATCTCGATGTGAAGGTGGCGCCAGTCGTCATGGCGGAAGACGATTTGTTTTATCGAAATAAAGTAATCGTTGGTTTTGCCAAAGATAAAAGCCGGAAAGTCTTTTCGGGGCTTTACGCGGCGCGCTCGCATCGGGTGATCAACACGTCGGGCTGTGTCATGCAGCCCAAGCTGGTGAACGAGATCATTGATGAAATCACCCATTTGGTCGATTCCATGAAAATCGAATTATACAATGAGCGGACGGGAACCGGTTTGCTGCGGCACGTCATGATTCGTTACGCGCATTCGACAAACGAGGTCATGGTCGTCTTTGTCACGAGCACGAAGATGTTTCCGTCGCGTCGGAACCTGGTCAACGTGCTCGTCAAAAAATTCCCGCAAATTAAAACGATCATTCAAAATATCAACCCGCGGCAGACGAGTATCGTCATGCAGGACGAGTCGATCGTTTTGTATGGAAAAGGGTACATTACCGATGTGTTGTGTGGTTTGAAGATTTCCTTTACCGCCAGCTCGTTTTACCAAATCCATTCAGGACAATGCGAAAAGCTGTACGAGATGGCCAGACAAATGCTGGCTTTGCGGTCGCAGGATCGAGTACTGGACACGTATTGCGGCGTGGGAACGATTGGATTGACGCTGGCGCGCGACTGCCGCGAGGTGACAGGCGTCGAGCTGAACGCGGACGCGGTGACGATGGCGAAGGAGAACGCCGCCCAAAACGGCATTCGCAACGTTCGATTCGTCGCGATGGATTCGACGCAGTTTATGAAGGAGGCGCGTCGGTTCCATCAAAAATACGACGCGATCGTGCTGGATCCGCCGCGGGCTGGAACGACGAATTTGTTTATCGAATCGGCCTGCTCCTTGCAGCCGAACCGGATTCTCTATATTTCGTGCGATCCCAAAACGCAGGCCCGGGACTTGATCGTGTTTAAGCGTTTCGGTTATTACACCGACGAAATCAAACTTGTGGACATGTTCCCGAATACGGAGCATATCGAGTCGATCGCGCTGCTGACGAAACGAAAGATGCGCACGAATCGGATCCCGTTCCAGCAAAAGGCGCAGCCGGCAAGACCGAAAGGAAAAGGCGGACGGATGGCTCGTCCCGCAAACGCGCATTCTTCCGGTTTCCGGAAAGCGGATTCCTACCCGCATCGAACCAAGCGCAAAGCGAAAAGATAAGAAAAAACCAAAAGCCCGGATTTCTCCTGCCGGGCTTTTGTGACGTTTCTCTTTTAATTTTTGAAAGGAATTTAATTTTCTTCATTTTGATTTTTGCGGGCGGTATCCGAGAAAGGAAGGAAGAGAGTTCGGCGTCTGGCCCGCGGTTGGAAGGTGCTATATTTTTGTGTTTGGGTAATTTACATCTTTTTATTTGAGGTATTTGATGGATTCGGCAATAAATGTCGGATTCAAATACGTCTTTTCATCCTTGATATGCGTACGGGTGGCAATTCTGCCTTTGGCACTGATCCAGGTGCCGATTTCCGCCACGTTGCAAAGCGTTTCCGCGATGCCGCGCCAAAGCTCGATGGGAATGTAGTCGTATTCGTACACGCCATCCGAGTTGACAAACGGCCGCTGGACTTTCAAGGTGACATCGGCCACTTTGATGCCGTTGGCTGTTTCTTTTAAAACAGGCTGCTGGTGAATTTCACCAACGAGACAAAAAACGTTCATTTGCGACCTCCTTTCTTGGAAAGAGCGGGGAACGGCTCTTTCGGTTGTCATCATACGAAAAAGAAATGGAAGGCGCAATTTGCCTAAAATACGTAATTAAATGGAAATTGCGTTGATTACGGGGGTGATTCTTCCTGTAATGGACGTGGTTTTGTTGAAATTACAGCAAATAAGCCGTTTTGGAAAGAACCGGTGTTTCGAAAATAAAACGCAAAGTGAAAGAAAAGCGGAAACGGGATTTCCGATTTTATGAAAGCGCTATTCAAAACGGACGTGATTTCTTATAATAAAGACAAGAGAGAAAAAGGAGAATACTCATTATGAAACACAAAACATTGAAACCTTTTCCTGAGAATTTTTTGTGGGGCGCTTCTTCGTCGGCGTATCAGGTCGAGGGAGCGAGTCTGGAAGATGGCAAAGGCCCTTCGTGCCAGGACGTGAAGGAAGTGCCGGAAGGCACGTCGGATTTGACCGTTTGCGCGGATCAGTATCATCGCTATAAGGAAGACATTGCCTTGATGGCGGAAATGGGATTCAAAGCGTACCGGTTTTCGATCGCGTGGACGCGGATCCTGCCAAAGGGAACCGGCGAAATCAACCAGAAGGGAATCGACTACTATAATGATTTGATCAACGAGTGCTTGAAGTACGGCATCGAGCCGATCGTGACGATGTTCCATTTCGACATGCCGGCGGCACTGGACGAGCGCGGAAGCTGGGGCAATCCCGATTCCGTGGAGTGGTTTGTCAATTTCGCGTCGATTTTGTTTGAAAACTTCGGAGACCGGGTCAAATACTGGCTGACAATCAACGAGCAAAACGTGTTGACGCTTTCCGGTCCTGTCATTGGAACGCTGCATTTGCCGGAAGGCTGCACGAATGTCCTGAAGGAAATTTACCAGCAAAACCACCACATGCTTGTCGCGCAGGCGAAAGCGATGGTGCTTTGCCACCAGATGCTGCCGGAAGCCAAGATCGGACCGGCGCCAAACATCTCGCTGGTGTATCCGGCCACATGCAAGCCGGAGGACGTGATCGCGGCGCAAAACTTCAACGCGATTCGAAACTGGCTGTATTTGGATATGGCGGTTTACGGCATTTACAACGCGATCGTATGGAGCTATTTGGAAGAAAACGACGCGACGCCGACGTTCGCGCCTGGGGACGAGGAGGCGATGAAAAATGCGCATCCGGATTTCATCGGCTTCAACTACTACAACACAGCGACGGTAAAAGCGAGCGACGCGGAAGCGATGAGCGAAGCGGCTACTTTGGGCGATCAGCAATCCGGACGGAAAGTGGATGGCGTCTTTGAATCGGTTGACAACCCATATTTGCCAAAAACCGATTTTGGCTGGGAAATCGACCCGGTTGGCTTCCGGGCGACGACACGCGAAATGTATTCGCGTTACCATTTACCGCTGCTTGTCACGGAAAACGGCCTTGGCGCGTACGACACGCTGACCGAGGACGGAAAGGTTCACGACGCGTACCGGATCCACTACTATCAGGATCACATTCGTCAAATTCAGGAAAGCATCTCGGATGGAACGGAATTCCTTGGCTACAATCCTTGGAGCGCGATCGACTTGATTTCGACGCACGAGGGCATGGTGAAACGGTATGGCTTCATTTATGTCGACCGCGACGAATTCGACTTGAAGACGCTGGACCGCTACCGCAAAGACTCGTTCTTCTGGTACAAAAAGGTCATTGAAACCAACGGGGAAGATTTAAGCGAATAAGAAAAAGAAACGGATGAGCAAATGAATTCATCCGTTTCTTCTCTTTTTTCAGACCGGCATGTTATAATATAAAAATATAACGAGGTAAAGACATGTTTGTAGAAGAAAGACAAATGCAAATCCTGGAAGAGCTGCAGCAAAACGGCAAAGTGCGGGTCAAGGATTTAAGTGAAAAATTTTCGGTAACGGAAGATTTGATTCGAAAAGATCTTCATACGCTGGAAGACGCCGGGAAACTGAAACGCATCTATGGCGGGGCGATTGTTTTGAAGAAAAACGTCCATCGGGAAGTGGCGGCGCAACGCAAAAACGTAAATACCGAATCGAAAAAGCACATCGCGTTGAAGGCGTATTCGCTCATTAAGCCCGGGACGATCATCTTTTTGGATATTTCGACGACGAGCGTGCAGCTGGCGCAGCTGATCGCGCAAAACAACTTGCCGGTCACGGTCGTTTCCAACATGCTGGAAGTCGTTTCGGTTTTGGCGCACAGCGAAGTGAACACGATCATGATTGGCGGCGAGCTGGATTACGGACGGGATGGAATGATTGGAACGCTGGCTTACGAAATGCTGAAACGCTTTCGGTTCGACCAGGCGTTTGTCGGGGTCGTCGGCGTCAATCTGGATGAAAACGAAGTGACTACCTATATGGCGAATGAAGGCATGACCAAACGGCTTGTCGTTCAGCACGCCAAAGAGCGCTACATGCTGTGCGAGGTGGAAAAGCTTAACGAGGAAGGCAACTACAAGTTCGCGGATGTCAGCGAGTTTACGGGGTGCATTTTAGGGTATCCTATCTCGAAGGAGAGAAAGGCGCAGTTCCAGGAATTGAATGTGGAAGTGTTTGATTAGCGCGAAAGAAAAAGGAGACAAATACGCGGATCCGGCGGATCGCTTTTGTCTCCTCTTTTTATTTTGTCCATTCGGCAAATTCTTGATCGGTTCCCAAAACATAATGGGAGCCTTCCACAAAATGATTCGTTCCTTTTTCGTAGTCGATGCCACTCGTTTCATAGTCGTAGCTAAACGATTTGCGCACCTTTTCTACGATGGGATTCGGTTCGGGAATCGCCGAAAGCAGCGACTTCGTGTACGGATGAATTGGATTTTTAAAGATTTCCTCCGTCGTTCCGGTTTCGACCAGATGGCCTAAATGCATGACGCCAATCCGGTCGGAAATGTATTTGACCATGCTCAAGTCGTGCGCGATAAACAAATAAGCCGTATTGGTTTGTTTTTGGATTTTCTTCATCAAATTGACGACTTGCGCCTGAATGGACACGTCAAGCGCAGAAATGGCCTCATCGGCGATGATGAGCTTCGGGTTCATGACGAGCGCTCTGGCAATTCCAATCCGTTGCCGCTGTCCGCCGGAAAACTGATGCGGGTAGCGGTTGGCATGCTCTTTCGAGAGTCCGACGAGCTCAAGCATGTCATATACTTTTTGCGTCCGTTCCTGCTGCGAGGAATACAAATGGTGGATGTCCAGTCCTTCCGCGATAATGTCCAATACTTTTTCGCGCGGATTCAAACACGCCATGGGATCCTGGAAGATCATTTGCATGTTGGTGTGAAGAAACCGTTCTGTCTCTTTGTTCATCTTTCCGGAAATGTCGCGTCCGCAAAACGTGACATTTCCGGCGGTTGGCTCGTACAGGCGGATAATGGAGCGGCCGGTCGTGCTTTTTCCGGAGCCCGACTCGCCGACCAATCCGTACGTTTCACCGGGAGCGATCGTAAAGGAGATGCCGTCCACGGCTTTTACGGTGAATTTTCGATTGACTTTAAAGTGTTGTTTGAGGTCTTTGACTTCCAAGATCGGGGTCGTCATACGAGTTTCGCCTCCTTTTTATTTTTTTCGATTTTCTCTTTCAGATCCGCCGGCATGTCGACTTTTGGCGCGTTCGGCGCGGCAAGCCACGAAGCGACCCGATGCGTTGGCGTAATCTGGAACATCGGGGGCGCGATTTTTTCGTCGATATGCAGCGCGTATGGATTTCGAGGCGCGAACGCGTCGCCCTGGATATCCTGGATCATGTTGGGTGGCGTGCCTGGAATCGTGTACAGCTCGTCCCCGGATGTGTCCACGTCTGGCAGCGAGGCGAGCAAGCCCCATGTGTAAGGATGCTTTGGATCGTAAAAAATATCGTTTACACTGCCCGATTCAATGATGCGGCCCGCGTACATGACATTGACAAAATCGGCGACTTTGGCGACGACACCCAAATCGTGGGTGATATAAATAACCGAAAGGTTTTTCTTTTTTTGAATGTCCTGGATCAGCTCGAGGATCTTGGCCTGGATCGTCACGTCCAAAGCCGTTGTCGGCTCGTCGCAAATCAAAATTTCCGGATCGCACGAAAGGGCGATGGCGATGACGACGCGCTGCCGCATACCGCCGGAAAGCTGGTGCGGGTAGTTTTTCATCCGCTTCTCGGCGTCGGTGATGCCGACAAGCTCCAAAAGTTTCACGGCGCGTTTCCACGCTTCCTTTTTTGGCGTATTGTAGTGGAAACGCATCGCTTCCATGACTTGCTTGCCGATTGTCATGGTCGGATCCAGCGAAGTCATTGGATCCTGGAACACCATCGCGATGCGTCGTCCGCGGATTTCAGACTGGATAAACTTTTTCGACTGCTTTGTGATGTCGACGACTTTTTGCTCCTCCGGGCGGGTGTAGCCTTCCGGGATGACGCCATTGTATTTCTCGATGACTTCCTGAATTCGCTCGGGACTGAGGTCGGCATAGTGAAACTCGATCGTGCCGTTGTTGATTTGGCCGTTTCCGGCAAGGATCCCCATGACCGCTTTGGTTGTGACGGATTTTCCGGAACCGGATTCACCGACGATGGCGATCGTTTCGCCTCGATGGAGATCCAAGTCGACGCCGCGGACGGCTTTGACATTTCCGTTGTCAGTTTTAAAAGAAATATCGAGGTCGCGGATTTTTAAGATTTTTTCTTTTTGATTCAGGACTTCACCTACATTTCCTTCATTTTCGGATCGAACGCGTCGCGCAGTCCATCGGCAAGCAAGTTGAACGACAACATCAAAATTCCAAGGATCACAACAGGGATGATGACTTGGTACGGCGTGACTAAAATCGTCTTGAATCCATCGTTAATGAGCGATCCAAGCGAGGCTTGCGGCGCTGGAATGCCAAGGCCGACCATGGCGAGAAACGCCTCGTAGAAAATCGCGTTCGGGATCGAGAACATCGCCATGATGATAATTTGCCCGAAAATATTTGGCAGCACGTTTTTGAAAATAATAAAGAACCCGCTGGCTCCCAGCGTTCTGGAAGCGAGGATAAATTCGAGCTCCTTGATTTTTAGCACTTGCGCCCGGGTGATTCGCGCCATACCAATCCACTCGGTGAGGATCAGGGCGACGATGATCGTGTACAATCCCGGCTTCATGACAAGCAGCAGGAGCGTCAAAATGACAAGCGTCGGAATGGAATTGACGATTTCCTGAAAGCGCTGCATGATGGCATCGACCCAGCCGCCAAAGTATCCGCTGATCATTCCGTATAAAATACCGATAAAGACGTTGACGAGCACGGCGGTTCCGGCGACGAAAAGCGAGATCCGGCAGCCTTCCCAGCAGCGCACCCACAAGTCGCGACCGAGCACGTCGGTGCCAAAGTAATGGTAAACGTTGGCTAAATCGCCCGTATAGGTTCGAATGCCGCCTTCGCCGTTGAACCATCCCATCCATGTCAGTCCGGGAACGCGCGGGGCCATGCTTTGCTGGGCGGTGTCGACCGCGTCGAAAGAATAGCTGGAGCACATCGGCGCGACAATGGAAATCACGAGAAACAACAAAATGATCGCGCCGCCAATAATGGCGCCTTTGTTGGATTTGAAACGAACCCAGACATCGTGCATGAAAGAGGATGCCGGAACGTCTTCGTCAAACTCGAAGCGGGTCGGAATGTCGATCAGCTCGTAGTCTTGCGGCATGTAGTGATAGTCTTCTAAAAACCGATCAAGATCTTCTTGATTTTTAATGATTTTCGCCATTAGGAATGATCCCCCTTTCCAAGCCGGATGCGCGGGTCGATAATGCCGTATAAAATGTCGATGGCCAGCATCACGACGATGTACATCACGGAGTATAAGAACGAAACAGCGAGAATGACGTTGTAGTCACGGACTTCGATGGCTTTGACAAGCAGGGAACCGAGTCCGGGAATTCCGCAAATCTTCTCAATAACCATACTTCCTGTCATAAGTCCGACGATAATCGGCCCGAGTACTGTGATGACCGGAATCAGGCAGTTGCGGATGGCATGGTGGAAAATCAAATGTTTCCGGCTGATGCCTTTGGCTTCGGCAAGCTGAATGTACTCGCTGCCAAGAACCTCGATCATTTCCGAACGGGTAAATCGCGCAACGTTGGCGATGACGCCCATGGACAAGGCGACCATCGGAATGATGCTGGAAGAGACAGGTTTTGCCGAGTTGTACAAAACAGGCAAAATCGGCCACTGGACTCCAAGCAGGATGAGAAGCAAAAGGCAGAACACAAACGACGGAATCGAGACGCCAATAACGGAAAGAACGGTCGCAATCGTATCCCAGATCGTGTTTCGCTTGAGGGCGGCGACGATTCCAAGCAGGATTCCGATGATGGTTCCAATGATCGTTGCGCCAATACCTAACGCGAACGAAACGCCGATTCGCGGGCCGACCAGTCCGGACACGCTCATGTTTCTTTGAATGGCGTAGGAAATGCCAAAATCTCCTTTAAGCATATTGGATACGTAAATGAAAAACTGTTCAAGCAGCGGCTTGTCCAAACCGTAGGCGGCATAAATCGCGGCTTTTTGCGTTTCGGTGAGTTTTTCATCGTTGAATGGGGTTCCTGGCATTAATTTCAGGATCATAAACAAGACGAATACGATGACGAACAAGGTGACAACCGCGATCGCGAGCCGCTTGAGTATGTATTTCAGGGTGGATTTCTCCATGGTAGACTCCTTTCTTTTTCAATGAAAAGAGCTGTAAGGGTTGAGTTTGTCTTCTTACAGCTCAATGATGTTAGTTTGTTTTATCAAGGTTTTTTGTAAATGTAAGGAACACCGACTGCGTGGTTTTCGATGCCTTTGACATTTTTGTTGATCAAACTAGCGCCGCCAACCTGGAAGATTCCAACGACAGGTACGTCTTCCATCAAAATCGCTTCGGCTTCCTGAAGCTTTTTCCAACGCTCTTCGTCGCTCGTCGCGCCAGCGGCTTCCGCCATTTTCGCGTCGTATTCCTTGCTGGAATAGTCGCCGTAGTTGTAGGCGTTTCCGGTTAACATCAAATTCAAGTAGGTGGTTGGATCCGCATAGTCCGGTCCCCAACGGGTCAACACCATGTCGAATTCACGGGCTTTTTGTTTTTCGATCCGGTTCTCTTTTTCCTGGCTGACCATTTCAACCGTGATGCCATCCAGTTTTTGGATTTCGGATTGAATGAATTCCGCGGCTGGTTTCGACGGATCGGATGGTTCATACAGCAAGGATAAAGTAATCGAATCCACGCCAAGCTCTTCTTTCGCTTTGTCCCAGTACTCCTGCGCCGCTTTCAAGCCGTCCTCGGCGAAAATGTTGAAGTATTCCGGCGCCGTTTCCCGGTAATCTTTTCCGTCCGGTCCGGTTGAGAGGGCTTCCGGAACGAAACCGCCACAAACGACGGAACCGTCTTTCAACACGTTTTCAACAAGATCCTGACGATCCACGACGGTGGAAATCGCTTTTCGCAAATTCTCATTTTGCAAGTATTTGTTGGCGAAGTTGTATTGGAGGTACCAAAGGTAGCCTTCAAGAACTGTCGTGTACGAATCGCTGTCTTTGTATTTGTCGACAAGTGTGGAATTCAGTTTTGTAAAGTCGGTGTTTCCGCTTTCGAAATCAAGGGCCGAAGTGCTCGCTTCCGGAACGATATTGACATTCATTCCATCGACTTTCACGTTGTCGGCGTCCCAGTACTTTTCGTTTTTCACTAAAACCAGCTTGTTTCCTTTGCTCCAGCTTTCCAGCTTAAATGGACCATTGGCCAGCAGAGCGTCCGCGGTTAAGGCGTAATCATCGCCTTTTTCCGTGGCGAATTCCTCATTGACCGGATAGAAAACAGGGAAGGACATCAAACTCAGGAAATACGGACATTTTTGACTGAGCTTGACTTCAAACGTCTTTTCGTCCAGCGCCTTGGCTCCCAGTTCAAGCGAATCGTCGCCGGCTAAAATCTCGTTAGCGTTTTGAATGCAGGCGCCGTCCGATCCAAACAAATAGGCGTACTCTGCTTTGGGATTTTTTATTGTCGCGTCCCAGGCGTATTCAAAATCCTGTGCCGTGACCGGTGCGTCGTTGGACCATACCGCGTCTCGTAAATGGAACGTGTATGTCAAACCATCCTCGGAAACGTCGTACGATTCGGCGAGGGCAGGAATGATGTTGCCGTCAGCGTCGACCGATTCAAGACCTTCGATCGTCGATGCGAGCATTTCGAATGACATACCATCCGTGGCATAGCGCGAGTCCATGGAAATGACATCGTTTTCCTTTGCCAGATTGACATAATTTCCCGAGGCGGAATTTCCCGCGTCGGAACCAGAGCAACCGACAAGGGAGAACGTCATCACCGAACAACATGCCAGTGATAAGAATTTCTTCACAGTTTCTCCTCCTGCGTGTTCGTTTTGTGAACACTTATAAAGGTATTATAAACAAATATGGTATGATTGCAATGACTTTCAGAAAAATATGTGAAAAGATTTTTCATAAAAGCGGGTTTTTTCATTTGCATTCAGATATAATGAAAATGGTGATCAAAATGAAAGAAATCAAAATAAACGAAATTAAAAATTTTAACATTGGAAATGCGCAGGATTTTGACGGCGCGACAGGCTGCACGGTCATCCTTTGCGAAAAGGGTGCGACGGCCGGCGTGGATGTGCGAGGCGGCGGACCCGCCACCCGGGAAACCGATTTGCTGCGTCCGGAAAACATGGTTCAAAAAATCCACGCGGTTGTGTTAGGGGGTGGATCGGCTTTTGGTCTGGAAGCGTCAAGCGGCGTCATGGAATTTTTAAAGGAAAAAGGCGTCGGTTTCCGGTTGAAAGACATCACCGTTCCCATCGTTTGCCAGGCGTGTTTGTTTGATTTAGGCGTCGGCAATCCCAACGCGTATCCAGGAAAAGAATTAGGCCGAATCGCGTGTATCAACAGCGAGTTCAACATCGTGGAGCATGGAAACGTCGGCGCGGGAACGGGCGCGAGCGTTGGAAAAGGGCTGGGAAACGAATTCGCGATGAAAAGCGGACTGGGAACGTACGCTTTGCAGTGCAAAGATGTCCAAGTCGGCGCCATTGTGGCGGTAAACGCCTGCGGTGACGTATACGAGCCCAATTCGAAAATCCATGTAAGCGGCCTTTACGACCGGGAAAAGAAAGAATATTTGGATAGCGAGCAATTATTGATGGAAGCCGCGGAAGCGAAGCCGCACGAAAACACCACAATCGCCTGCATTATCACAACCGCCGATTTGGATAAGGCGCAAATGAACAAAGTAGCCGCCATGGCGCAAGACGCGCTGGCAAGGACGATTCGGCCTGTGCACACTTCAAGCGATGGCGATACCGTGTTTGCGATGGCTTGCGGAAAGGCGCAGGCAACCACGGATTTGGTTGGAATCATGGCGGTCAAGGCGTTGGAGCAAGCGATCGTTGTCGGATGCAAAGAAGCCGAAGAAGCGTATGGACTAAAAAGCTATCGCGCGGTTCAAAAAGAAGGGAAAAAGTAAAGCGATTGGTTTTGGATCCAATCGTTTTTCTTTCTCATTGAAAAGGGAACCTGGCTCTGCCAACGAATAAAAAAAACAAAAACCATAGTTGATCGTTTATAAAAAATCCCGCATCCGATCCAGCAAAACCTCTCCTTTTTCCTCTTTTTATCTGTCATCTAAATTTATTTAAAAAAGATATAAAAAGTAGTTGACAGTTGATGGAGAGTGCGGTATGATAAGTGAGCGTTAAGGAAACGCCTCTCGAAAACGACAAACTT
>NZ_SRYG01000015.1 GCF_004793885.1 Dubosiella muris
CATCTGGAAATTAATCTCCAGATGGTTAAGCCATTTCTTAACTAAATGACATTGCGGGTTTCCCCGTTTTTTTTTATCCCTTGATCGTAATGGTGCTGCCATCCGGTCCGGGCGTGCTTTTCAAGTATTCGATGATTTCCGCTTTTTTGTCCGCTTTGCACGGCTTGCATTTGAAGTCGGTCACGTCGCCGCCAACCATCGCTTCCGCCAACGCGCCGCAGCCCGCGTAGCCGCAGCCGCCGCAGTTGTAATTTGGAAGGGCGGCCGTCACCCAGTCTACGCGCGGATCGGCTTCCACATGCAGAAACTTGCTCGCCAAAGCCAGACCGCATCCAAGCAAAGCGCCAAGGACAAGCATCATCAAAATCGCACTGACCATACTCAGGATCCTCCTTTTGTCTTATCATGATTGGGATTGTTCATGCAGGAATAGTCCTTGCATCCATCGCAATCCGCTTTTAAATTTTCACATCCAGGCGGCAGGGGCGTCCGCTTGTTCATCAAAAACAAGACGATATAGACGCCAACGAGTCCGCCGAATAAAATGATCGCGCCAAGAATCGTTTGAATCGGCATTAAACGATACCGGCAAATCCGCTGAACGCCATCGCCATGATCGCGGCCACGATCAACGCGATTGGATTTCCTTTCAATGGCGCCGGAACGTTGGCGATATCCAGACGCTCGCGAATCGTCGAGAAGATGTACAGCACGATCGCGAAGCCAAGCGGCGTTCCAATCGAGTATACGAGCATCTGCGCGAAGTTGTAGCTGTTCGAAATGTTCACAAGGCACACGTTGAGCACGACGCAGTTGGTTGTGATCAGCGGCAAGTAAACACCGAGCGATTTGTACAGCGCCGGACTTGTCTTTTTAATAAACATTTCCGTCAGCTGCACAAGTGATGCAATGACGAGAATGAACGTGATCAAATCCATGAATTGCAGCTGGAGCGGAACAAGTACCAAATAGTACAGGCCATATGTGACCAGCGCAGCCACGACGATAACGAACATAACGGCCACGCCCATGCCGATTGCCGAGCTCTTCTTTCTTGAAACACCCATGAACGGGCACATTCCAAGAAACTGGTTGAGCACGACGTTGTTGATCAAAACGCTTGTCACCAACAAAGTAACCAATTCACCCATAGTTCTACTTTACCTCCCCGGCCTGTGCCGCTTTTTCATCAGCGTGTTTTTTGTACGCGCCAACGAGCGCTGCCAAAATCGCGAAGGTGATAAACGCACCTACCGGCGAATTGAACAGCGAAATCGTATACGCTTCCGGAATCAGCCGCACGTTGAGCCAGACTTGCGCCTCGTTGAACGGATTGACTAAATTGAGAACGCCAGTCGCGAGCACTTCACGAATGAACGACATGGCCACGACAGCCAGCGTGTAGCCAAGTCCCATTCCCAATCCATCCAGCGCGGAATCCGCGATGCCATGTTTGCTGGCGAACGCTTCCGCCCGCCCGAGAATAATACAGTTTACGACAATGAGCGGAATGAAGACGCCCAGACTCGTGTTCAACGCCGGCGCGTAGGCCTCGATCAGCATTTGGATGATCTTAACGAGCGTCGCGATAATCACGATATACACCGGAATGCGGATCTCATCCGGCACGATTTTTCGAATCGCCGAAATAATCACGTTGGATAAGATCAAAACCATAATGACTGCCGCTCCCATACCAATCGCGTTGTTGACGGTTGTCGTGATGGCCAGCGTCGAACAAATACCAAGGTACAAGGAGAATACAGGGTTGTCTTTGATCAAACCGGCTTTAAAATTTTCAAATCGGTTCATGATAGTCCCCCTATTCTAATCCAGCCGCAATATCGGCTGCCTGATGAATGCCGTCGACGACTGGTGTCGAAGTCACGGTCGCGCCCGAAATCGTGTCGATCGGACCAGCTGCCTCTTTGCCGACAACGCCTTCTGCGAACGCCGATTCCATGATCTTGGAACCAATGCCTTTCGTGTCGCCGTTGGAAATCGCCTTGAAGGCCGTCACTTTCAAATCATTTTTGTCGATCGCGACAAGGAATGTCGTCCCGTCTTTGTAGCCGGAAACGCTCATATTGAAAATATAGTTGTTTTCAAACGAATAAATTTTATTGATGCTTGGATTGTCCGTCGTCACGTCCATGATTTCGAATTCATCGACGTTGGCGTCCGGATACATTTCAAGCAGCACTTGTTTTTCGGCCCGTTCGTTGTTGGCCTGGATGACCGGCGCGGTCATTTGGTTCGCAAACGCCAAAGCGCCGCCCGCCAGCGCGGATACGATCGCCAAAAACAAAGTCAAATGCAGGATTTGTTTCATAGCGCGGCCTCCCCTTCCGTCGTTTCAGGCACGACGTACGCCGTCGCGCTGGACGAGGTTTTCAATGTCGTGACTGGCTCGATCGTCTGCGCCGCGAAGAACGAAACGCCCAACGCGCATAAACAGAAGCAGGCGAACGAAATATACACTTTTTTGCGAATCTTGAGCTGGTTGCCGTCCAGTGCCGACTCGATCATCGGCGTGAACATGTTCATCAGCAAAATCGAGTACAGGCAGCCTTCCGGCAAGTTGGCCTTCATTCGGAACAACACCGTCAGGATCGCCGCGCCCAGCGCAAAGAGCACACGGCCCGCCGCGCTTGTCGGATTCGTTACCGGATCCGTCAGCATGAACACGGCCCCGAACACGACGCCGCCCGTCACCAAATGAAGCGCCGGATACCACAGGAACGCCGGAATGCCGTTGTACGATTCCAGTCCGGCCATGAGCGCGATCACCGCGGTCATCACCGCGATGCCGCCCAAATACACGACCGGCACGCGCCAGTCGATAACGTGGCGAAGCGCCAGCACCAATCCAACGAGCAAAATCGCGATCGTGAAGGTTTCTCCCATCGCGCCGGCGTAGGTTCCCATCGCCACCGACCCGAAGCCGCCAAACTGCTCCAAAAAGCTTTCCAGCACTTCCGGCGTGGCCGGCAGCCAATGGTAGTCGCCCGCGATCAGCGCGGTTGGCGTCGCCGAAGTCACAAGATCGGTCGTCGCGCCTGTGAACGCGGCGAAAATCACCGCCCGGCCAACACCGGCCGGATTAAAGATATTTTGTCCGAATCCACCAAAAAGAAGACGGCCGACAACGATCGCGAACACCGTCGCGATGATCAACGCGTACGGCGTGATCGTGATTGGGCACATCAGCGTCAAAATGATCGCCGTCACCCATCCAAACGAGTGCGCCAGAAACGGCTTGATTGGCTGTTTGGTCGCTTTGGCGAAAATCACTTCGCACACCAGCGTCGTCACGAGCGAGCAGACAAGCAAAAGCACCGCCTGCAGCAAATACTCCATACCGTACGCTGTGGCGTAATACGCGCAAGCGCAGGCGAAAATGATCATCAGTCCGATGGTCAAATCGCGCATGATGTGTTGTGTCGATTGTTTTCCTTTGATATTCGGGCTTACGTGAAAATTAAACTTCATATGTTTTCATGGCCCCCTATTTCTTTTTCTGCAAAGCCAACGCCCGTTTCGCTTTGCGTACATTTTCCGTCACGTCGATTTTGGACGGGCACACATACGTGCACAAGCCGCACTCGATGCAGCTCATCGCCTGCCGGCGCTCCATCTCCTCGATGTTGCCTTCCTTCATCGCCATGGCGATTCGAACCGGCTGGAGTCCGGCCGGACAGTGGTCGGAACAGCTGCCGCATCGCAGACACGCGATGGCGTTGTCCGCCGGATTGTCAAGAATCGTCAAGGCGTTCATCGCCCGGTCGATGACGAACATGTCGTTTGGAATGGCTTTTCCCATCATCGGACCGCCCGCGATCAATCGAACGGAGTCCAGCTTGAATCCTGTATGTTCGAAAATTTCCTTGACCGGCATGCCGACTGGCACGCTGACGTTCATTGGATCTTTGACACCCGCGCCCGAAACCGTCACGATTTTATTGGCGATCGCCTCGCCATGCTCCATCATGCGGGCCAGCTCGATCGCGGTGCCGGCGTTGTTCACGATGCATCCGGCCTCGGCTGGCAGGTTGCCGTACTCTTTGTGCAGCACTTCGCGGACAAGCACGCGCTCCCATCCCATTGGATAAACGTCCGGCACCTCGCGCACTTCCACGCCGGTGTTTTCAGCCGCCTGTTTCACCACGGAAATCAAATCCGGGTGCGTCTTTTTAATACAGATGATCACACGCTGCGCTTCCGCCATTTTCTTCATGATGAGCGCGCCGGTCACAAGATGCTTCGGATCGTCCATCATCATTTTATAGTCCGCCGTGATGTACGGCTCGCATTCGACGCCGTTGATGAGCACGGTGTCAATGCCGTTTGGCTTCAAGTATTTGACATACGTGGGAAATCCAGCGCCGCCCAAGCCGACCAAACCGGCGTTTTTCGTAAACTCCACCAGTTCCTCCCGGGACGCGTTTTCGTATCGAATCGGCGCAAACGCCTGGATTGCGGTTTGTTTATGATCCACTTGAATGACCATATGCGGTTGCGGACGCAGCGACGAGTGCATCCGTTTGGCGATCCCGGTAAACACGCCGGAAACGCTTGAATAAATCGGAACGACAAAACCGGATTTTGTCTGTGCCAGCTTTGTACCAACAAATACCTGGTCACCTTCGTGAACCAAGACTTCAAAATCAGTATTGTTGCCTGCGACTAAAGGAATGTAGACTTCCTTCGCGGGCATGATTTCCAGAACTTTTTCATGTTCGGTCTCGGCCTTATGACCAGGGATGTGTTGACACATTTTTCCTAGAAAAAGTGACATATTTTTCCCTTTACCTCCATTTGTTATACATGGATAATTCTATTCTATTTTCTTGAAAGATTCAATGACGTATGCTAAACTATTCACAAAAACAGTTTTTTAACTTTATCTAAAGAATTCCATCAAATAATTATCTGAACAAATTCCCTCGCGTTGTCTCTCTTTCCCTCGCGTGTTCCCCCTTTGGACAAAACCGGAAAATCTCCATGGATTTCCCTGTCGAATTCCGCGTTTGCGGGTATAATAGAATGTATGGAAAAGAAGAACACAAATACGAAATACTGGATCTTTGGCTCGATCGCGTTTCTGGTGCTTGTTATCGCGCTGGTCGCCTCGACCACTTATCGTCCTAAATCGGCCGTCCAGACGTTCAACGAAACGTATACGGATTTAGGTTTCGACACGCCAATCACATTTCAAGCCACGTGCACCGAGGCTGAATTTGAAAAATACGAATCCATCCTGAAATCGACATTTGTCGACTACAACAAGATTTTCGACCAATATGATGAATACGAGGGCGTCAACAACGTCTACACCTTGAATCAGGAAGCGTACGACCACCCCGTCGAAGTACCCAAAGCGATGATCGAATGTCTCGACATGGCGATACGGGCCGGCGAAATGGACGAGCGATTCGATATCAGCGAAGGCAAAGTGCTCACGCTTTGGCATGACGCCAGAGAAGCCGACACCCCCTATGTGCCAAAGGACGCCGACATCCAGGCCGCCCGCCAGCACGAAGGCATCGCCGCGCTGGCAATCGACCACGACAAAAACACCGTCGCCTTCACCGATCCGAACTTGAAACTGGATCTAGGCGCGATCGCGAAAGGATATACGGCGGGTGTGTGCGCCAAGCGCCTGCACGAGGCGGGTCTGGACAACGGCTACATCAACGCTGGCGGAAACGTTGTGCTGCTGGGTGAGAAGCCCGACGGCAAAGACTGGGTTATTGGCATCCAGTCGCCCGACCAGTCGCCAAGCGTCGTCCAGTTTGTCACCCGGCGCCCGGTCGTGATGGTGACAAGCGGCGACTATCAGCGTTATATGGAAGTGGATGGCAAACGCTATTCCCACATTATCGACCCGACGACCGGCTATCCGGCGGCGTTCATGCGCAGCGTGACGGTCATTGCCGACGCCGACCAGTCGGCATGGGCGGACGCCATGAGCACGACCCTGTTTTGCATGCGTGTGGAAGACGGCATGAAATTTTGCGAAGACAACGCGTTGCAAGCGGTATGGATTACCGACAAGGAGCAGTCCGTTCCCGGTTTGGAGCCGGATTTCAAGACCCCGCAGTACAATATTTACTGCACGCCGGGATTGAAGGACGCGCTCAAACTGACAATGTAAGCCCGAAGAGATCGCGAGATCTCTTTTTTTGTGCCGAAAATGCTTTTCATTTGTGGTCGCGTCCAAAATAAGGAACAATAAACCCGAGAAGGTGACGCTATGCAATTTATTCAGTTTATTAAACAGGAAATCGAATGGATCAAACACAACGATCCCTCGCTTTCTTCCACCCTTGAAATTTGGTTCATGCCAGGATTCCGGGCGTTAAAGACCTGGTATTTCACCCATAAGCTTTATCCCAGGCATCCGGCGCTTGCCCGGATCCTCTCGCTGCGCGCCCAGCAAAAAACCGGAATCGACATCCATCCCGGCGCCACGATTGGCGAAAAAGTGTTTATCGACCACGGCAGCGGAGTCGTCATTGGCGAAACGTGCGTCATTCACGACCGGGTCATGATTTATCAAGGCGTGACGCTTGGCGCCACAGGCAAAGTCACCGGAAAACGTCATCCGACCATCGAAAGCGATGTCGTCATCGGCGCCGGGTCGAAAATCATTGGCAATATCGTGCTTCACCACGGCTGCCGGATTGGCGCGGGCTCCATCATCATCAAGGACGTTCCGGCCGACACGACGATGATTCCCGCGCCGGCATACGCTATTCGCAACCAGTACGGCCGGATCGACGTGCCCAACATCGCCTCGCTGGAAGGCAAGCTCAACACCGTGCTTCGAAAGCTGGACGATGACGGTCAAAGAAAAAAATAAAAAAAAGATGTCGGCCGGCATCTTTTTTTGTCAGACGCATAAAAAAAAGCCCTTTATTCAAGGGCTGAATTTACACATGGTGCGGAGAACGGGACTCGAACCCACATGAGTTGCCTCACTAGCGCCTGAAGCTAGCGCGTCTACCAATTTCGCCATCTCCGCAAGTGCAGGACTATAATATCAAACCCCGCGGCCGAAGTCAATCCCGAAAGCACCATATTTTTAAATTCTTTTCTCCTGCCGTATAATGATCCCATGAAAAAAGCAGAAACCATTCGTGTCGAAGCGACACTCGTCAACAAAAGAGTTTCCTCCTACAACGCGGTCGAGGGACTCGAAAATCCAATGGATATGTATGAACTTGATTTTATGGCGGACGGCAAGCCCCTTTCTTTCGAAGTCAGCGTCTTCGAATTCCAGGCCGTGGAAATCGGCATGCAGGGACTTCTCGTGTATCAAGGCTACAACATTGTTTCCTTTGGTTCATGGATCAAAGATTTCAAGATGTAAAACCAGGCACGCAACCCAAAAAATCAATTATACTTATAGGAAAGTCCTATTTCGTTGAGGCTGTCGGCAATTTACTTTACTCAAGTAAATAGAAAATTTTATCTTACTCTTTCAAAATTAGGGATGATTTTTTCAGAAAATAGTCTTATAATTTTCTCATCCTAAAAAAGGAGGTATTCCATGAAAAACACCATTGTTATTGTTTTAGAGGTTTTGATCGTCGTCTGCGTGGCCGCGATCGGATTCGTGTTTTGGAAAAAGCATCAAAAGAATTCCCGACAGCAGCAAAAAGAAAAAATGTTCAAGGAAAAATTCGGCGTCGAACCGCCTAGATCCGGTCAGCTCACGCTGGAAGATCAAAAAGTGTTTCCTTCCTATTATCAGCTTAGCCTGAAGTACAAAAAGGAAAACGACCAATACGTCTGGGAACCTTCCCGCATCCGAATGGGACGGTTTCTCCTCTTGCTTCCCGATCCATACCAGGCAATCGAATACATTCAGTATTTATACAACGAAGGCGTTCCACTCGTTCAAAAAGGCGAGAAGGAGCCTTCCCTGCCAACGCTTGAGGACCTGAAAGCCGCGCTGCCGGCCAAAGCGTTTTTTGCTCTTCGTCATTCCTGAAAAAAAGCTTTCCACGACAATCCCTGTCCATGGAAAGCTTTTTTATTAATTTATTCCTTGCCGTTCCAGCAATACGTGCACAACTCGCACTCGTCGATTCCGATCGACTCGATCATATCGTCCAGACGATGATAGCGCAAGGAAGTGAAATTGAGCTTCTCGCGGATTTTCTCGCACATCGTCGCGTATTCCGGACTGTCGGGATCCGCGTACGTCCGCAACGTTTCCACCGAAACGTCCTCCCCTTCCATCTCTTCGATCACCCGGCGGGTAATGAGCTCGCGCTCCGAATTGGAACGGGAAAAATTCAAATACTTGCAGCCAAACATAATCGGCGGGCACGCCGGCCGGACGTGCACCTCTTTCGCGCCGCTTTCATAAAGAAACTCGGTCGTTTCGCCCAGCTGCGTTCCCCGGACGATGGAATCGTCGATAAGCAGCAGTTTTTTATCCTTGATTAAATCCGCCACGGGAATGAGCTTCATCTTCGCGATCATGTTGCGCTGCGCCTGGCTGGTCGGCATAAACGAACGCGGCCACGTCGGCGTGTATTTAATAAACGGTCTTGAAAACGGGATGCCGGTCACATTCGAGTAGCCAATCGCGTGCGCGATTCCCGAGTCGGGAACGCCGGCCACGCTGTCGACCTCCACATCGTCGCGGGCGGCCAAAATTTTTCCGCAGCGGTTGCGCATCGTTTCCACGTTGACCCCTTCATAGGTCGAAGTCGGATACCCGTAATACACCCACAGGAAGGAACACACTTTTTTTTGCGTATACGGCTTTTGCAGCACTTGCACTTCCTTTGGCGTGATCAAGTCGATTTCCCCCGGTCCAAGGTCTTTCATATGGGTGTAGCCCAAATTCAAAAACGCGCTGCTCTCAAATGTCACGCAATATCCGTTGTCCTTTTGACCGACAATCACCGGCGTTCTTCCCGCTTTGTCGCGCATCGCGTAAATGCCGTCTTTGTTCATCAGCAAAACGCTCATACTGCCGTCCACCAAATCCTGCACCGATTTCAAGCCTTCCACGATCGAGTTTTTCTGGTTGATCAACGCGCCGATCAGCTCGGTCGGGTTGACGCCGCCCACGCTCATTTCCTGAAAATGCGTCATTCCTTTTTCAAAGCAATGCGCTTTCAAGCCTTCCAGATTGTTGATTCGGCCAACCGTCGTGATCGCGAAGCTGCCCAGATGGGAATGCAGCAGCAAGGGCTGGGATTCGTAGTCGGAAATGCAGCCGATCCCGATCTTTCCTTCAAAGCTGTCGAGATCCTTGTCGAATTTCGTCCGAAACGGCGTGTTCTCGATATTGTGGATCGCGCGGGAAAAGCCGTTTGCCCCCCATACCGCCATGCCGGCGCGGCGCGTTCCTAAATGCGAATGATAGTCGATGCCAAAAAACAAATCCAGTACACAACTTTCTTTTGAGGCAACCCCAAAAAAGCCACTCATACTCAAAATCCTCCCTTTCTTTGTCTTTTTAGTATAACACCAAAAGCAAGATCCGAAAATCTTGCTCTTTTTTTTATTCGAGATTTAAAATTTGCGCGCATCGGTCGCACAATCCGTCTTCGTGTTCGCTTTCCGTGTAGTTCCAGCAGCGAGGGCACACATGGCCTTTCGCCTTCTCTACTTCCACGCCGCACACGTCGAAAGCCGTCAACGGCTCCTCGACAAATTCAACGCCGGACACGATCAGCCACTGCGCCGGATTTGGCACGATTTCTTCAAACAGCGCTCTGATTTCGTCGCTGACAAACAAACGAATCGAAGCTTCCAGCGATTTTTTGATCAAGCCGTCCGCTCTGGCGATTTCGAGCGCTTTCAGCACGTCTTTGCGCACTGCCAGCAGCTTGCCCATTTGTTCGACGAGGCGGTTGGCATCGACATCGAGATCCACGCTCGCAAACGAGCTCAAGTGAATCGACTCGTCGTCGAAATGCATGAAGTCGTTGACTTCCTCAGTCGTATGGCAAAGAATCGGCGCCCACAGTCTTGTCAGCACATCGAGGCACAAATACAAAACGGTTTGCACCTGCCGACGCTGCGAATCGTCCACATTTAAAATGTATAAAATGTCTTTCGTGTAATCCAAATAGTAGGCGGACAACTCGTTGGTCATGAAATTCGTCAACTGGCTGACAACGTCCGCGAACCGGTACTCGTCATACGCCTTGATGCACTCCTGTGCCACGCGGTTGAGCTTCACAAGCACATACGTGTTCAGCGGGCTCAGTTCGCCGGTTGGTACAAGATCGGCTTTCGTGAAGGTGTTGTTATCCAGGTTGGCCATGAGGAAGCGGAACGTGTTGCGCACTTTCCGATAGTTTTCCGCCACCTGTTTCAAGATGTTTTGTCCCATCGAGCAATCGGCCTGGTAGTCGACGCTCGTCGCCCACAGACGCAAAATATCCGCGCCGAACTTTTTCGTGATCTCGCCTGGCGCCACCGCGTTCCATTGCGATTTGGACATCTTGACGCCTTTTTCGTCCATGACGAAGCCATGCGAAAGCACCTGCTTGTATGGCGCCTGCCCATACACAGCCGTTCCGACGATGAGCGACGAGTTGAACCAGCCGCGGTACTGATCCGATCCTTCAAAATACAAATCAGCCGGATAGCCAAGACCGCGCCCGATCATCGCGCCGGTATGCGACGATCCCGAATCAAACCAGACATCCATCGTGTCCGTTTCCTTGCGGAAGATGCCGTTTGGCGAATGCTCGTTCGTGTAGCCAGCCGGCAGCAGCTCGTCGGCGTCTTTCTCAAACCACACATTCGAGCCAAACTCGGCGAACAAGTCTGCCACGTGGTCGAACACGTTTTGATCCATGATCGGCGTGTCGTCCTCGCCATAGAAAATCGGAATCGGAACGCCCCACAGACGCTGCCGGGAAATGCACCAGTCGCCACGGTCGGCAATCATGTTGTGCATGCGACCCTCTCCCCACGCCGGAACCCACGAAATCGAGTGGATCTGCTCAAGGAGCTGGTCGCGAATTTTGTCGATCGAAGCGAACCATTGCGTCGTCGCCCGGAAAATGATTGGTTTTTTCGTCCGCCAGTCATGCGGATAGGAGTGCGTGATAAACGTCAAATTGAGCAGCGCGCCCAGCTCGTCCAATGTCTGGGTGACGACTTTGTTAGCGTCCTCCACATACAAGCCTTCCAAATTGGCGCCTGTTCCCGCCATCAGCTTTCCTTGCTCGTCGACGTTGACATCCATGGCCAGTCCGTACCGCATGCCGGTGTTAAAGTCGTCTACACCAAACGCCGGTGCCGTATGGACGCAGCCTGTTCCGGCGTCGGCCGTCACATAGTCCGCGAGCACGACCAGGCTTTCCTTTTCCGGATAGAGCGGATGCGTCGTCGTGATGAGCTCCAGTTCCTTGCCCTGGAACGTTTGCGTGATTTGGTATTGCTCCACGCCGAATTTTGGCATGAGATCTTCCACCAGTTCGCGAAGCACGACCAGCTTGCCGTGGTCGGTATCGACCAGGGCGTACTCCATGTTTGGATGCAGGGCGATGGCTTTGTTGCCCGGAATGGTCCAAGGCGTCGTCGTCCAGATGACGAAATGCGTATCCGTATCCAGCACGCCTTTGCCGTCTTTGACTTGGAATTTCACAAAAATGGTCGGCGACTTGATGTCTTTGTATTCGACTTCCGCCTCGGCCAGCGCCGATTCGCTTGATGGCGACCAGTATACCGGCTTCAGCCCTTTATAAATAAGGCCCTCCATCGCCATCTTTCCAAAGATCCGGATTTGTTCCGCTTCAAAATCTTTCGTCAAGGTAATGTATGGATGGTCGTAGTCCCCGATGCTTCCAAGCGACAAAAAGCCCGCTTTTTGTTTTTCGACTTGCTCCATCGCGTAGTCGTAGCATACTTTTCGGAACGCCGCGATGTCCATTTTCTTGCGGTCGTACCCCAGCTTCGTGACCGCTGTCTCGATTGGCAGGCCATGCGTGTCCCATCCTGGAATGTAAGGTACCTTGTAGCCTTCCATGAACTTCGACTTGTTGATGACATCCTTCAAAATCTTGTTCAAGGCGTGTCCCAGGTGAATGTCTCCGTTGGCGTATGGAGGGCCGTCATGCAGCACGAACGGCTTCGCGTCTTCGCGGCGCGCCAGCATCTTGTCGTACAACTGCTCCTCCTGCCAGCGTTTTTGGTATTTCGGTTCTTTCTTCGTGAGATTTCCACGCATTTCAAAGCCGGTTTTCGGCATATGCAATGTGTCTTTGTAATCCATGTGTTCTCCCTCCTGTTCAACAAAAAAAAGACGTCCTGTTCCAAGGACGTCAATCACGCGGTACCACCAAGGTTCCCGGAAGCTCCGGGCACTCGACAGGGTAACGGCCTGTTCCGGGCAAACCTACTTTTCGTTCGGCATGCCAGCTCGAAAGGGATACCCCCTGCCTGTTCCATCACGCTCTCTCACCGGTGCGAGCGCTCTCTGATCATGGTCGGCGGCAGACGACGCGTCTTTCTCATTGCCTACATATACTTTTCAAACCGCAGCACGAACCGGTCTTTTCTTGTCGTGCTGACCACGTCGAGAAAGCGGAACCGTCCGATTTTGCGGATAGAAACAAAGTCATTATTACACATCTGCCTGTTTTCATCAAGCACAACATCGTTGACTTTCACAAGTCCCTGCTTGAGCATCGCTTTCGCTTTCGCTCTCGAGCAATGGGCTAAGGCCGCCACGACGGCATCGAGCCGCAGTCCCGCCACGTTGACCGTGATTTGCTCGCGCATGATGCGCAATGGCTCGCCGACCTCCCCTTCCGAAAAGGAAACGCTGTGCCGGCCGATTTGCGTCAAAGACGAGGCGATGTAGTCCGCCATCCCCTCGGTACAAAAAATGTACAGCCGCTCTTCCATCACCAGCAAATCCCCGATCGTTTCCCGCTCGATGCCCAAGTGCATGAGCGCGCCCAAAATATCCTTGTGGGTCAGCGCCTTGCCAAAGCGCCCATCGTAGCGCGCCGTCAAAACGCATACGTTTGGCGCCTGGCACGGATACGGGGAAAGCCGCGCGATTTTGCGTTCCGCGTCCTCATAGCCGCCATTCATTTGAAGCGTCAGCTGGTTTCCGGCGAGCGTCTTGACGATTTCCTGCTCGGCCAGGGTGAGAAACCCGGTCGTAACCGGCTGCTGGCGACGCTGACACAGCGCGGTCATATCCTTGATTTTCGCGATAAACCATTCATGTCCTTGTCTGATCATTTTTTGCCTCCATTCCAAAAAAAAGCCGCCCGGCTGGACGGTAAAGTGCCAATGGACTTGGCGGATTACGCTTCGTCTAGATCGTCTGGATCACCCAGGGAGATCTGTCCGGAAACGCCAATCTGCTGCGGTGAGCACAAAATAACGTTTTGTCCGATTTTCTGGATCTTGCCATCCAGCGCGAATACGACACCGGTCAGGAAATCAATCGTGCGCTGTGCGTATTCACGATCCAATTTATGTAGATTCACAACGACCGCGCGCCCCTCTTTAAGACGAAGACCAACTTCTTCCGCTTCTCCAAAACTTCTTGGTTCAAACAAAACCATCTTTGTATTTGGATTTAAAGTGGATGCGTTCGAACGGTTTTTAGGTCTTTCATACTGGCTTTGAGGTTCTACGTCAACTTCGCTTTTGCGTACCGTTTGAGTTTCGTATACAGAGTTTTCTTCTTCACTCTCATCAATCGGAGCAACAAATTCTTTGACTTTATCTATAAATCCCATGTGATAAACCTCCTTATCGTACATAATTATAACACAGTTTTTTCGAAGGAAAGGAATTAAAACCTATTCTCCAGACCATTCGCGTGTCTCATTTTTTGATTATGTAAACTCTTCTTCACTGGAAATCCGCAATGCACGCATTGCACATATGACTATATCACAACTCGGGAAATTAAAAAACTAAAAATCTAAAAAAAAATAAAAAGCCCGAATCGGGCTTTTGCTTATTCGGTTTCGATCAAACCATAACCTCCATCGTGGCGGCGGTACACGACCGCGATCTTGTTCGTCTCGTCGTCGGTGTAAATGAAGAAATCATGGTCGAGCAGCTCCATCTTCGTGATGGCCTCGTCAAGCGACATCAATTCAGGAACAATGGATTTGGTCCGGACGATCTCGTCGTCGCTCACTTCCTCCTCGTCGA
Organism: Dubosiella muris; assembly: GCF_004793885.1. Taxonomy (GTDB): domain Bacteria; phylum Bacillota_I; class Bacilli_A; order Erysipelotrichales; family Erysipelotrichaceae; genus Dubosiella; species Dubosiella muris. Next base: position 14,170 of record NZ_SRYG01000015.1, read on the forward strand.
ACAGTTCCAGATCGAGGAACGCTTCCGAAAGCGGATGCGAGTTCTTTTTCGTGATGCGCGTCTTTTGCCGGCGAACCTGATCCTCCAGCTTGTCAATGGCCCGGTCGATCGCGCGATACAAATCGTCGTCGCTTACTTCGGCCCGCAAAATCGCGAACCGCGTCGGAATCGTAATTTCAATTTTTTGTTTTGTAGGGTATGTACGAATCAAAACATTGGCCGTATCGTCATCGTCGATGATGAAGTACTTGTTGAGTACGGTCAGCTTTTTCTTGATCTTTTCCGCGATCGCCTCCGTCACTGTGATGTTTTTTCCAACAATATTGACTTTCATACTCAATACCTCCTTGTATAGGATCCAACGATCCTTTGGTTACTTGTATTTTACCACAATGTTCCGGTATTGGCGAAACTTTAAGCGCTTTCATGCGTAAAAGACACTTTTTCATCCATTTTCGCCACACGTTTTTTGCGATACGTCGGTTTCCGTTTTCAAAAGCGCTTGAAAAAAAATGAAAATTTCGATACACTGAACCCATGAATCCGACAAAATCCTTTCGATTTATCCACTAACACCCGCAGCATCAAACCTTCGCCGTTTGATTTTTCAGCAGGTGTTCCAAAAAGGCATTTCCCGCAATGGAATGCCTTTTTCTTTTCAGATTCATATCAAGGAGGAAAGTTATGATTATCACATTGAAAAAATCCGCGCCTCAGGCCGAAGTCGACAAGCTGCTGCGCCGTTTCGAAAGCCAGGACCTGCAAGTCACGTTCATCCAGGGCGCCAACTACAACGTGTTCGGCCTTGTTGGCGACACATCCAAAGTCGACGAGAAAAACATCCAGGCCAATCCGATCGTCACGAACGTCCAGCGCGTCGCCCAGCCGTACAAGCTCGCCAACCGCATGTTCCATCCCGAAGACACGATCGTGAACGTGGACGGCATTTTGATTGGCGGCAAAAAAATCGTCCTTATCGGCGGACCCTGCTCGGTAGAAAGCGAAGAACAAATCGTGCGCATCGCCAAGGAAGTCAAAGAGGCGGGCGCCGACATGCTGCGCGGAGGTGCCTACAAGCCAAGAACTTCCCCGTACGCCTTCCAGGGGCTGGGAACCGAGGGCGTTCTCGATTTAGTCAAAGCCAAAGAGGCGACCAGTCTGCCTGTCGTATCCGAGCTCATGTCCATCGACAAGCTCGATGAATTCGTCCAATACGTCGATATTATCCAAATCGGCGCCCGCAACATGCAAAACTTCGACTTGCTCAAGGCGGTAGGCCGCACCAAAAAGCCGGTCCTTCTCAAGCGCGGCTTGTGCAACACGATCGAGGAGTGGATCATGGCCGCCGAATACATCATGGCCGAAGGCAATCCGAACGTCATCTTCTGCGAGCGCGGCATTCGAACCTTTGAAACGTACACCCGCAACACGCTTGATCTCGCCGTCATTCCGATCATTAAAGAGCGCACCCATTTGCCAATCATCATCGACCCGTCCCACGCGGCAGGCGACTATAAACTGATCGAGTCGCTTTCGCTGGCCGCGATCGCCGCGGGAGCCGACGGTTTGATCATCGAAGTGCACGACGATCCGGAAAACGCGTGGTCCGACGGGGCGCAAAGCTTGAAGCCGGCCAAGTTCAACGATTTGATCGCCAAAGGCAAAGCGATCGCCCACGTCATCGGCCGCTCGCTATGAGAAAACCGAATCAAGTCAAAACCAATCCGTTTCCGTATTCCCACACGAATAAGCGCTACTATACGATCGACCACTATTTTCGAAAGAAGTACGGAAAAAAAGTCGCGAAAGTCCCGCTGAACGCCGGGTTCACCTGTCCTAACCGCGACGGAACCAAAAGCGTGGGCGGATGCGCCTTTTGCTCGTCTCTTGGCTCGGGCGACTCCATTCCCGCCTTCTTCGACACGCTGTCCAGACAGTACGAGGAAGGGCTGGGGCGGATGCGGCAAAAATGGCCGGACTGCCTTGGCTTCGCGTATTTCCAGTCGTACACGAACACGTACGCGCCGCTGGAAACATTGCAGGCGATTTACGACCCGTTTTTTGCGCGCGACGACGTGCAAGGCGTGTGTATCGCGACCCGGGCCGATTGTTTAAGCGAGGAAATCGTCGCCTATTTGGCCGAACGAGCCAAACAAAAAGAAGTGTGGATCGAGCTGGGCTTGCAAAGCGTCCACGACAAAACGATGGACGCGCTCAACCGCGCCCACGATTCCGCCATCGTTTTTCAATGGATCGAACGGTTAAAACGCACACCGATCAAAACGTGTGTCCATCTCATCAACTCCCTTCCCGGCGAGAGCGAGGATGACATGCTGGAAAGCGCCAGACAGGTGGCGGCGGCCCGTCCCGACGCCATCAAGATCCATATGCTGCATATCGTCAAAAACTCGAAGATGGGCGCCGACTTCGTCCATCATCCCTTTGCGCTGCTCAGCCGCCAGGCGTATGTCGATGTCGTCGTGCGCCAGCTGGAATGCCTGCCTGCCGACATGATCGTGGAGCGGCTGACCGGCGACGCGATTCAAAGCGAGCTTATCGCGCCGGAATGGACATTAAAAAAGACCATCGTTCTCAACGCGATTGATCAGCGGATGGTCGAATGGGACACGTGGCAAGGCAAGAATCACACATACGTGTGAATCCACTCGCGAAGCGTGGAAAAATACAGCGCGGGATCTTGATAGCGGGCGATGGCGTGCTCCCCGCCCTCGATGAGCAGCAGCTGTTTGGGATAATGGGCGAAATGGTACAACTTGAACACCATATGCGTTGGAACGAACTCGTCTTTCGTTCCGTGAATGAACAGCGTCGGAATGTGCGAACGGTGCACCGCGCCAAGCGGATCGGCGTCTTTGAACCGAAAACCGCCGCGCAGTTTCGTAATCAGACTCGCGACATGAACAACTGGAAAAGGTGGCAAATGCGCCATCTTTTTTAGTTGGTACGAGAATTCGTCCCACGCGCTCGTGTAGCCGCAGTCCTCGATGCACGCCTTGACGTTGGCGGGCAGGTTTTTAGCCAGGCTCATCATCACGGTAGCGGCCCCCATGGACACGCCATACAGCACGATGGAGCAGTTTGGATCTTTTTGCACGACGTACCGGATCCAGTCCACGAGGTCGTCGCTCTCGTAATATCCCATGCTGACCGCCTTGCCTTCGCTTTTGTTGTGGGCGCGCTGCGAAAGGGACAGGACATTGTAGCCTTCTTCCAAAAAGAAGTCGGCGACATCGACAAGCTCGCCGTTGCGGCCCATGTACCCGTGCATGAGAATCGCCCATTTGCTGGCGTGCTGGTCCACTTCGATGCCATGCAGCCGCAATCCCTGGCGGTTCGTCAAGTACACATCCTGCGGGCCGTAAGTCAAAAAGATTTTTTCATATTTCTGGGTGCGCTTGTCCATCACGATCGGTCCGGTGATATACTGTTTGTCGTTTTTCATGTACAGGCACACGCTGTAAAACACATGGCCGATCAAAAACAAAAGCCCTGCCGTCGCGGCCACGATAAGCAGGATGATCAGGATCCACATGAACATCACCTCAATAAAAGTATACCACCGCTTCCTCGCAGCGTCGTGAAGAAAACACAAAAAAACGGAAAGACCCGGCTTCCCGTTTGACTGGCTATCCTTCCAAAGCGACGCAGTAATAGCGTTTCTTGCCGCGGCGGATAATTAAATCGTTGTCGATGTACGCCTGCTCTTGCGTCATGCGCGTGTCGGGATCGGTGACTTTCACGCCGTTGACCGCGATCGAGTTTCCTTTGATCCACTCGCGTCCTTCCCGCTTGCTGGCGGCGATTTTCGTGTCGACGAGCAAGTCGAGCAGCGTCAGACCGGCCGGCGCGCTCAGTTTTTCCATGTTCATGATGGCGTCCTTGCGCATGCTTTCGTCCAGCTCGCTCAGCTTGCCGCTAAAGAGCGCCTGCGTGATGGAAAGCGCCGCCTGAAGTCCTTCCTCTTTGTGCAAGTCGCGCACCACTTCGCTGGCGAGCGCCTTTTGGGCGTTGCGCTTGTGCGGTTCCTCGCGCAAGGAGCGTTCGAGCTCCTCGATTTGCTCGACGGACAGGAACGTCAGCTTTTTCAAATATTCAATGACTTTGTCGTCTTCCGTGTTGAACAAAAACTGGTACAGCTCGTAAGGCGACGTTTTTTTCGCGTCCAGCCACACGGTGCCGGTTTCGCTTTTGCCAAACTTCGTTCCGTCCGCCTTGGTGATGAGCGGCATCGTCAATCCAAAGCATTTCACGTCGTTGCCGCATTTTTTACGAATGAGCTCCAGACCGGACGTGATGTTGCCCCACTGATCCTGCCCCCCGATTTGCATACGGCAGTTTTTTTCCTGATACAAATGCAAAAAGTCGAGCGACTGCAAAATCATGTATGAAAACTCGGTGTAGCTGATGCCCGAGTCCAGTCTTTTCTTGACCGTTTCCTTGTTGATCATGTAGTTGACGTTGAAGTGCTTTCCATAGTCGCGCAAAAAGTCGATGATGGAAATATCCTTGGTCCAGTCGAGGTTGTTGACCATGTCGAAGCCCCATAGCGCGTTAATTTGCCGGTGGAGGGCGTCGTAGTTGGCTTGCAGCACTTCAGGGGTGAGCATGTTGCGCTCGCCGGTCGCTTTCGGATCGCCGATGAATCCGGTCGCCCCGCCGACCAGCATGATGGGATGGTGTCCATGCTGTTGCAGGCGCTTGGCCATGAGCAGCGAGGAATAGTGTCCAATGTGCAAGCTGTCCGCCGTCGGATCCGTGCCGATGTAAAACGTCAGCTCGCCGTTGTTGATTTCGTCTTCGATTTCGGGCGAAGTCACGTTGTCGATCAACCCCCGCCATTTCAATTCGTCAAATAAATTCATAGTTTCCTTCTCCTCCAAAATAAAAAACGTCCTCGTAAAAGGACGTCATAAACGCGGTACCACCTTTTTTCCTGTTTGAAACAGGCTCTCGAACCTTTAACGCAGGTATACGTCGTATCGAAGCTCCGAGGTGTATTCCATGGACCGGTCCGAAACTTTTCACCAGCCAGTTTCTCTCTGCGCGATCGGCGCCCATGTACTCTGTCTCTTCACAGCATTAAATCCATTATATCCAAAAACCGCTAAAGTTCAAGAAGGATCTGCGTCGTTTCCATGACGCGCCACGCCTGGGCGACATAAAAGCACGGGGCGAATTTTTCCTTCATGCAGTCGAACGCCGGCGGCAGGCTGCCATGGAAATACAAAAGCGCCGAATGGAAAAACACGACATAGTCCTGGACGCCTTTTCGTTCCATCGCCTCGAAGCGCCACGGGTACTCGACTTTGTTGGGATCCTCGTAAAAATGGTTGAAGTGGGCCAGAATCAGACGCAGGAAATCTTTGAAATGATACTGGCGCTCCATGGGAATGTTGCACAAAATGCCGAGCACCTCAAGCAGACGGCCGACAATGTAATCGTCGCTGTATTTGTTTTTGAGCGGCTGCGGCTGGAAATGCAAAAAGTAGTCGTACACCATTTCCATCGCGTCGTTGAACTGGGTCAGCATACCAATGCGTCCTTCGCGCAAAAGCAGCTTCAAGCACGCTTTCTCCACCCGCTGCATCAGCTTCCAGTCCTCTTCGAAAAACGTGTACAAGTAACCGGGCGCCTGGTCGAGATATTTAAGCGTTTCAAAATACCCTTCCCGCATTTCAGGAACCATGTCCTTGGCTTCGAAGTCCAACACCGAGTGCAACTTCATCAGCGGACGAATGCGGATGTGGGGCGTGCTGATTTTCGCGACCTTCTCTCCCGGTTCGGCTAAGTCGACGACAACAAGATCCTCTGCGCCCATTTTCACGCACTGGTCGACGGGCAGCGTTTGTTCATAGCCGCCATCGGCATAGTAGTCCTCCCCGATTCGAATAAGCTGGTACGCCGGAAAATACGCCGTGCTCGAAAACAGCTTGGGAACGAAGTCTTCCGGCCCCATGTCCTTTTTCTCAAAAGCGACCAGCTTGTTTTGGTTGAGATTGAACGACAAGCACGCAAAGTCGACGGGCGCGTTTTGAAACGCGTCATAGTCGAAGATTTTTAAATACTCGTTTTGCAGACCGGACACGTCCGGCCCCCCCTTCATGAATTGCTCTAAAAACTCGTTGAAATCCCGCCGGATGAACGATTTCGCGTTGTACTGATTGGGATAGACAAACAAGTTGTTCGACAACGAGGACTGGCGCATGTTCGAGATCCACGGCACAAGCCGGTCCACGCCATCCTGCACGACGATGGCGCCGATCAGCGCGCCAATGCTGACGCCAGTCACCACGTCAAACGTATACCCAAGTTCTTTGAGCGCCATGCACACGCCGACTTCGTAGCTGCCGCGGGCGCCGCCGCCTCCAAGAACCAATCCTTTTTTTCCGTTCATTTCTATCACCTCGATTTTCATTATACCGGCCGCCGGTTCAAAGCGATTTTGGAATGCTCCAAACAGAAAAAAACGACAGGATCCGGATGGATTCCTGCCGTTCGTTCTGGTTGTTTCGAATCATTCTCGATTATTTCCGTTTTTGTTTTTTTCGATACGCCAAGCAGGCCGCAACAAGACCGGAAGCGCCAAGCAGCGTCATCCACAACGCGCGACGCGTGGTTTGTCCGGTATCGGTCGAGTGCGCGGCGCGCGCGGACGGCTTTCTGGATGACGGCGTCCGGCCCGCTTGGGCGCTGCCGCCTTCCTTGCGCCATTGGGCTGTCAGCTGGATGTTGCCAGTAATCGTGAGCGAATCGAATGGCTGCACGATTTTTCCGTCGTTTGTCTTCCAGCCGGTAAAAGCGTAGCCTTGGCGCGCCGGCGCGGCTTGAACGCGATACACGGTTCCTGCCGGCATCGTTTCTGGTGCGTAGCTTGCGCTGGCGACGTTTTGGCCGCCATTCAAGTCGTAGGAAACCGTGTAGCGGATGATCACGTTTGGATCGCGTTTCCATACCGCGTACAGCATCACGTCCTCCGCGCCCATTTCCAGCTCTTTTCCTTCCAGCCCGACGCTTTGACCATCGTCGACCGCTTGTTCCAGCTTTTGCCGGCTCCATCCGGCGAATGTCTCGCCCTCATGGCGGGTAAAGTTCTTTTCTTTCGTCAAAGCGAGAATCGTTCCTTTGCCGACGTTGGTTTGCGGCGCCGGCACGCGGCCTGTGCCGCCGTTCAAGTCGTACGTGAGCGAATACGTTTCGAACACGTCGGCTTTGCCGTCTTTGTTGGCGTCGTAGCCCCAGGCCGCATAAACGGTGACATCGCGTTTTCCCAGTTCGATTTCGCGCAGAAGCGCAGACGTCGGATCCGGATCCTGGCGGGTGTAGATCGCGTGGGCTTCGCGCGTCCAGCCAAGGAAGAGAACTCGCCGGCCGTCGTTGTCGGTATACGTTGGCGTTTTCAGGCTGAGCGCCGCGACGTCGCCTGGCAAGTGGATGCTTGCGGACGGCATGCCATGGACGCTGCCGCCTTCGGCCGCGTTTTTCGCGTAGCGGACATGGACCATCTCCTCAAAGTCGGCGACGCCGTTTTGGTTTTGGTCTTGCGCCCAGACAGCGTAAAGCGTTTGGTTGGCGGAAGGCATCGTGAACGAATCAGCGGCAAGAAGCGCGGTTTGCGCCTGGCTGCCTTCGGTCGCGCTGAACGCGGCCTCGTACGGCTTTAAGCTCCAGCCAATCCATACCTCGTCGTCGGCGCGGGTCAAATCCGCCTCTTTTGGAAGCGAAACGCGCTCTCCTTTCGCCATGCCGGCTTGCGGACGCGGTACAAAGCCCGTGCCGCCGTTGGCGTCGTAAGCCAAGGTGTACGTGTCGAGCACATCGGCTTTGCCATCGCCGTTTTCATCGTAGCCCCAGGCCGCATAGACGTCGATATCGTCGCGCCCAAACGTGATTTCCTGCACGAGATCGTCGGTTGGATCCTGGTCGTCGCGCGTAAAGATCGCGTGCGGCTCGCGCAGCCAGCCCAGCAGGACGACGGCTTTGCCCGCCACGTTTTGGTGGGTTGGATTTCCTGCAAGCTTAAGCGTGTCGCCCGGAATGTGGAAAGCGTCGTCGCTTGGTATGTTTTGCACCGCATCGGTGTTGGCGTTGGCGTGATAGCGGACGCGGACGGTTTCCGCATAATCCGGTACGCCGTTCCGGTTGCGATCTTGCGCCCACACCGCGTACACGTCGTTGTCCTGCTCTTTCATTTTCATTTCGGACAACAACGTCTTTTCAATCGTTTCGTATTGGTCGCTCGTCGCGATGACGTGGTCGACCGGCTTCAAGCTCCAGCCGATGAACACCGCGCTGTCTTTGGTAAACGAATAGTGCTGTAACCCCGCGGCGGACCGCGTTTTGGTTTGGGCGTGTCCGTACAAATCCCTGGCGGTTCTGGACAAGGAGGCTTGCATGCCGACGATGTGGTGGTGAACGCATTCCAGCTCAATGTTTTGCTCGTTGTTCGAATGGTAGCGGACGTGCACGGCGCGCTGCGCGAAATCCGGCGTGCCGTCATGGTTCGTATCGTGCGCCCATACCGCGTACAAGGTGACGTCATGCTTTGGCATCGTGTACTCGTAGGTCATCAAAATCGACGCGTACAAGTCCGGATCCGGATCGTCGTCCAAAATTTGATCGACTGGCGTTTCGCTCCAGCCGGCAAAGACGGCGTCGCCTTTTTTCCAGTTTTCGACTTGAGCGACTGGAACGATCGTGCCCGCGCCGTATTCAATGACGGCTGGCAGCGTGCCGGACGTCTTGCCGTTGCCGTCATAGACGAGCGCGTACCGGTCCTGATAGTCCGGTTTGCCGTCGTCGTTGGAATCGAGAGCCCATACCGCGTAGACGTCGTTGCCTTTCTTTTTCATTTCCATTTCCGTGAAAATGTCTTCTTTGCGTTGGTCGTATTGCGCCTGGGTTTCAATGTCTTTCGGGAACGCCTTCGCGCTCCAGCCGATAAAGACGGCTTTATCCTTCGTGAAGGTGTATCGTCCGACTTCGCCTTTGGCTTCGCCGTTGTGCGCGGTCCGCCGGCCATACAAGTCGACAGCGCTTGAAGAGAGCTTGACGGTGGCGCCGGCCACGTGATGGTGGGCGCAGACAATGTCCATGCTTTGCGCGTTGTTGGAGTGGTAGCGCACTGGAACCGCATCGTCGGCGTAGTCCGGCTTGCCGTTGCCGTTGGCGTCGCGCGCCCAGACGGCATAGAGCGTAAGGGATTTGGCCGGCATCGTCCGTTCGGCGTCCTGAATAATTTTCGATAAAGTTTCCTTGTCGGCGTTTTCATCGAGGACGGCTGTGATTTTGCTCTCGCTCCAGCCGGCGAAGATCGCGTTCTTTTTCGTCAAATCGGCTGGATAGGCGAGGGCGAACGTGTCGCCCTGACGATGGTCTTGCGCGGCAGGAACTTGGCCGGTTCCGCCATTGGCGTCGTATCGCAACGCGTACCGGTTGAGCACGTCGGCCATACCATCGCCGTCTTCGTCGTAGCCCCAAGCCGCAAAGACGCGAAGATCCTGGCTGCCAAACGTCACTTTGTCGATTGTTTCAGGCGGCGTGTCCAGCCGGCTCAAGATCATTTCGACCGGCTTGCGGGTCCAGCCGACGAAGACAACCGCTTTCTTTTTGACTGGATCGTGGACCGGTTTGGCTTGGCTGAGCGAAACCGTTTCTCCAAGGATATGTCCGGTTTCTTTTGCCGGCAGGCGCCAAACGGTTCCACCGGCCTGCGCGTTTGGCTCAAAGACAAGGGCGAGCGGGCGTTCCAGATAGTCGGCGATGTCGTTACCGTTTCGATCGTTGGCCCACACGGCGTAGAGCGTGCTGTTTTTAGCGGGCATCGTCGCTTTGCGCACGATTAGTCGTTCGGCTTCCTCTTTGTCGGCGGCGGTTAGCGCGTCTAGCCGGACCGTCCAGCTCCAGCCGGCGAAAACCTCGTTTGCGTTCCGGGTGTATTCCCTTGTTTGCGGCAAGTCGATTTCCTCGCCCTTTCGCATCCCTTTCTGTGTCTGGGGCGCTTTCCCGCGCCCTTCGTTCAAATCGTAGGAAAGCGTGTACGTTTCGAGCACGTCGGCCGTGCCGTCTTTGTTTTCATCGTAGCCCCAGGCCGCGAAGACGGTTACGTTCTGGCGATCCAGACGAATCGCGTCGATCGTTGTTGGCGCTTCGTCGCCGCGTTTGAAGATGGCTTGCGCCTGTTCTTTCGTCCAGCCGATGAATCGCACAGGAACCCCGTCGATGTCGTCGTGCGCTGGAACCGGCTTGTTTGCGAGTTGAACATTCGTTCCGGCAAAGTAGTTCGTCGTGTCGACCGGCACAGAGTCCGGATGGCCGCCATTGGCATCGTAGAGCAGATGAATTTGCTCCTGATAGTCCGGGACGCCATTTTGATTGGTGTCGGCGGCCCATACGGCGTACACGTCGTTGCCGTCGGCTTGCATGGTCACTTTCGACAACAAAGTCAGCGTTTTTAATTCCGCCATCGTTTGAATGTCTTGGGAAACCGGCTGTTTGCTCCAGCCAATAAAGACGGCGTTTTCCTTTTGAAAGCTGTGGTTTTTGATCGTTTCGTCCGTTTCCGTTCGCCCATACAAATGTTCGGCAGCTGACGACAATTCCGAGTCGGTGCCGACAATATGATGATGCGGACAAATCACGGCTTCTTCCGATTGGCCAAGGTTGGCGTGATAACGGACTTGAACCGCGTGTTCGGCATAATCGGGAACGAGATCGCCATTTTTGTCTTCGGCCCACACCGCGTAAAACGTCACATTCCGGTTGGGCATCGTGTACGTATCCTGCGTCACGATCGAACGGATCAGCGCTTGTTCGGTGTCCGCTTTCAAAATCGTTTCGATTTGGTTTTCACTCCAGCCCGCAAAGATCGCGCCTTCTTTTTGAAGGTCGGACGTGTACGCAATCGGGAATACATCACCTTCTTGATAGTTGGCGGATGGCGGGACATGGCCCGCGCTCTGCCCGTTGCCGGCATACGTCACCAAATATTCTTTTTCGTAATCCGGAACTTTGTCGCCATCCAAATCGACGGCCCATACGGCGTAGACGTCATTGCCTGTCCGTTTCATTTCCATTTCGGTAAAGATTTCCGCTTGAAGCGCGTCGTATTCCTTTTGCGTTTTGATGTCGGCCGGGAACGCCCGCGTGCTCCAGCCGACAAACACCGCGTTGTCTTTCTTGAAAGCGTGCGCTTCTATCTTGCCGGCAACTTTTTCGCCATGGGAAACGAGGGATCCCCAAATCGTATTCGCCGTCGTGGAAAGCTTGGCGTTGGCGCCAACCACATGGTGGTGTGGACAAATCACATCCACATTTTCGCCGTTGTTGGAGTGGTAGCGTACGTGTACCGCGTTGTCGGCATAATCCGGTTTCCCGTTGGCGTTGGCGTCTTTGGCCCAAACCGCGTAAAACGTCACCGCTTGGGCGGGCATCTCGTACTCGTCTGCCGTAATAATGGATTCGATCGTTTTCGTATCTGCGTTTTCATCCAAAACTCCGGATATCTTCCGGACGCTCCAGCCCGCAAAAACCGCGTCTTGTTTTGTCAAATCCGCGCTGTGGCGCATTGGAAATTTTTCGCCCGCCTTGTGTGCAGTTTCCTGCGGCGCCGTTCCCAGGCCGCCATTTAAATCGTACGTCACGGAATAAGTGTCCAGCACATCGGCGGTGCCATCCTCGTTCGAGTCATAGCCCCAGGCCGCGTAAACTTTCACATTCTCGCTTCCGAACCGAATCGTTTGTATGGTTTGCGGCATGCGGTCTTTCGCTTCGTAAATGTTCCGGGTCGGCTCCAGCGTCCAGCCAAGGAAGACGACCGCCTTGCTTTCGACCGGCTCGTGGGTTGGCCTTCCTTGCAGAGCGACCAGTTCGCCTGGCACTTGATGCTCGCTGTTTTTCGGCATGTTTTGCACTTTATCCTGAATCGGGTTGGCGTCATATTCCAGCCGGAACGAGCGTTCCAAATAATCGGCGATGCCATTGCCGTTGCGATCTTCCGCCCAAATCGCATACAAGGTCGTCGCTTTTGCCGGCATGACGAACAAATCCATCGACACAAACTCTGGCGCTTTGGAGCCCGCCATGAGCACGTTTGTGCTTTGCGTTTCACTCCAGCCCGCAAATAAAATCTGGATCCCGTTCCTTTCTTCTCTTGTCGGGATTTTTTCGTTCAGCTTCACTTTCTCCCCGGCTAAATGCTGGGATAGCTCCGGCATGTTCTCCACGCTTTCCGAAGTGTTTGGATCATAGTTTAGCGGATATACCGCGTTTTTTTCCTTCCAGTCCGGGATGGCGTTGTTGTTTTTGTCCACCGCCCACACCGCGTACACTTGGACATGCGAATCTTTGACCGGCACGTTTTCCACCACTGGTACTTTCGCGAACTCCTCCTCGGTTTGGATGATGGAATTTACCGGAGTCTGGCTCCAGCCCATTAAAACCGCGTTGTCCATCGTGAACGTGTAAGGCGCGGTCGCCGGAATGTCCTTCTCGCTGCCGAAAAGATTTTCTTTTGGCGTATACAGCTTTACGATTTCCCCGTTCACATGATGATGCCCGCATTGAACGACCAAACCGCTTTCGTTGTTGGCGTTGTAAAGAATCTGGTATCCATCCTCTTCATAATCCGGCGTTCCGTTTTTATTTTTATCGGCAGCCCACACCGCATACACGTCGTTTCCGGTTTCTTGCAAGGTGAATTGATCCACCAGCTCCGCTTTCTTTTCCCCGGCTGCGGTCGTGATCAAATCGGTTCTGGTCTTGCTCCAGCCAATCCATACGGCGTTTTCTTTGGCAAAGCCAAGCGCTTGCGCAGTGGCCGATAACGCGCATGTTTCTCCGGCCACATGGTGATGCGTACAGTTTTCCGCCTTCTCTTGTTCGGTATTCGAATGGTACGTCACGTGCAGCGCCTCGTCCTCGCCATCCGGCGTTCCATTTCCATTTTTATCATCCGCCCAAACCGCGTAAATCGTCGTATGGGCGTTGACTGCAATGGAAGAGCCTGGTTTCAAAAGATCCTCCGGGGTCTTTGAAACGGCTGCCGGATAGCGTGTCATACTCCATCCGATGAAAGTTTCCAACGCCTCGCGGGTAAAGCTTCCGCTTGCGACATCGACCTTTTGATTTTTCTTCAAATCGTTTCGGGAACTTGGCAAGGTTCCTTTTCCGCCATTGAGATCGTATCGAAGCGTATACCGTTCCATGACGTCCGCCACGCCATACCCTGTTTCTCCTTCGGCATCCAAATCGTAGCCCCAGGCCGCGTAGACGGTAATATCATGATTCTTATCCTTGTCAAACGTGACTTGCGAGGCCAAATTCAGATTTTCCACCGAATCCTTTGGTTCATATATTTTCGTTGATGGATTTCTTGTCCAGCCCATAAACACGACCCGTTTGCCATCGACATTGGAATGCGTCGGTTTTGGTGACATTTTCAACGAAACCGTATCTCCCGGAATGTGCACACTGTCGAGCAGCGATTTGTTTACCGTGCCTTGCGATTGCGGATTGCCGTTGTAAATCAGTTTCACCAGCTCCTTATAATCCGGCTTGCCGTTGGCGTTGCTGTCTTTGGCCCAAACCGCGTATAGAGTAATATCTTTCGTTCCCATCCGGATTTCTTTTCCGGAAATCAAGATTTCATTGATCGAATTTCCCTGAGCCGCAGTAAACGCCTCCTGGTGTTGTTTTAAGCTCCAACCAACAAAGACTTCTTTTTCCGCTCGGGTAAACTTAGTTTCTTCGCTAATAAGAACGATCGCTCCTTTTTGAATTCCAGTTTCTTTACTTGGAGGAGTTCCATGTCCACCATTCAGATTATAAGTTAAGAAATACGTCTCTAGAACATCCGCTGTCCCATCCTCATTTTCATCGTATCCCCAAGCCGCATAAACCGTCGCGTCCGTATTGCCAATCGTCACTTCTTTTATTGTTTCCGGAGCCGTATTTTCACGACTAAAAATAATGGTCGTTGGCGCCGATGTCCATCCAATAAAGATCACATTTGTCTCTTCAGGATCGGAATCATTTTTCTTCACCGGAGAATGTGTCGGAGTTGTCGTGCTTAATGGGACTTCATCGTTCGGAATCAGAGGCTTGTTGTCCGTTGTTTTTGTGACAGGAGCCGGTACAGAAGTCACTTCACCTTTCATTGCATTTCCGTCATACGTCAACGTACGCTCTTCCTCGTAATCCGGTTTTCCGTTTTTGTTACGGTCAGCCGCCCATACCGCGTAGACATTCGTATTTCCGTCTTCATCCGCGTATGGACCCGTATAACCTTCCTTTGCATCAGCTTCTTTTGGAAGCATTGTGATTGTAGTCCTGATGCTGTCTTTCAGTTCGTTATACTGTTCCTTCGATACAATCACATCCGGCATTGCGGCCGTACTCCAGCCGATGAAAATATGACTCGTCTTCTCAAATGTATGTGTTTTTACTTCCGAATCCATAGAACTTTGAGACGCATCATGTTCTACTTTGTTTCCTGACACAGTTCCATTTTCAGAAAGTTCTACTGTTTCCCCCACTACATGATGATGTGGACAAAGAATATCTTCCATTTCATCGTTGTTTTCGTGATACCGGACACGGACCGCGTCATCGTAATAATCCGGGTTCCCGTTCTTGTTCTTATCGTAGGCATACACGGCAAACAGAGTCACGTTCTTTTCCGGCATTGTATGCACATCGGTTGTGATGATTTTCTTTTTAGCTATCTCTGAGTCATCTTCTGTAAGGATTTGAGGAATTGACTCTGTACTCCAACCGGCAAAGATCGTATCCCCCCCTTTCGTCAACTGATTTGTTCCCGTATAATCTGGTTTGACTTGCTCTCCGGCAATATGCTGCGTAGGCGATGGGACTGTACCATATGTATTTCCATTTCCATCATACGTCAGCGTATAAAGTTTTTCGATAACCGCCGTAATGGTTGTATCTTTTGATACCTTATACGCCTTTAGTTCATCCTTGGAATATAATTTATCTTCTCCATCCACATTCCAGCCTGTAAACCGGTATCCCTCATTAACTGAAACTAACGGAACTGTACCCAATTGCTCATCATGCCAAACGTTTCTTGAAGATTCACTTAACGTCGCATTCTCCGTTTTAAACGTTACTGTATGCGGCTTTTGAAGCCCGATGGTAAGCTTTTGCGCCGCAGAAATATCATTCGGGGTTTTGTTCTTATCCAAAACAAACGTGGCAGTTGCGGTTTTTCCCTGGTCAGCAGACGAAAATTTTCCATTCGCAGGCAGAGAGAATCGTAATGGATTTTCACTGGAAGCATTCGGACTTCCCGGGTTCGTAATCAGCACATCATACGTATCGGCTCTTCGCCGACTGAATTTGAACACGCCATTTTCAGTCTGAAGCTCCTGGGTTTCAGCCGAATCGGCCACCGTCGCGTTTTGGTGTTGTGCTTTCACCATTACGTTGTTTTCTTTATAAAGCTCGTCAACACCCTCGTCAAAAATACCATTATAATTATTATCAATAAAAACTTTTCCTTCAATAACACCGGTTTGAAATTCAACTTGGATGCGAGGCAGAGGGTTGTGGCCCTGATTGTGCGCCGCACCGACCGAGTAAGGAGAAACGCCACAAGGACCGAAGTTGATTTCACTGCCGACCAAATCAGCCATTTCGTCAAAATGGTCCTGATCCTTTGTGAATGTCGGTTCTAAACGCATATTAACTGCCAAATACGCATCTTCGGATATTTTTTTCACATCGTCTTTTGCGGCAATTCGGATCATTTTCACTTTTTTCCATTGTGCCGCTTTCTCTGCTTCGGTTGTACAACCTTCTAATAATTGATTTTCTGTTATATAGTTCTCTTTTTTATTGTAATACTTCAAGTCATTAGATTCTGCTTTTGAATCAATATCGGTCGCGTAAGTCACCACAACATTTCCTTGCGACACTCCGTCTAAAGATGGAGCTCGAGTCAAATTCATATCAAACTCAAACAGCCGGTTTTGCATATGACTATCCCAGAAATCTCCTGCCTTTGGCACCGGAATAAAGTAGTAAAATGCTCTTGCTTCAGCTTCACTAAATTCTCTTCCTGTATTGTTGTCCAAGGTAAACAGCATGTCGATCACATGGTTTTCATCTTTCAAGTAGACCTTTTCCTTATTCTGCTCAAAATTCGAATACTTTGTTGGATCAAATTCAAGAGCTGACCCTTTCTCGGCCACTCGCGCGCCAAAGGTGAAATCAAGACCAAGACGCGCCGCGACGATCGACAGTTTCGTTCCGCTCGTCGTGTTGTTATTAAAAGTTCCATATTTCTCACCATTTACTTCAACAACACTATTTTCACAGCTAGACATTCCGGTATCGAAGTAAATTTCTTTTCCCTGAGACTTTACCAATATACATTCCCGCATATCTAGCGCCATCGCATCCGCGTCGTGCGCAATATTCAGTGTAAAGGAAATTCCCAATTGGTACTGCGTTAGATCATCCTCAGCAAACCAACCTAACTTCGTAGGATTTTTAAAAGTAATTTTATACTCTTTAAATGCCTCGGCATCCGCATTTTGTTGGCTCTCTGATGGCTTAATAAAATTATAATCTCCTTCTTTAATCTCTGTTTGGTTGATTTTCCCGGTTTCAACCGCGGAACTCTCAAATAAGACATAATCCGCGGCACTACCTTTCTGTTGATAGAGTCGAAGATTTTCAATAGAAATCTTCTCCGGCAGCCGAATAATAATTTCCGGATCCGTTATAATTGAATATTTTGTATAAGGATACGCAGAAGCCATGGCCACACCATTAAACTCAACCTCTTCTCCCGCTGTACAAAGAACTTTATCCAAAACAGGTAGTTTCTCATTCGTCTTAGGATCCACCGCATTGACCATTCCTAAGGGAATACTTTTATCTATTATAGTCATCTCTGATTCTTCGGTCACATTCGTTATATTTAAAGAAAAAGACTTAGATTCCCCTTTTTGTGTTCCACTTTCTGAGTTTTCGGCTGTAGCGGATGAGGCAGGGGTTACTTTCAATGTGCAAAAATTATCGTTATTATAAGCTCCTGGTTTCAATATTTTTCCAAATGTGGAGCTTCTTGAACTCGCCATGTCATCCAGGCGCGCAATAATCTTACTCGTAAAATCTTTAGGATAGTTGCTTACCGTCGCGGTTATGCTTGTAAAATAGACTCCTTCAGGAGCTCGCAACAAAACATATCCATCCTTATGTTCCAATGTATTGGCATCTACGGGAGTCGAAGTATCGCTTCCTTTGATTGTATAGGAAACATCGGAAATTGTTGCGTTGTCTGGAACTGGTATCTTCTGAACCGTCACCCCTACAAAATCCGTATTGTCATAAGAATATTCTAGGTTCATCGAATCACTATCGGTTAAACCGTTTCCATCAATGTCGATTTTCCCGAAATAATATAAAACGCCATCTATATTTCCAGACTGAGCGGCAATCCCTTGAGGACGCGATTTTCCATTCACTACCACAGGTCCGGCTGTAGCAACCTCACAGGTCCGATTAACTGAGAGTGAATTACACTTCCATTCATCTACATTTTTCCAGTCCTTATAGCTCGTTGCAATATTTCCGTTCCAACTTACTTTTTCACCATTTTTAGCTTCTTCTCCGTTATCCCAAACAAAATATGGGGTAATATAATCATCCGCCTGGATGTATAAATTTTTCCAGGTTACAGTAACTTTATTATCCGTTGTATTATATGCAACCTCGTACTTCTCAGTGTTCTCGTCTTTACCTAAATCATCCAGATTCCACGCTCCGCTATCCGATTGAATGTGATGCAGTTTGGCATATGTGTTTTTTTCATTATTTTTCGGTAATGGCATCGTCATGCTAAAACTTTCGTAGTAGCTTCCAAAACTAAATTGAAACCGATCTGGTCGATACCGAATATCCACCAATTTAAACGGTTCCGTGCTCTCCGCCATCAAATACTTAGAAGATGGTACTACAGCATTTAAAAATGGGCCCGTCCCCAACTTATCATCCTCTGTTAAGGTTCCAACAGCAGAAAATGTATCATATTCGGTTTTTGTTTCTCCCTCAACGCTATACGTTTGAATTTTAACTGCATCAGAGATTACAGGTTTTTGATTCGTTCCATCCTTGTCTTTAATCCACTGCTTATTCCACAACGTCGTATCAAAGGCGAGGATAATGTTAAAACTCGTGTTCTGGGCCGTTTCCTTTAAGGAATACGTGATCGTTCCTGATTTTGGTCGATAGGCTCCAAAATTTTTTTCGCTGTTTAATTCCTCCAGACTTTCTGGCGTTACATCTTCCACAAATCCATTTTTTTCCGCTTGCGGAAATTCAACCACAGTCATTCCATCCGGAATCGTAATGGACACTTTTTTATTTTTCAGATTCAGCTCGCTCTCCACTTCGAAATGCAAAGTCACCTGCCGGTCGTATTTCATTGTAAATTCATTCTTTGTTTCCTGATCCTCGCTTACAAGCGACTGAACAGCACCTGTGCTGTCCTTGATCGAAACCGCGGCGATTTTCATTTTCTTCTCGGTCGCATCCGGCGTTGTGGAATCCGGCGCTTCATCTCCCTCTGCGATGCCGGACTCCTTCTCGTTTTCCTTTTGAGAAGTATCCTTGTTGTCATCGTCCATTGTAATGACTTTTTTAGGCTGTTCGCCTTCTTCCACTGGATCTTGTTCTTCTTCCGGTTTCGTTTCCTGTCCGGCTTTCTCCTCCATGAACGCGCCATACGCCGCGGCCACCTCTTGATAAAGCTGCGTCAGGGTTTGCGCTTCGGCTTGTCCGTTTTCATCGACTTGCTGGTCAAGCGCATCCAAAGACTGAATTATAGACTCCTCCTGTCTTAAAACCGCTTCCATGAAGGCGTACTCGTCCTCTTCCAGCTGGGCGAGCTCATCCTCGTTGAGCGCCACGT
This sequence comes from Dubosiella muris, assembly GCF_004793885.1. Taxonomy (GTDB): domain Bacteria; phylum Bacillota_I; class Bacilli_A; order Erysipelotrichales; family Erysipelotrichaceae; genus Dubosiella; species Dubosiella muris. The sequence continues at coordinate 33,125 of NZ_SRYG01000015.1, forward strand.
ACGTGTCGTAGGCATGTTCTATACGCGTGTAGACCGCTTGCAGCGGATCTTCTTCGGCGCTTTCCTCGGTGAGGATGGCGATGATTTCCGCGATATCCTCCTGCAAGCAAGGAACGCAGCGGTATTGGCACGGATCGGTCCCGCATTGGGCGTCGTGCCAAGGATGATGGACGCAAAGTCCTTGCTCGTTTCCGACAGTCGGATTTTCTTCTTCGGAAACGATTTCGGTTTCGTCCTCCATCAGCTGCTGCTCGACGACTTCCGGATCCGTTTCGGCTTCCGTTGCCAAAACCGGCCAGTTCAAGCCGTTCGAAACACTCAAAAGGGCGCAAAGAGAAGAGGCCAGGAATTTTCGTCCAATGCCTTGAATGACTTTACGCTCATGGTTTTTCACAGTTTTGTGGGGTTGCTGTTTCATCATGTTCATAATCTCCTTCCCAATTTACATTTTAAAAACTTTTTTCGCCAATTTCCAGACCTTATTCCAAAAAATATGGGTAAATAAGGGACAAAAAAAAGAGAAGTTCCCAAATTGAACTCCTCTTTGAAATCGTATTTTTACCGCTTAATTCGCGACGATATTGACAACCTTGCCTTTGACGACAATGATCTTGCGAATCGTCTTGCCCTCCAAAAAGCGCTGAACGGATTCCAGAGCGCACGCGTCCTGCTTCAACGTTTCCTCGTCCGTGTCGGCCGCGACTTCCATCTTGCCGCGCATCTTGCCGTTCACCTGAACGACAACCGTCACCTTGTCCTGCTTCAGAGCGTTTTCGTCGTACGTCGGCCATGGCTCGTACGCGAGCGTCTTGTCTTTGTGACAAACAGTCTGCCACAGCTCCTCGCCCAGATGCGGCGCGAAGCAAGCGAACATCTTGATAAATCCTTCCGCGTATGGACGATAAATCGTCTTCGTCTTATAGCAGTCGTTCACGAAAATCATCATCTGCGAAATCGCCGTGTTGAAATTTAGCGTGTCGATATCGCTGCCCACCTTCTTGACCGTCGCGTTGTACACCCGATCCAGCTTATGGTCGTTCTCGTCCGTGATTTGCGCAACCTGCGTAAACAGACGCCACACACGCTCCAGCCACTTGCGCGTACCGTCGATGCCTTGATCCGACCAAGGCAGTCCCGCCTCCAGCGGTCCCATGAACATCTCGTACACCCGCAGCGTGTCCGCGCCATGGGATACAACGATATCGTCCGGATTGACGACGTTACCGCGCGATTTCGACATCTTCTCGCCATTCTCGCCCAAAATCATACCCTGGTGGAACAGTTTCTGGAACGGTTCAGGCGTTGGCAAAATGCCTTGATCGTACAATACCTTGTGCCAGAAGCGCGAATACAGCAAATGCAATACCGCATGCTCCGCGCCACCCACATACAAATCGACCGGTAGCCAGTGCTCCAGCAGTTTCGGATCGCCGATGCACTCGTCGTTTTTCGGGTCGATATAGCGCAAGTAGTACCAGCAGCTTCCCGCCCATTGCGGCATCGTGTTCGTTTCCCGAACGCCCTTCACGCCATCAATTTCCACATGCAGGAAATCCGGGCAGTTCGCCAGCGGGCTCTCCCCCGAGTCGGCCGGTTTGAAATCTTCTGTCGCCGGCAGCTCCAGCGGCAGCTCCTCGATATCCACCGTCCGCATCGTGCCATCTTCCATATGGATAATCGGAATCGGCTCGCCCCAGTAGCGCTGACGCGAAAACAGCCAGTCCCGCAGCTTGTACGTCGTCTTCGCCTCGCCAACTTTGTTTTCCTCCAGCCAGGCAATCATTTTTGTAATCGCCTCCTGCTTGTCCAGTCCGTTCAGCCAGTCCGAGTTGATGTGTACCCCGTCCTGGGTGTACGCCTCGTTCTCGACATCCCCGCCTTCCAGCACCGGAATGATCGGCAAACCGAATTTTTTCGCGAACGCGTAGTCGCGCGTGTCGTGGGCCGGCACCGCCATGATCGCGCCCGTTCCATAGCTTGCCAAAACGTAATCCGAAATCCAAATCGGGATCTTCTTGCCATTGACCGGATTGATCGCGTACGCGCCTGTGAACACGCCCGTTTTGTCCTTGTTCAAATCCGTCCGCTCCAAATCGGATTTCGTCTGGCAAACCGCCTTGTAGGCGTCCACTGCCTCTTTTTGCTCCGGCGTCGTGATTTGATCGACAAACGGATGTTCCGGCGCCATGACACAGTACGTCGCGCCAAACAACGTGTCGCAACGCGTCGTGAACACGGTGAACTCCGCGTCGTGTCCGTCGATTTTGAACACGACATTGGCTCCCTGCGACTTGCCGATCCAGTTGCGCTGCATCTCCTTTGTCGATTCCGGCCAGTCCACCAGCTCCAAATCCTCCAGCAGACGCTCCGCGTAGTCCGTAATCTTCAGCACCCACTGGCGCATCGGCTTGCGAATGACCGGATAGCCGCCGCGCTCGCTCTTGCCGTCGATGACTTCCTCGTTGGCGAGCACCGCTTTCAGTTCCGGACACCAGTTGACCGGGATCTCGTCCACGTACGCCAGGCCGGCGTTGTACAGCTGGATGAAAATCCACTGCGTCCACTTGTAGTAGGACGGGTCGCTTGTCGCGATCTCCCGGTCCCAGTCGTAGCTAAAGCCAAGCATCTTGATCTGGTCCCGGAAATGGTCGATGTTTTTATTCGTGAAAATCGACGGATGGTTGCCCGTCTGGATGGCGAACTGCTCGGCCGGCAAGCCAAACGAGTCGAACCCCATCGGATGCAGCACGTTGAATCCCTCCATCCGCTTTTTGCGGGCGATGATATCTGTAGCCGTGTAGCCTTCCGGATGGCCGACATGCAAGCCGTTTCCGGACGGATACGGGAACATGTCCAGCACGTAGTATTTCGGTTTGGAAAAGTCGGTCGTGTCGGTTTTGAACGTCTTCTCGTCCTCCCACACTTTTTGCCATTTCTTTTCCACGCTTTGATGATCGTACATCTTGTTTTCTCCTCTCTCTCAAATAAAAAACGCCCTTAACCTATAAGGACGTTCATTCACGCGGTACCACCTTACTTCCCGCTCGCGCGGGCGCTTTGCTGCTCTTTATCGCAGAGCGTACGGATAGTTTTTCTATCCACTCCCCGGCGAGTTCGGCGTTTTCTCAACGTGGCCTTCCACCGCCCGGCCACTCTCTGGACATGATGGAAACACCTACTGCTCCGGTTCTATGCGTTAGAAACAAAATAGCATTTTTTCAGGATACCGTCAAGTCTAGATTGGCGTCTGCGGCTCGATGGACACAATCGCCTGATCCGAGTAAAAGAAACGGATCACGATTGGAACGCCATCAAGCCGTTCATAGCGACATGCCACATACGTCTGCTCGTCGTCCAGCTCGACCCGGGTCCCGTCGATCCACACCTCCTTGTGCAAAACGAGAAGGTCGTCGCCATAGCCGCATTGGCGCACCACCGCGTTGTTTTCAATCATCGCCTTCACGTGTGAGAGGCAGCTTAGATCGAGCGTGGACTGGCGCATCGCCGCGTACAAGCCGGCACGCTGCACGCTGTACACCGACAAAAGCGACAGCAGCATGAGCGAAAACAAAAAGAGTACAAGCATTGTCTGGCTGGCGTAGCCGTTACGCGATTTGGAAGCGGCGCCCGTCGATTTCCACGAAAACGGCTTCCCCTTCTTCACAAAAGCGAACCGTTTCCACTTGCTCGTCCAAAATCTCATAGCCGCCCCGCTTCACGAGCCGGCTTCCATCCTGCTCGATCGTAAACCGCTCGTGGCGCACCACCAGCTCGATCCGCTCGCTTTCCACCTCGAGCGTCGTGGCCTGGGCCACAAAATGTCGCAGCTGCAAAATCATGAATTCGCGCTGGGTGTCGACCGGCTCGGCGACAAGCTTTTGCGCCACCCGCAAATACGCCGTCCCCACTTGCAGGCAGACGCTCACAACCAGCAGCGCCAACAGCGCCTCCATCATCGTAAAACCATTGCGTGTCGATGGCTTCGATGCCGATTTGACTCGCTTTTTCATAAACCCGCATACCCTGGTTGAGCAAAGCGCACAAGATGGACAAAATGAGCAGCGCCAGCAGCGCGTCCTGAAGCAGCACCCCATTCATTCGATCCGAACGCGTCCCATTCCCAGCTGGAACACGATGCGCCGCTCGCTTCGCGAACCAAGGCATGTCGTCGAACCCCCTTTCGAAATATTGCCGTTGCCGTTGTAGGAAAACGCCAGCGGTGTGCACGCCATTTTTTCCGGAAAATCGTAGCGCGTGTCGCCAAATCGCGCGCTGTCCACGCCAATCTCGACCGTGATCGTTTCCTTGCTGGCGTAGGCATGCATCTGGGCCTGCAAACAAAGCGCCTTGATTTGCCGGGCCGCCAGCTCTGTCGCGTCGTAGCGCGGCAAGGCGATGGTCGAAAGCAGCCCCACAAGTAGCAGCACCATGAGCGTTTCCGTCATCGTGAACGCGTTATTGGGCGACGGCTTCGCCATGGACGATGGTCACCGCCGATCCATTCGGACACGCGTTTTGCCCTTCCTTCAAATAGCCCTGGCTGATCAGCTCCTCGATAGAGCCGGGCGTGCGTTCCTGGTCGATTTCGTAAAGCAGAATGGCCGAGTTGACGACCTCGACAAGCGCGCCGCACCCTTTGGCGCGGATGATCTTTTCCTTTTGCTGCAAATTGGGCAGCGTCAAAAGCAGAATGATCGCGATAATTAGCATGACCACGAGCATTTCAAGCAAAGTGAATCCGTTTTTCGGATTCGTTGGTTTCGTTTGTGTTTTCATCGTTTCACCTCAAATCGTATACAACACATTCAGCGGCGAGAGCAGGATTTCGTACGCCACAAAGACGAGAATCCCGACACAGCTGTACGAAAGCAGCTGAAGCAGGCGCACCCCGTCGTCTTCGAGCTTTTTCATCCGCTTCTCGCTTCGCCGCAAATACAAGCCCAGCATCGCCTCCATATCCATGCTTTCCATGCCAAGCTCGACAAACGTCAGCAAATCCGGATCGAGCGCGTCCATCGCCTCCAGCAGCGTCTGGCCGCTTTCCAGCCGGTCGACGATTTGGCGGGCGTAGTACGCGATCCGGCTGTCGTTTTCCAGCCGGGCCAACACGTAAAACGCGTCTTTGGTGGACAGGCGCGCCTTCATTAGCGGTCTAAGCAACGTGGCCATTTGCAGCGAAACCCATTTTTTCATCCAGGATCGCGTGCGAAGACGGCGTTCGATCCATTCTTGCGCCGGCAGCAAAAACACGTAGCCAAGAAACGCGAAGAAGCCTGCCAGCCCCGCCAGCAAGACGTTCATAAAAAATTTCAGCAAGGAAAGCGCCGTCCCGAAATCTTGGGCGTAGGCGGCCATTTGGGGATAAATCAGTTGAGAAAAAAAGTAAATCATCGCGAAGGAAAATAAAAAGACGAAAATCGAATAGGCGCATCGCCGTCCAAAAGAGCGAAACGCTTTTTGGGCGTGGCCGTCGTACTCGAGCGCGACGCGATGGGCGTTTGCGAGCGACAAGGAAGGCGCCAGCAAACGTAAAATGGAAAAATACGGTTCGTCGCCCTGGCATAAAATCTCGAGCAGGTCTTCCCCGCGATCGAGGCGTTCGAGCAGCGCGTCGGCCGCCCGAAACGAAAGACGGACGCGTTTTTTGATCGGCGTTCCGTGCGCTCCCAAGGTGACGAACATATCGATCTCATCTTTGGAGATCGAATAAGTCGACGCGCGCCTGCTCGTCCTCGATCGAATGGCGGGCAAGGGCTCGTTCAATTTTTTGAGCCAGCGTCGCGTGGTTTGGCGAATACGCCTTTGTTTGGATGATGTGGAATATTTCTTTCCGCTCGGCAATTTCATATACACACTCCTTTGAGCCGTCGGGTTTTTTATACAGCCGGGAAGCGAACATGCCGCTCAAAATGCCGGCCAGTTCAAATGGCTCGACCCCGAAATCGAGCAGGCGGATCACGGCTTCCCGAATCGTGCCCGCGTGCAGCGTGGACACGACCATGTGTCCGCTCAGCGCGGCGTTCACGAGTTTTTTCGCGCAGTACGCGTTGCGAATCTCGCCAATATACAAGATGTCGGGATCGTGGCGCATGAGCTCTTCGATACCTTTTTCGTAGCCGAAGCCTTCTTGTTCGTTGATTTGAAGCTGGAGATACAGCGGGTCCGCGATTTCGACTGGATCTTCCAGTGAGACGATCTTTTGGCGGTTCGCGCGGGCGATTTCATGGAGAATGGCGTGGATGGTGGTCGTTTTTCCGGAATTGGTTGGCCCGCATGCCAAATACAACCCTTGTCGAAGACGGCATAAGGAGCGCATGAACGCGATGGCTTGCGGATCGGATGTTAATTGTTCGATTTTCAAATCGACCTGGCAGGATAGCAGTCGAAGGACGGCGGTTTCTTTGTCCTGATTGTGAATGACGGATAGGCGGCAGTGAATTGGTTCGCCGCGAACTTCGATGGAAAAAGACCCGGACTGGGGCGCTTTGGGCGCGGCGAGGTCGAAATCGGCGATGTATTTCAAATACGACAAAACGGCCGGACCCCAACGATCCTGACGGATTTCAAGCATTCCGTCGATCGTGCGCAGTTTCATGGAAAAATCATCACGGGTTTTTAAAAAGTGAATGTCGCTTGCGTGATGGTCAAGCGCGAAAACGAGCAGCTGCTCAATGGATTCCTTCATTTTCCCCCTTTCTAAGATTCCCGTTCTCCACCAGGGGGGTGGAGGATTTCATTATACGGGAGCGAGGGACAAAATGTCCACAAAAAAAGATGCCGTTTTTTTTCTTTCGACATCTTTATACACAATTAACGCCGCAGCCAGGTCCGGCTTTTTTTGAAAAAAGACGTTTGCGGCTCCACTTTTTGATCCGGATCCAAATCGTGCACTTTCCGGTTCAGCAAAATGCGCAGCGGGTTGTTGTAGAACAACTCCGTCGCCCACGCCTCGCCAACCCGCTCCACGACGGTTTCGTGGATATCGGACAAAATCGCCACCCGGTGGCCGCTGGCCCGATGGGTGTCGGTGCACACCAGATGCGCGTATCCGTTTTCGAGCAATGTCCACGCGTTGTTTTGAATGGTCGATCCATGCAGTCCTTGCAGCGAGGTCCGGTTGATCTGGAAGACATAGCCTTTATTTTTCCAGTCTTCGATAATGTCCATGTCCAGCCCTTCGTGGAAGTAGCGTTCGACGTGCGCGATGACCGGGATCATGCCGCGCACTTCAATTTCATACAAGTAATCGTTGTACGCGCTAATCGTGTGGATATCGCGCTGGACATCGAATTCGCACAACAAATAGCACGAGTTGTTCAGAGTTTGGTACCAGCCCTCGTCAAGCAGGCGGATGAACGACTCGTTCATGAACATTTCCCCGCCCGAATAAATTTTGATGCCGTACGAGTCCGCCAGAGCGGCGAGCTGTTTTTGACGGGCGAAAATGGCTTCGACAAGCGAATCGTCAAGCTGTCCGCCGACAAAGTGCGGCGTGGAGCAAATGGCGACCAGCCCGTCCTGGGCGGCCGCGCGAAGCGACGCGTTGGCGTCGTCCCGATCCGGCATGCCGTCGTCAATGCCCCAGGCGACATGCGAGTGCATGTCGATAAAGCTAGGCATCGAGATCCGGAAGCTGGCAAAGTACCGGAATGCCTAAGTACTTCTCCGCTTCCTCTTTGTTTTTGAGGCGCTTGTCCATCACGACCTGGAGAACGACGTACAAGCATCCCAATCCAAATCCCAATACGGCGCCGATGAGCGCGTTGCGCTTCACATGCGGTCCGACCGGCACGAAGGAGAGCTTCGGCTGGTCGACGATTTCAATGTTTCGAACATTGAGCGTGTCCTTCATCAGCTCGATGAACGTGTTCACGGTCGAAGACACGATGTTTTTCGACAATCTGGCGTCCTCGGTCACCGCGGTGATCGTGACAAGCGTCGTGTTGGCCGTGTTCGTGACGCTTAGCGCGTCGGCCGCCTCCTGCGAGGAGCCAAGTCCTGTGTCTTTGGCTACCCGCGACATGATATTGTTTTGCTTGATCAGCGTCATTACGTTGTTGATGAGCTTTTCATTGGAGTTCATCGAGTTGACATCGACGTATCCGGCATCGGAAACCATTGGTGTCAAAAAGATGGAAGCCGAAGAAGAATACGTCTTGGGAATGAGCAGTTTTGTGCCGACTCCTCCAAGCACACCGCATAAAACCGTCAAAACGACGAGCAGCATCGCGTGCTTGCGAAGCATCGTCCACAACTCATGCAAGTCGATCGTGATCTCATCCGAATCTTCCACGGGTTCCTGATATACCGGCTGGGCTGCCATCATGCTGGCCCGTCTTAACGAAGTGTTTTTCTTATATCTGTTTGGCATAGATTCCTTCCCTTCTCTTTTCTGTGCGCATAAATCCCTTCCAGATCCACAAACTTAATATTTTCAACGTATCGCACTTTATTCTACCATCATACTTCGGCGAAATAAAGACTGAAAGTTAAAAAAGCTCGATGAAAACCGAGCTTTTCTTTGGCCTAGCGCGCGACTTCCTCCACTTCGATCGCGTTGACAAGCCAGCGTTGATCCGACCCCACGCCAACACACGTCGAAAGCGTGAGCACCTTGTCGTCTTGTGCGATATTCAAATCCCGGTTTGTGATCGCCCCCGGCGTGCTACGCAGCTCGTCGACATAGTTTTGGAAATCGGTCGGATCGTTGAACTGGTAGTTTCCCAAAATGTAGCGGTCATCGAAGGTCACGCAAGAGAAGATTTGGTATTGGATCGTTTTGGAAGGCGTGTATACGTAAATGTACGGGTTTTCCTGCAAGAACGCCTCGTCTTTGTATTTTTGCAAGTCAGAGAACATCGCGTCGTACGACTGATCGTCCGAGAACACGGTATGGCCGTACATAACAGTCACTGGATCGCTAAAATCTTTCGCGTTGTACTTTTCAGTGTAAATCGAACCCGTCTCGTTCGTTTCGCCGCGCAACGTCGTCGTCAAGTATTTCGCGTCGTCCTCGCTTTGCATGATGGGGTAATCGACGGATGTGTTTGGAATGTAAATCCAGCCAATCACGTCCGGATTGATTTCATCCAGCTCGGCGAAGTCGATTGTTTTCGCCATTGGATCGTCGGCGTCGGCCACCACGCTTTTTTGCACTTCCGAATATTCTTCCTGGGCTTTTCCAACTTCTTTTTCTTTCGAGCTCGAGCAGCCGGACAGCACCAGCGCGAACGCCATGAGTCCCAAAGTCAAAAACCGCAGCCTTTTTTTCATTCTCATCATTTTCTACCTCTCGTTTCCTTTTCTTACTGTTCTTCCTCTTCCGGAGTCACTTCTGTATAATACGTGTCCATGATCCATTTTTGCAACCCGTCTTCGTCCACGCGAAACACCGTGCGGCCGCCATGGTAGTTTTCATCGAAAACGGCTTCGCCTGGAATTTGCGTCAGCTGTTCCGGATTGAAATGCATGTTCAGCATTTCGGTTCCCAAATATGTCACGTCTTCGAGCGTCAAATTCGTGTACATGTAGGGCTGAAGCGCGTTGTATAAACCAAGCGGTAGGCCCAAGTCTTTTTTGACCGCCTGCACCGCCTGGGAATAAAACGCGTTGATGTATTGCTTTTGGCGGTTCAGCCGCCCCATGGCGCTGCCGATTTGGTTGACGTCCCGAATCTGAATGTATTTGCGGGCGTCGTCGCCCATCAAGTGCACCAGCTCCCCTTCGGTAAAATACACCGTTCCCGACGATGTTTGCACCGTTTCCAGCGCCGTCACGTCCACACCGCCAATCGTATCGTTCAAAATCGGAATCGCGTCGAGGTTGATCGTGCAGTACCGCTGTATTGGCAGGTTGCGCATCAAGTTGGATACCGTTTTCGCCATCAGCTCGTTGCTTTCTCTGGCGTCCTTGCCATAGCCGTACTGCAAGGTGAGCTTGTCCTGCGTCGTCTGCACGAAATTGCCTTCCACGTCGGTTTGCCGGATCTCGACCATCGTGTCCCGCGGAATCGCCGTCATGTAGAGGTTGTTGTTGGTCGTATCCAGACTTACCAAAATGATCGTGTCCGCCAACCCTTGAATACCTTGCACCTCGTCTTCGATATTTCCCTTTTTATCAATCCCCAGCAGTAAAATGTTGATCATGTCGTCATTGTATTTGTATTCTTTCCCTTGATAGTTGACATAATAGCCTTCCCGATTCGTCTGGTTCTCGCTGCGGATGCTCTCGCTTCCTTTCGAACGCAAGTACCACAATCCGCCCACGACCGCCAGATTGAGAAGAACCAAAACAGCCAGGATCCCGATTATGATTTTTTTCACACGAACCATGTGCTTCCCCTCCTTTTATCAGTGAAAAGGCCGGAGAACAGCAAGCACGCTGCCCTCCGGCCTTCTTCATGCCTAGACATTCACACAAGTACACATTTAATACTTAAGCTTTTGTGATCTAAATTTAAATCTTAGAATCCCGTGTTAGGAGATTTTTTAACTGTTTTTGTCGAAGTCTTTGTTGTTGTGCCAGCAGCTGGTGCTTCGTAGTCAACTTTTACAACTTCGCCATTGCTCATCACTTTCGCGATAACAACAGGAGAAAGACCATTGAGTTCAACAACGACTTCGCCTTTCGAGTTTACATAAGAAGCGATGACTTCCCATTCACCGTTTGCCATTTTGTGCATTACAAATACTGGCTCGCCGGCTTTGAATTCAGTTCCTGCCATGTTGAAGGCGATTTCAACTTTTTCTTTCAAAGTTACATCTTTTCCGTCAACCTGCGCGTCGTATTCAGCACCTGCTACAACGACCGTTGCACCTGCTGGGGCTTTGTAACCTGCGTCTGCAAGGATACCAAGAACTTTTTCGTTCGTGTCAACTTCTTTCAAAGTTGCTTCATCCAGGTTTTCTTTTACGATTTCAACATCTTTTCCGTCTACTTTCGCATCTGTCGAAGCGCTTGGCGCTTTGTCAGCTGGATAAGTCAACGTTGGCGATTTGTCTACATCACCTGCAGTCGAGCTGTTGTCTGCTGCGAATACTGGAGCGGCGCTGAACAGCATCGTGGCTGCCAAGCAAGCGCCTGCTAATTTTTTCATGTTCATGTTCTTCATCTACCTTTCTAAAATTCAAATGTACTGTGTGACTGCGGGAAGAATCATTGTCCTTTCCCACTTTGACAAGATCCTCTCGTCAATACATCCACTATACTCGGTTGGCAAAAAAATAGCAACGCATCCATTAACAAAAATTGCGGTTTTTTCACTTTTTTATATCATATATACTTACATTTTTTGTATTTTTTAATTCCTTGTTTTTATTCGTTTTTAAAAATGAAAAAAATTTATTGTTTGAAATCATATCCATTGGTTTCTCTAACAAAAAAGCCGACCCGCAGGTCGACTGTTCGCTTACTCCATCATCGGTGTGCGGCGCGGCGGATATTTTTTCCGTACCGCGCGTTTCAGCGTGATTTTCTTCTTTTCATTTTCCGGTTTGGTCTTCACCAGTTTGGTTTGGGTCTCGCTTTGGCTTTCCTCGAGGTCGCACACGCCCTTTTTCGGAATGGCGAATACGATATCCGGATACGCGGCTCTGAAATCGCTCCAGCGCACTTTGTGGACCCAGATGTTGCCGCCACGTCCATTGAACATGACATTTCCTTCCGAGATCCAAACGTATTCTCCATCAAACGCTTCGACAAAGCCAACATGGCCATACTGTGGCATGAGGGTGTTGCGCTCCATGCTGAATGTGGCGCCCGCCGCCGGCGTGCTGCTCAATTCAAACTTGTCGCCATGCGCCGCGACGATCTCGAACGCGTTCGTCTTTCCGTTGCCGCGCGCGCCCGAATCAAAACCGTACACCTGGTAAAAACGCGCCCATGCGAACCACGTGCACTGCCCGACCATGAACGGGTTTCCATTGCCTAAAAAGCTTGTCAAATTCGCTGTTTTAAAATCATCCAGCTTCATCGCCTTTTTCAAATTGCCCGCGTAGCCTTTATCCGCGAACGACGTCGTCAAACTTTCCGTCTTTTTCTCCTCGTACGCGATCGTTGGCTTCACCATCTCGACAACCGGCCGCTCTGTTTTTGGCGCCTCCGCTTTCGGTTCCTCCTTCACCACCGGTTCCGACGGCTTGATCGTATCCAGCGCCGGTTTGTCCGGGGTCTGCGCCGGTTTGGATTGGTCCGGCTTGGACTCCTCCGGCGTTTCCGGCTCGTCCGGTTCCGGATCGGGTGTCGGTTCTGCTGGCTCGTCCGGTGCGGGTTGCTCCGGGTTTGGCGTCGGATCGACTGGATCCGCAGGGGGTTCCTCCGGTTCGGATGGAGGCGTAGCCGGTCCCGTCCCCTCCGTGGCTGGCGGAATCTCCGGCGGCATCGAATCCGCCGGCTCAACGACGATTTCGTTTTCCGGCGTCTGCCCGTTCGGATCGTTCGACTGCGTCACAACCGGGGGCGTTTCATCGCCCTCCAAAGTATGTGCGAACGCCGTCGTGCTCGGAATGACCATAGCGGTTACTTGACATGAAAGAAGGATTGTCGCGAAACGTTTCCGATTCTTATTCATAATCAATTCACTCTACTTTCTAAAAAATATTTTTAAATCCCTTTCATTATATACGATTTAAAGGAAATTCCCAATATGTCAGGAAAAAAAAGTATCGTTTTTTTCAAGCAATTTACGCAATCCGCGTGAGAAGAAAGTTCTGAAACAGAAAAAATTCCTTCCATTTTCTTTCTTTTCTTCCAGCGATCTTCATGAAAATCTTAAACAATTTATTTTCGATTTTTCTTTCTTTTTTCACATATTTGTACTCATTTTGTAAACATAAATCAATTTGTTCACCATATTTGTACATATGTTGAGTACATGTAGAAAGTCAAAAAAAGTGTTTCAAAGGTCTTGATTTTAAAGATTTGGGTGATATATTGAAGGTGTAAAAAGTCAATGGAGGAAAGAAAGATGAACAACAATAGCAATTACGTTTACGTGTTGGTTGGTAAACCTCCTCTTCGTTAAGGATACCGAACCACCGATTTCATACACCAGAAGCTCAGCGCTTCTTTTTTTTATTCCCGCGGATTACAATGGAAGCATGAAAAACAAAACAAAAAAACGAATCCTGCTCGCCTCGCTTGGCGCCCTCGCCGCGGGATGCGCCGTCCTCAATGAAAAAGTGTACCGGTTCATCTTCGAACGCGACGCCAAGCCGCTATCGTTCAAAGACGAGCAAATGCCCAATCCCTACTTCAAACGCATCGAGCAGTTCAAAAAACAAAAACTCGAAGCGCTCGAAGATCTCGACCAGCAGCCGCTCCACCGTTGCAGCGCGAGCGGCCGGCACCTGCATGCCACGCTGTTCCCGGCCTCCGTTCCAAGCAAGCGCTATGTCCTTTGCGCCCACGGCTACCGGACCGACGGCTTCCACGAGTTTTGCGCCTTCGTACCGTTTTATTTGGAACAAGGCTTCAATGTGATCCTGCTCGACCACCAGGCCCATGGCGCCAGCGACGGCCACACCATCACATTCGGTCTGGAGGAAACCGAAGACACCCTGGACTGGATCCATTGGATCGTCGAGCACTTTGGCGACGAGTGCGCCATCGTCCTGCACGGCATGTCCATGGGCGCCGCAATCGTCATGTCCCTGGCCGCGACCGCGCCGGACAATGTCAAATTCATCGTGGAGGACTGCGGCTACGCCAGCGCGAAAACCGAGTTCGAACATACGTTAGGCATGGCGCATTTATCCAAAGCGCTCTATCCTTGGATCGCCGCCCTGTTCTTCACGCACGAGCACGCCAGCCTGTCCACGATTCAGCCAATCGAGGAAGTGGCGCACGCCAAAGTGCCCATGCTTTTTATCCACGGCATGAAAGACACGCTCGTTCCATTCTCGATGGCCGAGCGCCTCTACGCCGCCTGTCCGCAGCCCAAAGACCAGCTGTTCGTTCCCCAGGCCGATCACGCCCAGTCGTACTATCTCGACCCGAAAAACTACGAACGAAAAATCAAGCAATTCATCCAAAAATATATGAGTTAAAAAAAGACGTTTTCGCGTCTTTTTGCTTTTACTTTCTTTTTTTAAACGTTTTCTTGCAGCCGCTCGTCAATATAGCGCTCCACTTCCGCCAAAATCCGGTCGATTTGCTCCTGCGCCCTCGTGAACGCCACGCCATCAAACGGCTGGCGGTAGTATCCTTGTTTTTTTGCGATCCGGATCGTTTCCGAAAAATTCATATCGAAGAAAAAGCCCAAAAACGTCATCCACACGTCCAGTCCGGTCTTGCGCTTTTCCTTTTCCACGCACCGGTGCTCGAAAAGCATCCGCTCGATTTCAGCCGACACCACCTCGTCTTGCACCGAGGAAAGCGTCGTCGACGTCGCGCTCGTCAAATCTTTCGAAGCGAACACCCGGAAGATGTCGCACTTGTCCGCGTCCCGAATCATGCGCGCCAGCAACAGGGTCTTCTCGTCCAGCATGGGCAGCTCGTACTTGTTGTGGAGGGCGATCGCCGTCAGGATCCGCTCCTTCTCCTCGTCGCCAAAGCCATCCAGCAACCCTTCCTCTTTGAGGATTTGCACGCCCAGATCGGCATGGTCCACGCTTTGATAGTCGACAAACGTGCCATACCGGCGCAGCTGCTCGAACCGGCCAATGTCGTGAAAGAGTGCGGTCACATACGCGATATCTCTCTCCCGTTCGCTAAGTCCAAGCGATTGGGCCAGCTCGTCCATCAACGCGCACACTTTCATCGTGTGCACGACTTTCAACCGGACCTTGTCGTCTGTCAAATCATAGCGGCCGACATATTCCTGAAACTCCGCCAGCTCGCTACGCATTTTCCATCTCAATCGAGTCAAGCGCATACATCGTCACGGTTCCCTCGCCTTGCGCCTCGATGCGCACGCTTGGCTCTCCTGTTGAATAAACCCGCGAAGAGAACACCGTCCAGCCGTCGTTCACGAAAATTTCCAGCGAGGACGTGTCTTTGAACAGGCGGATATTTTTCACCGCGTCGATCTCGATGCCGCGCTCGTCGCGTCCATAGCCGCCTTCGTTCATCATCAGCCGCAGCACGCTGCCGTCGTAGGCCAACGTCGCCTCGTCGTCCACCGTGATTGAAAACGGCGCGCTTTGCGCAAACGTCACGATCATTTCGTAGCTTTTTCCAAAGCCCGGATCCGCGAAATCCGCGATTGAGGACTCGTATTTCTCCTGGCGAAGCTGCTCGATTTCCACGATTGGCGTTTGGTACAAATGTCCGTCTTTGGCGCGCAGCTCTCTTGGTAGCGTCAGCGCGTGCTGCCATCCACGCTCGATGGTCGGTGCGTTCGTGTACGGCGCGTCCCCCATACCCATCCAGCCAAACTGAATGCGGCGTCCTTGCTCGTCCAAAAAGCTTTGTGGCGCGTAGTAGTCAAAGCCCCGGTCGAGCTCCTGGAACAGCGAAAACGCGTATTCCTTCGTGTCGAAATCGTAGTCCAGCCGGCAATAGCCCGTCTGGTACACGTTGCGGTTGTCCCAGCCTTTGGCTTCCAAACCTTGCGGCGAGAACACGAGAAACAGCTCGCCGTCCAGCTCGAACAAATCCGGACACTCCCACATATAGCCAAAGTCCGGCATCGTCAGCCGGTCAAACAACGTCCAGTCTTTCAAATCGGTGGAACGATACATCAGCAGCAGCCCGTGGCTGTCGACGTCCCGGGCCCCCAGCACCATGTAGTACGCGCCATCCTTTTTGAAAATCTTCGGATCGCGTACGTGGGTCGACATGTCCGCCGGATAGTCGCTGTTCGTCATGACCAGCTCCTTTTCGGTGTGCGAAAAACCGTCTTTGCTCGTCATATGGATCGTGTTTTGTTCCCGGCCGTTGTTGCAGTAGTCATAGTCGTCCCGGTCGAACAGCTTCACGTTGCCCGTGTAAAAGAAGTGGATCATACCATCTTCCACAAACGCGGATCCGCTGTACACCCCGCGCTCGTCATAGCGCCAGTCCGCGTACAAAAACGGCTCGTGGTCCTTGAAATGAACGAAATCCTTCGTCGTGTAGTGACCCCACAGCTTCGTGCCGCCCAGCGGTTCGAATGGCGAGTACTGGTAGTAAATGTGGTACACGCCATCCACCTGGCACAGCCCGTTGGGATCGTTGAGCCAGCCCACCGGCGGCTGCAAGTGAAAGCGCAGCCGGTTCGGATCGCTTTTTACGATTTCCCGTTTCGCCTTTTCCTGCTCCATCCGTTGTTCGTACATTTCCTTTGTCATGTTTCCCATCGTATTTCCCTCCCTTTTTTTTCTTATTTTTTGCGGATATACCGCACGTGGCGCGTCGCCAGACCGCCATCCACACCTTCGTCAATCGGCTCGACCACAAAATCATCCAGGTCGAACGCCGGAAAAAACACTTCCGCCTGCGGATCGGCCGCCTCGACGTGCGTCAGGACGAGCTCGTCGCAATACGGCAGCAGCTCTCCATACAGCATGCCGCCCCCGATCACGTACACCGTCTGGTCGTGGTGCTTGTAGGCGTCGAAAAACGCGTCCAGGCTTTCGAACACCTCGACATCCTCGCTGGCGGGCATCGTCGACGAAATGACGATATGGTGGCGGCCCGGCAGCTTTTTGGGCAGCGACTCGAACGTTTTTCGCCCCATGACGATCGCGTGTCCCTGCGTCTGCTGGCGGAAAAACTTCAAATCCGCCGGCAAATGCCAAATCATCGCGTTACCTTTTCCAAGCTCCCGGTTTTGCCCGATCGCCGCGATCTCGATCAATTTCATCGGATCACCTCACTGTGTCAGGGCAAACGAGATCTTGCCCATATGCTCGTAGCCTTCCAGCTTGACATCCGCGCATTTCGCGCTCGAATCGAAATCGTAAAAGTCCGTTACGTCCGGATTGAGCCACAGTTTTGGCGCCGGCAGCGAGCCTTTCGCCTCGTAGCGGGCGATTTGCTCGCGAACGCCGTCCACCTGGTTGACGTAGATGTGGGCGTCCTTGATCGACCACGACAGCGTTCCGGGCTTGTAGCCGGTCACTTGCGCGATCATGCACAGCAGCACCGCGTACTGCGTCACGTTGAACGGCAGGCCGAGCGGCACGTCACAGCTGCGCTGGTGGACGAGCACGTTGATCTTGCCGTCCGTCACGTCCCATTCCGAGCTCCAAACACAACTTGGCAACACGGCCGTATCCAGCTCGGCATCCTGCCAAAGCGACACGACGCGTCGCCGGTCCTCAGGGTCGTTTTTGAGCGAGTCGATCAGCTTGTCGATGAGCTTGTACTTGCGCACGATGTAGCCGTACGCCGTGCCGATCGTGCCCGCCATGGACGGGTCGAAATGCTTGAGCACCGCGCCCGTGTTTTCGTCGCGCCAGTCTCCGTTGGCGTCGATCATCCACTTGTCCCAGATGTGCACGTTGCGCTCTTGCAGCCACGTCACCTCGTTGGATTGCGCCTGGTAGATCCAAAGCATTTCGAGCACGGCCTGCCGTATGAACAGCTGCTTGGTCGTCAGGATCGGAAACTCCTCGCCTACGTCCAGCGTGAAGTGGAACGTCGGGATCTTAATCGTGTTGACGCCGGTCCGGTTGGCGACTTCGCGCCCCTCGCTTAAAATCGTCTGGCACAAGCCGATGTACACGTCATCCCATTTTGACATTCGCGTCACGCTCCAATCGGTCCGGATTGGCCGGTAAAATGCAGTCGTTGACAAAGTGCGCCAGGGCGTCCTGCTCGTTGGTGTACTCGGATACGACGTCGGCCACCGCCTTGATGTCGTCGCTGGCGTTTTGCATCGCCACCCCGCAGCCGACATACTCGATCATTTCCTTATCGTTGCTCGCGTCACCGAACGCCACGACGTGGTCCGGCGTGATGCCGAAATGCTCGCAAATCTTCTGAATGCCAAAGCCTTTGTTGATGGCAGGATCGACATACTCGTACAAGTTGTTCGCGGTCGCAAAGCTCGTGTACTTCGGATTCGAGAACGTCGCGGCCCGCGCCTTCACCGCGTCCATGTACGATGGATCCATGTACAAAATGAGCTTGTTCACTTTCCGTCCTTTGACGAATTCTTTCAAATCGACGAGGATCTCGTTTTCTCCGAACAGTTTGGCGTGCGCCCTTGTTTCCTCGGTCGACTTGTTCACGTAGCGGTCGTTGCCGACCATGACCTGGAAAATCACGTCCATGTCCTTGAAGTGGTCCATGATTTCCAAAATGAGCTCGCCATCCATGAGATGGAACTGCTCCTTTTGTCCGGTGCGCATATCGTAAATGACGCCCCCGTTCATCCCGATCAAAAACGAGATGTCCGATTCAAGCCCCCAGTCCTTGACGAGGATCTGCCCCGACTCGACGGGTCGTCCGGACGCGATGCCGAACAGGATCCCGTGGTTTTTGAGCTGCTTCATCGCCGCTCTTGTCGCCGGCGTGACTTGTTTTTTATTGTTCAACAAGGTGCCATCGAGATCGGTGGCGACCAATGTGATTGTTTTATCCATTTTATCCATTCCTCCTGTTTTTTTATTATACCCGACGCCCCCTAAAAAAAGGAACCGATTTTTCAATCCGTTCCTTTGTTTCGTTTTCCTATTCGCCTTTTTTTCGAGCCGGGAAATAAATGTCCGTCTCCCACTGATCCAACGGATAGCGGTTCACGCCGCACTTCGTGTACAGCTCGTAGGGCGCGCCCGCCTGCTCGTATCCGTTTTCCTCCATCCATTTCACGATGGCGGCGTACGCTTCCGGCAAGCCGGAATACGGCCCTTTGTGCGTCGTGTGGATCATCGTGCCGCCTTCGATCGTGTCGTTGGCCAGAGCCGGATCGACTTCGACAAACACTTCGATGTCGCTGGCCCCTTCGTCGAACTCCTGGTCGAAATAGCGGGATCCAGTCAAGCCAAAGTCCTTGACGCCGTTTTGGTACAGCTTCTCGAAGATTTCGGAATAGGCGGTTCCAAAGTCGCCGATCCCCATTGTTTTGCGAAGCCCGTATACTGGAAGCGGTTTTTGCTCCAGCTCGTCGATTGTGTAGTTTTCAAATGTGTTTTGTGGCATTTCCTCTTTCCTTTCCAGACGCTCGATCAAAATGTGAAGATCGCGCAAAGCCATTTCCAGCTCCCGCTTTTGCACGAGGAGCGCGGCTTGTTTGACGAGCAACGTGTCTACGTTTTCCTTGGCGGGACGATCGAGCATCGTTTTGATTTCGTCCAGCGTGAAGCCGAAGCGCTTGTAGCGCTGTATCGCGATCATCGTGTCCAGCTGATCGGGCTCGTAGTAGCGATACCCTGTGTTTTCGTCGATGTACACAGGCTTCAGCAAGCCGAGCTGGTCGTATAGCCGCAACGTCTTCACGCTGACGTGGCATGTCTTTGAAAATTTTCCAATGGAAATCATAAGGCACCTCTTTCGCTTAAGCATCCTCATTGTAGTCCCTCCCCCAACAGGAGAGTCAACAAAAAAAGAGAAACCGCGAAACAACGATTTCTCATCCAACTGGCTATCCGTCAAGAAGCTGTCGAAAGGCTTCCTGCACCTCGTCTTGTACATGCCGCCCCACGCCGGAAATGAGGGACATTCCTTATGTGGCGTGGTGAGCCGGCGGCAGGCACGCGATTAAACCGAGGAGCGCGGCCGATAAGCCGGAATTGGCTGGGTCCAGGCCCGCTCTTTTTGGCGGACTTCCAAATTTTTCAATCGGTAAAACATCGCTTCCAGCTCGCCTTCGTCCAAAAGCGACGGCACCGGGTAAAGCGGATTGGCTTCCCTGGCCGCGTGACGGGCCATCGTCGGGATATCCTCTTCCTGGATCTGCCCGATCGTGGCCGGGATGCCCATCATCACGTTGAGCCAGCGAATCGCCTGGATGAACCTTTCGGCGCCGAGCGCGTCGCTTTCCAATGGCGTGCTCAATCCGGCGCACACCGCCAGCTCGTGTAGCGGCTTATGGACGCTTTGCCCATAGCGTTCGAGCATGTACGGCATGATGATGGCGTTGGCCAACCCGTGGGGAATATTGTACTGGCCGCCTAAGGCGTGGGCGATGGCGTGAATATAGCCGACATACGCGCGCGTGAACGCCTTGCCGGCCAAAAACGAGGCGCGCAGCATGTGCTCACAGGCGACCATGTCGTTTCCATCCGCGTACACCCGCTCAATGTTTTCAAAAATCAATCGCACCGCCTCTTTGGCGTACTGTCGCGTCTTGCTCATGTTGGAGCGGCCGATGTACGCCTCGACGGCGTGGCACAGCGCATCCATGCCGGTCGTCGCGCTCAAATGCGGCGGCAAAGTGCGCGTCAGCTCAGGATCGAGAATGGCATATTTTGGAATAAGCGTAAACGAGTTGATCGTGTATTTGTGATGCGTTCGCTCGTCGGTGATGACCGCGGCCAGCGTCACCTCGCTGCCGGTGCCGGCGGTCGTCGGGATGGCAACAAGCGGCGGTATGGATTTGTATACTTTCAGCAATCCTTTGAGTTTGGACAACGGCTTGTTTGGAAACGCGACGCGCGCGCCGATAGCTTTGGCGCAGTCGATGCTCGAGCCGCCGCCCAGGGCGATGAGCGCCGAGCAGTCGTACTGATGGTACAGTTCGAGCGCCGCTTCGACGTCAGACACTTTCGGATTGGCTTGCGTTTTGTCGTACAGCACGCACGACACGTTTTGACAAAACAGCGCGTCGATGAGCGTGGCGGCCATCGCGCTTTTCGCTAACAACGGATCAGTCACGACAAGAACCGTTCGCCCGCTCCATGCGTTAAACAGCTTTTCGGCGTCCTTGAGCGAGGAAAAGCATTCCGGATCGCGGTACGGCAGGATCGGCATCGCGATGTGGAACGCCTGCTGGACGAGGCGGCACGCGCCTTTTTGAATCGGGTTCATCGGGTGAGGTCCTCCTTGCTGATGGAATGCAGGTTGGCGGCAATCGAGCCAAGGCACTTGTACATGATTTCGCGCTCGTCCTCGTCCAAAGCGGATCCCGCCTGGTCGACGGCTTTGTGCGCGATCGTGTTGAGCCGCCTGGCGAGCGCCTGGCCGCTTTCGGTCAGCCTGACCTGGGCGTTGTAGCGGCCGGCTTTGTGGACGAACCCTTTGGCTTCAAGCGTGGCAAGCGACCGGGAAATCTCGGCTTTGTCTTTTTGGCAAATGTCCTTGAGCCTGGCGGCGGTGACGCCATCCGGAAAGCGGGACAGCGTGATAATGTACAAGGCGTGGGTGCCTTTGAGTCCCTCGCCTTTCATAATGTCGCTAGCGATCTTGTTCCAGTATTTCATGATTTCGAAAAGGATCAGTGTGAAGCGTTCAAATCGGGTGATCATACTCGCCCTCCTTTAAAGTTGATTTATCAACATTTGCATCATACCCCTTTTTGTTTTTCATTGCAACGAAAGAGTGAGATTTTGATACAATGGAAAAAGAAAGAGAGGGAATACAATGGCGACATCCAAAGCGTTTTGCGACTATGTGATCGAGTCGTTTTCCATCGCGGGAGCCGTCCGGGTGCGGTCGATGATGGGCGAGTACTGCCTGTATCTTAACGACAAGCTCATCGGCGACTTGTGCGACGAGCAATGTTTGCTTAAGCGCACGCCGACATCGGATGCCATGCTCCAGGGCGAACCGCTCGACTATCCGTACGAAGGCTCGAAACAGCTGATGCACGTCTTCGACGACTTTGACAACAAGGAGCGCGTCGCAGCTTTGCTGGCGGGCATGTGGAACGACTTGCCGGAAAAGAAACCAAGGAAAAAGAAAGGAACGAAAAAATGATCCATTTTGAACGGGAAGTATTCGACCCGGTCTTGATTGAGGAAATGCTGAAGCAGTTTCAGCACGTGAACATCGCGATGAACGACGAGGACGGCTATCCATACGTCGTGCCGGTCAACTACGGCTTCGAGATCAAAAACGAGAAGCTGCTCGTGTACGTGCACTGCATGAAGCGCGGCAAAAAAGTGGATTTGCTGCGCAAGGACCCGCGCGTCTGCCTGGAGTTCAGCGCGTTCAACGATTTTCCGGACCGGCCGTACAAAGGCCACCGGCACGACTATCGCAGTGTCATCGCCAAAGGCGTGATGAGGCTTGTCGACGCCAAAGACGAGTATGAAACGTTCCGGCGCGGCTACGAATTGCTTTATGTGTGCAACGACCGGCCAATCACTCCGCTGGAAAGCCGGAAGGGGGTGCCGAACATGTATATCGGCAAGATCGAATGCGACTGGAACGACGTGACGGCCAAGTCGGAATTTCCGCTTCGTACCAGGGAGGACGTGCCGTTTGTCAACGTGTACGAAGTGGAGGAAGACACGACGCCTTTTGACATCAGGGATTTGATCGTGACCGCCAAAGAGCGGCAGAAAAAAGAGAAATAAGTGAAACGGAATGAACAAGTCCTCGTCTATTTGCTCATCTTCATCGCCGCTCTGCTTGGATTCACGATCCGGCGCTAGCCTGTTTTTATTTCGATCGGACTGGCTGTCGTGGAAATCGTTCTGATTGTGAAGCTGAGGGCGATGAATAAAAAGCGATAGCCATAATAAAGGAAAAGATTGTGTGTTTAAAGAAATCCACACAATCTTTTTTTGATGCTTGTTATTTTCTTTCCTGTCGATGCCTCCAATGGATTCCGACATGTCCGATGCCGAAGATCACTGTCGCTCCCAACAAAAACGGATTGCGTCCATATACCGCCAGGCTGAAACCCGCCGCGACTGGCAAAACGGCGCCGGGTATCGGGATCATCCCCAGATCCCGATAGAAGTCTTGTAGCGTGTGGTGACTTCGAAAATAGCGGATCCAGTACCGCTCATACAAGCCCATGCATCCAAACACGACGACTAGCCACAGCCAGGAACGGGGCGACTTGTTTTCAAAAAGCGCGCAAGCACTCATCGCGACTTGTCCGATTCGTTCCAGCGCGACAAGAACGCGGTTTTCCTGCTGTTCCAGTTGGTCGTATCCTTTTGGACGAACTTTTGTCCACAGCAAATTGGGCACGATCAGCATTGCCAAAAAGACAAGGCCGGCCCACGAAAAAGTCCATCGCATCGCATTCCCTCCCTTCTCAAACGCATTGAAAGTGGAAGCATCCACCCTTCCACTTTCATAAAATCCATCTTTGATCAGCTGACAAGGTATGGAAGCACAAGCTTGCGAATGGCATCCGAATATCCAAGAGCATCGCATGCCTGTTCGGCCGTTAGTTCTTCCGAAACCATTTTCTGTTGGGCTAAGACGACAAGAGTTGAAGTCATTTGACCAAGTTGCTGGTCCTTTTCCTCTAACTGACGGTCTTTTTCCTCTAGCTGCCGGTTGTACTCCTTGTCCTTTTTCTCAAATTTCAAATAAGCTTTCTTTTCGATATAATCGATCACACTCCGCATCGTGATCCCTCCTTTCTTTCGCTCGTATAAATCAAATTGTTCCAAATACACATACAGCGCCTCGGTCAGCTTCCTGTCATTGGAAAAAGCCGCCAGCGTCATCAGCGTCTCCTCCACATGCTCGATTTTCCATTGTTTTGGAGGTTCGTACATCGGATGGTCCGGATCCTTCTTCCGGCTGCGCCGGATTTGCGCGCAATAATCCGCGATGATCCGAAAATCACTTCGAATCGACGCGATTTTCTCCTCGCTCCACCACGCGATGTTTTCTAAATTCATTGTATAACCGGAAACGAAGGGTTTCAAGAAGGGCGTCTTCTCAAGCCGGGTCAAATCATCCAGGGATTTGGCGTTCCAGGCATCGTCGCCATAATGCAGAACAAATATGACACACGGAATAAAACGGGAAAGAGGGATCTCGAATGGAGCTTTCGATTTGTGAAGGATCTGGCTTCGCTGCCAAAAGTAGAGGGTGTCGCCATAGCCTAAGGCGCGTATAGGCATCGTCCAGTCGCGCCAAATCTGGTTTTCAAAGCAGACGATAAAAAGCGGGTTTCCTTGTTTGTCGAGAATCATGGCGCAAACGTCGCGATACAAGTCATGAAGGGAGTCGTCGAATACAAAATGGCTGGGGATGTCAAGATAGCGGATCTGATTCGAAGAAATGATGGGCGCGTTGTGAAACAAAAGCAGGTTCACAAGAGAGGCGAACACATCGGGGACGCGAAGAAGCGCCTTTTGGGTGATGTCTTTGTTGGACATGAATAAGAAATTCCTTTCTATTTAGGATTTCCATGGAAAGATCGTTTTGGGATGACCCGTCGAAAGACGGGGTTGAAATATTTCATTCCGATTATAACAATTTCCCCCTAAAACACAAACAAAAAAAGATTTTTCTGTTTCACAAAAAAGCGGAAAGATTTGATACCTTCCACTCGTTATAGGATCCATATTCGCTGTTTTCACTGCAACAAAGACTGCACAAAGCCGGGAATGGCTTCCCAATCCTCTTCTTTTGGCGCCCAGTACACCTTCACGCCTTCCTCGATGACGTCGAAACCGGCGTCTTTCAAATACTGCTGCAAATGCGGCACGCTCTCGCCGCTCCAGCCCCACGTGCCAAACGCGCCCGCTTTTTTCTTTTTGAATTTCAGCTGCTTCAAAAAGGCGAGCCATCCCGACACGCTCGACAAAATGTCGTTGCCAACCGTTGGCGAACCAACCGCGATCGCCTTCGACTTCATGATTTCCGTCATGATATCGTTTTTATCGGTTTTGGAAATGTTGAACACTTTCACCACCGTATCCGGCGACTGGCTGGACACTTCTTTGGCGATGGCGTGGGCGATCTTCTCGGTACCGTTCCACATCGTGTCGTACACGATCGTCACCTGGTTTTCCTGATAGGCGTCGGCCCATTTTGCGTATTTTTCCACGATCTGCATCGGCTCCGTTCGCCAAATCGCGCCATGGCTCGGGGCGATCATGTCGATTTGCAAACGCAGCGCCTCGATTTCCTTGAGCTTGCGCGTCAGCAGCGGGGCGTACGGATTCAGGATATTCGCGAAGTACTTCATCGCCTCCCGGTTCATAACGCACGCATCCGCCTTGTCGTTGAACAGCTCCTCAACCGCGTAATGCTGGCCAAACGCGTCGTTCGAAAACAAAATGTTGTCGCCCGTCATATACGTCGCCATCGAGTCGGGCCAGTGCAGCATCGGCATCTCGACAAAAATCAGCTGTTTTCCGTTGCCGATATCCAGCGTGTCCCCCGTCTTGACGACATGGAAGTTCCATCCCTTTTTCCCGTACTGGCCTTCCAGACTTTTCACCGCGTTGGCCGTGCAGTAGATCGGCGTGTCGGGAATTTTTTCCATCAGCGTATTCAACGCGCCCGAGTGGTCGCACTCGCCATGGTTAACCACGATATAGTCGATGTTTCGCAAGTCGATTTCCTGTTCCAGATTGTCCACGAACTCAAACCGGTGCGGCAGCCACACCGTGTCGATCAGCACCGTCTTTTCCTCCTCGATCAAATACGCGTTTTGACTTGATCCGTGCTCGACTGAGTAGTCATCGCCATGAAAATGCTTAAGCTCCCAGTCGATGTACCCGATCCAGTACACGTTGTTTTTCACTTGTCTTTTCATCTTGCTCCATCCTTTCGTTCCTGTCCTTCTTTTATACGAAATTTATCGCGCGATTGCCATTGTCGTGCCACCCAAAAAGCGGGATGCTTCATCTCACCCCGCTTTTTCAAAACGTTACTCCTCCTCGCTCGAGAACTGCGCGTTGTACAGCTTCGTGTAAAAGCCGTCGCGCTTCATCAAAGCGTCGTGATTGCCAATCTCGACAATGTCGCCCTCGTTCATGACAAGGATGGCGTCCGCGTTGCGAATCGTCGACAGCCTATGCGCGATCACAAAGCTCGTCCGCCCCTCCATCAAGGCGTCCATGCCCTTTTGAATGAGCACTTCCGTCCGCGTGTCCACCGAGCTGGTCGCCTCGTCCAAAATGAGGATCTTCGGATCGGATAAAAACGCCCGGGCGATCGTCAGCAGCTGACGCTGTCCTTGCGACACGTTCGAGCTGCCTTCGCCAAGCACCGTGTCGTAGCCGTGGTCGAGCGTTTCGATAAAGTGGTCGACATGCGCCATTTGCGCGGCCTTCACCATTTGCGCCTCGCTCGCGTCCGGATTGCCAAACTTCAAATTGTCGCGGATGGTGCCCTCAAACAGCCACGCGTCCTGGAGCACCATGCCGACTAGCGAACGCAAGTCCTTGCGCGTAAACGTGCGCGTGTCGTGGCCGTCGATATAGATCGCGCCGCCGTTGAGCTCGTAAAAGCGCATGAGCAGCTTGACGATCGTCGTCTTGCCCGCGCCTGTCGGTCCGACAATCGCGATTTTCTGCCCCGGCTTGACGAACATCGAAAAGTCGCGGATGACCGTCTTGTCCGGCGTATAGCCAAACCGGACGTTCTCAAACGCCACCTGTCCCTGGATGAGGGACTTGCCTTCAAAGGACACCGGAACCGGATCACTCGTGTCGGGCAGCACCTCGGCCTCGTTCAAAAAGCCAAAGACGCGCTCGGCCGCTGCCATCGTCGACTGGAGCATGTTCATCGACTGCGCGATCTGGTTGATCGGCTGGGTGAAGCTGCGCGTGTACGTGATAAACGACTGGATGTCGCCAATCGCGATGACCTGATGCAAAACGAGATAGCCGCCCAAAATGCTGACGCCCACGTAGCCCAGATTACCGACCATCATCGTGAGCGGCTGCATCAGACCCGATAAAAACTGTGACTTCCACGCGCTGCGGTACAGCTGGTCGTTGTACGTTTCAAACTGGTCCACGCTTTTTTGCTGGCCGTTGAACGCGGTCACGATTTCATGGGCGCCATACATTTCCTCGATATGCCCGTTGAGCAAGCCAAGCGACGTCTGCTGGGACAAAAAGTACTTTTGCGAGTTTTTCATCAAAAACACGACGCCAAACAAGGAAAGCGGGATGATGAGCAGCGCGAGCAGCGTCATCTGCCACGAAATCGAAAGCATCATCCACAAATACCCGACGATGCGCACGACGTTGGAAATCATCGACGCCAGCGACTGGTTGAGCGACTGCACCATCGTGTCGATGTCGTTGGTGAAGCGCGAAATGACGTCGCCGCGCGAATGAGTGTCGAAATACGAAAACGGCAGCCGGTCGATTTTCTCGCTCATCTCACGACGCAGCCGATACCCGATCTTGTTCGACACCGTCGCCATAATGAAGCTTTGCGCGTATTCCATACCCGCGCTAAACGCGTAAATGGCCAGCAAGATGGCGCACGTCTTTTGGATCGCGTCAAAGTCGATGCCGCCAATGCCCTGCACCTTGTTCATGAATCCGTCGGCGATTTCGGTAATGATATCACCCGTGATCTTCGGGCCGATGACGGCGATCGCCACCGAGGCCACGGCGCAGACGATACCGATCAAAAAGCCCCATTTGTACGGCGCCATATACGAAAGCAGCTGCCGCATCGTCTTTTTCATGTTTTTTGGTTTCTCATGCACTCGTTTTTTATGCGGCATACCCTAATTCCTCCTTCGACAGCTGGGAAAGCGCGATTTCCTGATACACCCGGCACGTCTTCATCAGCTGCTCGTGCGTGCCTTTGCCCACGACTTTCCCCTCGTCGAGCACGATGATTTGCTCAGCGTCCAAAATCGTCGAGATGCGCTGGGCGACGACCAAAATCGTGCTCTGGTCGGCCCGCGCCTTTTTCATGAGCGCCTCGCGCAGTCTGGCATCCGTCTCGTAGTCGAGCGCGCTGAACGAGTCATCGAAAATGTAGATTTCCGGCTTTTTGACGATCGCCCTGGCAATCGAGAGCCGCTGCCGCTGGCCGCCCGACACGTTCGTGCCTCCCTGGGCGATCTCGCTATGGATCCCCTTGGGCTTCTCACTGACAAAGGACGTGGACTGCGAAATATCGAGCGCCTGTTCGATCACGTCCTCGCCGGCGGTTTCGCTGGCGTATTTCAAATTGGACTCGATCGTGCCGGAAAGCAGCACGCCCTTTTGCGGCACGTAGCCGATCTTTTCACGCAAATCGCTGGCCAACACGTCCTGAATGTTTTGCCCGTCGACGTAAATCGCCCCTTGCGTCACGTCGTAAAAGCGCGGCACAAGATTGATGAGCGTCGACTTGCCCGAGCCGGTGCTGCCGATGAACGCGGTCATCTCGCCGGGCTTCGTTTCAAAGTCGACGTCCTGCAACACGTATTCGGAAGCGTCCGGGTATTTGAACGACACGTGGTCGAACCGGACGACGCCGCGCTTGTGTTCGTCAAACGGCTTAGGCGATTTCGTTTCCACGACATAGTCGGGGGCGACGAGCACGTCGTTGATGCGCTGGGCGGACACGTTGGCGCGCGGCAGCATGATGGAAACGGCGGTGAGCATCAAAAACGCCATGATGACTTGCATCGAGTACTGCATGAACGCCATGATGCTTCCAATCTGGATCTGGCCAAGATCGACTTGCTTGGCGCCAAACCACAAAATAAGCAACGTCGTTCCGTTGAGCACGAACATCATGAGCGGCATCATGAGCGACATGGTCCGGGTCGTGAACAGCGACACCTTCGTGATGTCGCGGTTGCGGGTCGAAAACTTTTCCTGCTCGACTTCCTGGCGGTTGAACGCCCGGATGACGGGCATGCCATCCAGGATCTCCTGCACGACGCGGTTGAGGGCGTCGGTGAGCTTTTGCATGATCTTGAACTTGGGCATGACGAGCAAAAACAGCGTGCCAACCAGCGAGAGCAGAACGACGATGGTGAGCGCGATGATCCATGTCAAATCGGCTTCGGATTCGAGGACGTGGACAAGGGCGCCAATGCCGATGATGGGCGCGTACAGCACGATGCGCAAAATCATCATGAGCGCCATCTGCACTTGCTGGACGTCGTTGGTCGTCCGGGTAATCAGTGTCGATGTCGAGAAATGCTGAAAGTTCTGCTGGGAAAAGCCGGTGACTTTTTTAAACACGTCCTTGCGCACGTGGCGCGAGAAGCCGGCCGCCAGTCTGGCGGTTAAAAAGCCGACGGCGATGGCGCACACGGCGCTGACAAGCGTAAAGCCAAGCATGACAAGGCCGCCATGGATGATGTAGTTTTGTTGCATGGACTCCAAATCAACGCCAAGCGTTTCGTACTCGCGTTTGAGCATTTGGGCCTGCATGCTGTCCAGCAAGGAGCCGCCTTGCTCGTCCATGATCCGTTTCGCTTGTTTTTGGATGACGGGGAGCGTCTGCTCGTTGACGGCAACCGGCGTTTTCGACTCGTGGACGGCCATCGCGCAAAGCTCGAGCACTTGCCATGTGTCCATAAGCCGTTCCCGCTCCGTTTTAGAAATGTCTTCATTGAGCATGTACACCGGCTCGGTTTTGAGCGCGGGGATGTCCTCTTTTTGCCTGGCGGTCGCGTCCTTTGGCGTCACAAGTTTGTACGCGTCCTCGATTTGCCGGGCCTGGGCCGGCGTGGCGAACAGCAGGTAGCCTTGCATCGTCTTTTGGGACAGGACGGGATACACGTCGCTTTCGATGCCGTTGTTTTGCAGGCCGACATCGACGATGTTTTGCATGTAGGCGGGCAGCTCGAGCTCGGCCCACGCCTGCCCGAACAGCAGGCCGACAATGAGCACGATCGAGAGGCCAAATGGCTTGAGATAGCGAATGAGTTTGGTCATACGTTTTCTTCCTCCGGCGTTTCATCTTCCATATAGCGGATCGTCTTTTCGAGGATGCGCTCAAGGGCGAGGGCGTCCTTGGGACCTAAATACGTCATGTAGTTGTTGACGTCTTCCATCATTTGCGTGAATTTTTCTTTCATTTCGGCCATGAAGCCGTCGCTGACTTTCACGTACACGACGCGGCGGTCGAACTCGGTGCGCACTTTTTCCACCCACCCCTTTTTTTCAAAATACGTCACCATCTGGGACGCGGCGGCATCGGTGATTTGGTAGTGTCGGGCGAGGTTCGAGATCGTCGTGCGATGATTGGGACATTTGTGAATGTAGCGCAGGATGACGATTTGGCGCGGGCGGATTTGCCCGGAACTGTCCACTTTCTCCTTCAGTAAATTGAACGTTCGAAACAGCCGTTCGATCATTGTCGCTTTGACGGGTTTTTCTTCCATAAAAACTCCTTTCATTTTTACTTAATTACCTTAAATATTAAGCTGATTAAGTATTTTGTCAAGCAAAAAGGAAGCGAATTTTCGCTTCCCGGGTTTTTATTTTTGTCTTTCCAAATTTTTTATGATTAACGTATCTTCTTTCGTCGTTCCATCGTCGTCGTACAGCGTGTAGTCGCGTCCGTCCCCGAGCCATTCGAGCGCGTTCCAGTCGATATCCGTGACGCGGCGGGCCGCTTTGGCGAGCGGTACGGCTTTGCCTAGGCGTATGAAGAACACGAGCTCATTGAGCGGATAGTCGACAAAATGCCAGCCGGCGTCCATCGGGGTTTGCTCGATCGTTTCATCGGCGTGGAAGACGACTTTCGTCATGGCTTGCGGCAAATACACGGCGCGTCCGGTGGCGTTTTGCGTAAGGACGGGCGCGAGCATGATTTCGTCGCCGAGCAGCAGCTGGTCTTCGATCTGGCTGGCGATCGGATCGTCTTTGTATTCGAAGGCGAGCGCTTTGAACATGAGCGTGTCGTTTTCGATCGCTTTCAAATATTCGGAGTAAAGATATGGCACGAGCCGATAGCGCAAACCGATCAAATGCCGGAAATCTTCGGGCCGTTCAAACTGGTATGGCTCCTGCTCGCGGGTGCCGAGCGCGGAATGGTTGCGCATGAGGGGCGTGAACACGCCGATCTGCAAAAACCGCAGGACGAGGTCGCGGGTCGTGTCGGCGCCAAAGCCGCCCAGATCCGGTCCGGTGTACAGGAAGCCGGCCATGTTGATGGCGGGCAGCTGGTGGACGATAAGACCGAGGTGCGACCACCACGACTTGTTGTCGCCGGTCCAGATGCCGCCGTAGCGGTGCATGCCGATGTAGCTGGAGCGTGAGAACATGAGCGTGCGCTGGTCGGGGCGCAGCGTTTCAAACGCTTCCGAGGCGCTGCGGGTCATGAAGTAGCCGTACAGGTTGTGCACTTTGTCGTGGCGCAGCCACTGGTCGCCTTTGTGGTGGTAAAACCGGCGGTAGTCGTCCATCGAGTTTTTCAAGCTTTCGACCTGGGTGCCTAGCTTGAAGTATGGTACTTCGTCTTTTTCGTTGGCTAAAAATTCCTCGAGCTGGCCGTTGAGTTTGTCGATGCCGTATTGGGAATAAAACAGCGCGGGCTCGTTCATGTCGTTCCAGAACGCGTCGATGCCGTATTTGGTGAGCGCTTCGTACTGCATGCCAAACCAGTGCCGGGCTTTGTCGTTCAAAAAGTCCGGGAACACGGAATAGCCTGGCCACACGGCGCCGATGAAGTCGGTTTTATGGTCTTCGAGCTTGCAGAAGTAGTCGTTTTGTTTGCCTTCCTCGTACGCGAAATAGCCGTCCTGCTTTTTGACGCCGGCGTCGATGATCGGGACAAGATGGACGTCGCGTTCTTTCATCCATTGCACGAATTGATCGAACCGGCCGTCAAACTCTTTTTCGTTGAGGGTGAAGTCCTTGAAGTCCTGCATGTAGTCGATGTCCATGTACAGCATGTCGATCGGGATGTCGAGCTCGTCCAGTTTGCGAACGACGTCTTTGAAGTCGTCCTGCGTCTTGTAGCCCCAGCGGCTTTGCCCGTAGCCGAACGCGAACTTTGGCGCTTTGTAGCTTTTGCCAATGGCGTGGCGGAACTGCCTGACGATGTCGAGAACCGATTCCCCTTCAAAGTAATACAGCTTGAGGTCGGCTTCGCATTCGACGCGCAGCGCGTCGCTTTGCGTGTAGCCGATGTCGAACTTCACCCGTCCCGGGTAGTCGACAAACAAGCCAAATGGTTTTTCTCCATCAACGACGATAAAATTGTGCGCCGAATACAGCGAGCGCTTGTCCTCGTGGTGGTGCGGCTCGTCGGTCGCCCACGATTCGTATTCCCAGCCGCGTTTGTCGATGCCGCGCACCTGCTCTCCTAGACCATACACCTTGTCGGCGGGCGCCAGAGCGTAGGTGAACGAGAAGACATGGTCGTCGATGGCGCTTGTTCCAACCGGGACCTGACCTACAGTCGCTTCCACATCGTTGACGATGGCGTCGGTGTCGACTGGATTTCCATACACAAACTTTTTCATAATTTCCTCCCACTTTTGATTTTTATAGTTTTATTGTATCCGCTTCCAACGATGAGTACAAATGAAAAAAGGATAGTGTTGTCTTCACTATCCTGATCAAAGTGATATTAGTCTTTCTTTCGTTTCAAAAAAGCCACCGCGATCGCTCCGCTTAGCACGGTTCCGGCTGTGTAAATATATAAGCCTGTTCCCGCCGCCGTGTTTGGACTGGATTCTTTTTTCGAATCTGTATTCTCTTTCTTTTCGGGATTTGTATCCACGACAATCGTCTCTTCGTTTTCCAGAAGCTTCAAGAAAGCGTCGAGAACGTTTTGGGCGGCCTGTCTTGCTTGCTTCGCTTTTTCGTATTCGGCTTTGGCCTGCCGCAACGATTCAAGGCTTGAATCCGCATCGGCGATGAGTTGTTCCAGCTTCGCTTTCGCCAATTGCTCATCCTTTTTCAAGGATTGATAGTTCGCGAATAAAACCGGAAAGGCCGCCAAATCGTCAAACGTTGGATCAAAGTTTGCCGATTGACCTTTTTTGATCGCGTTCCATGCGTCTTTCGCCCCATGAAGTTGTGCAAGATAGGCCCGCGCTTGGGTTTGCCGTTTGGAATCCTGCGCGATTTGATTTTGGGCGTTTTGAATCGAAGTGCGTAAAGCCGGCACCTCTTTTTCAAGGCTTTCGATCGTTCTCACCGCTTGATTTTGCGCGCGGACCGTCTCCTCGTACCGCACTCTCAAGCCATCCAGCGCGAGGAAAGTTTTATTTGCCTCATCAAAAGCTTTCTTTTTCTGCTGCTCGTCCTGGGCTTTCTGAGCAGCCTCTTTTTTGTGTTCGTTGAGTTTGGCTTCGGCCGCTCCTGTCTCCGTTTCGAGCGACTCCAAGCCTTTCCTTACCGTTTCTGCGTTTTGTTTTACGCTTTTTAATTTTTCGGATTTGTCTTGCGTGTCTTTTTTCGCTTCGTTCCATTCTGTCTTTGCGTTCGCGATCAGACGTTCCAAAGCGGCAAGCTGGTTTTTCTTGTCTTGAGCGAACGATTGATTTTGAGCGAGAAGCGCCGTATGGGTTTGATGTGTCGTGTTCGCCTGATTTAACCGTGCTTGCGCTAAATCAATATTATTTTGCAATGCGCGGAGTTCGTCAGACTCAAGATACGCCTGCAAAGCGTTTTCCTTTTGAGAAAGGATTGCCTGCGCTTGTGAAAGCATTTCTTCTTTGGCTTTTAAATTGTCTTCCGCTTTTTTCAACAAAGCCTGGGAGTTTGTCAGCGCCATCGCTGCCTGACTGGACAATGTGACCGCTTGTTCAAGCGAGACTTCTCTTTGACTTAACAGCTGTTTCTGCCGTTCCGCTTCCGCTACTTTGGTTTTCAATTCCGCTTCAGCCTGTTCGATGGCTTTGACAAGGCTGTTATCGGCCTGCGCGGTCTCCAGCTCTTCTTGTTTTGCCGCGATGGCTTTCTCGATACCCGAACAATAATCATCGAGCATCTTCTCATAATTTTCCACGGTGTATCCCGATCCCCTATATGTGAATACCTGTCCATATGCTACATTGTAGCGGTGAGGTTCGGTATTGACCGCAAATCCTGTGATATAATAGCCATCTTCAATGATGTTGAGATAATGACCGACTTCTTGAAAATGGTCGTTTTCAATTTCTTCCGGTGTCAGACCTTGTGCCAAATACCGCTCATAGATCGCCTTTTCTTTATCGTACCAGCCATCGAACGGATTTTCGTAGCCCCATGCCAGGTTTTCTCCCACTTGATATTTTTGTGAATGCCCGACTTCAACAGCCGAATAATTAAGCTGTTTTTGCGCGATAGCCATCATATAGGAATTGACACCCAAGGCAGGCAATCCGTGTTTTGCTCGAAGCTCGTTGCATTCTTTGATCCAGGCCAGCGACGCTTTCATGTTTTCCAGACTCGTCGCGTCATTTTCTTTTCCGACATGAGTGTAGTCATACAGACCATCCGTTCTGCTTAAAATCACGTTCATCGCTTTTGTAGCATCATCGTTGTCGATAGCTTGGAAAAATCCCAATGAACCCGAGGCGTATTGCGCTTGCAGAACTTGAAGCTGTTCTTCGAGTTTTTTGATTTCGGCATGATTCGTTTCGAGCTGCGACTGCAAGTTGTCGATTTTCGCCTGAACGCCTTTGACTTCCTGTCCGGCAATATCCACGGCTTCTGTCTGGAGCTTGACGGCGTTTTCCGCTTTTTCGACCGCGAGTTGCGCGTTTTTCTGCGCTTCGGCTTGTTTTTTGTTTTCCATCAGCGCCTGCTCTAAAGCGGCCTGGCTCCGGCTTACTTCGGATTCGGCGTTTTCCACACCGGTTTGAGCATCCGCGATCGCCTGCTGATAGACCGGAAGTTCACTGGCGGCTTGATCAAATGCTGATTGGGCCAAAACCAGTTGATTTTCCGATTCGGCAACCGATTGCGCGCTTTGTTCCACCATAGCTTGCGCTTGCGAAACGGCTTGCTGCGCGTTTTGAAGTTCTGCTTCGGCTTGAGCGTATACTTCCTCGTTTTCCGCCAGCGCGAGATTGGCTTCTTTTTCGGCTTGCACAGCCAGTGCCTGGTCATAAGCGGCCTGGGCGGCCATAACCGCGTTTAACGCCTCGTTGTATGTGGCGCGTGTGGATTCCAAAGATTGGGACAGCGCCGCGTAATTCGCTTCCGCTTGCGTTAAAGCGTTTTGCGCTTCCTGCAATGCAATTTGGGCGTTCGTCCATAAATTAATCGCTTCCGCGTTTTTTTGTTCGGCTGCTTCGATGGCGCCCGGTTCCAACGCGTCGTATTCCGCTTTCGCCTGCTCTACCGCCTGTTCCAAATCTTCCAATTTGGATTTTTCGCTTTCGAGCAGTCCCTGCTTTTGCGTCAGTTCCGATTCCAGCGCTTCTTTCTTCTCAATCGCGTCTTCATAATCCGCAACCATTTTTTCCAATTCCGCGGTTCCAGTCGTTATTTCCTGATCGAGCTTTTGATCTACACTGTTTTCCAGTGTCTGTCTTTCATTTACGATACGATCATATTGCGGTTGGTACTCGTTGCCCCCCCGTACCGTAGCATAATTTTGTTCAGCTGTTGCCACCGCTTCTTCCGCTTTCGCTTCTTCTTTGCTTGCCTCTTTTAAAGCGTTTATCAAAGCGTCCGCTTTCGATTGCGAAACAACCTGTTGAGCGACGGCTACATTCGCAATCGGATCTGATAATTCAAAAAAAGAATTTGCTCGCGATTCTTCTTTGGCGAATACTGGCATACTTTGAGGTATAAGCGATGAAGCGATCACCGCGGTCGCGCTAAGTCTTTTTAATGCTTTATTGTCTTTCATAATCAATCGGAGACAGATGAAAGCCGAATTGCTTTTGGAAGGCAATCCGGAGAAACTGCTTTTTCCTTTCTTTTTTCCATAATCTCTGCCCTTGCAGTTCCCTTTTTGTCGTCTTATATACTTTTTCAACACATAAAATATTAAAAATCATCCCCCTTTTACATAAAATGTGATTTTCTTCTCCATTCCGTTCACTTCATAGCAATGAAGGTATAAAAAAGGCAGATTTTTATTAGTCTGCTCATAGGAATACCGAAACTGGACTCGAAAACACGATATATGTGCAAATCTAATTTCCTTTATCTCAATCAAGTATATAAGACGTAGTTAAATTAAAATATATTTAACAAAATGATTATAACTTTTAATCCCGATTCAATCAATATTATCCTTGCGTAATGTTAATATTTTTTGTTTTGTTTTTATATTATATAAAACATCAATATCATTAAACTAATGTATATTTCGTAAAATAAGAAAAAAGCTTACTTTTCCCATTTGACAATCTTAATATCCTTTTTTACAATAAAGACACAAAAAGACCCGTAAAGGATCTTTCAAACTGGAGAGGCCATGCCTGAGTTGGCAACGAAAAAACTGGAGAGGCCATACCGTAGTTGGCAACGAAAAAACTGGAGAGGCCATGCCGTAGTTGGCGACTATAAAAGGGATGCCATCCCTGAAAACTGGCAGAGCTGTTCGAAAGAACAGCTTTTTTCGAAAGGAGAATGTATGAACAACTTATTTCATTTTTTAGACCCCAACCCAAACATATACCGGGTCGATTATCCTTATCGTCTCTTTTTGCACGAGGCGGATCCGAACGTCAGCATCAAAAGCACCCGGCCGTTTTACGGCGTGATCGTCCTGCTTGGCCGTTTCCACTATTTGATTCCATTAACTTCCAAGCCGCTGCGTCCCAATGGAAAGCGACGCAATCCCCGCACGACTGTCGAAATCTTCGACGAAGACCATGAGCGCATCGCCGCCCTTCTCGTCAACAATATGATTCCCGTCCCACCTGTTTTCTATGAAGAATTTCAATTTGAAGGCCTAGTCAATGAAACCGTCTTTGAAAAAGAGCGGATGTATTTGCGTCGAAAATCAGTGAAGGATGAGATCTTGCGGAAGGCGGATGCTGTATATCGTGGTGTCGTATTCCGCCAGGATCCCTTCTTAAAGCGTTTTTGCTGCGACTTCAAAACCCTCGAACAAGTTTCCAATACGTACCGGATTTGCGAACCAAGCTTTGTGTATGTGACCGACGCGCGCCCGATCTCTTCCCCGCTGCCGCCGACCATGTGGCTGCTGCACGACGATTCTCCTCTTTCAAACTCTCTATTTTTTGGTTCAGCCGAAATTTCCAGATCTTTTTCTCATAAAAGCCAAACAATGAATTTGGATTCTCAAAAAAACACTTTTTAAACCTTTTCTTTCTTCCAACGAAACTCAATAATGATTTTGAAAGGAAGGGAATGCAACTATGATCATTCGCAACGCAAATGTATGGATCGATGGCGCTTTCCAATGCGTCGACGTCCGCTTTAACGAACAGGAAATTTTAGAAATCGGCCCCGGGCTGCAAGATGACGAAATCTTGGACGCGGCCGGATACGACTTGTATCCGGGCTTTGTCGACACTCACATGCACGGCGGGTTCCGCCACAACTTTTTTCCACACGCCTATGACGAAACCGTCAGCCACTGGAGCGAAGACGATGTCCGGTTCCTCCTTGCCAAACTGCCGGAAACCGGCGTGACCAGCGTCATGCCGACCATCAACTCCTTATCCATCCCGGACAGCCAGAAAACCGTCCGCGCCATTCGCAAGGTACGACAGGAAAAAGTCGGCGCCGACCCGTTTCTCTTTCATTTTGAAGGCCCGTACATCAATCCGAAACGAAGCGCCTCCATCGACCCGACGCTGTGCGCGCTGCCCACACCCGCCCACACGCTCGCCATGGTCGACAACGATTTAAGCGACATCGGCATCGTCTGCCTTGCGCCCGAGCTGCCCGGCGCCAAAGAGTGGTGCGAATGGATCACCGCCCAGGGCGTCCACGTCGAACTTGGCTACACCCTCTGCACCGCCAGCCAGGTTCGCCAGTGCGCCGACTGGGGCGCCGACACAACGACCCACTTCTTCAACGGCTTTGAAGCGATGCACCAGCGCAAAGAAGGCGGCATCGTCGGCTGCCTGCTTGAAAACCGGCTCAGTCACCAAATCACTTGCGACGGCATGGTCGTATCGCCATCGTGGATCCATCTTGGCATCCGGCTCAAAGGCCTCGACCGCTTTTACGGCATGACCGACCTCGTCCATTTCCACGGCCTAGCCGATGGCGAATACGAAAACGAGCATTTCGGTCCCATCGTCGCCAATGAAACCGGCATCAAAACCAAAGCCGACGGGCTTTTTTTAGGCGGATCGACCCCATGGAACGAAATTATGAAAAAAGCCCGCGACCTCGTCGGCTTGAGCCGGGAGGAAATCGCGCAGCTGTACGCCGAAAATCCATGCCGATGCCTCGGCATCCATGACCGGGGAAAAATAGAAATCGGCCGAAAAAGCGATTTCTGCCTCATGGACGCCGACTATCACGTGATTCAAACGATCATCGACGGCAAAATCGTCTTTGAACGAGCGGAAACGGAGGTTTGAGACAACGAATGAAGAAACAAGAAAGGCAAAAAAAGATTTTGGAACTGCTCCACGAACGGGAGCGCATCAAGATCCGTGAACTCGCCGAACTGCTTCACGCCTCCAGCGAAACGATTCGCACCGATCTCGACACTTTGGTCAGCCAGGCGCTCGTCATCAAAGAGCACGGCTGGGCCCGCGTCAATAAAACCATCAAGGAAATCCCCTTGTCGTATCGTTCCCAGGAAGACCACAGCATCAAAAAAGGCTTGTCCCTTCGCGCTTTTCAAGAAGTCAAAGACGGACAGGTTCTCTTTATCGACGGCGGCAGCACGATTTTCGCCGGGATCGAGGCTCTCACCTACAAAAAGGAAATCACCGTCGTCACCGATTCTTTTCCGGTCGCCGCCAAATGCATGGAAAACCGCATCAAGACGTTTTTCCTAGGCGGGGAAATCAACGAGCTGGAACAAAGGACGAGCGGATACTTCGCGACCAAAATGCTTGAGCATTTCCGCATTGACCTGGCGATCCTTGGCACACTGGGCATCAAGGATACCGACGGGTTCACCACCATCAACATGGATGGCATCGCCTTGCTGCGCCACGTCATCAACCAGTCGAAAAAAGTGCTCGTCGTCTGCGATAAAAAACGCTTCGAGGATTCAGCCGCGTACATTTACGCCAAATTCCGCGAAGTCGACATTCTCGTCACCCATCCCCTGCTCCCGGAACAAAAGAAAATGGTGGCCGCCGTCAAAACGATCATCGAGTGCCCTTCGTAAAAAAACAAAAAGAGGAAGATTTCCCGTGTCTTCCTCTTTTTTCCTCTACGGCTGACGATATCCCGCGATGTACTCGTCCACTTCCTCCATCGTCGGCATCGACTTCAACGCGCCAATCCGCGTCGTCACGATCGAAGCCGCCGCGTTGGCGTGCGTCAGCATGTCCGCCAGTTTTTCCTCGTCGAAATTTTCAAACGGCGTGTCGCAAAGATAGGACAGGCACACCCCGCAAAACGTGTCGCCCGCTCCCGTCGTGTCGCACGTGTTCCGGTTCAAAAACGCGTCCTTGTACACATGGTGGCCGTTGCAAAAGACTTGCGCCCCTTTTGGACCCGATGTGACCAGGATCATCTTCATGTCATACGCATCCTGCAAAGCCTTGACACCTTCCTCGATCGTGTCCTTGCCCGTCATGAATTTGAGCTCCTCGTCCTCGATCTTGATAAAGTCGCACAAGGCGCAGCCCGCCTTCATTTGTTCTCTGGCCTCGTCCAGATCATCCCAAAGCGGCGGCCGCAAGTTCGGATCGAACGAAATGATCGCCCCGTTTTCCTTCGCGCACGCGACCGCCTTTTTCGTCGCCTCGCGCACGCCCTCGTGCGTCATGCTCAACGTGCCGAAATGGAAAATCTTCGAGTCCTTGATCAAATCCAAATCGACTTCGCTTTCATCCAGCATCATGTCCGCGCCCGGATTGCGGTAAAACGAGAAATCCCGGTCACCCGTCTCGTCAAACTTCACGAACGCCAGCGTCGTGCGCACCGAATCGTCCACGACCAGGCCCCGCGCGTCGATGCCGATTTCCTCGATCACCGCCTTAAGCTGGTTGCCAAACATGTCGTTGCCCACCTTGCCAATAAACGCCGTCTTCTTTTTCGCCTTGTTCAGCATCGCCAGCACATTGCACGGCGCGCCGCCCGGATTGCCCTCAAACGTGTTCGTATCCTTTTGCGCGAAGTCAATCAGCAACTCCCCCAGCGCTGTCACATCCATTGTTTTCATTGTCCCTCTCCTTTTTTCCTTTCCTCAATCGTTTGATGAATCGCTTGCGCGAGCCGGCCATGGTTGGTTTCATCCATATGCACGTTGTCAACCGGCGAAGCGTGCGCGAAATCGGCCGCGTTCAAAAACGCCACGCCAAGCTCTTCGCAAACCGACTGGATTTCCCGGCCCAAATATTTGGACTGACACAAGCTTTCCTCGTCAAAATCGCCACACTCCCCTTCGGTTTGCGCGATGGCCTCCCCCAGCAAAATCGGCGCGACCATCAAAATATCCGGTTCCTTGTACCGGTACAAAAACGGATTTTTGATTTGGCGCAAAAACGTTCTCGCCCCGCGCGCGACAGCCTTTGCCCGGGCGTTAAAAAACGTCTTCAAGTCGTTGGTCCCCAGCATCACGACGACCAAATCGACCGGTTCGTGGCTCATGAGCAGCATGTCAAGCGCCCGCAAGCCGTTTCGTCCCGGCGTGAACGGATCGTCGAAGGCGAACGTTCGTCCGTTCATCCCTTCCTCGATGATCTCGTCCTGCGGCCGCAGCGCCATCAGCTGCCGGGTCCAGCGGTTTTTGTGCCGCAATCCCGTATTCGGATCGAACCCCCACGTGTTGCTGTCGCCAATACATAAAATTCTCATCGCCCTTGTTCCTCTTCTCCTGGTATATATGAATTAGCCCATTTAACTGAGCCATTCTATATACCTTTTCCT
>NZ_SRYG01000016.1 GCF_004793885.1 Dubosiella muris
GGAAAGAGAAAGAAGGCGTGTTTCTGGTTTTGAGAGATCGAACGACCACCTTGCCACTGGCGAGGTTTTTTTGTTTTCGTCTTTTGGAATCTATAAAAAATATACTGGCTTCCTTCCAGAGAACAATGTTATAATCTGAAAAGCAAAGGGGTAATAATGTGAAAATTGGATTTAACAATGAAAAGTATTTAACCATGCAATCCCAGCATATTCGGGAACGAATCGAACAGTTTGACGATAAATTGTATTTGGAATTTGGCGGGAAGCTCTTTGATGATTACCATGCAAGCCGGGTTCTCCCGGGATTTGCGCCGGACAGTAAGCTTCAAATGCTTTTACAATTAAAAGATCAAGCTGAAATTGTGATTGCTATCAATGCCAACCATTTGCATGACAACAAAATGCGTTCGGATTTGCGAATCAGCTATGATGAGGAAGTGTTGCGGCTTATTGATGAATTTACTTGTATTGGCTTGTACGTGGGATCTGTTGTCATTACCCGTTATTCTGGTCAACGGGAAGCCAAACAGCTGGAAACAAAATTAAAACGCCGGAAAATACCTGTGTATCGCCACTATTCGATTGATGGCTATCCAACGAATACGAAGAAAATTATTTCAAAGGAAGGCTTTGGCAAAAACGACTACATCAAAACGAGCCGTCCGCTTGTTGTCGTGACGGCGCCAGGACCGGGCAGCGGGAAAATGGCGACTTGCCTTTCTCAGCTCTATCATGAAAACTGTCACGGGGTAAAAGCGGGGTACGCAAAATTTGAAACTTTTCCGATTTGGAATTTATCGCTCAACCATCCGGTGAACATCGCTTATGAAGCGGCGACAGCCGATTTGAACGATGTGAATATGATTGATCCGTTTCACTTGTCGGCTTACAACGAAATCACGGTGAATTATAATCGGGATATTGAGATTTTCCCCGTTCTTCAACATATGTTTGAAGAAATTTACGGAATGAGTCCGTATAAGTCACCCACAGATATGGGAGTAAATATGGCCGGACTCTGCATTTCAGACGATGAAGCGTGCCGTTACGCTTCAAATCAGGAAATTATTCGTCGCTATTTCGCGACGAAAACACGGTACGTCAATGACCAGTGTTCGGAAGAGGAACTAAAGAAACAAGAGCTTTTGATGCAGCAAGCCCGTATTACGCCAATGGATCGCCCTTGCGTAAAGGCGGCTTATGAAAAAGAGAAAAGTTCAAAGACGTTTTCCGGGGCCATCGAGCTGGAAGACGGTGCGATTGTCACCGGGAAAACCAGTGATTTTATGGGACCTTGCGCGGCGATTGTGATGAATGCCATTAAATATTTGGCCAATATTCCCGATGAGGAAATCCTGATTGACGTCGAGTCCTTCAGCCCGATTCAAACGTTGAAAACAGCTTATCTTGGAAGCGTCAATCCGCGACTGCATACCAATGAAATGCTCATTGCCCTTTCGCTTAGTGCGCGAACAAATCCCAATGCCCGAAAAGCGCTGGAACAGCTGTCGGCTTTAAAAAACACCCAGGCTCACATCACTTCGCGGGTATCCAATGTGGATTTATCGCTATTTACAAGCCTCGGCATTCAGATCACATACGAGGCACAGAAAGGATAGACGATTATGGCAAAACCACTACCATTATCCGGTGTCGGCGTTGTACGAATCATTCTCAAAAACAAGGATGCTTTTCAGTGCAATTTACGCTCCAAAGAAACGCAAGGAGAGCGAACAAGCTATTTATTCGACGTTTTTTATGAAAACGCAGCCGGAACGTTGAATATCGCGGTGGAAAAAGACGAAATTGTGCTTGCCGCGCTGAATCTTTCACTTGGCAAAGTCACGAATTTGAACAACGACGCTAATTTGAAAAAACTTTGCAAGTATGTACTTGAGAAAGCGGCGTAGGAATGAAAGCGATTCTTTACGTTGTAGTCAAAGGCTCTCTTCAAGATGTTCGTGCGATTCAGGAAATTCTTAAAAAGCGAATATCCGATATCTCGTTTTCGCCCGATCGCGAGCAGCCAAGTTTGAACGACTGTATCGAGTTTTACGCGTCTTTTCAAATCGAAAAAGACCAGTTGCCTGCCCTTGAGTGTTTTTTAAACAACGATTGGACAGGTGATTCTGGCGATTTGGAGAGCTACGGGTTCAATACGAAGATGTTTGATTCCCGGGTATATTATTTACGTCTGCAATACGATTAAAAAGCGATCAAATTTCGATCGCTTTTATTTTATGAATTGTTCGAAAACAAAATCTAAATTTTGAATGAGGTCCAGCGCCGTAAAACTAACCGGATTTGCTGCTTGCTTCGCCGCCATGGAATGCACGAGAACACCGAATTGCGCAGCCAGGAAAGGATCTTTGATCCATCCGGAAAGGCCGGTCACAATTCCGGCGAGGACGTCACCCGAGC
Organism: Dubosiella muris; assembly: GCF_004793885.1. GTDB lineage: Bacteria > Bacillota_I > Bacilli_A > Erysipelotrichales > Erysipelotrichaceae > Dubosiella > Dubosiella muris. The sequence continues at coordinate 2,422 of NZ_SRYG01000016.1, forward strand.
CTCCTTTGGAAAGCGCGCTGTTTGGCGAAAACAAAACAGAAAGCTGATTTCGATAACCGATGATTGTCGCGCACGACTTCAAAACTAAGACACAATTCGGATGCGCGGCGCAAAACGAAGTCACCGCTTTGTAAGGACGTGTTTTGATTTCCTGCATCGAAAGACCGGTCAAGTCGCTCATTTCCTTGATATGCGGCGTCAAAATGACGGGAGCTTCCCGATCGAGCCAGAATGGATGCTGTCCCGCTGAAGCGATCGCGTCCGCGTCAATCACGACGGTGGCGTCGGAACTAAGAGCAGTCTGAAGCAACGCGTCTGTGGAAGGGCTTTTCCCCATTCCGTTGCCAATGCACAAAACATCAAATCGGGAAAGAATCGGCTGAAGCTGTTGGTATGCGGTCAGAGAAAAGCCATCTTTCGACGCTTCGGCGCCAATCGTCATGATCAGGCTCGAGCGGGTTTGCAAAATCGTCTGAATCGAGTCCGGAACGAATACGCTAAGCAAGCCAATTCCACTATGAAAGCAAGCCGAAGAAGCCATGGAAACGGCGCCAGGCATTTGCGGACTGCCGCCAATCATCAGAGCCCGGCCAAAAGCCCCTTTGTGCTGAAATGGGCTCCGCTTTGGGATTTTTTGGCAAAGGGATGACTTTGAGAGCCACTTGGCTTCTTTCTCATGCAAAACACTTGGAATTCCTATCGGCACACGGTGGAGCATCCCGCAATAAGGGGCGCCCTCCGGGCTGATTTCTCCCCATTTGACGCAATCGAGCGCAAAGGTATGCGCCGCTTTCACCGCAATACCTTGTGCAATCCCCGTATTCCCGTCAAGACCACTTGGAATATCGATAGAAAAAACCGGGCGGCCCGAGGCGTTGATGGCAGCGATCGTTTCGTACCATTGTCCGTGAATTGCCCGGGAAAGCCCCGAGCCGAAAATCGCGTCGACAATGTAGTCGCACGAATGAAGCAACGGTTCCAACGAACAAGCGGATAAGGGGCAAGCCTCGATCGCCAGTTTTTGCACAATATGGAGCTGGACCTTCTCATCCGAAGACATTTGATTTGAATCGGGCAGGACGATTTTTACAAAAAAACCGCGTTCCGAAAGCAGGCGGGCAATCGCCAAGCCATCGGCTCCATTGTTTCCCGGCCCGCAGACAATCAAACCTGTATCGTTTGGATGGATGTGGCTTTGCATGCGTTCGACACAGCCAAGGGCGGCGCGCTCCATCAAAACGAGGGAGGGAATCCCATAGTCGCAAATGGCTTTTTGATCTGCCAATCTGGCTTGTTCGGACGTGCAAATCGGGATGCTATTCCACATCAATCGTTACCGAGTGATCCATATAGGGCGCGAATTCTTTTTTGACAGTCACATGAAACGGATCGTTGGCGTAGCGTTCCAAATCCTGACGCTGGAGTTCGACTTCCAGGAGAACGTCATAGCTTCGCTCAGAATCTAGAAAATCCTCTCCGACAAAAAAAGAATCGGCATACGGAATGGTCTTTGTCGTCATTTTTTTTAAGATCGCGGCGACGGCTTGTTGATTTTCAAGGGTACGATCTTTGAGTTTAATTAAAACAATGTGTTTCATAGTTTCTCTCTCCTTTTTATTTATTGTATTTTCAACGAGATAAAGAATCAAGAAATAGAACGATGATAAGGAAAGAAAAGCGCTAGTTGTCAATCCAGGACAATGATGGTATCGTAATTTTCGTAAAGGGGATAGATGAAGATGAGAAAATCGGAAGAAAAACAAAAAAGGCTCGGATGGATTCGCGGGTTAGGAAACGGTTTGCTGGCGATCGTCATTTTATGCGGACTGGCGATGGTCGTTCCCGGTTTGTTTCGCATAGAAATGTTTAATGTCGTCAGTGGCAGCATGGCGCCGCAAATACCGGTTGGCAGCTTGATTGGCGTACGTTATGAAGCGCCGGAAACTTTGCAGCCCGGGGATGTGATCGCGTTTTTGCATCGCGATTCGGTCGTCACGCACCGTGTGGTCGCAAATGAAAAACAAAACCACGAGCTGATCACAAAGGGGGATGCCAACGCGCAGGAAGACATGGAGCCCGTGGCGTATACGGATCTCATTGGCAAAGTTCGTTTCCATGTTCCTGTGCTTGGCGCTTTGTTTGGCTGGTTTAGTCAAATGGAGGGAAAAATCTTTCTGATCGCGTTAGGGACGATAGGCGCGTTGCTGAGCATGGTTCCTTTTGGCAACAATCGAAATTAAAATGTCTGGTCTGCCGGACATTTTTTGTTTCTCATGTGGGAGAAAAAAGAGTATGGTATAATGGGAAGCTGAAGGAGTATCTATGCAAAAAGAAAATGTAAAAAAATCAATTATATATAGTGGATTGATTGGAACCGGCGGTTATTTTTTCGCGAAGCTTATCAGCCTTTTTTATGTCAGTCCGCTCAATTCCATTTTGGATTCAGCGCAATATACAAACTTTTATGGAACGGCGTACACTTTCTATTCCTATTTTTTAAATATATTTAGCGCTGGTTTCCCATTTGCGGTTGCCACGCTCGTTGCCAAATACACGACGCGTGGGGACGCGAAGACCATTCTGCTCATCAAACGGATCTCGATTTCCTTTTTATCTTTGACGGGATTTATCGGAATGGTCACTATGATGCTCATTTCCTATCCGCTCGCCCATGTCATTAGCGATGGAAACGACGTGAAAACGATGCAGACCGTTCTTTGTATTTTGAGCATCGCTTTATTTCTCGTGCCGGTTTTGTCCGCTTTCCGTGGTTTTGTGCAAGGACGGAAAGAAATCGAAGAATACGCGTTTTCACAAACGTTTGAGCAAATTTTCCGTGTTGGATTTTTGTTGAGTGTTTCCTGCCTTTGCGTGTATGTGCTAGGCATGGAACGGAAATGGGCTTTGTATGCCTCTGTTTCCAGTACGGTCGTGGCGGCGATTGCCGGATTGGCGCAAATTATCGCGTTCGATAAAAAAAAGATGCCGGCCATCCAGCAGCAGGCGAAAATGCAAAAAACCAAAGCGGTACCGGCAAAAAAACTATTTCGGGAATTCATTTTGCTCGCGATCCCGTACTTTGTTGTGGCGGTTCTTGGCTATAGTGACTCGCTCTACAATTCTTTGCTGCTTCCAATCGGATTGCAGTTAAAAGGATACGGGGAACAATACGATTTGATTTTAGCCGGGTTTAACTTTTCCGGTACGAAAATTATCGCGATTCCAATGATTTTGGCGCCGGGTTTTACAGCCGCGCTCATTCCGCACATCACAGTGGCGTTAGAAAACCGAAATATGAAGCTTGTGCGAAGCAATGTGCTGGATTGCCTGAATATCATTTTGTACATTGGTTTTATGCTTTCTTTTTGTATTTTCGTGTATGCGGGACCGATTAACTACGTCATGTTTTCCAGCGCGGATCTTGAACTGTCCACGTCGATTTTAAAGTGGCTGGCGGTTGAAGCGTTTACCGGAACGATTTTACCGGTGATTACCAATTTGATGATGGCGCTTGGTTTGCAGCGGCACGTTTTGAAACGGCTCCTCTACTATACGATTATCAAAGGCGTGCTCATGGTGCCGCTGATGTGGCTTGTCGGATATCCTGGCGCGATCCTTTCCTCGTTGATTGGCGCGACGTATTTGATTTATTCGAATTTGAAAGAGGCGAGCCGTGTATACCAAATCAAGTTTAAAGGATTGATTCACAAGTTTATTCTTGAGATTCTCGCTTGTTTTTTGTTGTGGGGAACCGCGTCGGTTTTGAATTGGATCGGACTGGACGGAACCGAAGGATCCCGCTGGCTTTGTTTTGTGAAACTGGCAATCAACGGATTGATTGCCGTCGGCGTGTATGGCGCGTTTACGGCGCTGATGCAAATTCCGCAAACGGTATTCCACTTGGATTTGAATGCGCATTTTGTTAGAAAGAAGGCTTAAACATGTACGATGTGATTGTTGTCGGAGGAGGCCACGCGGGCATTGAGGCAGCCATGGCGGCTGCCCGGATGAAAAAAAAGACCGCGCTCGTTACGATGGATCTCGATATGGTCGGATCCATGCCCTGCAATCCGAGTGTTGGCGGACCGGCGAAAGGAATCGTTGTTCGTGAAATCGACGCGTTAGGCGGAATCATGCCTGTTGCCGCGGATCGAACCGCCCTCCAGTTTAAGATGCTGAATACGACAAAAGGGCCGGGTGTTTGGTCGCTACGCGTGCAAAGCGATAAAATCGCATACAAGCGATTCATGAAAGAAGCGCTTCTCCAGCAGGAAAACTTGGATATCCTCGAAAAAGGAGCGGCCCGCGTCTGGATCGAGGAAGGAAAAGCGAAAGGAATCGAGTGTGTCGACGGGACGGTTATTCCATCGAAAACAGTGGTGCTGACTTCGGGAACTTATATGACTTCCAGTGTTTTGCGCGGTCATACCGCGACGAAGAGCGGACCGGAAGAGCAGCCGACAATCGACTCGTTATCGGAGAGTCTGCGCGAAGCCGGGATCCGAACCTTCCGGTTAAAGACAGGAACCCCATGCCGGGTAAAAAAAGAAACGATTGATTTTTCCAAAGGAGAAGAGCAGCCGGGAACGGACGCCTTTTTGCGGTTTTCTGAAACGACGCGGCCGGAAGATGTTTTGCCTTTCTCTGAACAGGAGATATGCCATTTGATTTACACCGCGCCGGAAACGCACGAAATCATTTTAAATCATTTGGAAGACTCGGCGATGTATTCGGGACTTGTCAAAGGCGTGGGACCCCGGTATTGCCCGAGCATTGAAGACAAGCTTGTTCGCTTTGCCGACAAACCGCGCCATCAGCTTTTTCTCGAACCCGAGTCAAAAGAGCTGGATACGATTTACATTCAAGGCTTTTCGACTTCCATGCCTTGCGAAGTCCAGGAAAAGATGGTGCATTCTTTGCCGGGTCTGGAACATTGCGTCATTGAAAAATACGCGTACGCGATCGAATACGACGCGATTGATCCACTGCAAATGAAGCCTTCGCTCGAAAGCAAAGTCGTGGAAAACTTGTTTACCGCCGGGCAAGTGAACGGAACGAGCGGCTATGAGGAGGCGGCCGGACAAGGATTGATCGCGGGAGCGAACGCGGCGTTGAAGGTGGCGGGACAGGAGCCTTTGGTTTTGCGGCGTGACGAAGCGTATATCGGAGTCATGATTGACGATTTAAGTACAAAAGGCACCAATGAGCCGTATCGGCTTTTAACGTCGAGAGCCGAATACCGGTTGCTGCTTCGGCATGATAACGCCGATCAGCGACTGCTGGCAAAGGCGCATGCGGTTGGCTTGGTTTCGGATGCCCGCTATGAGAAGTTTCAGGAAAAAATGGCAAAGATCGACGCGGCGAAAAAAGCATTGGCCGAAACGCATATCAAGCCGGATGCGGCGATCAATGCACGGCTGGCCGGGCTGGGCTACGATCCGCTTCGGCATGGATGCTCCGCTCTGGAACTATTAAAACGGCCGAAAATCACGCTTTCGCTGCTGGAGGCGATCACGGCAGACCATTATGATGAGGAAGTGGCAACCGCGGTGGAAATCGACACGAAATACGCGGGCTATATTGAAAAAGCCCGTCGGGACGCGGCGCACATGCAGGCCATGGAAGCCAAAAAGCTTCCGCAGGATCTCGAGTATTCAAAAATGGACAACTTGTCTTTGGAGGCGCGGCAAAAGCTGGACGCGATTCGCCCGCTGACTTTGGGACAGGCTTCGCGGATTTCCGGAATCAATCCAAGCGACATCGCCATTTTGGCAATGTATATCAAATGATGGTATACTATAAAAAACAGATGAGGGAGTGGAGTGATGAAACAGGTAAAAAAGAGAAAAAAAATGTCGAGATTCAAGCGATATTTCATTTCATGCGCTTTGTTGGCTGTTTCGTTCAGTCTTATTTACTTTGGAAGCCAGGAGATTCAGACGACGTTCGCATTGAAAAGCGAAATTCGAAACAACTTGAAAGAATCCGCCAAGCTGGATGATGAAAAAAAGGAACTGGAAACGACAAAAAAGAACCTTTCCAATCCCGATTACGTAGAGTACATCGCCAGAGGAAAATACTTAGTGAGCCGGGAAGGAGAGCAAGTTTTTAAATTTCCAAGCATCGACTTGCAGGAAGAAGAATGAGTTTCGATTATTCCATGTACGAGTGGCGGAAATACAAACAGTATTACACCGAGAAGGAAGATGGATCCATCGAGTTTGCGGCCGGCACGCCATCCCACGTGCGGGAGAGTTACGCGCGCTATGTCCACCAGCAGCAGTCCATGAAGGATTTTGCCACCCGTCGCGATCTCGACCGGAAAAAAGGCACTTTTGATTTTGGGATCGGGCGAAAGAAAAAGGAAAAAGGGAACCCTTCCAGCCTCGTTTCCTTTCAGGAGGCGGTCAATCAAAACGAGTCGCTTGAAAAAAACTGGTTTGATTTGAATGTGATTCATGTTGACGAACGCGGAAACGCCCATGTTGGCATGGAGCACTTCGACGGTTTTTTGATTCGCTACGAGGAAGCAATCGTGCAAGGCAGAAAAGCCGCGCTCATCGGGCTAAAAAACGAGGACCGGTTCGTTTCGATCGTAACCTTAAATCCGGCGGGGAAAATTATCCAGATCCAGGATTTTGTATCAAAAGCGTGATTGTGCGCTTTTTTTGTTTTTATTTTTAATCCAATGGCTTGCATATAAATATATCCATGCGTATCATTGAAATCATAAACAAGGAGAAAAACAAAATGGAAGAACAAGAGAAAAAGATTCCTAAATATTTAGTGATTCCATGGAATACTTCTTTATGTCGTAATGTCACACAGCAATACCCAAACGGAAATATCGAGAAGTGGCAAATCAACGACCAGCGGATCTTCGTCTTTTTTTTGGAAATCGAAGAACCCATCGTTTTATTTCGGAGCGCGGATCTGCTGATCAATTTGAATACCCGACAAGTGTGGCGCGAAGGAGTGGAGCTATCCATCAAGCGCGAAGGGTTTTCCTTGCTAAGACGGCTGGTTCTGGATTATCGCTTAACAAAATCCCGCGAGGAATTGATGATGATTACCAAACGCGGTGCGATGGATAACGCGCTGTCGCATTGCGTGAGCCGGCTCAGAAAAGCGTTAGGGACGTATAGGGGACAGCCCTATATTGACACGGTGACGGGCGTAGGATACCGCTGGCACTTTCCCGTTGTCAAAATTGAATAAATATTTCTTCTTTTCCTTCTTTTTTTTCGATGAATCTTGGGGAAAATGTTTGATTTATGGGATTCTCTTGGTATAATTTAACGACAGGAGGGAATTTTATGTCGAATTTTAGTTCGAAAGAAAAGTTTGTCGAAAGCTTTAAACTGGCAGTATCTGAGCAATATGGTCGGGATTTTGAAGACACGTATCCAGTGGAGCGGTATGTCGTATTGGGGGAGATGATTCGCGACTACGCCGGCATTCATTGGAAAGAGACGAAGAATGCGATCAAGAAATCGCATACCAAACAGCTCTATTATTTTTCTATGGAGTTTTTGATGGGACGGTTGCTGACGAGCAACTTAATGAATCTCGGACTTTATGATGTGGTAAAGGACGGATTGGAAGAATGCGGATTGAGTATTAACGAACTGGAGGAAATGGAAAGCGATGCCGGACTGGGAAACGGTGGACTGGGACGTCTTGCCGCCTGCTTCCTGGATTCGCTGGCTTCTTTGGATCTGGCGGGGAATGGAAACTGTATTCGTTACCGCTACGGTTTGTTTAAGCAGAAAATCGAAAACTTCCGTCAAGTCGAGTTGCCGGATTGCTGGCTGAAAAACGGAAACGTTTGGGAGATCTGGAAACCGCAACACGCCGTGCAAGTCAAGTTTGGCGGCAAGATCGACGCGTACATGGATTATAATGGGAAATTCCACATGGAGTACGCGCCGGATTTTGTCGTGCGGGCCGTTCCGTATGACGAGCCGATCGTGGGATATCATACAAAGACCACGAACACTTTGCGCTTATGGGATGCCGAAGTCGACGAAGACTCGGTACAGTCCGGAAATTTAAGCAAGTATTTGAATGACGTACTGGCGCTGACGACCAACGTCTATCCGGACGATTCCACAACGGATGGAAAAAAACTGCGATTAAAACAAGAGTACTTTTTTGTGTGCGCGGGCATCAACCAAATCATTGAATCGCATTTGCGCGTGTACCCAAGCCTGGACAACTTACCGGAAAAAGTGGCAATTCAGCTGAACGACACGCATCCGGTTCTTGTGATTCCGGAACTGATGCGTGTACTGATGGACGACTACAACTACGACTGGGATCCAGCGTGGGATATCGTACGCCGGACCGTGGCGTATACCAATCACACCGTCATGGCGGAAGCGTTGGAGAAATGGCCGCAAGATATGATGCGGGAGCTTTTGCCGCGCGTATATATGATCATCGAGGAAATCGACCGCCGGTTCCGCTATGAGATCGAGCATCAGGGAAAAGGCTATTTGGCTTCGCAAGTCGGCATTTTAAAAGACAATCAGGTCCATATGGCTCACTTGGCGATCGTGGGCAGCCACAGCGTCAACGGGGTGGCCAAGATCCATACGCAGATTTTGATTGACGATGTCATGAGCGCGTTCGCCGGGTTGTATCCGGGACGTTTCAATAATAAAACCAACGGGGTCACGCATCGCCGGTGGCTGCTGTACTCCAACCCGCAGCTGGCGCGGTTGATCGAGGACACGATCGGGGACGGCTTTATCAAGGATCCGGAACAGCTGACCAGACTTATGGTGCATGTGGACGATCCTCGTCTTCAGGAGCGCTTTATGCAAGTGAAACGGGAGCGCAAGGAAATACTGGCTAAATACGTCAAAGATACGCTGAATATCGACATTGATATTGACTCGATTTTCGACTGCCAGGCGAAGCGTTTGCATGCCTACAAGCGTCAGCTGCTCAACATTTTCCACATCATGCATTTGTACTTGCGGATGAAAAAAGATCCGAATTTCCGAATTTATCCGAGAACGTTCTTCTTCTCGGCCAAGGCGGCGCCAAGCTACGCGTTGGCAAAGGAAATTATTAAGCTGATCAACATGGTCGCGGACAAAGTCAACAACGACCCGGAAATTTCCCGGTTCATGAAAGTGGTGTTCATTCCGAATTATTCGGTTTCCGTGGCCGAGATCTTGTTGAACGCCGCCGATGTCAGCGAGCAAATCTCGACCGCCGGCAAAGAGGCGAGCGGAACCGGAAACATGAAATATATGATGAACGGGGCGCTGACTCTAGGTACGCTGGATGGCGCAAATGTGGAAATCGTAGAGCAAGTCGGTTACGACAACGCGGAAATCTTTGGCCTCCACGTGGAAGATATCAACGAATTGCGGAAGGAAAACTCCTACAATGTTTGGAATCTCTACAACAACAACGCCAATATCCGCGAGGTAATCGAGAGCCTCAAAAACAACACATGGTCGAACGATCCAAACGAGTTCCAGCAAATTTACAACGATTTGATGCTTCGCAACGACGAGTTCTTCGTTTTGGCGGACTTCGAAGCGTATATTTACGCGCAGTCCCTTGTGCAGCAGATGTATGAGGATCGCTCGCGCTGGGCGCGGATGATGCTGGTCAATATCGCGAAATCCGGTTATTTCTCCAGCGATCGGACGATTCGGGAATACGCCAATGAAATCTGGGGATTGACTCCAATTCCATTCGACTAAAACAATCCTTTGAGAGGAACGACAAGTTCCTCTTTTTTTGCGTCGAATTGACGTATAATAAAATCAAAAAACAAAGGAGATCACTATGAAAAAAATATTATTGCTGGGGGCGACGGGGTCCATCGGGCAGCAGACCATCGACGTCATCGAGCAGCACCCCGATTTATTTGAACTCGTAGGTGTCAGCGCCGGAACGAGCGAAGCAGCGCTTCACGATATCGTCGCCCGCCATCCGGGCATTCAAGTGGTTGGAATGGCGGTCGCGCCCGAAACGGCGTTCGAAGGAAAAAAAACATTTGTCGGAGAGGACAATATGACAGAGTGCATTCAGAACTGCGATTACGACTTGCTGGTGAACGCGACCGTTGGATTTCGAGGGTTGAAGCCGACGCTCGCCTCGCTCAACAAAGGCGTCGACGTGGCGCTGGCCAACAAGGAAAGTCTAGTCGCGGGCGGCGCGCTCGTACGCAAGACACTGGAGGAAACCAAGACCAGGTTGTATCCAATCGACTCGGAGCATAGCGCAATCTTTCAATGCCTGCAAGGCAATACGACGCGGGAGGTGTCCCGTCTGATTATTACGGCTTCCGGCGGCAGCTTCCGGGATCTCGACCGCAGCCAGCTGCGCGATGTAAGCGTCGAGCAGGCGCTGGCCCATCCAAATTGGAATATGGGAAAACGGATCACGATTGACAGCGCAACGATGGTCAACAAAGGCTTTGAGGTCATCGAAGCCCATTATTTGTTTGACTTGCCTTTTTCGCAAATCGACGTCGTTCTCCACGCGGAAAGCATTGTGCACTCGATGGTTGAATTTGCGGATCACGCCGTGATGGCACAGCTTGGAAGCGCGGATATGCGTTTGCCAATCCAGTACGCGCTGGCTTATCCGCAACGACTCGATCTCCAAGAGGAAAAGCCGCTGGATATGACGAAAACGAGGGATCTTCACTTTCGGCAAATGGACGAGGCGCGCTTTCCGATGCTGCGCGTCGCCTACGAGGCGGGCGAAAAGGAAGGCAACGCCGGAGCGATTTTCAATGGTGCCGACGAACAAGCCGTGGAAATGTTTTTGCGCGGGAAAATCGGATTTCTTGACATTGAAACGAGCATCCAAAAAGCGCTGGAGCACGTCGAATACATACAGGATCCGGATTATGAGCAGCTGGCGCAAAGCGACTACAAAGCGCGGGAATTTGTGAAAAACTATTGGAGCTAGCAATCTGATTTAAATCTTGATACAATGAAGTGTGTGCGCAGAAAGGATGTGAGCGTATGAACAAACGATTGTGGATCACCATGGCCGGCACGATGCTTGGAATGGGCACCGTCACCGCCGGGATGCCGATAACGGCTCAGGAAACTTTGACAACAGTCGTCGTGCAAGATCCGACCGTCATCACAACGGCCGATCAGTTTATCGACACTTATTGTTCGATCCAGATCCAGCAACTTGATCCGGTGACGAAAGCCGTCATCATGGATCCTGCCACCGCAAAACCGAAAACGACCCCGCAGCTCATCACAGGGGTAGATGAAACCAATTATACGATCGTGCTGGAGGGCGCGGGAAAACTACCTGCGTTTTCCGCCGCTTTTCAGCAAGATGTCAAAACGAAGTTTGGCGAACGGATCGCGCAGGCGAAAGCCAATCCGGGTCTGGGCGTCATTACGCTGACAACCTATGACGACCTGGTGGCTGCCGCCAATCAGGTCAAGGCGAAAATCGACGAGGAAAACGCGAAAAAGGAACAAGAGGCAGCCGCGACGGTGAACCCGCAGCCTACGCCGGAACCGACGCCGATTCCGGAACAACCGGCTGAAAATCCGACGCCGGAACAGCCAGTCGATCCGACTCCGGTCCAGCCTGCTCCACAGGCTCCGGCTGAGCAACCGCAGACACCAGCGGAAGAACAGCCTGGTCCACTTGAGCAACCGGCGCCTGCGCCGACCCCGGAGCAGCCGGCTGAAAATCCGGATTTGCCATCTGTCGAGAAAACTGAGCCAGACGAGGAGACACTCGAGACGCCGGAAGATCCGGTTGAGCAGCCAACCGCTTTCCAGCCGATGACGCTCGCTTTCGTGAGCGAGAACGCCGAACCGGCTTTTGGTGCCGAGCCAAAAACTTCCTTGCTGGCGCAAGCCGCTTTCGAACCGGAAGTGCAGCCGCAGCAAGAGCTCGTTTTACCGACAGCCGCAGCGCCGGTTTTGCCGGTCGAAGCCGCGCCGCAGGTAGCGCAGCCGGCCGAAACGACCGTGGCGAAAAACGAAGCGGTATCGAAAACAGAAGAGCCGACGCCCAAGTCGTCGAGCGCTGCGGATGAATTTATCGCCACGTATGCCAGCGAGAGCGGAATGATGTATCGAAGCGCGACTGGCGCCAATTACACCAAAATCATTTCCGGTTTGTCTTCCTGGAATAAATTGAGCCGTTCGGATAAAGAGGCGGTCAATACCAAGCTACAAAACGCAGGCGGAAAGTCGTATCAGAAGCTGCTGCAGGAAGCGCAGTCGATCCAGTTTGCGACGCCGGCTGTCACACCGGGGCGTCTTGTTCCGCGAATCAACACCGCGACGACGACCCATGCCGGTCTTTACGGTTTGCTTTGTGGTCTGGCGAGCGCTGTGCTTGGCTATTTGTTCACAAAACGAAAAGAATTCTAAAGAGAGTCGTATGACTCTTTTTTTCGTTCGTTATTTTTTATATAATAAAAGATAGCAGAAAGGTTTGTGAAGAAATGAACTCAATCAAACAATATATTGGGCTAATGCTGAAAAGAGCCCAGCTATACCGTAACGGCGGATATAAAAACGCAAAACCTCTCACGCGAACTGTTGAAGATTATCAAGCGCATTTTTTCGCTTTTTTGATCGATGTGAATATTTGTCTTCTTCCTGTCTATATTTGGGTTATTGAGTTTTTGCTCATTTTATGCGGGTTGATCCCGCCCCATTTTTTTGATTTGCTGTTTTACTTAATGTACGCGTTGCTGTTTGTCACGTGTGTGATCCTTCTTTCGGTCGTTACGGCCCGCTTTCAAGGGCAGACGATTGGATATTCCCTGATGGGATTGCGCCTGGTGGGCCGGAACAAGCGGGAAGCTTCGCCTTTGACGCTCATCATGCGGCAGGTTTTCGGCTTTGGCGTGCCGACAATGGTGCTTGGCTTTTTCTTTAAGACGACCGGTATGGTTGGATGGTGGGCGCTCAACGGATTGTGCGCGCTGGCCATGCCAAACCAGCAGACGATCTTCGATCTCGTTTTCAAGCTGATTTTAGTCCGCGATCCGGAAACGAACATCGAGATTCGGGAGAAAGCGGAAGCCGAGCCGGCGAAGGAGAGAAAACCCGCAGTCAAAAAACAAAAAGAGGAGCTGGACGTTTCGCCGATCGACTTGCACATTCGCTCCAATTACAGCGACGACGGCTACTACGACGTGGAGGAGATTTTCAAGCAGGCGAAAAAACTGGGACTGGAAACGATTTCGATTACCGACCATAACTGCGCCCGCGTCAACGCGGCCGCTCCGCGATTCGCGAAACTGTACGACATCCAGTACATTCCAGGCGTGGAATTTGATTGTCAGTACAATGGCGAGCGGCTTCGTATTTTGGGCTACTACATTGACTGGAATCAGGAAATCTTCAACGTTTTGGAGCAGGAATCGTTGCGTCGCGAAAAGGAAATGTCGATTGAACGGGTGAAGAAGTTCGAACAGTATTCGGGCATCGTCATCGACCTCGATTCCCTGATGTCCAATTCCCGGTTCCAGACGATTACCGCGCAGCAAATCACGGAGATGGTTTTCCGGAATCGGCAAACGCGGAAACTACCGTTTGTGACAAAATATTTGGATCGCTGCGCCAACGAGAAAGAGGCGATGGCCCGTTTTAAAAACGACGTGTTCGGTAAAAGCGGTTCATGCTTCGTGGAAGGAAAATATCCTTCCGCTGAAGAAATCATCGACGCGATCCACGACGCCAACGGCATCGCGATCTTGTCCAGCTGGCATTTGGACTACATCGACGACCACACGATCGAGGAGCTGATCGGATTGGGTCTGGATGGAATCGAGTGCTTCTCGCCGGCGATTCAAAAACAGACGATGACCGCGTTGCTGCGGCTTGTTCAAAAAAATAAACTATTCGTTTCCGCCGGAAGCGATTTCCACGGCCCGAACCGGCCTGGACGCGATCTGGGCGTAACGAACTGCCCGGATAAAGGTCTTGCGCTCGTTCGCATCTTTACCAAAGCGGCGGACATGACAAAGTAGAGAGGAGTTCCTTTATGAGTACAAAAGAACCTTATTATTTAACTACGGCCATTGCTTACACATCTGGCCGTCCCCACATTGGAAATACGTATGAAATCATTCTTTCGGATGCGATCGCGCGATTCAAACGGGCCCAGGGATACGACGTGTTTTTTCAAACCGGTACCGACGAGCACGGAATCAAGATCGAGGAAAAAGCGAAAGAAGCGGGAATCACGCCGCAGCAGTTTGTCGACGACGTGGCGGGAACGATTCGCGCCAACTGGGATTTGATGAACACAAGCTATGATTATTTCATCCGGACCAGCGACGAAGACCATGTCAAAGCGGTCCAGAAGATTTTCAAGCGGTTTTACGAGCAAGGCGACATTTATAAAGACGAATACGAAGGCTGGTACTGCACCCCTTGCGAATCGTTTTGGACTGAAAGCCAGCTTGTGGACGGGAAGTGTCCGGATTGCGGCAGACCCGTTCAAAAAGCCAAAGAGGAGGCGTATTTCTTCAATATGCAGAAATACGCGGACCGGCTCATTCAATACATTGAGGAGCATCCGGATTTCATTCAGCCGGAATCGCGCAAAAACGAAATGCTGAACAACTTTTTGCGTCCGGGACTTCAAGATCTTTGCGTATCCAGAACGTCCTTTACATGGGGCGTGCCGGTCGACTTCGATCCGAAACACGTGATTTACGTTTGGGTCGACGCGTTGAGCAACTATATCACAAGTCTTGGATACGACGCGCAAGCCGAGGAACAGTCGGACCAGTTCAAAAAATACTGGCCGGCGACGCACATTATCGGAAAGGATATTTTGCGCTTCCACACGATTTACTGGCCAATCTTTTTGATGGCGCTGGATTTGCCGCTGCCAAAGAAAGTCTTCGGTCATCCTTGGCTGTTGTTTGGCGATGGCAAAATGTCAAAATCGAAAGGCAATGTCATGTACGCCGAAGAGCTCGTTCGCTATTTTGGCGTCGACGCGGTACGCTATTACTGCCTGCATGAGATGCCGTTTGCCAACGACGGAACGATTACGTGGGAATTGCTTATTGAGCGGATCAATTCGGATTTGGCCAATATTTTAGGCAATCTGGTTTCCCGCACGATTTCCATGGTGAACAAGTATTTTGACGGGGAAATTACCAACCCGAAAGTTTACGATCCGGTGGATGAGGGGCTTATTTCGACCGCTCTGGAAACGAAGGAAAAAGTCGAAGAAAAGATGGAAGACCTGCAAGTGGGCGCCGCTTTGGATGAAATATTCAAACTGCTTCGCCGGACCAATAAGTATATTGATGAAACGTCGCCTTGGGTCTTGGCGAAAAACGAAGAGGATCGCGCGCGGCTGGCGACGGTATTGTACAATTTGCTGGAGTCGATTCGAATCGCGGCGGTGTTGCTGGAAAGCTTCCTGCCGGAAACGAGCGAAAAGATTTTGGACATGCTCAATACCGGGCAGCGGTCGCTGGAATCGACTGAGTCGTTTGGCCATTTGGAAACCGGCGGCCATGTCGTGAAGAAAGCGCCAGTCTTATTCGCCCGTATTGATGAAAAGGAATTTTTCGAACAGCTTGAAAAAGATCAGGCCAAAGAAAAGAAAGCGAAAGAAAAAGCCGAGAAAAAAGACGCCAAAGTCGAACCGGTCGCCAATGAAAAGAAGCCTGAAATCACGATTGACGACTTCGCGAAGGTCGAGCTGAAAGTCGGCACGATTATCGAATGCAAGCCGCACCCGAAGGCGGACCGTTTGCTCGTGGAGCAAATCGACTTGGGCGACGAAGTGCGGCAAGTGGTGAGCGGAATCGCCGAACACTACAAGCCGGAAGAGCTTGTGGGAAAACAAGTGATCGTCGTCACCAATTTGAAGCCTGTCAAGCTGAGGGGAGTCGAATCGCAAGGCATGCTGCTTTGCGCGGCCAACGACAAGGATCTTAGCTTTGTCAGTGTGGCCAAAGACATGCCAAATGGCACGACTGTTCGCTAATGAGCGATGAAATGAAAGTCCTGTTCCGCCAGCTGCAGCTGGCGGGGCTTGGAATCGTGATCGGCGCGGTTGGCTTGCTGGCGGATCGAATGCCGATTTTCTATATCGGGATTGGCGTTCTTTTGCTGGGAATCGCCCGTTTTGTGATGCTGAAAAAATATATCCGCGATTTGAACGAGAAAAAGGATTGAAAATCCGGGCGGATTTTGTTTAAATAAAGGCACAATTTGATCAATTATCAAGAGATGAGGTAGAGAGTTAGCTCGGCGACCTCACACCAACCTGATGCAAATTAAGGTGGTCCTGCTAACACCGATAAGAAGTACCGTTCTTTGACGCATGCTTCCGGGCATGCGTTTTTTACAGGAGGAAACATGAAAAACTATATTTTTACAAGTGAAAGTGTAACGGAAGGCCATCCAGACAAGATTTGCGATCAAATCGCGGATGCCATTCTTGACGAAGCCCTCGCCCAGGATCCCGATTCCAACATGGCGGTGGAGGCGACAATCAAAGATGATTTCGTGCTCGTGTATGGCGAGGCCAACACAAAAGCGAAAATTGATTATGAAAAAATCGCGCTGGATACAATCAAAAAAATCGGGTACGACGAGGATTACTACGTGACCGTCGTTGTGAACGAGCAGTCTCCGGAAATTCACAACGCCGTCAACAAGGAGGAAATTTGCGCGGGCGACCAAGGTATCATGTTTGGCTACGCTTGCGACGAGACACCAGAATTCATGCCGATGCCAATTTACTACGCGCATCAGCTGGCGATGCAGCTGGCCAAGGTTCGTCGAAACAATCCGCTTTTGAAACCGGACGGAAAGACCCAGGTCTCGGTGGAATACGTGGACGACGAGCCAAAGCGAATCGACACGATCGTGGTTTCGACGCAGCACGACGCGTCGCTAAGTCAGGAAGAAATCAAAAAGCTTGTGATGGAAGAGGTCATCGCGCCCGTCGTCGACGCGAAATGGCTGGATGAAAACACCAAATATTTTATCAATCCTTCGGGAAGCTTCGTGGTAGGCGGAAGCTTTGGCGATTCCGGAACGACGGGACGAAAAATCGTTTGCGACACGTATGGCGGACGCGGACGGATTGGCGGTGGCTGCTTCTCGTCAAAAGATCCAACCAAGGTGGATCGTTCGGCAGCGTACTATTGCCGGTACGTCGCGAAAAGTATTGTCGCTTCCGGCTTGGCGAAACGGGCGGAAGTGCAAGTGTCGTACGCGATTGGAAAAAACGAGCCAATCAGTATTTGCGTCGACACGTTTGGAACCGGTAAACTAAGCGATGAAAAGCTGCTGGAGGTCGTGGAGAAAAACTTTAATTTCAACGTCGACAACATTTTAAAGGAGCTGGACTTGCGCAAGCCGATTTACAAAAAGACAAGCTGCTATGGACATTTCGGGGATCCGCAATTTACCTGGGAGCAAACCAAGGCGCTGAAGACCGAATAACAACGGAAATCGAGAGAACCTTTTTCGCTTTTTTGGCGGGAAATCAATAAAAAAAGATTTTAAATCGGGAAACAAAAAACAAAATTTTGGTTTTATCCCGATTTTTTTTTGTTTTAGTCAGGCAATTTAAAAGCAATTTGCACGTTGAAAATTTATAATAAAGATATTGAAAGCCAAAGGGGATTTGCGTCTCAAGGAGGATTTATTCATGTATTATTCAAGTGGAAATTATGAAGCGTTTGCCCATCCGCTCAAACCGGAAGGCATTGAAAACAAGTCGGCGTACATCATTGGATCCGGACTGGCCGCGCTTTCGGCTGCCTGCTTCCTTGTGCGGGACGCCCAAATGGACGGAAAGAGAATCCACATTCTTGAAAAAGACGCGCTGCCTGGCGGGGCCTGCGACGGATACCAGTATCCGGGTCTGGGCTATACGATGCGTGGCGGCCGCGAAATGGACAATCACTTTGAAGTCATGTGGGATTTGTTCCGCGACATCCCATCCATCGAAGACCCGAACATGTCCGTTTTGGATTACTATTATTATTTAAACAAGCGCGATCCAAACTACTCGTTGTGCCGGGCGACAGTCAATCGTGGACAAGACGCGCACACGGACAAGAAATTTGGATTGTCCGACAAAGCCCAAATGCAAATCATGAAGCTGTTTTTCACCCCGGAAGAAGAATTGGAAAACAAGAAAATCACCGAGTTTTTTGACGACGAAGTGCTGGACTCCAATTTCTGGATGTACTGGCGGACGATGTTCGCTTTTGAAAACTGGCACAGTGCGCTGGAAATGAAACGCTACATTCAACGCTATATCCATCATATCGACGGTCTGCCGGATTTCTCCGCGCTCCGGTTCACAAAATACAACCAGTACGAGTCGATGATCCTGCCAATGATCAACTATTTGAAAGCGCACGATGTCGATTTCCAGTACAATGTAAAAGTCGATGACGTCATGTTTGAAATCGAGCCGGATCACAAAGTCGTGACTGGTTTGCTTGTGACAGAAGCGGACGGGCAACAAAAACAAATCGACTTGACAGAAAACGATTTGGTGTTCATCACCAACGGAAGCTGCGTGGAAAACTCTTCGTTTGGCTCGCAAAACGAACCAGCCAAATTCAACACCGAGTTAAAACAAGGCGGCGTATGGGATATGTGGAAAAACATCGCCGCGCAAGACAAGTCGTTTGGCCATCCGCATAAGTTCTGCTCGACGCCGGAACTCACCAACTGGGAGTCCGCGACCGTGACGACGCTGGACGACAAGATTCCGCCATATATTGAAAAAATCACGAAGCGCGATCCGTTCTCGGGTCGTGTCGTCACAGGCGGAATCGTGACCGTGATGGATTCAAACTGGCTGTTGTCCTGGACCTTCAACCGGCAGCCTCAATTTAGAGATCAGCCAAAAGACCAGCTTGTCGGCTGGATTTACGGTTTGTTTACGGACAAGCCAGGAAACTATGTAAAAAAAGCGATGCGCGACTGCACCGGAAAAGAAATTTGCATGGAGTGGCTGTACCACCTGGGCGTGCCGGAAGATCAAATTGAAGAGCTGGCAGAAAAGAGCGCCAACACCGTGCCTTGCATGATGCCGTACATTACCGCGTTCTTCATGCCAAGACAAAAAGACGATCGTCCAAATGTCGTGCCGGAAGGAGCGAAAAACTTCGCGTTCATCGGTCAATTCGCCGAAACGCCGCGCGATACGATTTTCACAACCGAATACTCGATGCGCACCGGCATGGAAGCCGTGTACACCCTTTGCGATGTCGACCGCGGCGTACCGGAAGTATGGGGAAGCGCGTTCGACGTGCGTGACTTGCTTTACGCGACAACGAAGCTGCGCGACGGCAAGCCAGTCACCGACATGAAGCTGAATCCAATCGAAAAAGCCGCGTTGCAGGCGGGTATCAAAAAGCTCAAAGGCACCGACATGTACGACTTGCTCGTGCAGTTTGGCAACATTCCGGATGAGGAATTGAAAGAAGAGCTTCCAGACGCCAAAGCGCAAATTATGTAAGCATAAAACCAATCAAAAAGTCTTGTCGTTCGGGCAAGACTTTTTTGAACCGCATTTTTGCGCTTATTCCGCTTTCAAGTGCCGCGTTCTTCCCAAAGCTTTTTGGATGATTGGATAAGCCGCCCAGGCGATGACGATGCCCACCACGCTTTGCAGGATGTTTTCCGGCACGCCCGACAACGCGATGAGCGCGCTGCCCTTCAAAAACCATTTCGCGAAGAAGTAGCCGACCACCATGACGATGGCGCCCAGGCCATAGTAGCCCAGCTTGTATTTCGGACCAAACCGGTGGAACAGCTCGGAAATCAAAAACGCCTCGACGCCTTTGATCAGCAACGTCCAAATAAAATAATACGCGTAGCCGCCCGCAACATCCGCCAGAGCGGAACCCAGGCCGCCAACCAAAAACGCGCAAAACGGATTCAGCATCCCCGCAAACAACATCAAAAAGCCATCCCCTAAATTAAAATAGCCGTCGAGCGGGTTGGGGATCTTAATAAACATCGTCGCCACGAACACGAGCGCCATGCCCAGCGCCGTCAAAACGATTTCATTCGTCGTGTGTTTTGTTTTCATAGCTATACCTCATTTCTGATGTGCCCATCGTATCAGAAATCTGCTGATGAAAAAATATACAATTCTTCAAAATAAATCGTAGACAGAGTGGACAAAACCGCAACAAAAAAGAGGGACAGAACTTGATGTGAACTATTTTGAATAAAAATGAATAAAAAAGAATAAAATTGGATTGAACATTCCAAAATAGATGCTATAGTAAAGGCAGAAAGAATAAGAGGAAGAATGCGATGGCAAAAATCAATATCGACGGCGTGCAAAACGTGGAAATCTCCAAAAAGATCCCTTGCGAAAAGCCGGTTATGGAACAACTCGAAATCATGGAAAGATATACAGACGCCTACAAGGCGAATCAGCACGAGGACAAGGCGAAACGGGAAATCGAATGTCTAAAAACAATTTATCCGACTTTGTTTCGTACCATCGAAGACGACGACTTGATCGCGGGACGACTCGATTTTCTCCCCATTGGATTCGGGGCCGTCACCAGCGTTGGCGGCGTGGGCCACTATTGCGTGTTTCACAAGCTGCGCGCCTTTAAAGAACAACTGCCCGAAAGCGAATGGCACCGTGTGGACGCGCTGTATGATTTCTGGCAGGACCACGACGTCAAGACGTTGTATTGTCAGGACGTTCTCAACGACACGACGACCGGCCGCTTTATCGACTGCAAATATCCATTCATGGCGACCGCCCGCCTTTCGGGCATGATGCTCGACTATCAAAAACTTATGCGGCAAGGCATCGACGGCCTCCAACAGGAAATCGAAAGCCGGCCATCCAACCCGTTCATGGACGCGTGCGCGCAGGCGCTCGATTTGTTCAAAGACGTCCTTCGCCGTCAAATCGAACTCGTCCACGAAGCTAAACAAGGAAAAAGCGCGAAACGGATCCAGGAACTCGAGCAAATGGAAGCCGACCTCGACTTTCTGCTCGACCACAAGCCCGCCACCTTCCGACAGGCGCTCCAGCTGTTTTGGCTGTACGCCTTATGCGCCGGCTGCATCAATTACGGCCGCCTCGACATCGTGCTCGGCCCGTATTTGAAACAGGACATCGACCGGGGAACACTCACGGAAGACGAAGCGTACCGGTTGCTCAAATCGCTTTGGAAAATGATTGAGAACCGACGGACGACCGTCAATGGCCGCATCATTGTCGGCGGCCAGGGAAGAAAAGACAAGGAAGAGTGCGATCTGTTCACGAAGATCTGCTTGCGGGTATGCAAGGACACCCGGTACGTCGAGCCGCAATTCACCCTTCGCTTCGATCAAAACACCGATCCCGAAATCATGGACATGGCCTACGAGTGCATCGCTTCCGGCGCCACGTATCCCACGCTGTACAACGACGATGTCAACGTGCCCGCCGTCCAGTACGCGATGCGCGTGCCCAAAGAGCTTGCCGAGCAATACATTCCGTTTGGCTGCGGCGAGTTCGTCATCCAGGGCAAAAGCGTCGGCACGCCCAACACGCTGCTCAATTTAGTCAAGCTGCTTCAAATCGCGCTCAACGAAGGCGTCGACCCGATGGATGGCGTGTACAAGGCGGGCCCATTATCCCTCAAGCCGCTTTCGGAACTGACGACGTTCGACGCGCTGTACGATCAATACAAAGCCGTTCTCGACTACTATTTTGATTTAAGCGTCGAAGCCCAAAAACATAGTTATGAAACGATGAGCGAGGAAGTGTCGTTTTTATTCAATTCGATTTTGATGGATGATTGCCTTGGACGCCAAAAAGCGCTGCTTGATGGCGGTGTCGAAATTTTAGGCGGCACCAACGAAACGTATGGCAACATCAACGCCAGCGACGCGTTATCCACGATCAAAACGCTCGTATACGACGAAAAGAAGTACACTCTGGAACAACTCAACAAAGCCGCGCTCGCCAATTTTGCCGGCTATGAAAAGCTCCAGAAGGAAATTTTGACGCTGCCCAAATACGGCAACGACGAAACCGAATGCGACGAGCTCGCCAACGATTTGTACGAGTACGTCGCCAAAGGCATCCGGCAAAAAGGAATCGAGGCGGGCCTTGGCTATTACTTGATCGTCATCTCCAACAACCAGACGAACACGGACTGGGGCCATGAAACCGACGCCTCGCTGGACGGCCGCAAAAAAGGCGTGTACATGAATCCCGCCAACAATCCGCAAGGAGGCAATGCCAAAAACGGGCCGACCGCCGTGCTCAAATCGCTCGCCCGCTTCGACGCCAAATACCATGGCGGCAGCGTGCAAAACATCAAGTTCACGCCGCGCATGATGCACGAGGACAAAGAAAAAGTCAAAGCCCTCTTTCAAACGTACTTTAAAAACGGCGGGTGCCAGCTCATGGTCACCGTCGTGGATCGCGGCGTTTTGGAAGACGCGCAAATCCACCCGGAAAACTATCCCGATTTGATTGTCCGCGTCGCCGGATACAGCGCCGTGTTCGTCAATTTGACCAAAGACGTGCAGGAAGAACTGCTCAGCCGGACGCTTTATGATTAGAGTAACCAATATCGAGCGATTCGCCACCCACGACGGTCCCGGCATCCGTACGACGATCTTTTTCAAAGGCTGTCACATGCACTGTCCGTGGTGCGCCAATCCCGAAACGTGGAGCCAAAAAGTCGAGCTGCTTCACGATGAAAAAAAGTGCGTCCACTGTCAAATGTGCCGGACGGTGTGCCCGGCTTCGGCCATCGCGTTTCCTGAAGGAAAATGGCAGATTGACCGGTCGCGCTGCAAAGGCTGCCAGGCATGCGCCCAAGAGTGCCTGAACGACGCGATCACGTTTTCGGGCACGGACTACACCGAAGACGAGCTCGTGGACATCGCGATGAAAGATTGGGATTTTTACGAGGAAAGCGGCGGCGGGGTGACGCTGTCGGGCGGGGAAGTGTTTATGCAGCCCGAAGGATTGAAAACCTTGCTCAAAAAGCTCAAAGCCCAAAGCTTGCATGTGGCGCTGGAAACGACCGGTAGCTACGCGCCGGCCATGCTGCGTGAAGTCGTGGATGACGTCGACTTGTTTTTGATGGACCTCAAGCATCTCGACGCGGGAAAGCTGAACGCCATCACGGGTGGCAACGGCGAGCTGGTCGTCGCCAATTTCCGGTACTTGGCGAAAAATCATCCCGAAAAAATCGTGATTCGCATGCCGGTCATTCCCGGATTCAACGACGAGTCCGAAACGATTGAGGCTGTTCTCGATTTTGCGGCCAGCAACCGCATTCAGGAAGTCGACTTGCTGCCGTTCCATCCACTGGGCGCTTCCAAATGGAAAAATCTTGGACGGCCATACGCGTATGAAAAGGAGAAAATGATGGAAAAACAAAAATTGGAACCGTATATCGAAACCGGCGCGAAAAAAGGCGTGAAAGTGCGGGTGGGCGGCTGATGCTAAGCGCCCAGCGATTGATGCTCATTCGGGAAATGATCGAGCGCGACGCGTTCGTTTCCGTCAAGGAAATCATGGAGCGCTTCGACGTATCCAGATCGAGCGCGATGCGCGACTTGATCGAGCTTGAAAACCAGGGCGTCGTCATTCGGGAACGGGGCGGCGCCGTGCTTAAGGAGCGGGCCGCCACCGTGTCGAGCGCCAACGAAGTCGCCATTCGCGCCAAGGAAAACGTGAACGAGGCGCAAAAGCGGCTTTTGTGCGCCAGAGCGGCGCGAACGATTCACGAAGGCGACTGCATATATGTCGACGGGGGCACGACGACGTTGTTTTTGGCGGAATGGATCGCGACCATGCGTGTCACCGTCATTACGCCGAATACGTATTTTTTGCAAAAGCTGCCCGCCACGTTTCCGGGAACGATTTATTTGCTGGGGGGCGAATTCGGTTTGAACCGGGACATGTCGTATGGTCCGCTGACGATTGAGATGCTCAAACAATTCAATTTTGACTTGGCGTTTTTGACGACCAACGGCATCGACCTGGAACGGGGCGAGGCGAGCGTGTTCGATTTTGAAGTCGGCCAGGTGAAAAAGGAAGTGCTCAAGCGCTGCCGGCACAGCCGCTTGCTTGTCGACGCGTCCAAGATCGGCAAGCGGGCGCTTTGTTCCTGGGCCAGACTGGACGCGTTTCAGGATATTTACATGGACGCGTGCCCGGAAGACGAGCGGCTGGAAAACATTGTGATTTGCGATTGAAGCAGCGGAACAGGAGGAAAGAGAGTATGAAGACAACCGATGCGCGGAAAAAGGAAATTTTGGAAAAGATGAAAGGCGGGCTGATCGTCAGCTGCCAGGTGCAGCATGACGATCCGATCTATACTGACGATATGGTCGTGAAAATGGCGGAAGCGGCACGCTGGGGCGGGGCCGTGGGCATCCGCGCCAATTCGCCCGAGCAAATCAAGGCCATCAAGCAGGCGGTTCCCGAACTGTCGATGATCGGCCTTTGGAAAGTGTGGCACGACGACACCGACGTGTTCATCACGCCGACGATGAAGGAAGTGCGCGCCATCTGGGAAGCGGGCGCGGAAATTATTGCCCTGGACTGCACGGCGCAAACGACGCATGAAGGCACGCAGGCGTGGGACTTGATCAAGGACGTCAAAAAGGAAATCCCGGAAGCGATCGTGTTCGCGGACGTGTCCAACTACGAGGAGGCGAAGCGGGCCATTGAAAACGGCGCCGACATCGTCGCGCCGACGCTGTATGGCTATACGAAGGAAACCGCGCACATTGAAGGACCAGATATGCGGATGTTCGCGAAAATGTGCCGGGATTTCAAGGACGATGCGTACGTGATGATGGAAGGACACATTTACACGCCGGAAGACGCGATGAAGTGCATTTTCCTTGGCGCCCACAGCGTCGTGGTGGGAAGCGCCATCACAAGGCCGCATTTGACAACAAAGCGGTTTACCGATCTGCTGAGCGGCTATCAGGACAACTGGCGGGACGCCGAAAAGGCAAAGCACTGAAAAAGTTGACGAAACTTGTTATGGGGGGAAAAGGCAAAGTCGGGAAAAAAGTTAGAAAGTATTATTTATAGTAATACATATACCTGAAAAACGCGGAATTCATCTATTTTTTAAAGAAAAAGGCAATTTTTAAAAAGATTTAAATTTCATGATGCATATTGCTGTCAATTTCGAATGAAGGTTTGTATTATGAGAATGTAAAGTAACAAGGCATTCAAAAGCCCCAACTCAGACCTGAATTTATGAATTAAAATGATGAAAATGAAAGGTTAAAGCATTCCAGAACAGGCCGAGATAGTAAAAGACTTTACAGTAGGAATGTAGGTAATTATCATGACAAAAGATGAATTCAAAAAAGTATTGACTGACGCAATCGGCGGAAACGCATACGGTGACGAAGTAGTTGCTGACTTGGTTGAACATTTCGACGAGACTGGCAAATACGCCCAGACAGCAAAAGATCGTCTTGACGAGCGTTTGGCAACACTTAAAGGTTGGGAAAAGAAACATCGCGAAGAAGGCGACGCTGCAAAAGCTGACGAAGAAGCAGCAAAAATTGCTATCGTAGAAAAAGCAATGAAAGCAATCGCTTAATTCAAAAAAACTTAACCAAGAAATCATGGATTGAAATGAAATTAGGAGCTGTTCCCGGCTCCTTTTTTCATGCCGATCCAAAGACGAAAATCCAAAAAAACTGGATAGAAAGTCAAAAAGGAAGGATAGGACATTTCAAAGGATTTGAAAGCCGGAAACAAACGAAGAAAGAACGATATGTATTGTTTTCTGTAGAACTTAACGCCAAAAACAAGCCCGATTCTGTCCTTTTTGGCTCAAAAAAGCGATTTTTAAAAAAAATTCAATTTCATGTTGCATCTCGCTGTCAATTTCGAATGAAGGTTTGTATTATGAGAATGTAAAGTAACAAGGCATTCAAAAGCCCCAACTCAGACCTGAATTTATGAACTAAAATGTTGAAAATGAAAGGTTAAAGCATTCCAGAACAGGCCGAGATAGTAAAGACTTTACAGTAGGAATGTAGGTAATTATCATGACAAAAGATGAATTCAAAAAAGTATTGACTGACGCAATCGGCGGTAATGCTTATGGTGACGAAGTAGTTGCTGACTTGGTTGAACATTTCGACGAGACTGGCAAATACGCCCAGACAGCAAAAGATCGTCTTGACGAGCGTTTGGCAACACTTAAAGGTTGGGAAAAGAAACATCGCGAAGAAGGCGACGCTGCAAAAGCTGACGAAGAAGCAGCAAAAATTGCTATCGTAGAAAAAGCAATGAAAGCAATCGCTTAATTCAAAAAAACTTAACCAAGAAATCATGGATTGAAATGAAATTAGGGGCTGGCGACAGCTCCTTTTTTCTATGGATCCGGCAAACAAAAAAGCGAAGAAAACGAGAACTTCGCTTTTTATTTGCGCGCTTTGACAAGCAGCATCATCGGCCGGCGCATCTCCAGCGCGTAGGTTTTCGGATCAAGAAGCTTTGACGAAGGAACGACCTCCTCCACCGCTTCCAATGTAAAGCCGGTTTGGAGAAGCCCGTTCAGCAGCGTCGTCAGCGTGTGATGGTATTTTACGACTTCGCAATCCAAAAAGCGGGTCTTCCGCGCCCCCTCCTGAAAATACGCATCCACTTTCCATACCGGATGGTTGGTGTCTTCGCCAATCCACTGCTGATCGCCGGCGGTAAATACCGGATGCTCGATATTGAACAAAAAGACACCACCCCTTTCCAACGTGGTGTAAACCTGTCGAAAAAGCGTGGAAAGATCGTCCACATAGTGCAGGCACAAGTTCGAGAACACGAAATCAAACGAGCCTTCGAACGAAAAGCTGGACAAGTCGGCTTGCCGGTATTCGATTTTTGGTGAGCGATGCAGCGCCCTGGCTTTGGCAAGCATGTTTTCGCTGAGATCAAGAGCGAGCACAAAGCGAGCCCCATGATCGACAAAATAACGGGCATGCCACCCCATCCCGCAGCCTAAATCAAGAACCCGTTGATTGGATACGTCGGGAAACAGCGCTTGCAGCTGCTTCCACTCGCCCGCGTATTCGAGTCCCTGGCTGCGCTCCATGTTTGCGTAATTCGCAAAGAATGTATCCTCATCGTAAATTCCAGCCATGTTTTCCTCCTTTGGTTCGTCTATGAAAAGAATATAACGATTTCGTTAAAGCACCTTTTCTTATACAATGAGATTATAGTCAAAAGAAGCGCGGAATGAAAGCGCTTTTAAAACGGAAAAAGAAAGAGGGAAACGATGAAAACGATTCGAATCACAGCGATGAAGCAGGTGGAGCATCGTGACTTGATGGAACGATTTGAAAACGAACTTGAGGAAGCGTGCACGATCGAGGTCGGACAAAGCTGGATCGTCGAGAACCTGCGAAAACCGGAAGGCTTTTGCGACAGCGCGTGGCAGACGATTTACCCGTTCGCGATGACGCTGGCGTATGGCGGCGGCGACATTTACGAAGGCTGGATGAAAGACAAGCACGCGGTTATGCTCAGCTGCAACGACGGGTTTCGGCCGGTGAGCTTTTATGTCGAGGCTCTGGATTAAAAAAAGAAAAAAGTTTGTAACGAAAACGGAAAAAAGCGTACCGATAGATGAAAGGAGGAAGAAGAGTTGGACGAGATCTATGAAAAATACGCGCGCTTCGTCTATCGCTACCTTCTTTCTCTAGGCACGGGGGAGGATGTGGCCGAGGAGCTGACGCAGGAAACGTTTTACCAGGCGGTGCAATCCATTCACCGCTTCAAGGGCGAGTCGAAGATCTCGACGTGGCTTTGCGCGATCGCGAAAAACCAGTACGCGATTTGGCGCAGGAAAAATCCCGAGCTGCTCGAGCTCGACGAGTCGTTCATGGCCCGCTCGTTCGGGGAGGAAATCGACAAAGTCGAGCTGCTGAAGCGGCTGCACAACTTGCCGGAAGCGAGCCGGGAGATCTTGTATTTGCGCATATACGGCAACTTGAGCTTCCGCCAAATCGGCGAAGTGTTGTCGGTCAGTGAAAACGCCGCCCGCGTCCAGTACTATCGGGCCCGCGAAAAGCTAAGAAAGGAGTTGGAGGAAGATGGAGCATGAAAAACTGCACGCGCTAGTGAACGACTTGCTGCCAAACTACATCGACCATTTGACGAGTCCGGAAAGCGACAAGCTCATCGAGGACCATCTGGCGCATTGTCCGCGCTGTCAAAAATCGCTTGAACGAATGCGCGAGGAACAAGAAAGCGCCATGGAGGACGCCATCGAAGTCGATTACTTGAAGAAAGTGCGCAAAAAAGGCCGCCGCAACGTGATCGTGGCGGTGTGCGTGGCGCTGCTGGCCGTCAGCGCCGGCATCGGCGTCTGGGTGTTTGGCTGGGGAACGAAAGCCGATCCCGCCACGCTGGGCTACACGGTGGACGTCAAACTGGACGACGTCGTGCTGCAAGTGGCCAGCGACGTGGAAGGACGCAAAGTGTCCCGGGTGGCGTGGAGCGAAACCGACGGGCGCGTGCAAGCCGAAGTGTACACGGTGCCGGGCACGCAGCAGGCGCCGGAAACGGTCGTTTACACAGCCAATGGCGGCGTCGAAAAAGTGGACGTGGGCGGCTGGACGGCGTGGGAAAACAACCAGGCGATTTCAAGCGAGCTGGCCGCCTTGTACGCCCGCCGCGTCGAGTACGTGGGGGACGTGTCGGGCGTGTCCCGGCTGCTGGAGACGATGCGCGTGTCCAACTGGATCGGCGGCTACACGATGGAACTGGACGATACGAGGCTGATCGTCGATGGAGAGCGCGTGATGAACGAGGCGTACACGAAACAAAACGCCCTTCTCCTGCTTTCGTTGATCACCAACGCGAGCGCGCTGACGTGGCGAAGCGGGGACCAGGAGCAGACGATCACCGCCGAACAGCTCAGCGAAGAAGTCGGCCGCGACATCAAGGAAGGCTACCGTTCCGTGGCCGTCCTACAGCAAAATCTGGACCGGCTGGATGAGGAAGGCTACGCGTGGCTAACTTACTATTTGGATTTAACGCTGGAAGACGATTTTTCAAAGGACGAGGTCGTCACGATCGAGGTGTGGCGCGATGGAAAGATGGTGGCGAGCCAGAGCGCGCGGGTGCGGGACTGGCTGCAAGGAGCGAATCGGCTGGAGCAGGCGTTCTGGCTGGAAAAAGGCGACTACACGTGGACGATCACGCTCGATGGACAACAAAGCGGGCCGATGCCGCTGGAACCGCATACGCGTTATACGGCCAAGGCCGGGCAGTGGAAAAAAGAAGGAGAAGGACAATGAAGATCATGAAAGCGGCGCTGGCGGCTTTGCTGGTGTGCGGGTGCGCCAGGCCCGATCCGGCCGCGGTTTCCGGACGGATGGTGGCGATGTTTGAAAAGATGGAGCGAACCGATTCGTACACAATGCACGTAAAGGAAACGGAAGATGACGCGCGCTACGAGATCTTTTACGAAACGTGGAAAGACAAGGACGAAGTGTACAGCTACGTCGACTCGCCGTGGCATCGGATCGTTTCGCGTTTTGACGACGGCCATGCCAAAACGGTGTCGGGAAAATGGAGCTTTGACGTGTTCGAAGTGCAGTCGATCGACCAAACCGGGCAGGCGGGCTCCCGGTATTTGGGCAATGTGTATGAGTATGTCCGCTTTCCGTTTCTCTTTGACGCCGAGTCGAACGTGGACGGATTGAAAGACTTTTTCGACTGGACGATTGAAAAAGACAACACGTACCGCGCCACCTTGCAAAAAAAGCGCATTCCCGAATTGAACGAGGGAATCGTGCAGGAATGGCACGATCTTGGCAAGGATTTGAAAACGCTCGACTTGAAACAGTGCGATTACACGTTCCATTTGAACGGGCAGGATGAGCTCGTCAAAGTGGACATTGTACAGGACTACACGTTTTCCAAAAAAGACGGCGAGCCCGAATCGCGTCGTGTCGAAACCGAGATCGGATTCGCCTACGATCAGGGCAATGAAAAGGTGCGCGAACAAACGAAAGCGCTGCTGGATCAAGACCATCAGATCGGGGACAATGTGCCATGGGATGGAGAAGGCATCCCGCAGCCGGCAGGGGAATTTCCTTTGCCGAAAAACAGTTGAAAGGGGAAAACGATGAAAACGATCAAACGAGCAATCATCGGCCTGGTTTGCGTGGCGCTTTTGGCCGGCTGCGCCAGCGCCGATTCGACCGATGTGACAGAAACCATGATGGACGCGTTAAAGAACGTGGAGGCGACGTCTTCGTACTCGATGCGGACAACATATGAAAAACCGGAAGGTGTGCGTTTTCTTGAAATGGTGTGGAAGACGCCGGAAGCGCAATATGAATATGTTCGAAGTGAAAAGAAAAATCAAATGCCAGCCGATAGCTTGAGGCAGAGGACAAAAGATCAAATCAAGAAAATGACTGGAATTCTCGCCTATGGCGTCTTTGAAGTCAAGTCGGTGCAGACGTATCCGGTGCATGATGCCGAGCAGGATCCGTATACCGAGTCTTTGGAGTTTGATTTGAAGCGTCCGATGCGGCTGGACGATCAGGGACGGTGCATTGGACTGAAAAGCGAATTTGCATGGGAGCAGGACGGGCAGAAAGTGAAGGCTTCCTTGCGCAAGAGCGCGATGCCGCAATTCAACAAGCTCTTGTTGGAGGAGCAGCAAAGAAGCAACGAAAGCATGACTGACTACGATATGAGCCGCTGCGATTTTACGTTTTGGCTGGACGAGGAAGGCCGCTTCCAGAAAATCGAGGCCGACATCGAGTTGAAAGTGAAATATGAAGGTTATGTGGACTGGATCGACCGGTCGGAAAAATACACGGTCGACGTGTCGTACGACGACGTGCCGGAAGCCTTCAAACAAAACACGCAAAAGGTGTTCGAGCGCGATCTCGCGGTGGGGGAGACGATCGAGTGGCCGAAAGAGGACACCATCGAATGGAAAGAGTAAAAGACCCGGAGTTTCCGGGCTTTTTACTGGAACGGGAACAGGGCGGACTCGAAGTCCTGCACAAAGTATTTGATGGGCTTGCGTCCTTTCTGGACGATGACGTGGCCCTCGGCTTCCAGACGTTGTTTTTGGGCCAAAACGCCGCCGGGATACTTCGGATTGAGCTCGCCGCCGGCTTTGAGCGTTCGCCAGTACGGCGTTTTATCCAGGTCGCGCTGCTCGCTCGCCCAGGCGGCAATCGAAACGAAGATGCCCGCCGTGATGGTATCGGTAAAGTCGGCATTGTTTGCTCGGGCTAAAACATCGCGCAGGATGCCGACCGTGACGACTTGGCCGAACGGGACTTGCTTCATGAGCGTGTCGTATGTTTTGGGCGGCGCGAAAAACATCCGGCTTCCGCCGTATTTTTGAATGCTTTCGGGATCCGTGATGACGACGGTTTTTGGCATGTCTTTCGAATCGTCGAGCATCGCGTTGAAATCTTTTTTGGACTCGTTTGCCATGGTTTCACCTCTTTTTTCTTCAGCTTAGCCAAAATAGAAACGACATGCAATGAGACGATTGAAAAAAGTCAGGCAGGCCGGCGTCGTTCGGTATACAATAAATCCATGAAAACGATATTGATCGTCGAAGACGACGAATACATTGGCAACATGATCGAAGCCGCGCTCAAAAACGAAGGATTCGCCACCTGGCGGGCGTATTCGGGCAGCGAGGCGCTCCTCGTCTTTCAAAGCCGGCCTGTCGACCTCGTCGTGCTGGATTTGATGCTTCCTGGACTGTCCGGCGAGGATGTGCTGTCCGCCATCCGGACGGTTCCCGTGGTGGTGCTGAGCGCCAAGAGCGATCTCGACCACAAAGTCGAGCTTCTGCTTCAGGGCGCTGTCGACTACATGACCAAGCCTTTCGAACTGAAGGAGCTCGTCGCCCGCGTTCGCGTCCACTTGCGGCCTGTCGACGCCACGCGCCAACAAACGCTCCGCTACAACGATCTCGCTCTCGTTCAAAACGAGGCAAGGCATGACGGCCAAACGATCAGGCTGACGCCCATTGAAACCAAGATCCTGTCCGCTTTGATGCAGGCGCGCGACGGGACGATGACGCGAACGGCCCTGCTCGATACATTGGCCAGCCAGGATGTGCTGATGAGCGCCTCCACGCTCAAAGTGCACATGTCGCGTTTGCGCGCGAAGCTGAAAACATTGACCGGTACGGACCGGATCGAGGCGCTTTGGGGCATTGGCTACCATCTTTCTTAACAAAAACGTAACCTTTTCTTTCCCGAAAGCGTAACCGGGCTTTGGTACGATGGAAAGGAAGGGAAGTGAAACGATGGAAGATGTTTGTGTATGCCGGAATATTGAAAAAGCGTACGGACAGCCCGTGCTCAAGGGCTGCTCACTCCACATTCCGGCCGGAAGCATTTACGGACTAATTGGAGAAAACGGGGCTGGCAAGACGACGCTCATTCGCATCTTGACCGGCCTGCAAAAGCCGGACGCCGGAACGTATTCGCTCTTTGATGTCGACGCGAGCGACAAGGCGATTCACCTGGCGCGCAAACGCATGGGCGCGATCGTCGAGATGCCCGCGCTCGATCCGGAACTGGACGCGTTATCCAACGTACGCGCCCAAGCCAGACTGCTCGAACTGGAACCCGGGCACGAAAAGGAAGCGCTCGAATGGGTGGGACTGAACGATCCGGGCACGAAGAAGGCGGGCGATTTCTCGCTGGGCATGCGGCAGCGGCTCGGGCTGGCGATGGCATTGATCGGCCATCCCGACTTCATCCTTTTGGACGAGCCGACCAACGGACTCGATCCGCAAGGCATGATCGAGCTGCGGGAACTCATTTTAAAGCTGAACAAGGAGCATCGCATCACGTTTTTGATTTCAAGCCACGTTTTAGCCGAGCTGGCCAAGCTGGCCGACTGGTACGGCTTTTTGAAAGGCGGGAAGATCGTGCTGGAAACAAGCGCGAAGGAACTTGACGAACACGCAAAACCAGTCGTGGAAATCGAGGCGAAGCCGATGGAAAAACTCGTTTCCTATTGGGATCGAAACCGGATGGCGTACAAGGCGCTGGGCGCCGACCGCTGGCGGGTGGAAACCAATCGTCCGGCCGGAGAGCTCGCCCTGGAATTGGCGAAAGCCGGCATCGACGTGCGCTCGATCCAGATCGTCAACGAGGACCTGGAAGCCGTGTACATGCAAATCATGAAAGGCGGGACACGATGAGAGGGTTGTTCTGCGCGGACGGATTTCGGATCCGCCATTCGAAAGGATTTTGGATCGTGACGCTGGCGCTGCTCATACTTTCCGGCATCGTGCTGAGTGTTCGCGCGAACGACGCGGCAACCATGAACGACGGCTTGTGGATCACGCTGCCGGTCGTGGCTTTGGCGCAAAGCGTGTGTATCCCGGTATGGACAGGCAATGACGAGGCCAACGGCCTCTTGCGCAACAAACTCATCGTCGGCAAGACGCGTTCCGCCGTTTTCTTGACATACGCGCTCACGAGTTTGGGCATCACGTTGTGGTTCGAAGCGCTCTTTTTGCTCGTGCAAATCGGCATCGGCACTTTCGTGCTGGAAGCTGCGTCCATCGGAACGACGGTTCTCTTGCTCACAAGCGCGCTAGTCGCGCTGGCGTTTTTCTTTACGCTTGTCAGCGTTTGCCCGATCCAGAAAACGACACGCGTCATTTTGTGCCTGCTTGGATTGATTGCGTTGTTTTTGGTGGCGTTTCAAATCCAGAACCGGCTGATCGAGCCGCCAAAGACGCTCGTGCTCGAACAGCAGGTCAACGGGGAAATGGTCAACGAGCCCGTTTTGAATCCGAAGTTTTTGGACGGAAACGCCCGCGCCGTGGCCGAAACCGCGCTGTCGTGGCTGCCAACCGGCGCGATGATGCAGCTGGTGTTCGGGTTCGTGTGTCCACCTGTCGTTTTGGCAATCCAGCTGTTCGTGGAAGCCATTGTGTTCATAGGCGCGGGCTGGCTGGTGTTCACGCGCAAGGAAGTGCGGTAGAAAAAGGGAGGCGACGGTATGCTTGGATGGCTGGCGGCAGGATTTTTCTTGTGGAAATGGCTTGGTTTGAAACACGCTTTGCGGCGTTTGAAAGAAGAGTGGAGCGCCTGTTCGGCGTCGGAAACGAATCGAAGGCTGCCGGTCGTGGCGTCCGACGCCTCTTTGCGCGCGCTGACAGGCGCGTTGAACGATTCGCTGGAAACGATCCGGAAGGAACGCCTACGTCTGGATCGAAGGGCGCGCTGGCTCAACGAGCAAATGGGAACGATCGCTCACGATTTGAGAACGCCGTTGACGGCTGCGTTGGGATACACGCAGCTTTTTTGGCAGGAAAACGATGAAAGGCAGCGACAGGAGGATGTCCGGGTCGTGGAAGGACGGCTGCGCGCGTTGCAGGCGATGAGTGAGGAGCTGTTCGAGTTCGCCCGTTTGCAGGACGGGGCCAATCCGCTTGCTTTGACCGAGGTGCGTGTCGACCATGTGCTTGAGGAGACGATTGTCGGAATGCGGGCGCTTCTGCAAAAAAAACAGATCGAGCTTTCGCTCGACCTGAATCCGATGGTCGTGACGGGCAACGCGCCGGCGATGGCGCGGGTGTTTACGAATTTGCTGGCGAACGCGGCGAAGTACGCTCCCGACGGCATCGCGATCGCCATGATCGACGAGCGAACGGTCGTGTTTGAAAACGGATTGGGCGCCTTGCGCGTCACAGATGTGGAAAAGCTGTTCGAGCGCTACGCCACGCTGCGCTTTCACAACGATTCGCACGGTCTGGGTTTGCCAATCGCCAGGGGTTATATGGAAAAGATGGGCGGTTCGCTGGTGGCGGAGGTACGCGATGGCGTCATTCGCTTTGCGTGTCGTTTTTCATCGCCCGATAACCGATCCAAATCGTCCAGACGTAGGCGCACGTCTTGGGAATCATGAGCATGCCGATGGCCGGGATTTGCTCGGCCCACAAGACGACGGGAATGTAAAAGGCGAAGCTGAGCACGATCGTGAGCGCCATCCAGCGAAACGGCTTGTCGTTCGTTTGTTTCACTTTGTACGCGAAGAGCACGATGATCAGCAAGCCGAGCAGGGCGAACGGAATGTTGCGGATCACGCCCCAAAGCAATGGAGGTCTGGCGCTGAGCCACTCGTTTTGGGGCAGCATGCAAAGCAGGATGCGCAAACCGGCCAGACTGTACACCAAAGCGCTCAAACCGTTGTGCTGGCGAATGGCGTAGCGTTTGCGCCATACGAAATAGAGCAGGACGTAAAACACGGTCATCGTGATGGAGGTGATCCATTTGCCGATCCCTAAAGCACTCGTGTAGTGGTCCAGTCCTGTCGTGCACAGGGCGATGGCGCGCGGAACGAGGTGGAACGCGTCGCCGGCGCCAAGAACGACGGCCATCCAGCCAAACAGCCGGTACTGGGAGCGGGACTTGCTTTGGCGGATCATGAGGACGCCAAGCGTCGTGACGGTGACAAGGTAGACGATGTCGAACGTGGTTTCAAACAAGGCGCGCATCGGTTATGCTCCTCTCTTGACGGCTTTGCCGTAGCTGCATCCAAACAACAGGCCGGCCCACAGCAGGGAGGCGCCCAGTCCGGTGTAAAAGACGGCGATGAATCCGTCGGGCAAAAGATGGAAGGCGCGGATCGCGATACCGCCCGCCATCATAAAGGCCATGATCAAAAACGATTTGACGTCGAAAAACTTTAAAAAGAACTGGCGTTCCTGAATGTAGTCGAGGATCCGCTTCGTATGTTTGGTGACGAGTTTTCCAAAGACGAAAAGCTGGAAAAGGGCGAACACGACGATGGACAGCAATACGTTGTACCACGTCAAATACGGCGGGTACGTGACGACGCCGATGCGTAAAATGTTAAAACCGGCCAGGCACCAGACGAGGCAGGCGATCAAAAGCAATGTATTCTTTTTAACTTTCATAAAAAGGACTCCTTTCTGAACGTTGTTCACTTTGAGGCAAAAAAATATCCCGCCCGGTGCAAGGAAACTTAATACACCGTGCGGCGCACGATCTCGAGCACGACGTCGGGGTCGAAATCGTGGCGAAGCCACGCCGACATCATGAGCGAAAACAGGACGTGGGCGAACTGTTTTTCGGACAGGCGGGCATTGAAGGCGTCGGGGCGGATGTTGGGATCGCTATGCAAAATGGCGCACAGGCTCGCTTCCATATGTGTCCACGTTTCCTCCATGCGTTTCTTGCCTTCGGATTTTTCGGGCTTGGCGAAACTGAACGCGTGCAGCGTGAAGAATCCGGGATAGGCTGTCTGAGCGTAGCGCATGCGCTCAAACATCCAGCGAACGCACGCTTCGATCGTTTGAAACGATTCGTCGGGCTGGTGGAAGATCTCAAGCCAGACGCTTGCGATCGTTTCCGATACAAGCTCCGCCTTTGAAGGAAAATAGTTGTAAATGGAGCCCACCGACACGTGGCAGGCGGTCGCGAGGGCGCGGATGTTGATGGCGTTCCAGCCTTTTTTTTGCAGCAGCTCGCGGCTGTGTTTTAAAATTTCCTCTTTGGATGTGATGATCGTATTCATGGCTCACCTCAATCTGAACAATGTTCATTATAGTCAAGCGACACGGATTGTCAATCAGAAACCTCAAATCCATCATTCGAGAGAAATCGTTGATTCTTCAAAAATCGTTAGTAAATTCGAGAGAAATCGTTAATTCTTCAAAAAATCGTTGATAAATTCGAGAGAAATTGTTGATTCTTCAAAAAATTGTTGATAATTTCGAGAGAAATGGAGTCGGGATAGTATTGCGAATCATTTTCTCTTTCCGATTTTGATAAACACTTTAAAAATTTTTTATGAAAGCGTTGACAACTTGTTGAAAACTATGTAAAGTAATGAAAAACAAGGAGGAAAGGATATGAAAACATTTACAGTGAAAAACACAATCCAGTTGAATTTGTTCGCAACGTCTTTTCTCCTGACTGAAGAAAACTCCTTTTACGCTGTCCCCGCAGCACCTCGACCGTGCACAATCGAATGAGAAAACACGAACGAAGAGTCTGGGGATAGAACGATTCACATGAAAACCGAAGACGCTTGTTCTTTGGTTTTTTTTGTATTTATTCAAAGGAGAAAAAGTATGACAATCAAAAAAATCAACGCGATCTACTTTTTGATTTTGCTCGCCTATGGCGCGGTGGACAAAATCTACGGATCGTCGTTCATGGAAATTTTATATTCCAGCGGGATCGGTGTCGGTCTGATCAGCGTGCTGTTGTCCATCGAGGACTTCCTGCTGCTCGTTTTCGAGTTTCCTTCGGGAATGATCGCGGATCGCATCGGCCGCAAGAAAGCGAGCGCGATCGGCTTGTTCGTGCTCATGCTTGGCTACATCGCGTTCATCGTATCCAAAAACTTTCTTGTCTTTGTATTGGCCGCCATTTTGAAATCCGCGGGCAACGCGCTCTTTAGCGGCTCGCCACAAAGCTGGTACTACGAGGAGCTGAAAGAAAAGGACGCGCTCAAAGAGCGGGAAACAATCATTCCGGTTTTGCGCGGCGTCATGAACGCCGTATGCATCGGGGTCTTGCTGTTGTGCACGATGTTTTTCGCCGCCTCCCGCACATTGCCAATGCTGCTGGCCATCGCGATCCTGGGCGTGGTTTCCGTCGTGACGCTTGTCGTGGGCAAAGACAACTACGGGACCATCCGGGAGGAAAACGGAAGCGGATGGAAAGAGGTCGTTTCCATTTTCTCGCATCCAGTCTTTCGGCGGCTGGCCGGGTTCAACATGTTGTTCACGATTCCATACGCGGTGTTCATCCTGACGTGGCAGCTCATTTTGCTTGAGCACTTTCATCAAAACGCGTCCATCATTAGCAGTATGATGATCGCAATCATGGGCGTGTTCGCGCTCGCCTCGTTTGTGACGACCGCCCTGCTGAAGCGCTGGAAGCAGACGACGCTCATCAAAGCAACGCTTGCTGTGCTGACCGGGGTGTGCGTGCTCATCGCGCAAGTCCGCTCGCTTGGCGTCTACATCGCCCTCGTACTCTTGTTTGAAGGGGCGCTTGGCATGTACATGACGCTGGAAGACATTTGGATGCAGGAACAAATTCCTTCCGAAAACCGGGCTGGGTTTTATTCGGCCGTCAACGCTTTCACCGCGCTGGCCAACGCCCTTGTTTTGATGGGGCTGGGATGGATCGTCCAGCACACGAGCTTGTTTTTCGTGTACTGGATCGCCGCGATCGTGGAAAGTATGGCTCTTTTGTATTTTGTTTATCGACTGGAAAGGAGAACCAATGATTGAACGGGAACAGACTGGCGCGTTTTTAACCAGGCTGCGCCAAGCCCACGCGTGGACGCAAAAAGACGTGGCCAGCCGGCTGCACGTCAGTGCCCAGGCGGTGTCCAAGTGGGAAAACGGAATGGCCGTCCCGCCGCTGGATTTGCTGCTGGAGCTGTCCAGACTGTATGGCGTAACAATGGAGGAAATCGCGAACGGACGCTTTGAACAGGAGAAAATCGACCACGCCCATTTGGATGTGCACGTGGAAAGATGGGACCGGTTCAACGAGGAAAGCCATCCGGACAACGTCTGGAATCCGTCGTTTCGCGGCGGCGTGCTGGAGAGAAGCGATGGCTCGCTTCTCGTGTCGAGGACGCTCGAACCGGGCGCCAAACAGCATCTCGCCTTCGAGCAAGGCGCTTTGAAAGAGCTTGTCGACGACGCGCTTTTGACGCTAGGCAACGATTGGATGACGATGAACGCCCGTCCGCTCGCGCTGACGATGACAATCTTGAGCGGACAGGAAAATCTTCCCCTGTTTTCCCGGCTTACAGCGCTTGCTCGAACGGCGGGAAGAAAGCGGGGAATGCCATTGATTGAGGCGCAGCGTTCGGTCAAACCGTTCATGAAACCGGAAGAAACGCAAATCGTCTTTACCGGGATCGGGGAGGCGAAGCGGCCTTACGATGCGCGGCGTATCGAGGCGGGAGACTCGATTTACTACTGGCCGTCCAACGGGCTGCACCATCATGGCTTTACGATTGTGGAGGCGCTTCTGGAACGAAGGCCGGAATGGAAAACGAAACGGCTGCTGGATGAACTTTTGAAAGCGCCGGCTTGCTACGCGGGGATGACGAACGGGTACGAGGACATCAAATGTCTGGTCCATATCACGCAGTTTGGATTGGAGCGCAACGTCCGCCGGGTGTTGAAACCGGATCAAAAAGCGGTGTTCGAACTGGACAACGTGAAGATACCTCCCGTTTTCCACTGGCTGAAGCGCGCCCTTTCGTATACGGATGCGGAAATGATGAAAGCCTTCAACTGCGGCATCGGGGTGCTTGTGATCGCCAAAAACGGGGACCCGGCGTATCGCCTTGGTCAAATCGAGTCAAGAAACGACAAAGAGGAGGCGGTCGTGATCCACTCGCCGCTCCACTGGCAGTAGAAAAAAGGGGAAAAGTTCAACGAATCGCTGCGTGTTTTCCAGAAGGATCGCTTGTATCGTAAAAGAGGAAAGCGAGGAAAAACAATGCAGATGATTGGCAGTGATTTTGACGGGACGATCGTCCAGCGCAAAACGATTTCAACGAAAACACGCGAACAAATCGAGGCGTTTCGCAAGCGGGGAAACCAGTTCGTGATCGTGAGTGGACGAACCGTCGCCAAGATGAAAGAAGGACTGAAAAAATACGAGGCCGATTTTTACGACGCGATCATCGCGTGCAACGGCGCGGCGATATTGGATGGGAATTTAAACTGGATCGAAGAACAGACGATGGATGAGGAAACGGTGAAGATGCTGCTGCGCGATTTGGCGGCGTATGCTCCCGTCGCCGATGGCGGCCGGGCCGTGTCGTTTGCGCTTCAGGACGGACAGGGGATGCCGATCCTTCCCGACAATGTGCAGGCGTTTCGCAACGGGCCGTATGTCGATGTCGTCAAGCGGGGCGTGTCCAAGGCGGCCGCGTTGCGCAAGCTGACAGGCCGGTACGAAGTCGAGCGGTTGTTTACGATCGGGGACGGGCTCAACGACATTCCGTTGCTTGATTGCGCAAAGGACAGCTATTCGTTTGCGCACTGCCCGGACGAGGTGAAGGCGCACGCACATACGATCCACACAAAGATCGAGGACGTGCTGGAAGACATTCTTCATATCCAGTCCTAGAACACAGGCCGCTTCGGCAGGGAAACCGGAAGCGGCTTTTTTTATGAAGTCCAAACAAGAATAAACGAACAGGTCAGTTGAAATAATTTGTTTACATGCGACATGTTCATTTTATGATGGAATCAAAGAAATGGGAGTAAGAATATGAAAGGAAAACGAAAGTGGCGGCTTGTTTTTGCCGCGGGGATGATTTTTGTGTTGTTGAATGTTTTTGTGGCGACGTTTGGAATCACGAAAGGACGCTCTATGAACATTGCGGAGTATTCGGTAATCGTGAAGTATAAACTTCCGGTCACGTTGCGCAAATTGAACGCGGGATACGTGTTTCCATTAAAGCGAGGCGAAATCGTCAGTTTTTGGAAAGAGGGACATGAAAATATCGCAAAGCGGGTTGTCGGATTGCCAGGCGAAAAGATTAGCTATCGACAGGGGAATTTGTATATTGAGGATGCGCTTGTGGCGGAACCGTATTTGAAACCCAATCAAAAAGATCAAAGCAATCTTCCTTCTTTTCGATTGCAGAAAGACGAAATCTGGGTCATGGGCGACAATCGAATCGACTCTTACGATTCAAGAAGATTTGGGCCACTAAAAATCAATGAAATCAGAGGAAAGATCTTACCTTTTCATGCAGAAGGAGGGGAATAGATGCGACGCAAATCAATCATCCTTATGCTTTGCGTTTTTGGGTGCTTGTTTGGATGCCAGTCCAAACCGTTGCCTTTGTCGTTTGACGTGCCACCCGCGCTTTGCTTCGAGGGAAAGATTTACTGGCAGACGGAAAGTGAACCGGTTGTGGAAAACCAGACGCCAATCGCCACAGTGGAAGCAGTCAGCTCGGATTTCCCGGACCAAAACAAAACCGTGAATCCAAGCGGCCAGGACTGGGTAGACGCCGCGATCTATCGGAATGGCGACGATTTGATTTTGGAACACGAAGACAACATGGCCCGTTTCGAATACCGTAACGCTCCAACGAAGCAGGAACGGGTGCTGAAAGATTTCGATGAAACCGGTGAAATCGCGCTGCCGGGGTTGACGCTGCCGCACTTTGTGTACGAGAACATGGCGTACTTTTTGCTGGGAAAAGCGAGTGCCGGGGAAGCGGCTTTGCTGGAACCCGCTGGAACGATCAAAAAAGTATGCGAGATCGCCGGGGAAAACTTCGATGGCGTCGGCCATGTGGGCGACGAGCTTTACGCCAGTCCAACGCAAAACCGGTATATGATTTTGCACGATATCCAAAACGACACATACGCATGGTATGAAAATGAAAACTATTTTTATTAGAGGAGAGCGGCTTGTTCTCCTCTTTTTTCGCAAGTGGTAAAAAAGGGAGTGTAAGTGGTTGGGTTTTAAAAAGCGCTGCTTGTTTTAAAAGGGTATAATGATCGTAAGAAGAAATAAAAAGGAGGTTAGGATGAAAAAGAGACGTTTGTATTATGGCCCTGCGCTCATTGACGACTTTGACATAGGAAGTCCGCTCGGGATGGGGAATCCAATGGGATGCGTCATCGAATGGACTTCGTCGGATTTACGCATTCGTGCGCGACATGAGGAATACGCGGAAATTTTATTTGGCAAAGGAATCCGCGAAATCGTCATTCCCTATGTGGATATGGAAAAAGTGACGTTATCCGTATGCAGCCGCATATGGGGAATGAATTTGTTTACGTTAGGACGAAAGATTTATAATTTCGACGTGCAGATTTTAACGAAACAATGGGAAACGATGCATTTGGAATTTGCGGCATGCTTCGAATTTCGGACGATTTTGCAGCGTATGAGCGAGCAGGGGGCAACCGTATGCGATGCATTAAACATTTATTCGATGTTTCCCGACAAGCATTCGTTTGAAAAAGGGTTTGGCGACTATTTTGAAACGCATTTCGCGGCGCTGGCCGAACAATACGGGCTCGACGATCCGCGCGTTGGATTTACAGAAGGCAGAATGTGAGGAGAACGAGGATGGAGAACATAAAAGCAAAACTCCTGGAACCGCGCGTCATCAAAGTGTGCAACGGGCTGGCGGTAGCCGGCCTCGTCATCGCGGCCGCGATGATGTACGCGGTCAATCGGGATGTGACGTTCATGGATGCGTTTCAGTTTCTATTTGTCTTGTGGATGTACATGACGCTGCTTGGAACGAAAAAAAAACACATTGTGGCGCATGACGTGGTTTTGATGGGTGCGACTTTTTTGTACGCGCTGGCGATGATCGTGTATTTTGGACAGCATTTGCGGTTTTAAAGGGAGAGTTTCATGAAAAAGAAAGGAAACGTCTGGGCAAAGGCGCTGACGCTCGGGATGCTGGCCGGGTTGGCGGGCTGCTCCGCTCCCAGTGTGGATGACAAAGTCGTTCAAGGACTTCACAAACTCGATGCCCAAGCCGAATACGCGATGGATGTGGATTGGGAACTGAACACGAAAACCGATTGGAAAAACGACAATGACGCCCAGAAAACGCTTGTCTGGAAGTCAGGGGGCGCCATCTACGAATACGACCGGTTTTTCATGGATGACGGTTTGGAAAAAGCGGAAATCATGAAAACAGTCGACCACGACACGACAATCCTGACGCTTGTTCCCGATGGAAAAGGGGACACGGTTGTCGAATCGGTCATGAAAGCAAGCCATCTCGACGAGCCGTTTTTACGTCCTTTGCTGGAACGGCTCCTCTTTCCATTGGATTTGGATGCGCAAGGAAACATCACGATCCCATCCATGTTTCGGCGCGATGATTTCAACACCGAATTCCGGCTCGTGCTGACGGAACTGACGTCCTTCGCGAACGCCTACGCCGACGAGTTTCGCCAGCGCCATCTTGATCCCGGCGATCCAGAGCTGACATGGGGGCCGTATCATATGATTTATGATTTCAAAACAGAAAAGGACCGCTTTGCTCAAATCGACATCGACGAGGAAAGCGCGGGCCGGCTTGGAACGCGGGAATTTCATATCAACCAAAAAGGAACGGTCACGTTTCCGCCCTTCGCCATGACTTCCTCGCAAAAGCGGACGGTGGAGGCGCTGTTTGCCCGGCCGGTTCAGAAAGGCGATCGTGTGGAACTTGAAGTTTTGGGATAAAAATCCGAAAACTTTTTATTTTCGAAAGTTTTGGGAAATAAATCCAAAAAATTCAAAAGAAAAATGGTGCACCGGGTTTCCGGAACACCATTTATCGTTCACGTGCTCTTAGCGCTTGGTACCGCCGCCAGCCAAATCGCCAAACACCGGCGTTGGAATGCCAAAGCCTCCCGCCACCTCGACGACTTGTCCGGTCGTGTATGCCGATTCGTCGCTGGCAAAGTACACCGCCAGCGCCGCGATCTCATCCGGATTGCCCATCCGGTTCAACGGGATGTGTTTCAAGAAAAACGTCTTGAACTCGTCGGATAAATTGTCCTTGACCGCGTCCGTCGCGATCATGCCCGGGCAAATGGCGTTGCAGCGGATGTTGTATTTGGCCGCCTGCACCGCGATCAGCTTCGTCAAGTAGTTGATACCCGCCTTGCTCGTGCCGTAGGCGACTTGCGAAATATCCGGCACGACGCCGCCAATCGACGAAATGTTGATAAGGCTGCCGCAGCCGTTTCCTTTCATCGCCCGAATGGCTTCCTGGCACGGAATGTAGACGCTGGCCAGATTCGTGTCGATGGTTGAAATAAAATCGTGAAAGTCCGTCTGCTCGATGTCTTTGTCCTTGCGCGGATCGCTCGTGCCAAAGTTGTTGACGAGCACATCCAGGCGGCCTTCCTCCTCCACGATCGTTTCGATCATGTCTTTATACGTTTGATGATCGTACGCGTCACAGTAAATCGCTTTGATGATCCGGCCTTGCTCGTTGAGTTCCTTGACCTGCCGGCGCGCGTCCTCCACGCGCCGAACCGCCATATAGACAATGGCGCCTTCCTTGGCGCACGCCTGGACAATCGCCCACCCAATGCCTCGTGTCGAAGCCGTGACGGCAATGACTTTGTTTTTGAGTC
Organism: Dubosiella muris; assembly: GCF_004793885.1. GTDB lineage: Bacteria > Bacillota_I > Bacilli_A > Erysipelotrichales > Erysipelotrichaceae > Dubosiella > Dubosiella muris. Next base: position 46,556 of record NZ_SRYG01000016.1, read on the forward strand.
GCATAGTTGTTCACCTCTTTTTCATTCATTGTCCGGCAAAAGGGGCGCAACATCAAACGAGACGCTTGGAAGGAAACGACATCTTTCGGAATTTTTAAGAAATTTGTTTTTTGTTTCTGATACAATGATGTTAAAAAAGAAAAGGATATGGACTATGGAACAAGCACCAAAGATCGTACAAGTTCGCAAACTGTACAAGATCTACGACATGGGAGAAGAAAAAGTGTACGCGTTGCGCGACATTCACCTTGATATTCGCAAAGGGGAGATCTGCTGCATTTTCGGGCCGTCCGGCTCTGGAAAAAGCACGCTGCTCAACCAGCTGGCCGGCTTGGAAAAACCAACCCGGGGCGGGGTGAAAATTTGCGGGCAAATCATTTCGCGAATGGACGAGAATGAGCTCGCCGCGTTCCGCCAGAAACATTCCGGATTCATCTTCCAGTCCTACGATTTGCTCCCGCACTTCAGCGCGCTCGAAAACGTCGCGCTGCCGCTCATGTTCGCAGGCGTCCCCTTGAAAGAGCGGAACAAAAAAGCCGCGCGCATGCTCCGGCGGGTCGGACTTCAAAAACGGATGAGCCACTATCCAAACCAGATGTCAGGCGGCCAGCAGCAGCGAGTCGGCATCGCCCGGGCTTTCATCAACACGCCCGAAGTCGTTTTCGCCGACGAGCCGACCGGCAATCTGGATTCGAAAAGCACGAAGGAAGTCATGGAAATGATGGTCGCGTTCGCCCGCGAATACGACCAGACGCTCATTCTCGTCACCCACGACAAGGATATGGCCGCTTACGCCGACCACATCGTCACGCTGCATGACGGGGAAATCGTACAAGAAGAATGGAAAAAAGAAGAGGAAATTTTGATATGAAAAGAAATCACAAACTCGCCGCCCTTTTTTTGGCGGCATGCATGGCAGGCAATCCGGTCGTTTTCGCGCAAGAAACAATCGAACCCGCCAATCCGGTCGAAAAGCCCGAAGCCAAAGCGCAAAGCGCGTTTTCCGTCAACAGCTATTCGCTCGTCAACGAGCAGGGCGAACCGATCGAAACGCTGAAAAAAGGCGAGAAGTTCACGCTCGTCGTCACAGCCAGCGATCCGGCTGTCAGCACCCAGAAAGCGCTGGAACAAGAGGAAATCGACAAAATCAACCAAAGCATCCACTCGCTCAACATCGAGCGGCTCACCGACGACTTTTCCGGCGGACAAACGATGCAGGCGATTCTTCTAAGCAAGGAACAAGAACCGCTCAAAGTCAAAATCGTGTTCAAAGACGTCGTCTGGAAAGGAAAAGGCGACGAGTTCCGCTTTCAAATCGGCTACTCCGCGCTCCAAATCGGCTATACGACGCCTTCTATCGCGATCAAGGAATGCGACGAGCAACCAGCGCAGCCCGAGCAGCCCGATACACCCGATCAGCCCGCAGACACGCCCGTCGACACCCCGACATGGGATGGCGGATACGCTGGCGGAGGGGACGATGGCTACTCGTCCAAAGTCGTCAAGAGCGCGGCGCCCAATCTCATCGTCAAAAAATACTCGTACGGCAAGGATCCAATTTATTCGGGCAAGGAGTTTGGGTTGTCCCTCGAGTTTTACAACACGTCCAAAACCCTGGCGACCGAAAACATCGTCGTGGCGCTCGAAACCGGCGAAGGGCTCTCCATCGCCAATTCCAGCAACACGTTTTACTTCGAAAGCCTGGGCGCCGGCCAGTCGAAAAAGATCGACTTGACGATGAAGGCGCTCGCGATCGAAAAAAGCACATCCGCCGTCGTGGACGTGAACTTCCGCTACGACTATGTGGAAGATGGCGAACGCGTCAACCAGACAATGGCGGAAAAAATTTCCATCCCGGTGTATTTGAAAGACCGCTTCGTCATCAACGAGCCGGTTTTGCCCGAGATGGCTTCTGTCGGAAGCGAATGCGTCGTGTCGTTCAATTATGTGAACAAAGGGAAATCGTCCCTGAGCAATGTCGAAGTGAAAGTCGAAGGCGATGTTCCGGCGCTGCAAAAAGTGCAAAACGTCGGCAACATCGAGTCAGGAAACAGCGGCTCGATCGACGTCATCCTGATTCCAGACAAGCCCGGCCAGCAAAAGGCCACAATCGTGATTTCGTATGAAAACGCGAACGAGGATCTAGTCGAAGAAAAGTTTCCAGTCGAACTCAATGTCGGGGAAATGGCGCCCGTCATGCCGGATGGCGGCATGGAAATGCCAGTCGAAGAGCCCTCGTCGCCCTGGGGCTGGGTGATTGGCGTCGTCGCGCTGGCCGGAGCCATCGTGGCTGTTGTGCTTTTGCGAAAACGCCACAAAAAGAAAAAACAAGCCGACAGCGTCGAAGAACTCGACTTTGACGACGACAAGGATGACGGACAATGACGTTCCGCGATCTTTGGCGCATGTGCCTCAACAATCTCAAGCGACGCAAGTCGAGAACGATCTTAACCGTTCTTGGCGTCATGATCGGGTGCATGTCGATCGTCGTCATGGTATCCATCGGCGTCGCGATGGACGCTTCGCAAAAAAAGATGCTTGAAAGCATGGGCGATTTGCGCATGATCACGATCTACCCCAACTACGATCCAACTTCGCAAACCAAACTGGACGAGGCGGCGCTCGACAGCATCAAAGCCATTCCCGGCGTGCAGGCCGCCAGCGGCAAGTTCGAGATCCAGGACTATCCAATCACGATCTCGACAGGCTCCAACGGTCGCTACGAGGCGATGTACGCCCCGCTGGTCGGCATCGACTTTTCCGAGCTCGAAGGGTTTGGCTACGAGCTCAAAGACGGGACGCTTCCGATTCCCGGCGCGCAAAAGCAGGCGCTGGCCGGCGAGCGCTTCGCGTACAACTTCAAAGACACGGCCCGGCCGGACGGCAGCAACACGATCGACTACTACTCGATGCTGTATGACGAAAACGGCAACATGAACGAGGACAACCTGCCCGATCCGTACTTTGATCCGCTCAACGCCAAAGTCGACCTTTCTATCGCGGTCGACGAGCAAAACAAATTCAAGGAAACCGTGACCGTCACCGGCCGTTTGAAGGAAAACTACATGATCGGCTACGAAACCGGCGAAGGGCTTTTGATCGACATGAACGAGATGAAGACGTTGTGGAAAGATGCCAACCGCAAAGCCGGCAAGCCGTCCACCACGTTCAACTACTCGGGCGCCATGGTCAAAGCCGACGCCATCGAAAACGTTTCGGACATCGAAAAACAAATCCAGGGGCTGGGCTTTCAAACCAACTCGATGGAAAGCATGCGCGAGTCGATGGAGGAGTCGACCCGGATGATTCAGATGGTGCTGGGTGGCATTGGCGCGGTTTCGCTGCTGGTCGCCGCCATCGGCATCACGAACACGATGATCATGTCCATCACCGAGCGGACCCGGGAAATTGGCATCATGAAGGCGCTGGGCTGCTTTACGAAAAACATCCGGGCCCTGTTTTTGATGGAGGCCGGCATGATCGGGCTCATTGGCGGCGTCGCCGGGCTGGCTCTCAGCTTTGTTTTATCCATGGTCATGAACTCTTTCGCCAACGCCCAGGCGCCCGCCCAGTCGTTTGGTGAGCAAGTCTTGTTTTTGTTTGGCATCGAAGGAACGCCGCTGTCTGTCATTCCATGGTGGCTGGCGTTGTTCGCCCTGCTGTTTTCCGTTCTCATCGGCGTGGTATCCGGCTACTATCCGGCCAGCAAGGCGGTCAAGGTGCCGGCGCTGGAAGCCATTCGCCACGAATAAGGTTCGTGAAAGCATATGACGACCATTTCCGGGGCGCCTTTTGTACAATAGGAGCGAAACGAGGTGACAGTCATGAGCGAAGACATCGTCCGCGAGCAAAAAGCGGTTCGTTTGTGCGAGGAAAACGCGAGCAAGCTATTCGTCTATACCGGTCCGGATTTGGAAATGTACGGCAAAACCGGATATTTTGAAATCATCCACGATATGAATTGCTGCGCGCCAACGGATTCCATCCTCTTTTGCTTTCAAACGAAAAAGCGAAGATTCGTGATGGACGCGGCCGGCCTGATCGACACGTTCGAGCATTCCACGTTTGTGTGATGCCCGAAATTGACAAGGCAGTTAGCGACCGCTAAAATAAGGATGGATAGAACAGGAGAATTTGAGATGCAGCATTACGGCGAATCATTGGAAGATTATCTTGAAGCGATCTTGGTATTGTCCGGACAACTGCCGGTCGTGCGCAGCGTCGACGTCGCCAGTTATCTTGGATATTCGAAACCGAGCGTTTCCCACGCAGTCAAATTGATGGTGGAACAACAGCTGATCGAACTGGACCACAGCAAGTGCATCCGCTTAAGCGAGCTTGGAAAACAAGTCGCCGAGGAAACCTACCAGCGGCACGTGTTTTTTTCCAGCATGCTGGAAGCGATTGGCGTGCCCCGCGACATCGCGCAGGAAGACGCCTGCCGCATTGAGCATGTGATCTCGCAGCAGACGTTTGAGGCCATCAAGGCGTTTTATGAGAAAAACGAAGCACGGTAACCGTGCTTTTTTTGAACGATTGAAGGAGAACTACACAAAAATGAACCACCCAGAAATACTTGCTCCGGTTGGAAGCCGGGAATCTCTTGAAGCGGCATTCGCCGCCGGCGCCAACGCGGTTTACTTTGGCTTGCCGGAATTTGGCGCCCGGGCCTTCGCCAACCGCTTCACGCTGGAGGAAACCAAAGAAATCATCGAGCGCGCCCACACCATCGGCATGAAAGTGTACATCACGATGAACACGATTTTGTACGAGGACGAAATCGAGCACGCCTACGAAATGGCGAAAGCGCTGTACCATATCAACGTGGACGCTGTCATCGTGCAGGATCTTGGCTTGATCCATTTGCTCCATAAACGGCTTCCCGACCTGGAAGTCCATGCCTCGACTCAGCTTTCCGTGTCGACGCCGTTCCAAATCGAGCAGCTTCGCAAGCTGGGCGTGCGCCGCGTCGTGCTGGCACGCGAGTGCACCCTCGAGCAAATCAAAGCGTGCGCGGCGACCGGGATGGAAATCGAAGTGTTCGTGCATGGCGCGTTGTGCATCTCCTATTCGGGACAGTGTCAGTTTTCAAGCGTTATGTACAAACGCAGCGGCAACCGCGGCATGTGCGCCCAGCCATGCCGGATGCCGTACTACTTGAAAGAAGATGGCGAAAACATCAACAAGATTCCGATGTACCTGCTTTCGCCCCGCGATCTTTCCCTCATCCACGATATGCAGGATTTAAAAGACGCCGGCGTGGCTTCGCTGAAAATCGAAGGCCGCATGAAATCGGCGGAGTATGTGTACGCCAGCGTGGAAGCAATCAAAAAGGCGCTTCGAAACGAGCCCGTCACGCAGGAGGACGAGGAGCATTTGGAAGTGACATTCAACCGCACATTCACCGAAGGCCACACGTACGGAAAACGGGGCAGCCAGCTCATGGAAATGAAAGCGAGCAACCACCACGGCTTGACGATCGGGAAAGTCAAGGCGGTCCGAAACAAGAAAATCACGATCGAGCTGACGCACGAGCTCAACCAAAACGACGGGATCTGCTTTGAAACGAACCGGTCGTCGACGGGCTGCCACGTCAATTATATGTACGACGGACGCAACCGCCTCATCGCGCAAGGAGCGGCCGGACAGACGATCACGATTGACGGCCCCGAAGGCGTGAAACCGGGCAGCGTCGTCAAAAAGACCGTCGACGCCAAATATCGCAAGGAAGTGGCGGAATGCGTGAAACACGCCCATCGGCAAGTGGGAGTCACGGCCAAAGCGGTTTGCCAGGGCGTCGGCCACCCTCTCACGCTGGAAGTCAGCGACGGGACGCACACGGTGCGTATCGAATCGCACGGCAAGGCCGAAGCGGCAAAAAATCAGGCGACCGACGCGGCCGTCCTTGGAAAACAACTTAACAAAACCAACGATTCATGGGCGTATTTTACGGCAATCGACTACGATTTGGCGCCCGGCATTTATTTTCCGATTAAAGTGATGAACAACTTGCGCAAGGAGGCGCTGGAGCATTTGCGCCTCAAGCGGCTCGAATATGTCATTCACCCCCAAAAGCCGTATGTGTTTTTTCCAGTCGTCAACGAGGAGCCGGTCGTGCTGGCCCAAATCGAGTCGTTGAGCCAGAAGGGGGAGGAAAACGTCACGTGGATCGCGGAAAATCTGCCGGAAACGGCAAAAAAAGGCCGCATCGACACCATGGAAGCCGACGTGCTGACCCATCTTGGAAAAGGAAAGATCATTTTGGATATGAATGTGACCAACTCGTACGCGATCGCCGCGCTGCTGGAGCTTGGATATGAAAAAGTCGGGTTGTCCGACGAGATGCGTCTGGACCAAATCGAGCAGACGCTGGACGCGTTTGAAGCGCGCTACGAGCAAAAGGCGCCCGTGATTGTGTGCGTGTATCAAAAGCGGCGGCTGATGCTCATGAACCATTGTCCAGTCAACACGTTGAAAAAAGATGGCCGGCGGGTTGGCTGCCGGCTGTGCCACGAGCACGAATACACCTTGGAAGGAACGGATGGTCGCGAGGTGCTTTGCCTAGGCGACAGTGGCTGCCGGATGCGCTTGTTCGACACCCAGACGTGCGATCGTCTTTTCTGGGTGGATCGTTTGAAAAAACGGGGCGTCAATGGTTTTTTGTGCGTCTTTATCAATGAGGGAAAAAGCGAGATCGAACGCGTCTTGAAAGCGCTTTAGATTCCAAATTTTATTGAAAATAGAGGGGGGGAGTGTTAATATTTTATTAGCTCAAAGCTTAGAGGAGGATATTTTAATTATGCCTATTATTACTGATGTATATGCACGCGAGGTTCTTGACTCCCGTGGAAATCCAACGGTTGAAGTGGAAGTGACGACGGAATCCGGTGCGTACGGACGTGCGATGGTACCAAGTGGTGCAAGTACAGGCGAACGGGAAGCGTTGGAGCTTCGCGATGGCGACAAGAGCCGTTACCTGGGAAAAGGAACGACGAAAGCCGTGAATAATGTAAACACGATCATCGCGCCAGCCGTAATCGGTTTGGATGTTCGGGATCAAAACCTGATCGACAAGACGATGCTTGAACTGGATGGTACGCCATTCAAGAAAAACCTCGGCGCCAACGCGACACTGGGTGTTTCCATGGCTTGCGCGATCGCTGCCGCTGACTTCTATGGAATGCCTTTGTTCAACTACTTTGGCGGATTCAACGGAAACACGCTGCCAGTGCCAATGTGCAACGTAATCAACGGTGGAAGCCACGCGGACTCCACAGTTGACTTCCAGGAGTTCATGATCATGCCTGTTGGCGCGAAAAACGAAAAAGAAGCGGTACGTATGGCTGCGGAAACGTTCCACGCTTTGAAAAAAGTTTTGAAGGACAAAGGCTACAACACAAACGTTGGTGACGAAGGCGGATTCGCCCCTAGCTGCAAAGACGGAAACGAAGAACCACTGGAACTGCTCGTTGAAGCGATGAAAGCGGCTGGATACGAACCAGGAAAAGACATGATGATCGCGATGGACGTTGCGGCATCGGAATTCCACAACCATGAAACAGGAATGTACGAATTGACAAAATCCGGACAAGGAAACAAAACTTCGGATGAAATGATCGACATGTACGCGGCATGGATCGAAAAATATCCAATTATCTCCATCGAAGACGGACTTGGCGAACGCGACTGGGACGGATGGAAAAAGATGACCGAGCGTCTTGGCGACAAAGTGCAGCTCGTTGGTGACGACCTGTTCGTTACAAACCCTGCCATCCTGGCAGAAGGTATCGAAAAAGGTATCGCGAACGCCATCCTGATCAAAGTAAACCAGATCGGTACGCTGACAGAAACATTCGACGCAATGCAGCTGGCCAAAGAGCACAACTACACTTGCATCGTATCGCACCGTTCGGGTGAAACCGAAGATTCGACAATCGCCGACATCGCTGTTGGTTTGAACGCCGGACAAATCAAAACCGGATCGCTTTCCCGTACAGACCGGATCGCGAAGTACAACCGTTTGATGCGTATCGAGGACGAACTCGACAAACGTGGCGCAACGGCAATCGCCCGTTACCCTGGCTTGAAAGCGTTCTACAACCTTTACAAATAAGGATTCGATTGAAACACAAAAAGAGACTGGCATTTCCGGTCTCTTTTTTTTCTTAAAGTGGTTTTTCCTTGTGGATTGAAAAAAGAACGATAAAATGAAATTAAAATAAAATCCAGAAAGGAGAAATTCGATGACAAGAAAAATGAACGGGATCTCTCCGGCGCAAAAAGCCGCGTATTTGAAACAGTCGCGGGAAGTCATGGCGAAATACGATTCGTTTTTAAAGGACAACGCGTCGTTTTCCAAGGCGCTCATCGCGTTGTCCCTGTTGTCTTTGGCGGCGTTCATCACGTCGATGATGAAAGGCGCATGATCCAGATCGTCAGCGACTTCGTGCCGTTTTACGGCCTGATCGTGCTGGGCGGCATCGGCTGGCTTTTTCTTTTGATTGGACTGCAATGCATGCAGTTCGCGGCCAAACTCAACGGAACGAGCGAACGGTGCTCAACCATTTTCGCAAAGCTGATGGTCATCACCGGCATCCTCGCGCTGGCCGGCTTGTTTTGGTGGCTGGCGCAGCATACGTAAGTGGACGAATCGCCGGATTCGTCCATTGTCTTTCTTCCGTGTGGTCTTTATGCTGAAAGCGGAGGAAACAACAATGGAAAAGACACTTGTTTTGATGCGCCACGGAGAAACGCTGTTCAACGCGCTGCACAAGATCCAGGGATGGTGCGACTCGCCCCTGACACAACGGGGCATCGAGCAGGCGAAGGCGGCCGGAAAAAAGCCTCGGGAACGCGGCTTTCGTTTCGACCACGCGTACTCGTCGACGTCGGAGCGCTGCTGCGACACGCTCGAACTCGTGTGCGATTTGCCGTACACGCGCCTGAAAGGGCTAAAGGAAAACAACTACGGATTGCTGGAAGGGGAAAGCGATTTTCTGGCGGAAAACGATCCGGTCCGATGCGAGACGTACTATCTTCAATTCGGGGGCGAATCGAGCAACACGACGCGCGACCGCATGGTGGTCACGCTGACGGAACTTATGGAAAAAGAGGACCATCAATGCGTGCTCGCCGTTTCGCATGGCGGGGCGTGCTTCAATTTTTTACGCGCCATTCAGGATCCGTCCGAGGAGCTGAAAAAAGGGTTTGGCAACGGCTGCCTGTTCGTATATGGATACGAGGCGGGACGATTCGCCTTGCGCGAAGTTATTCGGTGAGAACACGCTTTGGCGTGTTTTTCTTTGGGAAACTGTAAGGGATGGCGCCGGTATTTCTTTGGCGGACATGATAAAATAAAAAAGAACGGAGAAACAGAATATGAAAAAAAGATGGATATATACAATCGCGGCCGGTTTGCTGGCGTTTGGCTTGAGCGGCTGCTCCCGCTCGCTTTCGGGCGACTTTTTAACGCTTCACGACGCCATCGAGCGCAACAACGCGTGGCGCTCGTGGACGATGGACACAAAGCTGGTGGAAAACGAGCAAGTCAAGACGACGATCCGGGAGCAGGACGCGATCAAGGAAGACACGGTCTATATGATTGAAACGTACGATTCCAACGAGGAAACGCTGACGCGAGTCGAAAAGACAGGCAAAAAGACGCAGGATATTTTTATCGTCGAGCCCGTGGACGGACGTGACATCGTGACGTACTACGTGCAGGCCGATGTCCTGAAACAATACGACGCGGCCCGCTCGCCCATCAAGGAGGACCTTTCGCTGCTTAGCGACAAGTATTTTGATTCCAGCCGGGAAAACAAAGGCGAAAAGACGGTGCTGACATTCACGCTGAAAAAGGAAATGGCGGGCGACTATTCGAAAAAGACGAAATCCAAAGAGCAAATCGTGTCGGACGTGTACGAGTTCGTGCTCGACGAGTCCAAAGCGGTGAGCGGCATCGTCGACGAAAAAACATACGCCAACGACGTGGTGGTGAAAAAAGAAGTGAAGTGCACGAAGATCGGCGATACGGGAATCGACTTTTCGCTAATCGACACGACGATTGGCAAGTTCGAGTCGCCATTCGACTTGAAGACGCTCGATCCGGCCGTTGCGCAGGATTTGCCGGTCTACACGTTTGAATGGAAGAAGGAAGGGGATTAAATGTATAAAATACTGATTGTGGAGGACGACGAGATCATTTCCCGCGAGATCGCCTCGTTTTTGTCGACATGGGGATACGATACGAAGCGGGTCGTGCATTTCGACAAAGTGGTGGAAACGTGGATGGACTACGGGGCCGACCTCGTGCTCATGGACATCTCCCTGCCCTATAAAAACGGGTTTTACTGGACGGAGAAAATTCGAACGTACTCCAAAGTGCCGATCGTGTTCATTTCAAGCGCCAACGACAACATGAACATCGTCATGGCGATCGCCCGGGGCGCGGATGATTTTATCGCCAAGCCATTCGACAGCCAGGTGCTGGTCGCCAAGATCCAGGCCATCTTGCGGCGCACGTACGATTTTTCCGGAAAGACCGATTTGCTTACGCACAAGGACGTGCAGTTCAACATTGGCGACAACGTCGTGTCGTACAACGGGCAAAGCGTGGAGCTGACAAAAAACGAGGGCAAGATCCTGCGGCTGCTCATGGAGAAAAAGGACACGATCGTCTCCCGCGAAGAGCTTATGGAGTATTTGTGGAAAACCGACTACTACGTGGATGAAAACGCGTTGAGCGTCAACGTGAACCGGGTGCGCAAAAAACTGGAACGCATCGGGATCGTCGATTTTGTTCAGACGCGCAAAGGCATCGGCTACATCGTATGAAGCTGTTTGCTCAATACGTGAAGGCGCGGTTTGGCTTGTTCGTGCTGTCGGGGGCGTGCGCGCTCATTTTCGGCTTGCTGTTTTTTCTATACGGTCTGGAACCCGAAGCGTACGGATACGGCCTGACACTGTGCCTGGTCGCACTGACGATCTACGTGGCCAGGGACTTTGCCGCGTACTACAAGACGCACCATGTGTGGCGGGAACTTCTGGATGTTTCTTTGCTCAATGTCGCGCTGGAAGAGACGACGACGGATCCGGATTTGCGTGCCTTGTTTGCTCAAATCGCGCGCGAGAAAAACGAGTTGATCGCGGCGGGGGAAGCGCGAAAGACGGATTTGACGGACTACTTCACGTTGTGGATCCACCAGGTGAAGCTGCCGGTTTCGGCGATGCGGCTCATGCTGGCCAACCACGATTTGAACGAGGCGGACTGGAAAAAGCAGATTTTCGCCCTGGAACGGTATTTGGGCATGGTGCTGGCGTATTTGCGCATGAAAAGCGACTCGACCGATTATGTCATCCGCATGTTTTCGCTCGATTCCATGCTGCGGGCGGCGATCCGGACGTTTTCGACGGAGTTTATTTACAAGAAGATCCGGCTTTCGTTCACGCCAACCGGCCTGGAGGTGTTGAGCGATGAAAAATGGCTGCAGTTTGTCGTGGAGCAGCTGCTGTCCAACGCGATCAAATACTCGGCGCTGGGCTCGACGATCGAAATGTACGCCAACGGATACGACCTCGTGATCGAGGACCATGGCTGCGGCATCTCGGCTTCGGATTTGAAACGCATCCGCGAGAAAGGCTTTACGGGGGAAAACGGACGGGTCCACAAGGAGGAGTCGAGCGGGCTGGGGCTGTATTTGTGCGAGCAGGTGCTGGCCCGGCTCCACCATCCGTTTGTGATCGAGTCGACGTTGAACGAGGGGACCCGGGTCGTTTTGCGGCTTGATCCGGCGCTGCTGGAGCGTGAATGACAAAACTGTAAGAAACGCGATGGATTTGTAAGGACAAACGATGGCTGCCTGCGGGTGGCTTTTTTTATAATAAAACCACATACAGGGAGGAAATGAGATCATGCCTTTATTGGAAGTCAAAAATTTAAAGAAAACATATACGTCGCGGTTTGGAATGAACCAGGTGCACGCGCTGACGAATGTCAACTTCACCGTGGAGGAAGGGGAGTACGTGGCGATCATGGGCGAGTCGGGCGCCGGCAAGACGACGCTGCTCAACGTGCTGGCCGCGCTGGACCGGCCGACGAGCGGCTCGATTCTGCTGAATGGCCAGGAGATCTCGACGATCCAGGATTCGAAGCTGTCGGCGTTTCGCCGCCGTCATCTGGGCTTCGTTTTTCAGGATTTCAACTTGCTGGACACGTTCAACAACCAGGACAACATCTTTTTGCCGCTTGTGCTGAGCAACGAGAAATACCGGACGATGAAGCGTAAGCTCGATCCGCTCGCCCAAGAACTGGGCATTTCGGATTTGATGAAAAAGTTTCCGTACGAGTGCTCGGGCGGCCAGAAGCAACGGGTCGCCATCGCCCGGGCGCTCATTACAAAGCCCGAGCTCATCCTGGCCGACGAGCCGACGGGTGCGTTGGATTCGCGCAGCACGGAAGAGCTGCTGATGCTGTTTCAACGCATCAACGAGGCGGGGCAGACGATTTTGATGGTGACGCATTCGGTCAAGGCGGCCAGCCACGCCAAACGGGTGCTGTTTATCAAGGACGGCACGGTGTTCCATCAAATCTACCGGGGCGACAAGTCGCGCGAGGGTATGTACGAGGCGATTTCGGACACGCTGTCGCTGCTGTCCAGAGAGGACGGTCGTCATGTCTAAGGCGTTTTATTTAAAGATGGCGTGGCAGAACCTTGTCAAAAACAAAAAGGTGTACATCCCGTTTTTGCTGACAAGCGTTTTCGCCACGATGATGCTGTATATGATTGTCGGGCTGGCCAGCAACAAAGGGCTGAAAGCGCTGCCGGGCGGTCAGGACATGCAAATGATGCTGGGGTTAGGCGTGTTTGTCGTCGAGATGTTTTTGCTGATCTTCTTGTTTTACACGAACTCGTTTTTGCTGAAGCGAAGGAAAAAGGAGTTTGGCTTGTACTCGGTGCTTGGGATGGAAAAGAAGCATTTGGCCCGGGTCATCTTTTACGAGCTGTTGTTTTGCTTTGCTATCTCGCTGACAGGCGGATTGCTGGCAGGCATGCTGTTGGACAAGCTGCTGTTTCTTGTAGTCATCAAGATGCTGGGCACGGAAGTGCCGCTGGGCTTTTCCATTTCCGTCAAGGGAATCCAGGAAACGGTGCTTTATGTCGGCATCGTGTATGTGGCGATGTTCGTGTACGCTTTGTTGCAGGTGCGGCTGGCCAATCCGATCGAGCTGCTTCATTCGGGCTCGATGGCGGAGAAGGAGCCAAAATCCAAGCTGGTGATCACGATTTTGGGCATCGTGCTGCTGGCGACCGGATACGCGATTTCGTTGACGATCACAAATCCGATCATGGCGATGCTGTTGTTTTTCGTGGCGGTCATTTGCGTCATCATCGGCACGTATTTGCTGTTTACGAGCGGTAGCATCACCTTGCTGAAGGCGCTGGAGAAAAACAAGCGCTACTACTACAAGATCGACCACTTTTTAAGCGTGTCGAATATGAAATTCCGCATGAAGCAAAACGCGGTGTCGCTGGGCAACATTTGCATTCTTTCGACGATGGTGCTCGTCATGCTGTCGACGACGATCTCGTTGTGGACGGGCATGGTGGCTGCGGTAGAAAGCGGAATCGGTCACGATTATAACGTGACGGTGCGTTACGACGCGATGGATGAAAACCCGGATATCGCGGCGCGTATGGACGCGTTTGTGAAAGACTCGGGTATCCATCCAACGCGCCAGACGGGGTATTCGGTGTTCGAGATTCCGATGGAGAAAGAAGGAAACCGGCTGGACGACGTGTCGTTTGGTCAGGACGCGGTGTACGCGGATTTTATCGCGCTGGATGACTACAACGCGCTGGAAAATACCGATGTGAAACTGGGGCCCGACGAGGTGCTCGTGTACGGCATGCGGGAGAAGTACGGATTTGACTCGATGCATTTGCTGGGAACCGAATACAAGGCGAAGGAGCTGGACTCGTTTTCGGAAAACAATCCAAACGATGCGATCGTCAACAACACGTACTTGATCGTCGTTCCTTCCCGGGAAGCCTTGTTGCGAGTCAAGGACGAGGCGACAGCGGCGGCCAGGCAAGTGTATCCGGACTATACGACGTCTTTTCAGTACCGGACCGGATTGGACAGCGAGAACAAGGACATCCCGTCGAACGATTTAATGAAAGGGCTGGCCAACGCGTTTGAGGGGGCGACAATCTCGTCGTACTACGCGCAAAGCAAGGTGGAGACGTTCCAGCAAATGCGGGCGCTGTACGCGGGGTTCCTGTTCATTGGCGTGTTCCTGAGTTTGTTGTTTATCATGGCGACGATTTTGATCATGTATTATAAGCAGATCAGCGAGGGGTACGAGGACCAGAAGCGGTACGACATTATGAAAAAGGTCGGCTTGGACGAGAAGCAGGTAAAGAAGACGATTCGCACGCAAGTCATCACGGTGTTCTTTTTGCCGCTAATCGTGGCGGGCGTCCATATTTGTTTCGCGTTCCCGATCATTTCCAAGCTGTTGCGGCTGCTGTTACTGTCGGATATGAAAGTGTTTGTCCTCACGACGCTGGCTTGCTTCCTGATTTTTAGCGTCTTGTACATTTTGATTTACTGGATCACGGCAAGGGCCTACTATAAAATCGTTTCGTCTTGCGAATAGAAGAACGTCTTCGACTCGAAGTCATGGCGGGTTCGTGTTACAATGCTCTTAGCAACACAATATTGTGGAGGTAGATCAATATGGAAAAGACGAATATGGATTTGGAAATGAATAAGGAATTAAAAACGAAATTTGACGAAGTGTGCGAGGACTTGGGGATGGAACCGCAGACAGCGATCAATATTTTCGCGCAGAAGATGGTCAACGAGCAGGCGATGCCGTTTGAAGTGACGGCAAAAGACTATCCGGTTGACGAGGAGGCCGTGCGCAAGGAGCGAATCGAGAAAATCGCGAAAGGCGCGCTGATTGGCGCCGGCATCGGTCTGGCGGTTTCCGGACTGGTTAAACTGATCGTTCATTTCGCGAAGCACGAGGTGCGCAAAGAAGAACGAAAGCTGATGTTTTGGAAGTAAAAAATAAAAATCACGGGATTTGTCACTGAATTCCGTGACTTTTTTGAAAGCGCTTGAATTTTTTTAAAAAAACGAATATTATAGGGTCGTAAATAATTTATTCCTTTGCGGTGGCAAAGGACGCAACTCTTGTTTTATCTTGGGAAAAGGCCGGATGACGGTCTTTTTTCTTTTTTTATTGGGAAACTCTTCGCCAATATACAATTTGGGATAAGAAAATAAATCAATTTTATGGGGAATGTGAAGGTGAAGTACCATTGGCTCAATACTTTTTTGTATAATACAATTATGGATGAAAAAGAGAAAATCAAAAAAGAATTGGACGCGCTGCATTTTGAGCGGGCGGACGCGCTACTTTCCGGTTTTCATGAAAACGATGGGGAGGAAGCGCTGTTAAAAATACGCGCTTTGCGTGGGCTATACCGCTTTGAAGAGGCGATGAAGGTATGTCTGGAACACGAAGGAGAAGGAACTGCGTTTGATTTAGAGCGCGCGAAATGTTTGTTCGCTTTGGGGAAAACAAAAGAGGCTCGTTCGCTTTTGGAAACGATCGAGCCAACGGACAAAGTCAAATTAACGTTGGCGGCGCTGGATGGGGAAACGGGCGATGTCCATCGTGCGCTGGAACGTCTGGAAACGATTCGCGAAGAAGGTTTGGATGGGCTGGATCGGATGGACTTTGTGCTTTTGCAAGCGGATTTGTACTCGTTCGAGGAAAAAATGAATTCATCGTTTTGGTCGTACGCGAAAGGGCTGGAATTGACAAATTCATGCGTGCCGAAAAACTGGCGTTCTTTGCGACGAATGCTGATTTATCATAATATGGCAGACGCCTACGAGCAAATGGAGCAGGAAGAAAAAGCGCTGGAAACGTATCGAATGGCTTTAACCGAAATGGAGAACCAAAAGAAAAAAGACCCGTCCGTGACCGATTTGGCGAGTTACGAAATCGAATTGCTGTTGTCTGTGGCAAATTGCTTTTCAAACGCGGAGTATGCAAAGGAAGCGAAAACGTATTTAAAGAAAGCGAAAGCTTTGCTGCCGGAAATGAAACCAAGACAACGCGATTACTTTGGGGCCCGGTTTCACTATATCGCGGGGTTGATTGCGATGAACGCAGGACAGGAGCCGGAGGCGGTCTTTCATTTTGAGACGGCTTATCACGCCCAGCGGGAACTGGTTAAATCGGGAAAAGACAAACGCGAGCATGTGGCTCGGTCGGCCTATTATTTGGCATCGCTTTTGACGGATGAGAAAAGCGCGAAAAAACTGCAACTCTATCAAGTCGCCACGCCGATTTTCAAAGAGGTGCTGGAAAAGGAACCATCGTTTTATATGGCTTCTTTGGCGGATATGGAAAACGAACAAGGGCGACTGGCAAAAACGCAGGAAGAAGCGTTGCGCCATTTTGATCAGGCGATTGAATGGTATGAAAAGTTGCTCAAGAGAAATCCGGAAGACCGGCTTGCGATGGAGTCGCTTTTGGTGACGAGAATCAACCGGATGGCTCTGGATCCAATACGGGATGAGGAAATTGTAAAAGAAGCATTGAAGGAGATTTTAACAGAAAAGGACAATGTGCCATTTATTTATTCGATTTGCGCCATTTTAGAGGAGCAGGACCATTCCAGGACATTTTTTTCCTGGTTTCATGATTTTGAGGAAGGACTTCCTACGGAATTTGATGCTTGAAAGAATGAAAATAGAACTAAGTCAATGGATTTTGAGGATGCATTTTTAATGAAGTGTTTTATATATCGTGCTTCATTCCTGTATTCCCTACATGCGTAGGGATGAATCTGACTCGACTGTCAAATGGAGCATTTTGGTATCGTATTCCCTACATGCGTAGGGATGAATCCGGCAAGACGGAAGGCAAATGGATGGGCCAGTAGTATTCCCTACATGCGTAGGGATGAATCTGAGATGGAAGAAAAAGCCCGGGAACTTTCGAAGTATTCCCTACATGGGTAGGGATGAATCTTTAACCGACTTCGATGCCGGTACGATCATTTCGTATTCCTTACATACGTAGGAATGAATTTAACCTCGGATCGGCGACGGACACTTTGAAGTCGTATTCCCTACATGGGTAGGGATGAATCCCATCCAGTGGGTTGGTCTGGCAGCCAGTTTTTGTATTCCCTACATGTGTAGGGATGGATCCAAGTGAAAAGGTGTGTAGGCATACCATGCTTGCTTTTTTCGCGACATACGGAAAGATGAATTTTGGCAAACCTGGTGTCCTCTACAATTATGGAAGAGTGATTGAATCACATTGACCTGCAAAAAGATGATTCTATTCAATATGGAAAAGAATGGTTTTGGGGCGGTTCATTCATGATATAACGGGAAAGATACTTCTTTTATCTGTCATCTAAATTTCTTTAAAAAAGATATAAAAAGTAGTTTACAGTTGGCGAGGAGTGCGGTATGATAAGTGAGCGTTAAGGAAACTCCTCTCGAAAACGAACCGCTT
>NZ_SRYG01000017.1 GCF_004793885.1 Dubosiella muris
GCCTCCCTGTCACGGAGGAGATCGTGGGTTCGAGTCCCATCTGGACCGCCATTCTGCAGATGTAGTTCAATGGTAGAACACAGCCTTGCCAAGGCTGATACGCGGGTTCAATTCCCGTCATCTGCTCCATCTAGTTGAGTTGAAAACCGCAGAGATGCGGTTTTTTGCTGTAGGGAAAGACAACGCCATTTGGGCTGTTTCTTTTCGGGGATGGTGTGCTACAATGATTTTGTATGAAAAAATGGATCTATCGAATCGCGCTGGTCGCCGCCTTGAGCGTGTTTGCGTACAGCGCCTATCAACTGTATACAATTTATCAAGGCTCGCAGCAGGTGAGCCGGGAGCAGGAGGAGCTCGCCGGCATCGTGCAGGAACAAGAGGAAGGCTTCGCGCCGGATTGGGAGGCTTTGCGCCAAAAAAATCCGGACATCATAGGCTGGGTGTATGTGCCCGGCTGCGATCACGTATCCTTTCCAATCGTGCAGGGAGCGGACAACGAGTTTTACCTCGACCACACCGCGATGAAGGAAAACAACATTCGCGGGGCGATTTTTTTAGACGCCGAAACCGCGTCTGATTTTTCACAGGAAAACAACTTGATTTACGGCCACTCGGTCGATGGTGGCGGGATGTTCACTTCGCTGGACCGTTTTGAGGACCAGGCGTTTTTTGACACCCATCGCGACTTTTACATTTTGACGCCGCAAGGCAATTACCGGTGCCCGATTGTGGCGTTCGCGAAAACCGAGGAGGGCAGCTCGTTTTATTTAAAATACGACGATCGAAACGCGATCGCGGAACACGTCGCCAAAATCAAAGCGGAGGCGCTGTACACCCGCGATGTGGAAACGGAGGGCAAGACGCTTGTCACGCTTTCCACATGCGATCTCGATTACGGGTTCGACTCGATCAACCGTCTTGTCCTTGTCGGCGTGATGGAACCGACGAGCGAGCCAGTCGTGGTGGAATAACGGAGAACAGGAACAATTTATGAAAAAAATATGTATCGTAACCGGAGGCACCGGAGGGCACATTTATCCGGCTCTCGCGTTCGCCTCGAAAGTGAAACAAATGCATCCGGACACGGAGATCCTTTTTATTGGAAACGACGATCGCATGGAAGCCGATCTCATTCCAGCCAATGGATATCCTTTTTTTGCGCTTCACACGTCCGGATTGGCGGGATCGGCTGCGGACCGGCTAAAAGCCGTGATGCAGACGCTGGCGTGCGTCGGCAAGGCGAAAGCCGAACTGAAGCGGTTTGGCGCGGATCTTGTGATAGGATTTGGCGGCTATGTCAGCGCGCCAGTCATGATGGCGGCCCAGGCGATGAAAATCCCGACCGTCATTCACGAGCAAAACTCGATTGTCGGAAAATCGAACAAGCTCGTCATGAACAAGGCGGACGCCATCGTCACTTGCTATGACAAGTGCGACGAAGTGTTTCCCAAGGAAAAAATCCGCAAGCTGGGAAACCCGCGGGCGACGATCGCCGCGGAAGCCGTCGTGGATGAGGGGTATTTCCACTCGCTGGGATTGAAAGACGGCAAAAAGACGATTTTGGTCATGATGGGCTCGCTAGGCTCCTCTTCCGTCAACGAATTGATGAAAGACGCGCTCGCCGATCTCGATCCTCGCCTGCAAATCCTGTACGTTTGCGGCAAGGACAACAGCCAGGATCTGGATTTGTTCAAAGGACAAAAAAACATCCACGTCGTTCCGTATGTGGACACGCTGAAGATTTATGGCCGGATCGACGGCTTGATTTGCCGTGCCGGCGCGACAACGATTGCCGAACTGACCGCCTTAGGCATTCCGGCCATTCTCATTCCAAGTCCGTATGTGGCCAACAACCACCAATACTACAACGCCCGGATGCTGGTGGACTGCCAGGCGGCTTTCATGATCGAGGAAAAAGACTTAAACGCCCGGACGCTGTCGCAAGCCATCGCAAGCTTGTTCGAGCAGCCGGAAACGATGGAATCGGTGCGCCGCAATGCGCTGGCGCTCGGAAAAGGAAACGCGGCGTACGATCTAGTCGAGTTGACTGACGCGTTAATGGAACGGAGGAAACGACCATGAGTTTGCTGGAGCGGCTGCAATGCTATGGAGAAGTGCTCGTGCACGAGCCGATGAGCCGCCATACGACGTATCGGATCGGCGGAAAAGTCGACTATTACATTTATCCGCACACCGAGATCGCGCTGGTGCAAATTTTGAAAATGCTCAAAGCCGAAAACGTGCCGTATTACGTGCTGGGAAGAGGGTCGAACCTGCTGTTTCACGACGACGATTTTCATGGCGCCATCATCAATTTGGATAAAACGCTCAACAACTACTATTTTGAGCCGGACGGGACGCTCGTCGCGCAAGCGGGGTGCTCCATTATCAATTTGGCAATCGAAGCCCTGAAGCGCTCGTTTACGGGATTGGAGTTCGCCTCCGGCATTCCCGGCTCGCTTGGCGGCGGTCTCTTTATGAACGCGGGCGCCTACCAGTCGGATCTTGCCGGCATCGTGGAATCGGTTTGCGTCATTCAGGACGAAAATCTGATCTGGCTGCCAAAATCGTCTCTGGATTACCGTTATCGTCATTCGCTGTTTCAAAACCACCGCGATTTGACGATCGTGGCGGCGCGGCTCAAGCTGGAAAAAGCGGACCAGGAGCAAATCCGCCAGCTTATGCGCTCGCGCCATGAGCGGCGCGTCAGCAGCCAGCCGCTGGACAAGCCGTGCGCGGGCAGCGTCTTCCGCAATCCGGATGAGCGGCCGGCCTGGAAGATCATTGACGATCTCGGGCTGCGGGGACTGCAAATCGGCGGGGCCCGGATTTCTGAAAAACATAGCAATTTTATCGTCAACGAAGGCGGCGCGAAAGCGGAAGATGTGCATGCTCTGATTTCGCGAATCCAAAAAAGCGCCAAAGAAAAATACGCGATCGACTTGATCACGGAAGTGGAGTACTTGAACTGGGATG
The DNA here is from genome assembly GCF_004793885.1 of Dubosiella muris. Lineage (GTDB taxonomy): Bacteria > Bacillota_I > Bacilli_A > Erysipelotrichales > Erysipelotrichaceae > Dubosiella > Dubosiella muris. The sequence goes on from NZ_SRYG01000017.1 coordinate 2,977, forward strand.
AGAAGAAAAAGAAAGTTTAAGCTGTCCCTTAAACTGACGTACGTCTTAAGCGCGATCGTGATGGCGCTGGCGACGTTTCTCATTTACTACTATTCATTCGACGCCCGGATGAAAGTGATGGCATGCACAGGAAACTACTACTACAGCGATTCCCAGATTTTCGATATCGCCAAAGTCAACAGCGCGTCCCGCTCGCTGCTGACGCCTTCCTTTTTGGTGGAGCGCAATTTGCGGGCGGATCCGCTTATCGAAAGCGCGAAGGTCACCAAAAACAAAGACCGTATTTTGCTGGACGTCAAGGAGAAAACGGTCATTGGCTATTTTGTCAAAAACGGAAAGAACTACGTCCTCACCAACGAAGGGGAAACAATCGAGCTGGATCAGAAGTATTTGAAAAACATCATCCATTTTCCGCTGATGAGCGACTTTACCGATCAGCAGCTCGAAAACATCTGGAAGGAGTTCGCCAAATATCCGAAGCTTTTGACGCGCGGCGTCGTGGAAAAAATCGCGGAAATGGTTCCGTACGCTTCCAGCTACGACGCGAACATGATCAAGATGACGATGCAGGACGGCAACGTGGTGTATACGTCGGTAGCGGACTTGATGATGATGTCGCGCTATGAGGATATGTTGTCCCAGCTGCGCGGGCAGTCGGTATGTTTGGTGCTCGACGCGCAAAACTCGACGATCAACAAGCTCGACTGCGCGTATTTGAATATGTCGCTGGAAGAGCGCGAAGCCAAACGAAAAGAGGAGGCGGAGCGCAAAAAACAAGAGGAAGAGGAGCGCAAGCGAGCCGAGGCCGAGAAAAAAGCCCAGGAGGAAGCGGAGAAAAAAGCCCAATCCGAGTCCGGGGAACAACAACACTCCGAAGAAAACGGGGAACAGCCATCCGAGGACAACGCGCAGCCGCCTGAAGAAGCGGGTGTCGAGGAGGAAACGGAAGACTGGGTGCTGATGCCGGATAGCGGCATGTTGTATTCAGCCAGCCAAAATTTGTACCAGGATCCGTCGACGGGCGCGTATTATTACTGGGACGAGGAAGCGGGATTCGTTGCGACAGAGTAATGTTTGTCAACATAAACTGTGTATAGTATAATGAAAGGTATGAAACAGGAGGTTCTTTATGCCTATTTATAAATCAACCGAATACGGAAACATCCAGATTTCATTGGAGGCGATCGCTTCGCTGGCCGGCGGAACGATTACCGAGTGCTACGGCGTCGTCGGCATGGCGTCGCAAAAGCTGCTGAAAGACGGATTGGCCGAGTTGTTGAAGTTGGAAAACTATTCGAGAGGAATCGTCGTTCGTCAAAACGATGAAGGACTGGTTCTCGATCTTTATATCATTGCGCTGCAAGGCATCAAACTGGGAGAAGTGATCTACGAAGCGCAAAAACGTGTCAAATATGTCCTTGAGAAAACGTTGGAAGTGAAATGCCAGGCGATCAACGTGTGCGTTCAAGGGGTTAGATTGTCGAAGTAGGTGAATTCAATGGAATGGATTGATGGACAATTATTTAAAGAAATGCTTCTTTCGGGAATGAACAATCTCGGAAACCACTGCGCGCAGATCGACGCGTTGAACGTGTTCCCGGTGCCGGATGGCGACACGGGAACGAATATGTACTTGACGGTGTCCAATGGCGTGCAGGCGGCTCTGGAGGATCCTTCGGACTCGGTAGGAAACATCGCCAAGACGCTTTCCAGAGGTTTGCTGATGGGGGCCCGCGGAAACTCGGGAGTCATCACCTCGCAAATCTTCCGCGGCTTTTACCAGGCGGTCAAAGATCTTGACCGGATCGACGCCGCGCAGCTCGCGCACGCGCTCGTCAATGGAAGCCGGGTGGCGTACCGCGCCGTTATGCGACCGGTCGAAGGAACGATTTTGACGGTCATCCGCGAGGCGGCGGACTACACATACGCCTACACGATGACCGACGAGGTGACGGATTGCGTCAAAGTGATGGAACGCATGGTCAAGGAGGCGAAGGAATCCCTGGATACCACGCCGCAGCTGCTGCCTGTTTTGGCGGAAGTCGGCGTTGTCGATTCGGGTGGCAAGGGACTGCTCGTCATTTTGGAAGGCTTCCTTTCCGCGATGAAAGGGAAAGTCATTGAAAAAGAAGGCGGGGACCAAAACGCCCAGCAAGGCGCCCAGACGAAAGTGCAGGGCGGCGAGGAAGAATATGGTTTCTGCACGGAATTCATTTTGCATTTGAACGAGAACGGCATGCGCCATTTCTCGGAAAACTCGTTCAAGGAGGAACTGTCGACGATTGGAAACTCGATTGTCTGCGTGCAGGACGAGGATCTGGTCAAAGTGCATGTCCACACCCTCGAACCGCAAACGGCCATTAAAATGGGACGCCGTCAGGGACGTTTCATGAAGCTGAAAGTGGAAAACATGCAGGATCAGCATGACAATATCCTTGAGAAAGAAGAGGAAGAAAAACACGAGGCAAAACGCGCTCCGCATAAAAAATACGGCATCATTACCGTCGCGGCGGGCGATGGCATCAAAGACATGTTCAAAGAGCTGCGCGCCGACATCGTGGTCGGTGGCGGACAGACGATGAACCCGAGCACGGAAGATTTCGTGTCCGCGATCAATCAGCTGAATTGCGACCATATCTTTATTTTGCCAAACAACTCGAACATCATTCTCGCCGCGCAGCAGGCGCAAACCGTATGCGAGGACGTGGACGTGCACGTCATTCCAAGCAAGACGATTCCGCAAGGACTGTCCGCGTGCATCATGTTCAACCCGGATGTGGACGTGACCGCCAATCTCGACGAGATGAACGACGCCCTGGCCAACGTCAAGTCCGGCGAAGTGACATACGCGGTACGCGACACGACGTACGAAGGCATGGAAATCAAAAAAGGCCAGTACATGGGAATGTTCGGCAAGGCGATTGTCGCATGCCAGGACGACTGCATGGAAGCGACCAAGGAACTGCTGGATAAAATGCTCGACAAGGACAGCGAGCTCGTCACACTGATTTATGGCGAGGACGCGACGGGTGAGCAAGCGCAGGAGCTGGCGGACTACATCGAGGAGCACAGCGACGCCGAAGTGGAAATCACGAACGGACAGCAGCCGGTGTACTCCTTCATCATTGGCGTGGAATAAACGATCGAAACGCAAGACATCGCTCGCAATCGAGCCGATGTCTTTTTTTTTCGTTCCGAAAAGAGGCGCGCTTGCGATTTGAGGCATTCTTTTTATAATGAATCTGTAAAGGAGTCGTTCATGGAAAAAATCAGGAAATACGGACAGTTGTTTTGGGTCATGTTTTATTTAAGCGCGTTCACGTTTGGCGGCGGATACGTCATCGTGTCTTTGATGCAAAAGGAATTCGTGGAAAAAAAGAAGTGGATCAGCAAAGACGAGATGCTTGATCTCATCGCGATCGCGCAAAGCGCGCCAGGACCGATCGCGGTCAACGGGGCGATCGCCATCGGATACAAGATGGCTGGCATCGGCGGGATGATTTGTGCGGTTCTCGCGACGATTTTGCCGCCCTTTCTCATCATGGTCGCCATCTGGTACGGAAGCCAGCTCATCCATTTGCCCGCTTCGTTCGAGTACGCGATGAAAGGGATGGAAATCGCGGTGTGCGCGTTGATTGTCAGCGTGGTGTACGACATGCAGAAAGGGTTTCAGAAAAAGCCGTTTCCCTACATCGTGGCGGGAATCACCATCGCTTTGACTGGTTTTTTAAACGTGTCGATTCCACTCGTTTTGCTGTTGTGGATCTTATGCGGCCTGCTTGAAAGGAGAAAACAATGCTGATTTTGTTTTGGACTTTTTTTAAGATTGGAATTATGAGCTTTGGCGGCGGCTACGCGTGTCTGCCGCTCATCCAGTCGTTGATCGTCAACGAGCTGCACTGGATCACGACGCAGGAGTTTTCAAGTCTGGTGACGATTTCGCAAATGACGCCCGGGCCGATCGCGATCAACGCCGCGACGTTCGTCGGTTTGAAGGTGGGCGGTTTTTTAGGCGGCATCGTCGCGACGCTCGGATGCATTTTCCCGTCGTGTCTGATTGTCGGCGCCTTGGCGGTTTTATATCAGCGGTACGCCCAGCTGGATTGGCTGGACGCCATTTTGCGGTGGTTGCGCCCGGCGGTTGTCGGCTTGATCGCGGTGGCGGGTTTGACGATGATCGCCCCGTCGATGCAGGCGTTTGGAAAACCGGTTTTGTGGATCGCGCTGTTTGGCGCCAGCTTGTTTTGCTTTTTAAAGACGAAATGGAATCCGGTTTTGATTTTGCTGGGGGCCGGGCTGGTGAACTGGGCGCTGTGCGTGGTTTTAAGCCAATGGTCGATTTTATGAAAAATATGAAACGCTTTCACAAAATATCGGGTATAATAAACGTGGAAGATTTATACAAAAAAGGAGATTGTAATGATGAAATATGCTGTGGGAGTAGATATTGGCGGAACCAATTCGAGAGTGGCGCTCGTTGACGAGAATATGAACGTGATCGAGCGGGTCCAGTTTCCAACGAACATCGAAGAACCGGATGAAACATTGGGACAGCTGGCTGCGGTTGTCAAAGGATTCGAAGCGGATGGCAAAGAAGTTACGGGCATCGGTGTGTCGTGTCCGGGACCGCTGGATCTCATGAACGGAATGGTGATGGAAACGCCAAACCTGAATGGAAAGTGGCATCATTTTCCGGTGGCGAAGCGAATCGCCGAGTTGACAGGCATTCCTTCGTATTTGGAAAACGACGCCAATTTGGCTGCTTTGGCCGAAGCGGTTGTCGGCGAAGGGAAGGACTACCGGTTCGTGCAGTTTTTGACGGTTTCGACAGGCTTGGGATCGGGACAGATCATTGACAAGGAAATTTATATTGGCGCACATGGTTTTGGTCACGAAGTGGCGAACGCGTGCATGTGGAACAACGGGCCGCAGCACGGCAACTTGTATCCGGGCGGCATCGAGGCCATCTCGTCGGGAACGGCGATCACGACCCGGGCGCGCAATGTAGGACTGGATGTCAAGCACGCGGGCGAAGTCAACGATTTGGCGGTTGCCGGCAACGAGACGGCGAAGGCGATCATGGACGACGCCAAACAATACCTCGCCAACTTTATCGCCACGCTGATCGCGATCACGGATCCGGAAATCGTGATTTTGGGCGGCAGTGTCGCGCTGAAGATCGACGGATTTACCGAAGAGGTCGAAGAGCTTGTCAAGGAGCAGGTGTTCGACGTTGTGAAGCCGTATGTGAACGTCCGCAATTCGACATTGAACGAGGATAGCGGGCTGCTTGGAGCCGCCTATTTGGCGTTCTCGAAAGCGGAAGCCGCGTAAAAGGAGACAAAAGACCGGGAAACCGGTCTTTTCATTTTCAATGGATGGTGATAGTATTATAAATACCATACCGTTAAGGAGATGTTTTATGATCTATATTACCGGGGATATCCATCGCGAGCAGGATATCCATAAAATCAACCCAAGGGAGTTTGAAGCGGGAAACCATTTGACCCCGGATGATTATGTCATCATCTGCGGCGATTTTGGCTGTATTTGGGATGGCGGAAGCGGCGACCGGTTTTGGCTGAACTGGCTGGAGTCGCTTCCTTGGAATACGTTGTTTGTCGATGGCAACTACGAGAATTTCGACGTGCTCAAAACGTATCCGGTCGTGGACTACAAAGGCGGAAAGGCGCGGCAGATCCGCTCGAATATTTATCATTTGATGCGCGGGGAAGTGTACGAGATCGACGGGCATTCTTTTTTCACGTTTGGCGGGGCGTACTCACACGATTTGCATTATCGAACCGAACACGTAAACTGGTGGAAGGACGAGATCCCGACCAAGGCGGAAGCAAATAACGCGCTGCGCAATTTGGAGCGCCGCGGCTGGAAGGTGGATTATGTCCTCTCCCACGACGTGTACGCGTCGCATCCGTTTTCGGATAAGTACGAAGTGACGTTGAGTCCTTACGGGCAAGACTATGTCGATATTCACGACTTGCTGGAAACGATCAATCAGAAGCTGACGTACGATGTTTGGTTTTGCGGACATTATCATGGAGATTTCATTCATTACGATCAAAAAAAGCCATGCATCACGCTGTTCAACCATGTCGTGCTGCTCGAAGAGCTTGAAAAGTATTTGCCGCTGCTCAAGCCGGCAGGCCGATGAACGACAAAGAGCGGGAGCGCGAAGCGTTTGGCTTTTACGGCTGGATGAAAACGCGGGCGCGCCAGGACACGAAGCAAAATGAGCCGCCAGGCGAAAGCCGGAAGGAAGAAATATCCGGAAGTTCCCTGCTTGTTGCGGGAGCGGCTGTTTTGCTTGGCGGATGGATTCTCTTTCCTGTGTTTTTTTGGAAGCTGCTTTTCATTTTGGGTTTGATGGGAATTTGCGCGCTAGTCCTAAAGCGCTGGAAATAAAAAGGGATGGACCTTTGTAAAAAGGCTCATCCTTTTTGTATGTTTTTTTCCAGCCGGTGACGGATTTGATAACGAACGAGCACACCGTCTTCCTGCTCCTCGGTTTTTAAAATGCGGGCCGTTTGCCGCAACGTGTCGTATCGCGAAAAGTCAGAATAAGGGATCTTCGTTTCCCGTTCGACCCATTCGCCAAACAGCCGCTCGTTGACTTGCCCGGCAAGAAAGTCGATGTCGCCCGGATCGAGCGCGCTAATATACACTTGGCTTGCGTGGACGGCAGGATGCACGATCTCGGTTTTGTCGCACTGGTTGAAGACGACGAGCCGGTCGATGGACGCGGCGTCAATGGCTTCCAGCGTGGTTTCGGTTGCCTCGATGTCGTCCAGATAGTTGGGTTTGGACGCGTCGACGACGTGCAGTACGCAAGTGGCTAGCTGAATGTCTTCGAGCGTGGAATGGAAGGCGCGCACAAGCTCGTGCGGAAGATCGTGCAAAAAACCAACGGTGTCCACGAGCAAAAAAGACTGGCCATACGGCTGCTCGATGAGCCGCACCGACGTGTCCAGCGTGGCGAACAACCGATTTTCCTGAAGCACCTGCTTGGCGTCTTTGGCGTGGAAACGGCGAAGGAATCCGTTCATCACCGTGGATTTTCCGGCGTTGGTGTAGCCAGCCAAAGCGACGAGGGGAACGCTGGCGCGCAACCGGCTCGCCCGCTGGGTGTCGCGCTGTTTTTGAAGCCGGGCAAGCTCTTTTTCGATTTGGGCGATTCGGGTTTTGATGAGCCGCTTGTCGAGCTGAAGCTGCTTTTCGCCCGCGCCCCGGTTCGTGACGCCGCCGCGCTGACGGGTGAGATGGACGTTGGTGCCGATGAGCCGGTTGAGCTGCCGGCGCAGCAGGGCGGATTCGATTTGAAGGCGGGCGGCCGCGCTTTGCGCCTGCTCCAGAAAGATATGAAGAATCAAATCGGTGCGGTCCAGCACGCGGCGGTCGAAGCGGCGCTCAAGCTCCCGGGCCTGCATGACGCTTAAGTCGCTGGAAAACACGACGACGTTCGCGGAAGGATCGACTTGGAGGAATCGTTCGATTTCCTCGCATTTTCCCTTTCCAATGTAGGTGGAGCGGGAAACCGCTTTTACGTTTTGCTCAAAGACGCGCGCGATGCCGATGCCGGCGCTGTCGAGCAAGTCGCGCATTTCCTTTTTTTGTTCCGGGGTTTCCTCCTGGCAAAAAATCAGTATGGCGTTCATCGAAAGACCTCCTTTTTGGTTCATTATACGCCAATCCAACCGCGTTGGCATGAAAAAAGCCGTCTGCTCGCAGACGGCTTCGGTGTTGTAGCGATATCTTTTTTATAGAAAGTGGATGGGAGACTAGTCGTCCAAGTCGATGATGTCGCCCAGATTGTCTTTGATCGTTTTTTCCAGCGTGTCAAACGAGTTGTTAAAGCGCATTTGGTCATTTTCGTTGAGCGGCAGGCACATGATTTGCTGCACGCCGTTCGATCCGACGACGCTAGGTGTTCCAATGAAATAGCCGGAACGTCCATATTCGCCTTCCTGATAGCTGGAAACCGGAAGGATGCAGCGCTCGTTGTTCAAAACGGCCGTCACGATCCGGCGAAGCGCCAAACCGATTCCGTAGTAGGTCGCTTTTTTCAGGTCGATGATCTTATACGCCTTGTCGCGCACGTCGATATAGATTTCCTGTAGTTCTTTGAGCGAAATGTTGTGCTCATCCAAGTACTCGAGCAGCGATTTGCAGCCGATGTACGTATGGATCCATGGGACAAAACTCGAATCGCCGTGCTCGCCCATGATGTAGGCGTGGATGTTGCTGTCGGCAAATCCAAGGAATTGCGACAGCGCGTGGCGAAGACGAGCCGTATCCAGCACGGTTCCCGAACCGATGACATGATTTTTTGGAAGGCCGCTTGTTTTCCAGGCCACATACGTCATAATGTCGACAGGGTTGTTGGCGACGATCAGGATTCCGTTGAATCCGTTTTCTTTCAGGGCCGTACAAACCCCTTTCGTAATGTTCGCGTTGATTCGTACGAGTTCAAGACGCGATTGTCCCGGCTTTTGAGCAGCTCCAGCCGTGAGAACGACGATGTTGGTGTCTTTGGCGTCCGCGTACGATCCAGCCGTGATCTTCAGTTTCGAGTCCGCGTAGACAAGTCCGTCGTTCAAGTCCATCATCTCGCCGCGCGCCTTGTCTTCGTTGACGTCGACAAGGACCAGTTCGTCAATTCCACGTTCATTCAGCAGCGAGTAGGCGAATGACATGCCGACAAATCCGGTACCGACCAGCATGATTTTTCTTTTCATGATTTTTTCTGATTTCATGACAAATATCTCCTCCTTATATGGCTTATTATAATCGTTTCGATTTCATTCGTAAATGAATCGCTTACATTTTCGGAGAAAGTCATAAAAAAATGCTCTATGACCGAAAAATCATAGAACATTTCAAGATAAAATTATTGCGCGGTTTGCTGGCTGAGCTTGATTTTCACCTCGTGCGTGCGTCCGTCGCGCTCGATTTCCATCGGAACGACGTCACCGATTTTGTGGCGGCGCAGCAGCTGCTTGACTTCCGAAGCGGACTGGACGGTTTGCCCGTCGAACGAAACGATGCGGTCGTTGACTTTCAGACCCGCCTGGTCGGCCGCGCCGCCTTCGATGACTTGCACGATGTACACGCCATCCGGATAGTCGGAATTGCCAAACGACGCCGTATGGTCGTACAAGCTGACGTTGAGGGCCGGACGCGTCGTGACCGAACCGTTTTGAATGAGCTCGTCAAGAATCTCGATGGCGTCGCTAATCGGAATGGCGAAGCCAAGACCCTCGATGCCGGCGGCGCTTTGCTTGGCGTTCACGATGCCGATGAGGTTGCCGGCGGCATCAAACAAGCCGCCGCCCGAGTTGCCTGGGTTGATGGCCGCATCCGTCTGAAGAAGGGTCATCGTTTCGTTTTCGATCGTGATTTCCCGGTCGAGCGCGGAAATGATTCCGGTTGTGACCGTGCCACCCAGCGATCCGAGCGGATTGCCGATGGCGATGGCGATATCCCCGACTTTCAAGTCGTTCGAATTGCCAAACGTCGCGGCCGGGAGCTGGTCGGCGTCGATTTTAATGACCGCCAAATCGGTTTGCGGGTCGGTGCCGATCAGCTTGGCGTCGTATTCGGCGCCTTCCACGGTTTTGACTTTGATGCTGGACGTGTTGGCGATGACGTGGTTGTTCGTGATGATGTAGCCATCCGCCGACATGATGACGCCGCTGCCGGCGCCTTGTTCAACGTATTGGGCGAACGGGTTGTTGCCGCTGGTCGCGGTTTCTGTCGTGATTTCCACGACGGTTGGACGGCACACATCCACCACGTTGCTGACATCGACCGCCTCGATCGAGCCGGAACCGTGCTGGCTGCTGGCGTCCTGGTTAATCGTGAGCGACGACTGCCTGTCGTTTTGGGCGGCGAGCCGATACGCCGCGTATCCGCCTCCGATCCCGGCGATTCCGGAAAACAAAACCACGCAAATCGCCAGGGTCACCCAGCGGGCTGTATGGTTTTTTCTTTGGAAAGCGGGAGGCTTTGAATTGGTTTGTTTCATAGGAATGGATCCTCCTTTGCAATAATTTCATATTATCATACTGTTTCCTAGGCTTCCACTCATTCGAAAGAGGTTCACGTTTTCCCGTTTTTTGAAAAGGGCGCAATCCCAAAGTGGAAAGCCGCGGACGGCTTCGAAAAAATCCGGGCAATAGAGTGGATTCCTGCGGTCATCATCGTGACAGGGGTTCTCGACTTGCTTATAAAAAGATGATATAATTTGTTTGAATTATAAGCACTTTATTAGGAGGTTTAACATGGCTGAAGAAAAAAAAGCAGCAATTCGTACTACAAAAAAGCCTGAAACAGCAGATAAAAATGCTGTGAAGAAAGAGGAAACAGCAGCAGATGACTTGGCAGCAAAAAAGACGAAGTCGCCGGCAAAGAAAACTGTTAAAAAAGCAACAGCGACGACTAAAAATAAAGCAACAACGAAAAAGACAGTTCGTAAAACAGCTGAAGCGCCAGTTGAGAAGCCGGTTGTGGCAGCAGCTGCGGCTGATGATGCGGCAGGAAAAACAATCCCAGCAGTCAAAGCCGACACCGCTGACACAGCGGCAAGCCAACCAGCAGTTGCGGCGGCTCCAGCTGGAACAGCGGAGAAAACGGTAGAGAAAAAACCGGCCGCGAAAAAGACGACGGCGAAGAAAACCACCGCGAAAAAAGCGGAAGAGCCTGTAAAGGAAGAAAAGAAAGCGCCGGCGAAGAAGACGGCCGCGAAAAAGACGACGGCGAAGAAAACCACCGCGAAAAAGGCGGAAGAGCCTGTAAAGGAAGAAAAGAAAGCGCCGGCAAAGAAGACGGCCGCGAAAAAGACGGTCGTGAAAGAGCAGGACGAGAAAGCGGAAAAAGCCAAAGAGGCGGCCGTGGACGCGCCAAGTCTGGATGAAGTGACGATCGAAGAAGTCAAAGCCGTAACGGCACCGGTCGAAGAGCCAAAAAAACCAGCGGAAGAGCCAAAAGCGAGCGCTGAGGAAAAAGCGGCGGCGTACAACGCGTTCAATCTCGATACGATCATCGAAATGGCGAACGAGCTGGGAATCGAAAAAACATACGACGACTACAAGAAACTGCTCATCGCCAACAACGATCCGGAGCAAATCGCAAAGGATCTGGCGCAGGAAGCGACGAAAGCCAAATCGTTCACTTTCGAGGAAGATGGATACGATGTGGATTTGATTCCGGTGCTCGTGGCTAAAGTTTCGGACACGATTGACTGGGACGCGGCGAACCTGCTTCCATTGGGCGACCGCATTCAGGAAGCGTGCGCGATGGAACTGGGCGAGGACGCGCTGGCCAACACGAACGTGTACAACACGCTGTTCGACACGGTTCGCGAAGTGCTCATGATCGCGCAGCAGGAAAACGTGCATGATCTGGCGCAAATCAACGAAATGACCGGCGCCGACGTCAAAGCGCTTGTCGTGAAATTCATGGATGTGGCTTATGACATCTTGAAGTCGTGGCAGTACAACGACGTGAAATACTATGAAGGATTCATTTACTCGGTGCTTTCCCAGTTCGAGGAACTGCATCAGCAGCTGGGAACAAGAGCGATGATGGATGTGGCGGATTTATTGATTTTGCATGGCGATTTTGGTCTTGGCGACGCCAACTACCATTACATCATTCGTGAAAACAACATCAAAGACATGATTTATTTCCGGTTCGCGAACGTGTATCGCGGAATCGACCGCGATAAGGCGCGCGCGATCGCGCACGAAGCGCTGCAATGGGTCGACGGACGCTACGACTACTACCAGGCAATTTTGGATATTCTGCACAACTAATTTGGACGGAACAAGAGGCTTTCGAAAACGGAAGCCTTTTTTTTGTGGAAAGGCATACAATGGAGGGCAAAGACGCGAAAACACAAAGAAATCGCTTCCGCACGGCGAATTGTGTATTTTTTTCTTGCTTTTTTCTTAAATGCGAATATGATAGAGAATAATTGGATTTAGGAGGTACCATGAGCGCAACAAAAATTCCTGAATGGGTTCTACATTGCCTGGATCAATATGGCAACTGCGCGTGCGGGCGCGCCATCACAAAAAAATTCGGCAAGGATAAGCTTTTGGAAGTGCTGGAAGCAGCGGGCTATCCATGCGAGCTGGAAATCTTGTCGGATCAAAAGGACAAAAACCAGTATCCGAAAGACGGAACGTATATCGTCACATTGAAAAACCGTCAAACATTGTTTGAAAGCATGTAAAAAGCATAACGCTTGATTTCAAATCGAGTCGTTATGCTTTTTCTTTTAGCGGTTTAGATTTTCCTTGATCGCGGCGACGAATTCGGTAGTCGTCGCGTTTCCGCCAAGATCCGGCGTCAACACCTCGCCTTGCGCGAACACCTGGTCCAGCGCGTTCCGAATGGTTTGCGCGCACGCCTTGCAGCCCAAATCGTCGAGCATCATGCACGCCGACAACAGCAGCGCGGTCGGATTGGCGATGTTTTTTCCGGCGATATCCGGCGCGCTTCCGTGGACGGCCTCGTACATTGCGAAGTCCTCGCCGCGGTTGCAACTTGGCAGCAAGCCAAGACCGCCAATCAAGCCGGAAGTCAAATCGGAAACGATATCGCCATACAGGTTTGGCATGACCATCACGTCAAAGCGTTCCGGATGCATGACAAGATTCATGCACGTGGCGTCGACGATCATGGAGTCGGCTTCGATTTCCGGATAGTCTTTGGCGATGTCATTGAACAAACCCAAAAACATTCCGTCGCTTTTTTTCAAAATATTCGCCTTGTGGACACATGTCACTTTTTTCCGGCCGTTTTCCCTGGCGAATTCGAACGCTTTGCGAAGGATCCGCTCGCTCGCCTTGCGGGTGATTCGCTTGATGGCGTGCACCGTGTCGGCGTCGACTTCGATTTCCTCGCCAATGTACAAGTCTTCCGTGTTTTCACGCACCGTCACGACGTCGACGTGCTCAAAACGGCAAGGCAGCGCCGGGTTGGTTTTGGCTGGACGGATGTTCGCCCACAAATCGTATTTTTGCCGGAGGGTGACGTTCAAAGATTTAAAACCGGTTCCGATCGGGGTCGTGATGGGCGACTTCAGCAAAATCCGGTTTTTCTCGAAGCTTTTCAAGCCCTCCTCGGGAATAAAGGCGCCCGTCTTTTCATAGACGGCCGCTCCTACGTCGAAAATTTCAAACTCCAGCGGCGCCTTGGCCGTTTGAAGAATATCCAGCACCACGTCGGTGATTTCCGGCCCGATGCCGTCACCGCGAAATACAGTAATCGTCTGATTCATTCCATTCTTTCCTTTCTCCTACATAAATATTCGCCGGTCGAATAAGCTTCCGGTTGGACTGGCGGTTTTCCAAATGGTGGGCGATCCAGCCCGCGGTCCGCGCGATCGCGAACAGGGAGGTGAACAAGCTTGGCTCGATATGGAGCATCCGGTACGCGAAGCCGGAATAAAAATCGACGTTCGCGCAGCACTCGATGCCTTTGCAGCGCTTCATCGCCTTTTTGGCGGCTTGTTCGAAATGGCTGAAAATCTCAAATTCCTCCTCGTAGCCTTGCTCATACGCCAGTTTGCGGCATTCCTCCTTGATCAGGACGGCGCGGGGATCGCTTTTTGTGTAGATCGCGTGGCCGATGCCGTAAATCAGCCCCGATTTGTCGTACAGCTCCTTGGCCAGCAGCTTGTAGGCGATTTCCTCGAGCATTTGGTCGTCCCAGCCGTTTTGGCAAAGCTCCAGGATCATCTCGCACTGGCCGCTCATCTTTTCGGCCGCCCCGCCATGGCGAGGCCCTTTCAGGGAGCCGATCGCCGCGCTCATGCACGAGTAGATGTCGGTGCCGGTGCTTGTGATGACGACGTTGGCGAACGTGGAATTGTTGCCGCCGCCATGGTCGGCGTGGAGCATGAGCAGCGTGTCCATGACGCGCGCCTCCTGAATCGTGTAGGCGTCGCTTTGTCTGGCCAGAGCCAGGATGTTTTCCGCCAGTCCCTTGTCGCTAAGAGGATAGGCGTCGAAACGCTTGTGGTGGTAGTTGGAAAACACAAACAGGGGAATGCTTCCCAAAATCGAGATGCCTTTGCTCATCCGCTCCTCCAGAGAATCGCGGTCCGGATTCGGGTCGCTGCCATACAGTTTTAAAATTTCGATTTGCAGGGCGTTCAGCAAGTTGCTTGTCTCGTATTCGACCTGGATAAAGTCGGCGTTGACGGCATCGTGAAGCGCCTGGCGAAACAAGGCGAGTTCCTGGTCGGTGGGAAGCTTTCCGAAAATCAAAAGGAAAGCGACCGTCTCGTAGCCTTGCACCGGCTTTTTTGACTGCATTTTGACAAGATCCCGCACGGAGTAGCCTCGGTAGATGAGCTGGCCGTCGATGTTGTGCTTGTGGCCGTGGATCATCTGGTAGCCCACCACGTCGCAAATCTTCGTCAGGCCGACTTTGACGCCGGTTCCGTTTTCATTGCGTAATCCTTGTTTGACTCGGTATCGCGCGTACAAGGAAGGGTCGATTTGATTGGCTTCCATGTTCTCGCGATAGATTCTTTTCAATGTGTTCATACATATTCCTTTCATATGTTTTCATATTATATCATAAAAATTTTCAAATTCTTTCAAAGTTTGTTATAATCGGGAACAAGAGGTGGAACAATGAAAACTTTAGCTCAAAAGATCCTGGACGCGCACCTGGTGAGCGGGCGCGCGCAGGCAGGAGAACAAGTCGAAATCAAAATGGATCAAACACTGACGCAGGACGCGACCGGAACGATGGCCTACATGCAGCTCGAGGCGATGGGCGTCGATCAAGTCAAAACCGAGCTGTCCGTCAGTTACGTTGACCACAACACGCTGCAAAGCGGATATATGAACGCGGACGACCACGCGTATTTGCAGTCGGTCGCCGCCAAACATGGCGTCTATTTTTCCAAAGCGGGCAACGGCATTTGCCACCAGCTTCATTTGGAACGGTTCGCCAAGCCGGGAAAGACGCTGATTGGCTCGGATTCCCATACGCCGACCGGCGGCGCGATGGCGATGATCGCCATCGGGGCCGGGGGACTGGATGTCGCCAAAGCGATGGCGGGAATTCCGTACCGGATCCCGTATCCGAAAATCGTGGAAGTGCGTTTAACCGGGGAACTCGGTCATGGCGTGAGCGCGAAAGACATCATTCTTGAACTGCTTCGTCTTCAAAGCGTGAAAGGCGGTGTCGGCCGCATTTACGAATACACCGGTCCGGGGGTGAAGACGCTTAGCGTCTACCAGCGGGCGACCATCACGAACATGGGCGCCGAGCTGGGAGCGACCACGTCCGTGTTTCCAAGCGACGAGATCACGCGCGAATTTTTGAAGCGGCAGCAAAGAGAGCAGGACTATGTTCCGCTGGAAGCCGACGAGGGGGCGGTTTACGACGCGACCATCGAAATCGACCTGTCCGCGTTAAAGCCCGCGGCGGCTTGTCCGAATTCTCCGGATAACATTCAGGCTGTCGAAGCGCTGCAGGGCAAAAAAGTCGACCAGGTCGCGATTGGATCGTGTACGAATTCCGGCTACGAGGATCTCATGAAAGTCGCCGCGATCTTGAAAGGAAGAAAAATCGCGGAAAACGTGTCGCTTGTCATTAGTCCGGGTTCCCGCCAGGTGATGCGCAAGCTCATTCAAAACGGCGCGTTCGCCACGTTTGTGGACGCGGGCGCCCGCATTTTGGAGTGCACATGCGGTCCTTGCATCGGCATGGGACAGTCGCCAAAAAGCGAAGGCGTGTCCTTGCGCACGTTCAACCGGAACTTTTACGGCCGAAGCGGAACATTGTCGGCCGAGGTGTATCTTGTGTCGCCTGAAACGGCGGCTGCCAGCGCGATCACGGGCGTGTTCACCGATCCGACGACGCTGGATTACGAAGACACGTTCGCGCCCGAGCCATCGTATGTGGACGACTCGCTCATTTACGCGCCATCGAAGCAGCCAGAGCAAGTCGAAGTGCAGTTTGGCCCGAACATCAAACCGCTTCCGATCAACGAAAGCCTGCCGACTTCCTTCGCCAAGCGGGTCGTTATCAAACTTGAAGACAACATTACGACCGACCACATCGCGCCGGCGGGCGCGAAAGTGCTGCCGTACCGCTCCAACATTGAAAAGCTTTCCACTTTCGTGTTTGAAAACAACAAAAAGGACTTTTACAAAGTTTGCGCCGAGCATGGCGGAGGCGTCATTGTGGCTGGAGAAAACTATGGCCAGGGCTCTTCCCGGGAGCATGCGGCGCTGGCGCCCATGTATTTAGGCGTCAAGGCCGTCGTCGCCAAGAGCTTCGCCCGGATCCATCTCGCCAATCTTATTAATTTTGGTATCATTCCGTTTGTGTTTGCCGACAAGGCGGACTACGACGCGATTGACGATTTGGACGAGCTTGTTTTTGAAGACGTGCATGGTTTGGAAACGGGCGCAGACTACGCGATATACAATAAAACGAAGGCGCGTCGCATCCCGGTGAGGGCGCAAATCAGCCCGGCGGATTTCGCGATCCTGAAGGCGGGCGGGGCCTTGAACTATATTCGAAACGCACAAAAGACAAATTCTTGACAATTAAAGACGAACAGCTTAATCTAAGCTATATATTGAATCAGCGATGACAGGAAGAGTACGATTCCGGATGTTGATAGAGACTTCTTGGTTGGTGGAAAAGAAGAGCGGAACGATCCGAAACACATCCTCGAGCTACATTCTTGAACGAAGTAGGGAATGTCGACTGGCAGTCGTTATCCGGCCTGGCGTATGATCAATACCCGCGAAGGCGCCGATTGTGAAATCGACGCGAAGTAAGGTGGAACCACGTAAGTTTAGCTTTCGTCCTTTGGATGAAAGCTTTTTTTGTAAAAAAGGAGAGATAAGATGAATCAAATCAAACTTCCCGCCGGGTTTCGAGACTCGATCCTGGAAGAGTGCACGAAAAAAAACAAAGTGAAAGCGATTTTGAACGAAGTGTTTGCGTCGTATGGCTACGAGGAAATCGTCACCCCGGTTTTGGAGTATTACCAGACGTATTCCAACGCGTTCAACACACTCAACGACCAGGAAATGTACAAGTTTTTCGATCGCTCGCAAGATATTTTGGCGCTGCGCATGGATATGACCGTCCCGATCGCCAGAGCGGTGACGACGCGCTTTCAAGACGAGATGGGGCCGTTCCGTCTGCATTATTGCGCCAACGTGTACAAAGTGCGCCCGTCTTTGGCCGGCAAACAAAGCGAGGCGACCGACTGCGGCGTCGAATTGATTGGTTTGGATTCCCATTCCGACTTGGAAGTGCTTACGTGCGCGCTGGACGGGTTGCAGGCGCTTGACTTGCCTTCGCACATTTTGGAAATCGGAACGGTTCGCTTTTTCGACGAGGCGTGCCGCAGCGCGCGGCTTTCGGAGGAGCAAAGAACGAAGCTGGCGGATTTGATTGATCGCAAAAGCATGGTCGAGCTCAAGGACTATTTGCAGGCGCTCGATTTAAACGACACGATCACGGCGTTCTTTTTGCGCCTTCCGCTGCTCAGCGGTGGACAAGACATGCTGGATGAAGCGTACGGATGCGCGTTTACGCCGGCGCTGCGGGAAATCGTCATCGAGCTCAAAGGGCTGGCGGATGAGTTGACCGCTTTGGGCTATGGCCGGCACGTCCAGTTCGATTTAGGAAAAATCGCCCATCTCGACTATTACACCGGCATCATTTTCGAAGGATTTATCGAAGGCGCGGGCACAAGCGTGCTCAGCGGCGGTCGCTACGACCAGCTGCTGAAGGTGTTTGGAAACGACTTGCCGGCTTGCGGTTTCTCGTTCAAGCTCGACGCGCTGATCGACCACATCGAAGCGCCCGAAAAACGGGCGAAGGTGCGCCTGATTTACGGTCCTCGCCAAAAAGTGGAAGCGATGCAGCTGGCGCGGGATTTGCGCCGCGAGCAAATCGTGGAACTCGTTCCCGGATTTACGGATGAAATCATAATCAAGGAGGTCGAAGCATGACATTATCCATGGCACTGACAAAAGGAAGACTGGAAAAGAACACGGTCGAGATGCTGGATCAATGCGGATACGGAACCGAGGCGCTCAAAAACAAGGGCCGCGCTCTCGTGTTCGCGGACACGAAAAAAGATTTGGAATATTTTCTCGTCAAAGCCAACGACTGCATCACGTACGTCGAGCACGGCGTGGCGGATGTCGGCGTGGTCGGCAAGGACACGCTTCTGGAAGGTGGTTCGGACTATTACGAGCTGCTCGATCTAGACATTGGAAAATGCAAGTTTATCGTCGCCTCCCTGCCGGAAAACGACTTGTTCAACAAAGTCGGACACGTCAAAATCGGAACGAAATATCCAAAAGTCGCGCAAAATTACTTTTTGGGGCGCGGCATGGATGTCGAAATCATCAAAATCGACGGATCCGTCGAATTGTCCCCATTGCTTGGCTTGTGCGACGGCATCGTCGACATCATGGAAACGGGTACGACGCTGCGTGAAAACGGATTGATCGTTCTGGATACCGTTTGCCCGATCAGCGCCCGTCTGATTGTCAACAAGGCGTCGTTTCGGCTGAAAAGAAAAGAAATACTCGATCTGATCGCAGATCTGGAAAGTGTGGTGAAAAACAATGCTCAAAGCACTCAATAAAAACGACTCGCAAACTTTGATGAAATACGTCAGCGAACGCAGCCAGGAAATTTCCGCCGATATTTTAATGGCGGCGACCCGGATCATCGACCAGGTCCGAAACGACAAGGACGCGGCGCTGTTTGAGCTGACGCGCCAGTTCGACGGCATCGACTTGAAAAATCTGCAAGTCAGCGAGCAGGAGCTCGACGAAGCCATCCGGCAATGCGATCCGGCGTTTATGGAAGCGATGCGCCGGGCGAAGGAAAACATCGAGTTTTACCATCAGGCCCAAAAACAAAACGCCTTCCTGCTCCAAAAGGAAATGAACATTTATTTAGGACAACGTGTCATTCCGCTGGATTCCGTCGGCATTTATGTGCCTGGCGGACGCGCCCAGTATCCAAGTAGCGTCTTGATGAACGCCATTCCGGCGCATGTCGCCGGCGTCAAGCGCATCGTGATGGTCACGCCGCCCGGACCCAACGGAACGATCCATCCCAACATCGCGTACGCGGCCAAACTGGCTGGCATTCAGGAAATCTACAAGGTGGGAGGCGCCCAGGCCATCGCCGCGCTAGCCTATGGCACGCCAACGATCCGGCCGGTGGATAAAATCGTCGGGCCGGGAAACATTTTCGTGGCGGCGGCGAAAAAGCTCGTGTTTGGCAAAGTCGACATTGACATGATTGCCGGACCAAGCGAGATTCTAGTCGTCGCCGACCAGGGCGCGAACCCAAAATACGTGGCGGCCGATTTGCTGTCGCAAGCCGAACACGATCCGATGGCGTGCTCGATCCTGATTTCGACGGACGCCAAGCTTGTCGACCTCGTCAACGCCGAGCTCAAAGCGCAAAGCGCCGTGCTTCCAAAGCGGGAAATCGTGGAAAAGTCGCTGGCGGACCACGGACATTCGATTGTTTGCGATACCATTGAGGAAGCCATCGAAATATCCAACATGATCGCCCCTGAACATTTGGAACTGATGATTGCCGATCCGATGAGCGCGCTAGGTCTTGTGAAGCACGCGGGCAGCGTCTTCTTAGGCTACTACACGTGCGAAAGCGTAGGCGACTACTTTGGCGGCACGAACCACGTTTTGCCAACGAGCGGAACGGCGCGTTTTTCCAGCGCGCTGGGCGTGGACAGCTTTATAAAAAAGTCGAGCTATCTCCACTACTCCAAAGAGGCGCTTCAGACGTATGGCGAGATGATCGTGAAAATGGCGCAAGAGGAAAAACTGGACGCCCACGCCAACGCGATTTTAGTGAGGCTGAACGATGAGTGCGCGTAACAAGGCGGTGTCCGCCTACGAGGCGCACGTGCAGGAAGGAGTTTTGCTGAACGCCAACGAGTCGCCGACCAATTTCGACGAGCAAATTTTGACGGAAATTAAGGCGTCTCTGGACACTACGTTATTTCATCGCTACCCGGACGACTCGTACCGCTCGCTCAAGGAGGCGTACGCCCAAGTCGTCGGTGTCGAGCCGGACATGGTGCTTTGCGGAAATGGCAGCGACCAGATGCTTGGCCTGCTCATTGGCTGCGCGATGGCGGAAGGGAAAACACTGGCGACCCTCGCGCCCGATTTCGGGATGTATGACTACTATGTGTCGATGTACGGGGGAACGATCAAAAAATATCCGATCGCGGCGGGAAAACCGCTGGACATGGACGCGTTTGTCGCGTTCGCCAAGGACGCGGACATGGTTTTGTTTTCCAACCCCAACAATCCGACAGGCAATCTTGTGTCTGGCGCGGACATTGAGAAGCTGCTTCAAACGATACGGCACGTGCCGGTCGTCATCGACGAGGCGTATATGGAGTTCGCCGATGAAAGCGTTGTCGGCTTGCTTGACCAGTATCCGAACTTGTTCGTGACGCGCACCTTGTCCAAAGCGTATGGCGCCGCGGGCATCCGGCTGGGCTTTTTGCTGAGCCGGGCGGAAAACATACAAAAGCTTGGCGCGTTGAATGTGCCTTACAACGTGTCCCGAACGACGCAGACGATTGGCGAGATCCTTTTGCGGCACGCCGCCACGTTTGCGGGGCGCGTCGAGCAAATTTGCCGGCAGCGGGAGCGGTTTGCCGAGCTGGCGCCTTCGCTGCGCCGGTTCACGCTGTATCCTTCCCACGCCAATTTCGTGCTTGTGGAAGGCGAGGGGTTAGACGATTTGCTGGCCGCTTTCAAGGCGCGCAACATCGTCGTACGCGAATACGCCGGCAAGCCGTATTGCCGGATCACGATTGGCAGCGTGGCGGAAAACGACCAGGTGCTGGAAATCATAAGAAAGGTGGATGAGAGCGATGCGGATGTTTGAGCTGGAACGCATCACGAAAGAAACGGAAGTGCGCGGCGCGCTTTGTCTGGAAGGCGAAGGACGCAGCGAGATCCGGACGGGAATCGGTTTTTTCGACCATATGCTGGATTTGTTCGCGTTTCATTCCGGATTTGATTTGACAATGCGCGCCAAAGGCGATTTGGAGGTGTGCGACCATCACACGATCGAGGATTGCGGGATCGTGCTGGGCACGCTCATTCGCGAGGCGCTTGGCGACAAGCGGGGAATTCACCGGTATGGCACGTTTATGCTGCCGATGGACGAAACCTTGTGCAACGTGACGCTGGATTTAAGCGGCCGGCCGTATTTGGTGTACCATTGCGAGCTGAACCGGGAAAAAATCGGCGAGTACTCGACGGAAATGACGGAAGAGTTTTTCCGGGCGGTTTGCATGAACTGCGGCATGACGCTGCATATCAACGTGTTGTACGGAACGAACGACCATCACAAAGTTGAGGCGGTATTCAAGGCGTTTGGGCGGGCGCTCAAGGAGGCGGTGCGCGTCGAGAGCGACCGGGTCGTGTCGAGCAAGGGGGTGCTGGAATGATTGGCATCATCGACTATGGCATGGGCAATTTGCACAGCGTCAAAAACGCGTGCGACCACTTAGGGCTGGAAGCGATCGTTTCCAACGACAAGGCGGTTTTAGAGCGATGCGACCGGCTCATTTTGCCGGGAGTCGGCGCGATCAAGGACTGCATGGACACGCTCAACCGAAGCGGACTGGCGGCGTGGATCAAGACGCAGGTCCAACAAAAACAAATCCCGATTTTAGGCATTTGTCTTGGTATGCAGGCGTTGTTTGAGTCCAGCGAGGAAAATGGCGGCGTGCCGTGTTTTGGTTTTTTGAATGGAAAAGTCGTGTTCATGTCGAAAACGGATGTGCGCGTGCCCCACATTGGCTGGAACGCCTTGGAATGGAACGAAACCGGCGGCTTTGCGCCCGTCGAGCCTTCGTATGTCTACTATGATCATTCCTATTACGGAGTTGGGCTGGATCCAGAGGATTTGATGGCGTATTCGCGGTACGGAAGCTATCTCGTGCCCGGCGTCGTCAAAAAAGGAAATGTCGTCGGCACCCAGTTTCATCCGGAAAAGAGCGGAAAAGTCGGCTTGTCGATTTTGGACGCGTTTGGAAGGGGGATTTTATGAAAGTGATACCAGCGATTGATTTGCTGGACGGCAAACCGGTCCGGCTGTATCAAGGCGACTATGCCAAAGAGGAACAAGTGGGCGAGGACGCGCTGCAAATCGCGCAAGCGTTCGCCCGGGCAGGCGCCCGGTATTTGCACGTCGTGGATTTGAACGGCGCGAAAAAAGGCGAGCGGATCCACGGCGATTTAATCGAGGCGATCGTTCGCGAAACGAAGCTGCGCGTGGAAGTCGGCGGCGGTATCCGAACGATGGAAGATGTGGAGGCGTATTTGAATCTTGGCGTGGACCGGGTGATTTTAGGAACGGCCGCGCTGAAGGATCCGGCGTTTTTGAAGGAGGCGCTGGCACGCTACGGCGAACGGATCGTGGTGGGCGTCGACTGCAAAGACGGAAAAGTGTGCGCTTCGGGCTGGCTGGATCAAAGCGACGTGGATTATTTGGATTTCGCGATCGAAATGGAACAGCTTGGCGTGCAAACGATCGTGTTTACCGACATTTCCAAAGACGGAACGCTGGCGGGACCGAATTTGGACATGCTTGAACAATTAAAACGGCATGTCAGTCTGGATATCGTCGCGTCCGGCGGCGTCAAGGATATCGGGGATATCGAGGCGCTCCGGCGGCTGGATGTCGATGGCGCGATCGCGGGAAAAAGCTTGTACGCGGGCACGCTGGACTTGAAGGAGGCGCTGGATGCGTGCGCGGGAGATGCGGCATGCTGACGAAACGAATCATTCCATGTCTTGACGTGAAGGATGGCAAAGTCGTGAAAGGCGTCAACTTTGTCGGCTTGAAGGAGCTTGGCGATCCGGTAGAGTACGCCAAGAAATATTACGAGCAAGGCGCCGACGAGCTCGTCTTTCTGGACATCACCGCGACGCATGAAGGCCGCAAAACGATGAAGGCGATGGTCGAATCCGTGGCGCGGGAAATTTACATTCCCTTTACGGTCGGCGGCGGGATTCGAACGATCGAGGACATCCGGACGATTTTACTGGCGGGCGCGGACAAGGTGTCGCTCAATTCGGCCGCCGTTTCCAACCCGGATCTTATTCGCCAGGGCGCCGAAATGTTTGGCAACCAGTGCATCGTGCTGGCGGTCGACGCGAAAATGCGGCCGGATCGCTCGGGCTGGAACGTGGTCGTCCATGGCGGACGCATCGACACCGGCAAGGACGTGCTGGAATGGGTCAAAGAAGGCGTGCGTCTGGGCGCGGGCGAAATTTTGCTGACGAGCATGGACGCCGACGGCACGAAGGAAGGATTCGACCTGGCCTTGTGCAAAGCGGTTCGCGAGGCGGTCAACGTGCCGGTCATCGCTTCGGGTGGCTGCGGCAGCCTGGCGCATTTTTTCGACGTGTTCGAGCAGGATGGAGCGGATGCGGCGCTGGCGGCCAGCTTGTTCCACTACGACGAGCTGACGGTGCAAGACGTGAAGGCGTATTTGGAGAAAAAAGGAGTGTTGGTTCGGCCATGATCACAGTGGATTTTAAAAAGGGAAACGGCCTGGTTCCGGTGATCGTTCAGGATGTCCACAGCAAGGAAGTGCTGATGCTGGCTTACATGAACGAGGAAAGTCTGGCAAAGACGCGAAAGACGGGGTTGGCGACGTACTGGTCGCGTTCGCGAAACGAGTTGTGGACCAAGGGCGAGACAAGCGGCCACTATCAGCATGTCAAGGCGATTCATGTGGATTGCGACGAGGACACGCTGCTGCTGGAAGTCGAGCAAGTGGGCGCGGCGTGCCATACCGGGCACCGGTCTTGTTTTTATCGGGAATTGGATGAAGAGTAGGCAAGGAGAAATAAAACGATGAGCATGAATGTTTACGAGCGCGTGTTTGAAACGATTTTGGACCGGAAAGCCAATCCGGAGCAAGGCAGCTACACGACGTACTTGTTTGAAAAAGGACTGGAAAAGATTTTGAAGAAAGTGGGCGAGGAGAGCACGGAAGTCATCATCGCCAGCTGCAAGCACGACAAAGAGGAGGTCATCAACGAATACGGGGACTTGATTTACCATTTACTCGTTTTGATGGCGGAGCTTGGCATCACGCTGGATGATATCCACGCCGTGATGGAGGAAAGGGACAAAAAGACCCACAATTTGAAAGCGGAACGCAAACCAATCGAAAATTTGTGAGGGGAAAAACCGCAAAAGCCACGAAACGAACCAAAGAAGCCGAAAAAAGATTTTCTTTGAAAAGTGGGCTATAATGAAACTAGAAAAAGAAGACCATTTGTTTCCTGCAGACTAAGCTATGCTTTCCTAGGTAGTCATAGTCGACGTGCTTTCCAATCCCTAAAAAAAGAACGATTTTAGCTGTAGGATTTATTGAAAGAAACGCCATTCGAGTTAGGCGTTTCTTTTTGTGTTTGGACTCGCGCTTCCGCTCGGTTTCGATTGTGCTATAATAGTCCCATATGGAGGTTTGAATATGGATTCGAAAAGTCCGATTGGCGTATTTGATTCCGGGCTTGGCGGGATCAGCGTATTGAGCGCGATCCACACCTTGCTTCCGGGCGAGAACCTGATTTATTTCGGCGACTCGCAATACAACCCGTATGGAACAAAAACGAAGGAGGAAATCACCCAGCGATGCCTCGCGATTTGCGACGAGCTGATTCGCCGCGGCGCGAAAATGATTGTCGTGGCGTGCAATACCGCGACAAGCGCCTGCGTCAACCAGCTGCGCGACACGTACGATGTGGATATCATCGGCATGGAACCGGCGCTGAAAGTGGCGTGCGATCGGCCGCAGCCGCAGCGCGTGGCGGTATGGGCGACGGATTTCACGTTGAAAGAGGAGAAATTCGCAGCGCTCATGCACCGGTTTGATGAAAAGCACGAAATCCACAAAGTCGCCTGTCCGCAGCTCGTCCGCATCGTCGAAGAAGACGATCTGGACAACGACGTGCGCGCCCAGGCCGCGATGAACGCGTATTTGGCCCAGGCGCCGGATGTCGACTCCATCGTGCTCGGATGCACCCATTTCGTGTTTTTCAAAAAGAAACTCGCGCAACGTCTTCAAGATTCCATCGAGCTGATCGACGGCAACGAGGGCACGGCCCGGCATGTCAAGGCGCTTTTGGAACAACGCGGGCTTCTCAACCGCGGCGAGGCCGGAACGATTGCCTGGATGAACACGCTGCCGGAAAAAATCGGGCTTTCGAAACGATTATTCAACCGCATGGAGGATAGTATTGAATGACAAACGCATGGAAAACGTATTCCGAAAAGGAAAAACAGGAAGTCATGGATTTCAATGACGCGTATATTGACTTTATTTCAAAAGGCAAGACGGAACGCCTTTGCACAAAAATGATTATCGAACTGGCCAAAGGCTTTGGATACAAAAACATGGAGGACGTGATCCTTCATCATGAAACGCTCAAACCGCAGGACAAAGTGTACTTCAATATGATGAACAAGTCCGTGGCGCTCGTCCACATTGGCAATGAGCCGCTTGAAAAGGGCTTGAACATTGTCGGGGCCCACATCGACTCGCCGCGCCTGGATTTGAAGCAGCACCCGCTGTACGAAGCCGACGGACTCGCCTTCTTTGACACCCACTATTATGGCGGAATCAAAAAATACCAGTGGCTCGCGCTGCCGCTGGCGCTTTATGGCGTCGTGTGCCTGAAAGACGGCACGACAATCGACGTGTCGATTGGCGACCACGCCGAGGATCCGGTGCTGTGTATTACCGATCTTTTGCCGCATCTGGCGAAGGACCAAATGAAAAACAACGCCTCGGAATTTGTGGAAGGCGACAATTTGGATGTGATCGTCGGTTCCATTCCGGAAAGCGACGAGGAAAAAGACGCGGTCAAGAAAAACGTTCTCGCGCTGCTGAACCAAATGTATGGCATCGACGAGGAGGATTTCGTATCCGCCGAACTGGAAATCGTGCCGCATGGAAAAGCGCATTCCGCCGGACTGGATCGCTCAATGGTGCTTGGGTACGGACAGGACGACCGGGTTTGCGCCTACACGTCGCTGATCGCGATGCTTGAGCAGGACACGCTGGATCGCAGCGCGGCGGGTTTGTTCGTCGACAAGGAGGAAATCGGCAGCGTCGGCGCGACCGGCATGCAGTCCAGATTTTTTGAAAACATGATCGCGGAAATTTTGGAAGCCATGGGCGAGTATTCGGATTTGAAAGTCCGCCGCGCCCTCCAAAACTCGTACGCCTTAAGCAACGACGTGTGCGCGGCCCACGATCCGAACTATCCATCCGTTTCGAGCCCGCACGACAACATGGCGAAATTCGGACACGGCTTGTCGTTTGCCAAGTACACGGGCTCCCGCGGCAAAGGAGGTTCCAACGACGCGAATCCGGAATTCATCGCGAAGCTGAGAAAGATTTTCGAAGACGCTCATGTCGTTTGGCAAACGAGCGAGCTTGGCAAAGTCGACCAGGGCGGCGGCGGAACGATCGCCTATATTTTAGCGAACTACGGCATGCAGGTCATCGACTCGGGCGTCGCGCTGCAAAGCATGCATTCGCCATTCGAGCTGTCGAGCAAGGCCGATGTGTTTGAAGCGAAAAAAGCGTACAAAGCGTTTATCAAACACTGCAAATAAAAGAGAAGGAAGCGAGCGCAAATTCGCTTCTTTTTTTGTGAGCGCCTCAAACCGCAGTATAATCAAACAAGAAAGAAGGATGCGATCATGACAAACACCAACGATTTTTCCCGGGGAAGCGTTTCCCGGCACATCGTCGCCCTGGCCGGGCCGATGATTCTCGCCCAGTTCATCAATTTGCTTTATAACATGGTGGACCGGATTTATATCGGCCGTCTTGGCCGACACGCGACCGAGGCCATGTCCGCGTTGGGCGTGTGCCTGCCCGCCATCACGATCGGGATCGCGTTCGCCAATTTAGTCGGGATGGGCGGCTCGCCGCTTGTTTCCATCGCCCGCGGAAAAAAGGACCTCGATTTGGCGCGCCGTATTTTAGCCAACGCGCTAGTTTATTTGGTTTTTCTTTCCGTCTTGCTGATGGGAGGCGGGCTGTTGTTTTGCAAGCCGCTCTTGATTGGATTTGGGGCGAGCTCCTCGACGATCGCCTACGCCCAAACGTATTTATCCATTTACTTGCTGGGCACGCCGTTTGTCTTGATCGCGCTGGGCATGAACGCCTTTATCAACGCCCAGGGCTTCGCAAAAACCGGGATGATGACCGTCGTGATTGGCGCCATTCTCAACATTGTGCTGGATCCGATTCTCATTTTCGGCTGCGGGCTGGGCGTGGCGGGCGCCGCGATCGCGACGATTGTTTCGCAGGCGGTTTCCATGGCGTGGACTTTGCGCTTTTTGACGTCGTCTCGCTCCATCGTCCGGCTGGAATGGAACCGCCTTTCGGTCGATTTTTCGATCGTGGGCCAAATTACATCCTTGGGACTGGCCGGATTCATGATGTCGATGACCAACTCCATCGTCACAATCGTGTGCAACAACGTGCTCTTGCGGTGGGGAGGCGACTTGTACATCGCCGTGATGACCGTCATCAACTCGCTGCGAGAGCTCGCCTCGCTGCCCGGGCAAGGGTTCGCCAACGCCAGCCAGCCGGTTCTTGGATTCAACTACGGGGCGGGGTGCTATCGAAGAGTGCTGCAAGGCATTCGCAGCGTCACCTTGTTCACGTTGGGATCCATGTTTGTATTTTGGCTTTTGATTGTCGTTGGCGCGCACGGCTTGTTTCGAATCTTTACCGACGATCCGCAAGTGCTGGCGCATGGAGTCAGGGCGAGCCGGCTGTATTTTTTTGGCTTTTTCATGATGGCTTTTCAAATGAGCGGCCAGTCCGTGGCGATTGGGCTGGGGAAGTCAAAGCAGGCCATTTTCTTTTCGATTTTCCGCAAAGTCATCGTGGTCGTTCCCTTGACGTTTTTGCTTCCTTTTTGGCTGGGGGTCGACGGCGTGTTTGTGGCGGAGGCGATCTCGAATTTCGCGGGCGGCATCGCTTGCTATGGGACGATGCTGGCGACCATAGGGCGCGAATTGCAAAAAAAAGAAAAAAATCGAACGATTTAGGGCACTTTTTCTCTTTTTTGTCGTATATAAAGGTATGAGAATAAAAGAAATGGAACACATGCAGCGTCCCAGGGAAAAAGCCCTGCGCGACGGCATCGGCACGCTAAGCGACGCCGAACTCGCCGCTTTGATTTTATCGAGCGGCAACAAGCAGCGGACCGTGGATCAAATCGCCCACGATCTGGTCCGCCAGTCGAAAGGATTCAGCCGGCTGACCGACATGACGCTGGAAGAGCTCATGCAAATTGACGGGATCCGCGAGGCGAAAGGGCTGCAAATCGTGGCGGCTCTGGAGTTGAGCAAACGGGCGATGAAAGCGCGCTCCTACATGTTTTCCATCGAGAGCCCCGCCGACGTGGCGGTCTGGTTCGAGATGGAGTACGGCGTTTTAAAGCAGGAGCACTTTGTTTGCGTTTATTTGGATACGAAAGGAAAGATCATCACGCACAAAACGCTTTTCAAAGGCTCCCTGAACGCCTCGCTTGTCCATCCCAGAGAAATATTCAAGGAGGCTTTTTTGCAAAACGCGCACGCGATTTTGCTCGTGCACAATCATCCATCCAACGATGTCACCCCTTCGGAGGACGACCGCAAGACGACGACGCGCCTTTTGGAGGTCGCGGACACGATGGGCATTCAAATCATGGACCACATCATCGTTGGAAAAGACCGGTATTACTCTTTCAAACAACACGACGCTCTTCGTTGAATCTCTGGAAGGAACTCGTTATAATAAAGCCAAATGATTTGGGGGAAGAAATGAAAAAGTTGAATCGACTTCAAAGAATATTGGTGAGCGCGAACGCGTTTTTAATCGTTTTTGGTTGCCTGATGCTTGGCTTGCGCCAAAATACGATGACAAACCCGGGATACAGCGCGTGGACATACATCAAATACGGATTGATCGACTACCCGATGACTTCGCTGGGCAGCGCGATCTCCGATGTGGCCAACCTTTGGCACGTTTATGACGACAACGTCTATCTCAACGAGGAGCTCGCGATCCAGCGCAGCTACCAGACGATGTACCAGGACGAAAAAAATAAAAACCAGGAGCTGGAGGAAATGCTCGACATGCAAAACGATTTGCCGGACGCGACCCGCATCCACTGCGTCGTGCTTGAGCGCTCCATCCAAAACTGGAACCAGCTCTTCACGATTTCCGCCGGAAAAAACGAAGGCGTGAAGGAAAACATGCTCGTGGCGACTTCGCAAGGCGTCGTCGGCCTTGTGGAGCATGTCGAAACTGCGACCAGCACGGTGCGTCTGCTGACGTCGCCCAAGCTGCACAACGACATCGCGATCGAGATCCCGCTTGACGACGGAACAACGATCGAGGGCGTGATGCAGTCGTACGACAGCGCGAAAAAAGCGTACACTGTCAATTTGTTCGATCATGACGCTACGGTGACCAATGGCGCGCAAGTCGCGACGAGCGGCAAGGGCGGCAACTACCCGGGCGGCGTGTTTATCGGCACGGTGACGGACACGGTGATGAACGACGACGCGATCATTTCCACGATTTACGTCAAGCCGGTTTCCAACATGCAAAGCTTCAATTACGTGACTGTGATCGGGAACAAGAAATCATGAAAAAAACGCAAATCATCGTCATTGGATTTCTCGGTCTTGGATTGATCGACTCCTTGATCACGTTCGGATTTCCTATCGACTTCACGTATACGGCGTACAGCGTCATTCCGCATTTCACGTTCATTGGAACGCTCATTTATTTGCACGATAAGGAATGGCTGAACCGGGTGCTCATTGGCGCCTTGATTGGCGCGCTGTTCGACGCCTTGTTCGCGAACACGTTTTTGATCTATATGGTTCTTTTCGCCCTTGGCGCGTACTTGATCGGCTGTCTGCGGCCGTGGATGTGCACCGAGCCGCGGAAGTTTTGGATTTATTGGGCGTTCGCGTTTTTGTTCGACTTGCTTCCTTACGTGACGCTGCGCCTGTTTTCAAGCGGTTATCCTCGCTTTTTGACGTGGATGCTGCGCGTCGAGGCGGCGACGCTGGTTTTGGACGCGGCGACGATCTTGTTTTTGATGTACGCCGGGCAAGTGATGTCGCGCTTTTTCAAGATTCGCGATTTGCGCGAGCAAAAGAAAGTGCGCCAAAAAATCAAACGAGCAAAATTTTCCCGGAAATAAGCGTTTCCGGGATTTGTGCTACAATAGAGAAAATGATCGAAGGAGGATCAAACGTGAAAAAACTACTATTGATCGACGGGAACTCGATGCTGTTCCGGGCGTATTACGCCACGGCGTACACGAATCGAATGTCGACTTCCTCGGGCATTCCGACCAACGCCGTCTTTGGTTTTATCGTCATGATGCAAAAGGCGATGCAAATCATTCAGCCAGACGCGGTTCTTGTCGCCTGGGACGCCGGAAAGCCGACGTTTCGCCATAAAGAATACGAAGCGTACAAAGGGACGCGCAAGGAGCTGGACGAGGACTTGATCGCGCAAATGCCGCTCGTGCGTGAATATTTGGACGAGATCCACGTGACCCGCTACGAGCAGGAAGGTTTCGAAGCCGACGACATCATCGGCTCGGCGGCCAAAGGCAGTGCGGACATGGATACGACCATTTTGACAAGCGACCGGGATTTGCTGCAGCTCATCGACCCGACCACGAAAGTGCTGCTCATGAAAAAGGGATTGAGCGAAATGGATTTAATGGACGAAGAGGCGCTGCGGGAGGCTTACGACTTGAGTCCGGCGCAAATCATCGACTTCAAAGGGCTGATGGGCGATCCTTCCGACAACATTCCCGGAGTCAAAGGCGTCGGCGAAAAAACCGCCCTCAAGCTGCTTCACCAGTTCGGCACCGTGGAAGGCGTGTACGAGCATTTGGACGAAGTCAAAGGAAAGATGAAGGAAAAACTGGAAAACGGCAAGGAGATGGCTTTTTTATCGAAAGAGCTGGCGACCATTTACACCCAGATGGATTTGCCGTTTTCGCTCGCGGATCTCACGGTGGAATCCCACAGCGCCGCCGATTTTTATCAAAAATACGAAATGCGCTCGCTGATGAGCGAGGAGAAACCCCAGCCGGCGCGCCAATACGAGGTGGAAACGGTGGCTTCTCTGGACGCGATTCCGTTCGCGGACCCGGACAGCCTGCTGTTTTTCGCCGTCGCGAGCGACGAGCCGTTTTTAGAGCAGACGTTGTATGGCTTTTTGTTTCCGCAGCGTCAAAAAGCGTACTATTTGCCACTGGAAAACGCGTCCAGGGACGCGGCGTTTTTAAAAGCGCTTCAGGAAAACAAACAGCTGGAAACGTGGAACGCGAAAGCGATGATGCATTTGCTGGACCGGTACGGCTTTCCGGTGCCGACGTTTGCCGAGGACTACCATATCGCCAGCTTCCTGCTGTTTTCGCAGGCGACGAACATGGACTACTTGCTTGAGGCGCTGCAAGTGCAGCTTCCCGAGCCTTGGCGCGACTTAGGAAAAAAGAGCCTTGGCGGCTTCACGCAAGAGCGGATGGTGCCGGAGATCGCCGCGCTCGCGATGCAGATCGAGCAAAAAAAACTCGCGATTCTCGACCAGCTCGCGATCGAGGACATGCAGGATTTGTATCAAAACATCGAACTGCCGCTCATTCCTATTTTGTACGACATGGAGCGCACCGGCATCCATGTGGACGAGGAAAAGCTCGAGGCGCTGCGCCACGAATACCAGGACAAGATGGATGGACTGATGGAGCGGATCTACGGCTACGCGGGGCATGCGTTCAACATCGACTCGCCGAAGCAGCTGGCGGGGGTGTTGTTTGACGAGCTGCACTTAAAGACAGGCAAGAAGCGCTCGACGGCCGCCGACGTTTTGGAAAAGCTGCGGGACGCGCATCCGATTATCGACGACATTCTCGAATACAAAAAATACTCGAAAATCATGTCGACGTACATCCTGGGGCTGGCGCGCTACATCCATGGCGGAAAAATTTACACGACGTTTAACCAGACGATGACCCAGAC
Source organism: Dubosiella muris (assembly GCF_004793885.1). Taxonomy (GTDB): domain Bacteria; phylum Bacillota_I; class Bacilli_A; order Erysipelotrichales; family Erysipelotrichaceae; genus Dubosiella; species Dubosiella muris. The sequence goes on from NZ_SRYG01000017.1 coordinate 35,149, forward strand.
GGGGCGCTTGTCCTCTTCCGATCCGAACCTGCAAAACATTTCTGTCAAAGACGAGGAAGGCAAGGAGATCCGGAAAGTGTTCGTCGCGCCGTCGGGCTACAAGCTCGTGTCGGCCGACTATTCGCAAATCGAGCTGCGGATGCTGGCGCACATGGCCGACGAATACAATATGATCGAGGCGTTTCAGGAAGGTGTGGACATTCACACGAAAACCGCGTCGCAGTTGTTTGGCGTCGCGCCTGACGAGGTGGACGACCACATGCGCCGGGTAGCCAAAACGGTCAACTTCGGTATCATATACGGCCAAACCGAGTTTGGTCTGGCGCAGACGCTGCGCATTTCCCGCGACGAGGCGCGCGCGTTTATGGCGGCCTACTTCGCGTCGTATCCGAACATTCGCCAGTACATGGACAAGACGATTGCCTTTTGCGAGGAACACGGCTTTGTGGAAACGATGATGCACCGCCGGCGGATGATTCCGGAAATCAACGACAAAAACTACATGACGCGCGAGTTTGGAAAGCGGGCGGCGATGAACGCGCCAATTCAAGGCAGCGCGGCGGATTTGATCAAAATCGCGATGATCAAGACGAGCGCGGCGCTGGCGAAGCAGGGCTTTGAGGCGAAAATGCTTCTCCAGATCCACGACGAGCTTATTTTTCTCGTGCCCGACGACGAAGTGGACGCGATTCTTGAACTGGTTCGTACGACGATGGACGAGGCGATGGCGCTTAACGTGCCGCTTAAGGCGTCGATCGAATATGGCCAAAACTGGTACGAGGCCAAATAATGCCGGAAGCACCAGAAGTTCAAACCGTCCTCTCGACGCTTGAAACCCAAATCGGGCAGGCGAGAATTGTCAAGGCGGAACTGTTTCACGACAAGCTGGCCGACAACATGGACGCCCGCCAGTTCGAGGCCGCGCTTGTGAACCAGCGCATCGAGCGGTTTTTCCGGCTCGGAAAATACCTTGGTTTTGAAACGCAGGATTACGACTGGATCGTGCATTTGCGCATGGAAGGAAAGTTTTATCTTTTTGACGCCTATCCAAACCCGAAGGACAAGCACATTCACGCGATTTTCACGTTGAGCGACGGCCGGTATTTGTGCTATCACGACACGCGCAAGTTCGGGCGCATGTATTTGTATCCCAAAACAGGCTCCATCGCCAGTCTGCCGTGTTTCGCGCGCGTCGGCGTCGATTTTCAGGACGCGACAGGACGTCATTTGTACGAAAAGACGCGGGGATGCCGGCGCGACATCAAAAGCGTTTTGCTCGATCAGTCGGTCATTGCCGGGATCGGCAACATTTACGCCGACGAGATTTTGTTCGCGGCCCGGATTGATCCGCGCAGCGTCGCCGGGCACTTGAACGAGGCGGACTGCGAGGCGATCGTGGCGCAAACGAAACGAATTTTAAACGGGGCCATCAAGGCGGGCGGCACGACGATTCGCTCCTACACGTCCTCTTTGGGCGTGACGGGCCGGTTTCAACTGGAATTAAAAGCGCATAGGCGGGAAGGAGAGGAGTGTTCGCAATGCCAGGATCCAATCGAGAAAATCAAATGGAAAGGGCGGAGCACGTATTTTTGCCCGCGTTGCCAGGTCAGAAAATAATCGCGATTACCGGAACGATCGGCTCGGGGAAAAGCACGGTCGCCAAAATTTTGGCTTCGCGCTATCCGGTCATCGACTGCGACCGGGTGAACGCCGAGCTGCTTTTGCCAGGCAGTCGGGCTTACGACGCGCTGCGCGCGCTTCCTTTTGTCAAAGTGGACGACCAGGGACAAATCGACAAGCCGGCGATGGCGAAGGCGATTTTTGGCGACGCAAGCAAAAAGGCCGCGGTCGAAGGCATTCTCCATCCGCGCATTTTCGAGCGGGTGCAGGCGTGGATCTTGGAGCAGCAAGCGCCGGTCGTGTTTGTGGAAATGCCGGTTTTGTTTGAGATCGGCGCCGAATGCCGGTTCAAGACGATTTGGTGCGTCACGTGCGATGAAGACGTCGCGTTGCAGCGTCTGATGGAGCAACGGCATTTTTCCCGGGAGGACGCGAAGGCGCGCATCGCCAGCCAGTGGGATGCGCGAAAGAAAAAAGCGGGAAGCACGGTCGTCATTGACAATTCGGCATCGCGTCAAGCGCTCCAGACGAAAGTGGCGGCGCTGATGGAAAGGTTGGAGGCAAGTGAAAAAAGGGAAAATTGAAATCGACACGCAAGGAACGTTCGCGCAAGACTGGGAAGATGTGCTGACGCTGCTGTACCGTCCCTTGATTACCGACCGCTCGTTTACGTTGTACCATTTGCTGCGGGCGATGCGGGGAAAAACGCTCGACATGGAGGAAATGCTTCGCTTGTGCGGCTTCAGTGAAAAACGGCTGGAATCCGCCCGGCAGACGCTCGAGGAGTTCCGGCTGCTGAAAACGTATCAGAAAGCGGCGTCGCGCGAGTATTTGGTCGTGTTGTTTCCGCCGCTGGAAGCGTACGACTTTTTAAAAGACAACACGTTTGGCCGGCTTTTTGTCGCCCAAATGGGCTCGAAGTCTTACGACGCCTTGAAACTGCATTTTGCTTCCAGAAACATCGACACGCAGGGGATGGTCGAAATTACCAAGCCGTTCGACAGCGCGCGGCTTCAAAACTGGAACGACGACCAGGAGGCGATCATGGCGAGCCTGCGTCCTGGCGAGAAGACGGGAGGCTTTGAGCGCTCGTTTGACTTCGAAACGTTTTTCGTGCAAATGGACCGGGTGTTTCCGCCGCGGTTTAGGACGCGCAAAAACCTCGACTTGATTGCCTCGCTCGCTTCGATTTACGGCATTGGCGCCGAAGAGATGAAAAAGTACGTGAACCGGGCGTGCAATCCATACACCCACGCGTTTTCTCCGGAAAAGCTGGAACGTCTTGTCCACGCGACGTTGAAAAAACCGGTGGCGGCGCCGGAGGATCCGTATCAGATGGATCCGATGCATTTCTTTCAAATGCGCCAAAGCGCGCCGATGGCCCGCGCCGACGAGAGTCTTATCCGCGATTTGAGTGAAAAATACGGATTCTCCAATGAGGTCGTCAACTTGCTTGTGGAATATTTGCTTGACGTGACCGGACAAAAATTCCAGCGCGCCTATGTGGAAAAGGTGGCGGCGGCCTGGAACCGGCTCAAAATCACGACGAGGGAGCAAGCCCAAAAACAAATCGAGGCCGAGCGCAGCGGCATGAACGCGGCCAAGACGCCGGGCGTGAGCACGGGTCTGCCGGAGTGGTACGACTACAAGCCGAACACGCCGGTGAGCGAGGAGCTATTAGCCAAAGCGCTGGCTCGCCAAAAGAAAGCAGCGGGGAAATAAGCGATGAAAGATTTTCAAATCAAACTGGATCCGGCGCAGCAGGCGCGCCGCTTTGAGCAAATCCAGAAGCTAAAGGAAAACAAGCTTGTCGTCGACTTCATGCGTCGAAACCATCTGCCGATGGAAGTGCTGGAAAAGCATTCCTCCCAGTTTTTATCGTGGGTCGAACGGGTGGCGAAATGCCAGGGGTGTCTGGGGCTGCGGTATTGCCGCCAGCCTTTGAAGGGGCGGCTGCAAATGCTTGACGTGGATGCCGAAGGATATTTGACGGACGTGTACAAGGCGTGCCGCTACGAGCAGGATGAGGAAAAGCAGCTCGCGCACCGGCGCAACTATAAAATTTTCGATGGCTCCTACGCCGATCTTCTTCTTGATGAAAACTCCATCCATCTTGGACAGGAATCAAACGAATACACGGAAGTGTTTGTGGCGATGACCGATTACGAAACGGAGAAAGGCATGTATTTATACGGCCAGCCCGGAACGGGAAAAACGTATTTGTCGCGCGTGGCTGCCAACCACTACGCCAAAGCCGGGCAGACAGTGTGCTTTGTGAACATGCCGCAGTGCATCCAGTCGCTTAAGCAAAACATGACGGACAGCCGGTTTCGCGTGACGATGCTGTCGCGGATGAAGTTTTGCGACGTGTTGTTTTTAGACGATATCGGTTCGGAAAGCATTAGTGCCTGGACGCGGGACGAGATCCTATTTCCGATTTTGGAGTATCGGATGAACAACCGGCTCAAGACGTATTTCACGTCGAATTACACGCTTGAGGAATTGAAAAAGCAGTACGCGAAAGTGCGGGAGGAAAGCGCCGAAGTGGCTTCGATGCGGATCCTGGAGCGGATCCGCTCGCTGGCGGTTCCTTGCGGACTGTACGGACCTTCCAGACGGTAAACGTCTTGTTTCTGAAAAAAATGAGCGTTTTCATTTTCTTCTTTTCAAATGATTTGGAATGGAGTAAAATATTGATGACGATAAAGAATTTACTAAAGGAGGAAATAGTATAATGTTAGTATCGGCTACTGAAATGATCAACAAGGCTCACGAAGGGCATTACGCGATCGCTCAATTCAACATCAATAACATGGAGTGGATCAAGGCGATCCTGCTTGGCTGCGAAGCAAAAAAATCTCCAGTGATCTTGGGTGTTTCGGAAGGTGCCGCAAAATATATGTGCGGTTACAAAAACGCGGTTGACATGGTGAAAAACATCATGGACTTCTACGGCATCACCGTTCCGGTTGCGATCCATCTTGATCATGGTACATACGAAGGCGCGAAAAAAGCCATCGAAGCCGGATTCACTTCGGTTATGTTCGACGGTTCGCATTTCCCAATCGAAGAGAACATTGAAAAATCGAAAGAACTGATCGAGCTCGCTCATTCCAAAGGCATCTCGATCGAGTGCGAAGTCGGCGGTATCGGCGGTGAAGAAGACGGTGTCATCTCGAATGGCGAAGTGGCTTCCCCTGAAGAATGCGCGGAAATCGCCGGTCTTGGCGTGGACTTCCTGGCTGCCGGCATCGGTAACATCCATGGAAAATATCCAGCGGACTGGAAAGGTTTGAACTTCGAGGTTTTGGAAGAGATCCAAAACAAGACAGACGGAAAACCACTCGTTCTCCACGGCGGAAGCGGTATCCCGCAGGAAATGGTGAAAAAAGCCATCACGTTGGGTGTTTCGAAAGTCAACGTCAACACCGAATGCCAGATCGTATTCGCTGACGCGACGAAGAAATACATCGAAGACGGCGGCATCGACAAACCAAAAGGATACGATCCTCGTAAACTGCTTAAACCAGGCGCTGACGCGATCCAGGGTCTTGTAGAAGACTACGTAGTCAACTTCTTCGGTTCGGCAGACAAAGCGTAAATCAAACAACGGATGAAAAGGTGGGCGACCACCTTTTTTTTACAGGAGGAAAATATGAAACCAACGACGATTGACGATTTATACACGTATTCGTTTTTAGGCAATTTAAAAAGCCGGGACCAGACGGCGATCTTTGTGAAAGCTGTCGCCAACGAAACCGACAACACGTACGACCAGGTTTTATACCAATGGAAAAACGGAACGGTCCGGCCACTGACTTCGTTTGGCCAGGAATCCAATTTCGCTTTTCTTGACGACGACACGATCGTCTTTTGCGGCAACCGGAAAAAGCGGGAAGGAAAAACGTCTATTTATGAGTTGTCCCTTCAAGGCGGCGAAGCGCAAGAAATCGCGACGCTTGACTTTGACAACGCGCAAATCGCGGGCTGTCTGGGCGATGGAACGCTCGTTTTGCTTATTCGCGAAGACGGGCAATCCAACGAAACCGATTATGAGGTGTTCGACGAGATTCCGTTTTATGTCAATGGCGCGGGCATCACGAATAAAAAACGCGCCCATCTTTATTTGTGGAAGGAAGGCGAGCTGACGTCGTTGACCAGCCCGCTCTTCGACGCGGCGATGGTCAAGGTCGCCAACGATCAAATCTATGTGGTTGGAGAGGAATGGAAGCGAAAGAGCTCGCTTATGCCCGCCTTGTTTCAGGTGGATCCAAGCCAAAGCGCATGGACGACTTTGATTGAAGCCGAAACGCTGTCCATTCAGGACTTCGCTCCGGCAAAAGATGGCGTGTATGTGTTTGGCAGCGATTGCGTCCGGTTTGGATTGAACGAGAATCCCGATCTTTACCGGGTCGGAAAAGACCAGCCGCTGCAAAAGCTGGGCGAATGGGGACTTTGCGTTGGTAACACGGTGGGAACGGATTGCGCGTGCGTAGGCGGAAACGCCTTGCTCGTTCATGAAAACGCGCTGTATTTCACGACGACGGTCGAGGATCACGTCGAATTGTATCGCTTTACGGACCGTTTTGAGCGGATCTTCGTCATGGAGGGAACGATCCAGGCGTTTACGTTTGTCGATGGCGAGCTGCTGCTCATTGGCGCCAAAACGGCAAGTCTGCAAGAATTGTACGCGGTGCGCGATGGCGGGTTGCGCGCTTGCACGACGTTTAACGACGAGGCCGAACGCTGGGTGGCTGTGCCGCAGCCGGTGGAATACGCTGGCTTTGATGGCGGCCGGATGACCGGGTATGTGCTGTATCCAAAAGACTTCGATCCAAACAAGACGTATCCGGGTATTTTGGATATCCACGGCGGACCGAAAACGGTGTATGGCACGGTGTTTTACCATGAAATGCAGCTGTGGGCTTCCGAGGGGTATTTCGTGTTTTACGCCAACCCGCACGGTTCGGATGGCGCCAGCAACGAGTTCGCCGACATTCGCGGCAAATACGGCACGATCGACTACGACGATTTGATGCGTTTTGTCGATCAGGTTCTCACCGACATTCCCCAGCTGGACGCCAGCCGGCTTGGCGTGACGGGCGGCAGCTATGGCGGCTTTATGACGAACTGGATCATCGGGCACACCAACCGTTTCCGGGCGGCGGCATCCCAGCGCAGCATTTCCAACTGGATCTCGTTTTCGCAAACGAGCGACATTGGTCCGTATTTCACGGCCGACCAGCAAGGCGCGACAATGGATGGCGACGTGGAAAAGCTGTGGTTCCACTCGCCGTTGAAATACGCCAAAAACGTGACGACGCCAACGCTGTTCATCCATTCGGACGAGGACTACCGCTGTCCGCTGTCGGAAGGCGTTCAAATGCTCAACGCGCTGCTGGATCGCGACATCGAGGCGCGCATGTGCGTGTTCCATGGGGAAAACCACGACTTGTCGCGTTCAGGAAAACCGCAGCACCGTGTACGGCGGTTAACGGAAATCACGAACTGGATGAATGATCATTTAAAGTGATCTGGCAAAGAATGACATTTTTTAAGTAGCGGGAAACGGGCTTATAGTTTATAATGGTTTGGAATTAGGAGGAAAAACGATGGAAGAAGTGATCAAAATCGAAGGTGGTCATCGTTTACACGGGACAGTTCGCATCAGTGGTTCGAAGAACTCGACTGTGGCTCTCATTCCAGCCTGTGTTCTCGGGAACGCGCCGGTTACCATTTACGGGGTGCCGAACATTTCCGACGTTCGCTCTTTGACGGTGCTGCTGCGGGAACTCAATGTGGAAGTGAAACAAATTGATGAAGAAACATTATATATAGATCCAACGAATATGGAAAACATTCCGATGGTTTCCAACGCGGTATCCAAGCTGCGAGCCAGCTATTATTTCATGGGCGCGCTGCTTGGAAAATACGGGCACGCCCAAATCAAGATGCCGGGCGGGTGCTATTTGGGGCCGCGGCCAATCGACTTGCATTTGAAAGGATTCGAAGCGCTGGGCGCGACGATCACGTACGAGCACGGATGCTATATCCTGCACGCGGACGAGCTTGTCGGCAGCCGGATCTTCCTGGACATTTCCAGCGTCGGCGCGACGATCAACATCATGATGGCGGCCGTGTACGCCAAAGGACGCACGGTCATTGAAAACGCGGCGCGCGAGCCGGAAATTATCGACATCGCGACGCTGCTCAACAAAATGGGCGCCAAGATCCATGGCATGGGAACGAGCACGCTCGTCATCGACGGGGTGCAGGAGCTGAAAGGCTGCTCGCACGAAATCATCCCGGACCGGATCGAAGCGGCGACGTACATCATCATGGCCGCGGCGATGGCGGACGACATGGTTATCGAAAACATCATCCCGCAGCACATCGAAGCCATTTTGATGAAGCTCGAGGAAATCGGCATTCAAATGAAAGTCGGACCGGATTTCGTCGAAATCTTTGGCTCCGACAAGGAACTGCGACCAACCGAGATCCTGACCAAGCCGTACCCGGGCTTCGCGACCGATGTCCAGCAACCGTTCACGACGCTGCTGACGCAAGCCAAAGGGCAGTCGATTGTGACGGAAACCATTTACACGGAGCGTTTCAAGCACTGCAACGAATTGAATAAAATGGGCGCCGACATCGACGTCCGCATTCCAAACGGCTTCATTAACGGACCGACCCGCCTGTCGGGCACCAGCGTGGTCGCGACCGACCTGCGTTGCGGCGCGGCGCTTGTCGTAGCCGGACTCATGGCCGATGGTATCACCGAGATCCACGACGTGTACCACATCGACCGGGGATACGACCATTTGGATGAAAAGCTGCGCTCGTTGGGTGCGGTGTTCTGGCGCGAAATCGTTGAATAGCAATCACAACCGTCTTCGGGCGGTTTTTTTTTCGAAAATCTTTCGAATTTTCAACCCCAAAACAAAAGATTTCTTTGCGACGATGGAAGAAAAGGAGGAAGATCTTATGGAACAGGAACCTGCGATTCTCGTTGTCGACGACGCGCAAGATATTTGCGATTTGATTGAATACAGCCTGAAACAGGCAGGATACCGGCATGTTGACACCGCTTCAAGCGGACAGGAGGCCGTCGCGTTGTGCCGGGAATGCGCGCCCGCTCTGATCGTGCCCGATCTTGTTTTTGTCGGCCCGCGGCAAGGAAGTCGACAAGCTGATTGGCTTCGCCCTCGGTGCCGACGACTACATCACCAAGCCGTTCAGTCCCCGCGAGCTCGTGTGCCGCGTCAAGGCGCAGCTGCGGCGCGCCGGTTTGCCACAAACCACGATAAGGCGCGTGCAGGTCGGAGCCCTCGTTTTATTTTTGGACGAATGCCGCGTCGAAAAAGACGGACGGCCCGTCGAACTCACAAGTGTCGAGTTTCAAATTTTGGCGCTGCTCGCCAGCCATCCCAATCAAATCCTGAGCCGGGAACAAATTTTCGAACGCGTCTGGAAAGAGGAGAGCGCCGGCTGCGACAACACGATCATGGTGCACATTCGCCATTTGCGCCAGAAACTGGAAGACGATCCGTCCGCGCCCCGCTGGATCGTCACGAAAAAGGGATTAGGCTACAAACTGGTGGATCCGGATGCGATGCCGTAAAGAAAAAAAGCGGAAAGGCTGGCGCTGGCTGCTCTTGTTTCCCGTCGTGATAGGACTGGCCGGCGTTTTTTTGTTTTACTTCGTGTTCGCCATTCCCTCGTCCGAAGGCATGAGCCTCGCTTCGTGGCCGGCGCGCTTTACCGAAAATTTCGCGCTCTTTCTGGAAACCAAAGACAGCGAAATCGTTTTGACGCCGGCCGGGAAAAATCAAATCGAAACATACGGTTTGTGGGCGCAAGTGCTCGATAAAAACAACACGGAGATCCTTTCCGTAAACAAACCTTCCTCGCTTACAGCGCATTACACAAGCGCGCAGCTTCCGATCCAGATCGCCTCAAGCGTCATTCCGTACGACTGGACGTTCGCCCGGCTTGCCCTTTGCGCCTTTGGCCTCGCGACGCTTGTGCTTTGCGCGCTGATCGCCTTTACATTGTGGCTGTCGGTCCGGGTGGAAAATCCGTATGTGACTTTACTTGTGCTGGCGGGCTGCTTGTTCATTCCGGCGTTTATCGCGCCTACGGGCGCGACCGGTCTGTTCAACAAGGTGTTGTTTTTGACGCCGTACCGGGCGCTGAATATGGAAATCGGGAAGTACGTCACGTATTCGATGGGAAAGTTCGTATGCGATCTGGCGACGACGCGCGCTCTTGTCAGCCTGCTTGCGCTTGTTTTGGGCGTGGCGGGCGCCAAACGGGCATGGCGCGCGCGTGAATGATGAATACGCTTTCTTTTGTTCCTTGCGTACATTTTTTTGAAGCCGTATAATAAAAGAAAAAATGAAAAGCAGGTACTGGGAACAACGATATGATACGAGTAGCGATTTTAGAATATGAAAAAGAATCAAAGGAAATCATCTTTCAGTTTGGAAAGATTTTTCGGCATACGGACTGGATGTTCCGCCATTTCTGGAAGGCGAGCGAGCTGGCGAAAGCGATGAAGGAGGAGGACTATCAAATTTTCGTGTTTGACGAAATGTTCAAAACACCGCGTCTGGAAAGCGTGTTTGTGCACGACAACCCAAACGCGTTGTTTGTGTATGTGTGCGAGGATCCCGACGCCGTGCGCGGCAGCGACGGCCGGGAGCGGATGCTTTACGTGCGCAAGGAAACTCTCGTCAAGGATTTGGAGGATTTGTCTTCGACCATCCAAAAACAAAGCCGTCAAAGCGAAGTGTACGCCCTGGCGTATAACGGGGTGCACGTCAACTTGCCATACGAAACGATTTACTATTTGGAAAAAGAGGAGAAAATGGTCATTTTCCACACGACAAAAGGGGAGTTTCAAAAACGCATCAACATGTCGGATCTGGAATCCGAATTCGCGCCCTACGGGTTTTTGCGGGTCCACGTGTCGTATTTGGTGAACGCCAAGCACATCGCCTCGTGGCACAAGGACGAGGTGGAGCTTGTGAACGCGGCGAGGATCCCGCTTTCCAGAGCGCAAAAGAAAAAAATCCTGCACGCCCGCAAAGACAAAGGGTAGGCAAAGAAAAAGGCACGGGATTTTCATCCTGCGCCTTTTTCTTATAAGGTGCGCAACGCGTCGACCAATTCGGTTTTCGCGGTGGCTTTCTCGTCTTTTTTCTTAATGATCTTCGCCGGACAGCCCGCGACGACCACGTTTTCCGGCACGTCCTCCACAACAACCGCGCCCGCGGCGACCACGGAATTTTTTCCAACGCGCACGCCTTCAATGAGAACGGCGTTGGCCCCGATCAGGACGTTGTCCTCCACGATAACCGGTGTCGCGCTCGCCGGCTCGATGACGCCAGCCAGCACCGCGCCCGCGCCAATATGGCAATGGCGGCCCACCGTCGCGCGTCCGCCCAAAATCGCGCCCATGTCGATCATCGTGCCTTCGCCCACGATCGCTCCGATATTCAGGATGGCGCCCATCATGATGACCGCGTTGTCGCCAATCGTCACCTGGTCGCGGATCAGCGCCCCAGGCTCGATGCGGGCCTTGATGTTTTTCGTATCCAGCATGGGCACCGCGGAGTTGCGCGCCACGGTTTCGATGTAGTAGTCTTCCACGGAAAGCAGGTGCGAGCGCAAAACCGGCTCGATGTCTTCCCAGTCGCCAATGACGATGTCGCCAAAGCGCTTCGTGTTGGGGAACACGATGTCCTTGTCGCATTTGATATACAATTTGACGGGTGTTTTCTTTTTTGAAGTTTGAATGAATTTGATAATTTCCTGTGCGTCCATGTTGTCCTCCTACCGCAATAAATCGTCCATCGTGTACAAGCCGGGCTGTTGGTCCGTCAAAAACCGGGCGGCTTTCAAAGCGCCGTTCACAAAGATCATCCGGCTTGTCGCGGTGTGTTTGATCTCGATGGTTTCGTCCTCGCCAAAAAAGTCGACTTCGTGAATGCCGGCAATCGTGCCGCCCCGCAAAGCGTGGACGCCGATTTCCTTGCCGCGTTTGCCCACGACGCCTTCCCGGGCGTACACGCGCTCAAACTCGCCGTCTGGATCCATCGCCTCAAGTAAAGCGAGAGCCGTGCCGCTTGGCGCGTCCGCTTTTTGATTGTGGTGCGTTTCGACCAACTCCATGTCGAACCCGTCTTTTAAAAGTGGGGTGATCGTTTTCAAAAGCTTTTGGAACACCGCGACGCCATACGAGTAATTGGCGGAATAAAAAACCGGCTGGCGTGCGGCCTGCTGCGCAAGACGCTGTTTTTGGGCCTCGGAAAGCGCGGTCGTTCCTTCCACGAGCGCGATGTTCGTCCCTTCGATTTCATCGAGGATCCAGTCCAGATTGTCCGGATGGGAAAAATCGAGAATCACGTCGATTTCCTCTTTGTGGTCCAAAAGAAGGGCGGGATCGAGAACGTCGCAGCAGCCAAGGCTATGCATGCCGAACGAATCGGCGTGCGCGCTCAGCAGCTGTCCCATCCGTCCTTTGCCGACGACGAGCGCCTTCATAGCAAACCGGCCTCCTCGAGCCGCTGCTTCATGAGCTCTTTGTGCGCTTCGCTCATTTGGGTCAAAGGCAGGCGATAGCCGCCGATTTGCATGCCCATCTGGTTCATCGCCTCTTTGACCGGAATCGGATTGACTTCCACGAACAAGGCGTGAATCAAATCCAAATACTGGTGCTGGATCGCAAGCGCCTTTTTCGCGTCGCCGTCCAAATAGGCGTGGACCATTTCGTGCGTTTCGTTTGGCAACACGTTGGCGAGAACGGAAATGACGCCGCTGGAGCCAAGGGACATCATCGGAACGATGATGTCGTCGTTGCCCGAATACATGACGAAATCGTCATGGAGGTATTTGGAAATGTTCATCGCGTAGGACAGGTTTCCGCTCGCTTCCTTGATGCCTTTGATGTTGGGGTGCTGGCTGAGAACCGCCACGGCGTGTTCGGAAATCGAGCAGCCGGTCCGGCCGGGAATGTTGTAGAGGATGATCGGAATGTGGACGGCGTCGGCCACGGTTTTGAAGTGCTGAATCATGCCTTCCTCGTTTGTTTTATTGTAGTAGGGGGAAATGAGCAGCAGCTGATCCGCGCCCATCTTTTCATAGTCGATGCTTTTTTTGAGCATGGTGTTCGTGTTGTTGCTGCCGGCGCCGACAATGACCGGCACGCGTTTGGCGACCGTTTCAATAACGCACTGCACGACGCTGTCGTCTTCTTCGTGCGTCATCGTCGAGCTTTCGCCCGTCGTCCCCAAAACGAGGATTCCGTCGGTCTGGTTGGCGACATGCCACTCCACCAGCTCTTTGAGCTTCTCAAAATTCACGCTTCCGTCTTCGTGGAACGGCGTCACGAGCGCGACGATCGAACCTTTGATCATTTCAGTCATCATAATACTCTCCTTTGGCGATTTTTTTCGCCGGGCCTTGCATGACGATCGTGTCGTCGGCAAGGATCTGGATATCCAGAGCGCCTTTTTTCATCAACACGTGAAGGGAAGGCGCGCACCCTTTTTCGCGGTGCGCCACATACGCGCTGGCGCAAACACCCGTGCCGCACGCCAGCGTGACTCCGCAGCCCCGCTCGTACGTTTGCACCTTGATCGTTTTGTCGTCGACGATCTGGACGAAGTTCACGTTGGTTTGCGCGTGGAACAGGGGATGCTCACACAACGCCCGCCCGATGGATTCGATATCCATGAACGCGTCCTCGACGAAAACGACCGTGTGGATCGTGGACATGAACAATGTGTACAGCCGCAAGCCAAGCACTTCGACATCCCAGATGGGCGCCTCGATGCCGCACAACGCGATTTCAAACTGCGGCTTTTGCATGTCGACCCGAAACCGGCCATTCGGCAAGGCGTCGACTGTTTTCGTGCCCGCCAGCGTGACCACGTCGAACCGGTCGGTCTCGACGATGCCATCGTCTTTGCAAAAAAGAGAAAAACAGCGGATGCCGTTGCCGCACATCGGGGCGCGCGAGCCATCCTGGTTGTAGTAGATCATCTCCAGCGGATCGGTCCTGACGACAATCAAGCCATCGGCCCCCACGCCGCAGTGCCTGTCGCACATCGCCACGGCCAGCGCGGACGCGTCGGCCCCGATTACATCGGCTTCTCGCACGAGAACGAAGTCGTTGCCACAGCCGTGGTATTTGGAAAACGGGATTTTCATAACGCGTCCCCCGCATCCCTGGCGACAAGATCCTCCAGCGTCTGCCGGCGCACGACAAGCGACGAGCGGCCGTCTTTGACGAACACGACAGCGGGGATTCGCAGCAAGTTGTAGTTGGATGCCATCGAATAGCCGTAGGCGCCCGTCGTATACACAACCAAAATATCGTCGGTTTCGATGGGTGGCAGCGCGGCGTTTTCGATGACGATGTCGCCCGACTCGCAGCATTTGCCCGCGATGCAGTAGGTTTCAGTTTTTTCCTCGTTCATTTTTTCCGCCGCCTCGGCGCGGTACTTGGCTTGATACAAAGCGGGACGGATGTTGTCGCTCATGCCGCCATCCACAAAGACATAGCGTTTGTGGGGCGTCGTTTTCGTGTAGCCGGCCCGATACAGCGTGTAGCCCGCTTCCGCGACAATGCTTCGACCCGGCTCGATGAGGATGCGCTCCAGCCCGAGATCGTATTCGTCGTCGATGGCCGCGCACTGTTCCAAAATGAACGGGCCGACTTCCTTTACGGGAATCGGGGCGTCCTCACTTGTGTACGTGGCTGCGAATCCGCCGCCCAAATCAAGAATCGGGAAGACGCGACCTGTTTTTTGTTTCATGCCGGCTAGAAAGCGGCCCATCGTCTCGATTTCGGCTTTGAATGCGTTGCGGTCGAAAATTTGCGAACCAATGTGGGCGTGAAAGCCCTGGAAGCGCAAGTTCGGATTCGCTTCGACGCAGTCGATAATGGCCGCGATCGCGTCCGTCTCGTCTTTGAGCACGCCGAATTTGGAGTCGACATGCGCCGTGACGATGTATTCATGCGTGTGGGCTTCCACGCCGGGGTTGACGCGAAGCAGCACGGTCGTCGGCTTGGAAACCGGCAGCGACGCCAGACGTCTGGCTTCCTGCGCGTTGTCGACGATAATCGTCCCAACGCCATACTCGAGGGCAGCTTTCAGCTCGTCCAGGGTTTTGTTGTTGCCATGAAACACGATCCGCTCCATTGGAAAGCCGGCTTGTCTGGCGACGTAGAGCTCCTCGCCCGAGACGACGTCGAGGTCAATGCCGTAGCGGTCGGCCAGACGCGCCATCGCGGTGCAAAGAAACGCCTTGGAGGCGTAGACGATCGTCGTTTTGAACCGGTCGGAGCGAAAGGAGCGGATGAATTGCTCCAGTTTGTTTTCAAGGACGCCCTGGTCATAGACGTAAAGGGGGGTGCCGTATTGATCGGCGAGATCCTGGGCGCGGACGCCGCCGATGTACAAGGCGTTGTTTTTGATTTCTTCCATATCGTTCTCTTTCTCCTTCGAAAAAGCCAGCAGGCGCGAATCCTACTGGCATAAAGTAAATGACTATGACAATAAGATAGCACTCCTACCGGGGTAGACAGTCCAGCGGATGTTTTCCGCTGGCCCACCGCGCCGCCACGCCTGGCTTCGCAGTTCGGCAAAATCGCTCCCATCGCCTTTCAAACGCACGCCTGCTCAAGGGGATGGAGTCTTTTTTGCGCCTCTATCATTGGTATGATTTTAGCACACCGCCGTATGAAATCCAAGCGCATATTTTCAGAAAAGAATTGAAAATGTTTGGGTCCGGATAGAAACTGGCAAAAAGAATGTGATAGTATGGAACCGTGAAATTGCGAAAGGAAAAAACAAATGCTGGAAACTGTGAAAAAATATCGGCGGGATCTTCACCGGATCCCGGAACTGGAGCTGGATTTGCCGCTCACGTGCAAATACGTCACCAGGCAGCTGCGCGGCCTGCACTGCCAAATCGAGCATCCGATTGAATCAAGCGTGGTCGCTTTTTTCGACGCCAAAAAGGAAAAGACGATCGCGTTTCGCTCCGACATGGACGCGCTGCCGGTCGAGGAAAAGACGGATGTCGAATTCAAGAGCCGGTTCGAGGGCCGCATGCACGCGTGCGGACATGACGGCCACATGGCGATGCTGCTTGGCTTCGCTTGCCAACTGGATACTTTTTTCGAGGATCTGGACTACAATGTCCTGCTGATTTTTCAGCCGGGCGAGGAAAGTCCGGGCGGCGCGAATCTGCTTTGCGAAAGCGGCCTTTTGGAGCGGTACCGGGTCGCGTGCGTGTTCGGGACCCATTTGTGGCCGATGATCCCGGAAGGGCAAGTGGCGACGCGCGTCAACGAGCTCATGGCCAGATCCAGTGAGGTGAATGTCACGATCGAAGGAAAATCGAGCCATGTCGCCAAATACAAAGACGGGCTGGACGCCATGGAGGCCGGCGCGAGATATTTGCTGAAGTGCTATGAAATGGAAAAGATGTATCATCCCGACATTTACCGCCTGCTGCGCTTTGGAAAGATGGAGAGCGGAAACGTGCGCAACGTCGTGGCGTCCCGCGCGCGTCTGGAAGGCACGCTACGCGCGTTCCAGGACGATATTTACTGGGATTTGCGAAAAAACATGCACCATATCGCCGCGTATATCGAACGCAAATGCCAGGTCAAGATCGAGCTCGAGTTTTCCCTTGGCTACCCGGCCGTCATGAACGACCCGGATCTGGTCAAGCAGGTCATAGACATCGAGCGTTCGGTCCATTTGCTTCCCGAACCGGAAATGATTAGCGAGGATTTTGCCTACTATCAGCAGGAAGTGCCGGGCGTCTTCTTCTTTTTAGGAACGGGGACGGGCATTCCGCTGCACAACGCCTGCTTTGATTTCGACGAGAAAATCCTGCTGAAAGGCATCGACTTGTATACGAAAATCGTGAAAGAACTCCGGCTTTAAATTATGAAAGCGCTTCGATTTCGTCTATAATACAAATAGATGAAAAGAAGGAGAAAAAGAGAATGATTCAAAAAGTTGTGGTGGCTGGCGGAGGGGTTCTCGGCAGCCAGATCGCGTTTCAAAGCGCGTTCAAAGGAAAAGACGTGACGGTATGGCTTCGCAGCCCGGCCTCGATTGAGCGGGCGCGGCCCAAATTCGAACGGCTGCAGGCGGTTTATCTTTCCACGCTGGAGGCGCTGCGTCCGCTTTGCGGCAGCGAATCCGCGTATCCGCGCGGGCTGGTGGATGGCTTGCGCGATTTGCGGACGGAAGAGATCGACGCTTTGCAGGCGCGCGTTCAAAAGGCGGCCGAAAGCATTCGTTTCGAGCTGGATTTGGAGCGCGCCGTGCGGGACGCCGATTTGATCGTAGAATCCGTGGCGGAAGATCCGCGCTCCAAGCAGGCGTTTTACGAAAGCCTCCAGCTTTTTTTGAAGGAGGACGCGATCGTGGCGACGAATTCGTCGACGATGCTTCCCAGCGCGTTTGCCGAGGGCATGCGCGATCCGAGCCGGTATTTGGCTTTGCATTTTGCCAACTCGATTTGGCAAAACAACACCGCGGAAGTCATGGGGCACGCGAAAACGGATCCGGCGGTGTTCGCGCAAGTGTCGGACTTCGCCCGTTCGATTGGAATGATCCCGCTTGAACTCAAAAAGGAGCAGCCGGGCTATATTTTGAATTCGATGCTCGTGCCGTTTTTGATGGCGGCCCAGTCTTTGCTTGTGAACGACGTGGCGGACGCGGAAACGATCGACAAGACGTGGGTGCTTGGAACCGGCGCGCCGTACGGCCCGTTCCGGATTTTGGATGTGGTCGGTCTGGATACCGCCTACAACATTACCAAGGCCATTCCGGGAACGGAAAAGATCGCAGCGATGCTCAAGGAAAAAATCGACGAGGGCAAGACGGGTGTCCAGGCCGGGGAAGGCTTTTACAAATACGAATGATTGGGCATCCTGTTTTATGTAAGAAGGCAAGTGTGGCATACTAAAAACCATAAAGGAGATGTTCTACAATGGCAAAATATATTTGTGATGTTTGCGGATGGATCTATGACGAAGCAGCAGGATATCCGGAAGGTAATATCGCTCCAGGAACGACTTGGGCGGATGTGCCAGCGGACTTCGTTTGTCCGATCTGTTTAGTAGACAAGAGCCAGTTTTCGCTGGTCGAAGAATAAGAACGCGATGGAGAGAAAGCCTGATTCGGCTTTTTCTTTTTCTTTCAAAAACGTTAGAAATTGTTAAGATTCATGACAGGCAACCTTTATTTTTTTTAGCCTAAGATAAAACCAGGTGATACAGATGACAAAAAAAATCGCGGAAACTTCAACATGGATCGGAACGATCGGAATCGTGGTCCTGCTCGTGTATTTTTACACGCAAGGCTATTTTACAAATCCTGCGGCGCTGCAAAATCTTCTGGCCTCGACAGGCTGGCTGGCGCCGCTGATCTTTATCTTCATTCAAATCGTTCAAGTGGTGATTCCGATCATCCCCGGCGGCATCAGCTGCGCGATCGGCGTCATCGCGTTTGGACCGGCGCTTGGATTTTTATACAACTACGCCGGGCTCGTCATTGGCTCGATTATCGCGTTTTTGCTGGCGAGACGCTATGGCAAGTCGTTTATTCTCAAATTTGTCAGCGAGGCCCAATACAATAAATACGTGGCATGGCTGGACAAGGGGAAAAAATTCGACTGGTTTTTCGCGGCGGCGATCTTTCTGCCGTGCGCGCCTGACGACGTGCTTTGCATGATCGCGGGGCTGACGAATATGTCGCTGACAAAATTCACGACCATTATCGTTCTTGGAAAGCCGCTGGCGCTTCTTGTGTACAGCACGTCGCTGACGGCGCTTCTTTCCATGCTCGGCTAGGCCGGGCCTTTTTTTTCGCCAACGCGCAACCGTTTTCGCTATAATGGAAAAAAAGGAAAGGGATAGACTATGAACGAGGAAAACAACTATATCGAAAGCCGCTATCCGTCAAAGCGGTTGTGCGTGTTCGCGCGAAACGGAATGGCGATTACCGGCAACGCGCTGGCGTCGTCGGCCGGGATCCGGATCTTGCAGGAAGGAGGAAACGCCATCGACGCGGCCATCGCGATGGCTTCGACGCTTTGCGTGGTGGAGCCGACAGCCAACGGACTTGGCTCCGACAATTTCGCCCTGATTTGGCGCGAGGGACGGCTGCATGGCATGAATTCGTCGGGCAAGTCGCCCGGCCTGCTTTCCCAAGAGGCGATTCAAGACAAACACGGCCCCATCCAAACGATGCCGGTTTCAGGATGGACGCCTGTCACGGTGCCTGGAGCAGTGGCGGGCTGGGTAGCGATGAGCGAGCGGTTTGGCCGGCTTCCGTTCGCCCAGGTGCTGGCCCCGGCCATCGAATACGCGAAAGACGGGTATCCGATTGGCGCGCAAACCGCCCGGATGTGGAATTTGGCGCTTGCCAAAGCCAGGCGGGACTGGCGAAACGACGCCCAGTACGACGGCTATTTTGAAACGTTTGGCTATGAAGTCAAGGCGGGACAGTGGGTGAAGCTGCCCTCCATCGCTTCGGCGCTGGAGGCGATCGCCCAAACGCGAGGGGCGGCGTTTTACACGGGGACGCTGGCGAAGCGGCTTGAAGAGGAAAGCGTGCGGCATGGTGGTTTTTTGCGGGCCTCGGACTTGGCAGCCCATGAAACGTTGTGGGTGGATCCGCTCTCGGTGCGCTATCGCGGCTATGACGTATGGGAGCTGCCGCCCAACGGGCAGGGAATCACGGCGCTGATGGCGCTCAACACGCTGCGCTCCTTTTCGTGCGCGACGCGGGATGCCGACGCCATCCATTTGCACATCGAGGCCATCAAGCAGGCGTTTGTCCATTCCAAGGCGTACGTCAGCGACCCTTTGGCGATGAAGGTGCAAACAGACGACTTGCTTTCAGAGGCGTTTGGGGTGAGCGACCCGGCGCATTCGGGCACGGTGTATTTGTGTGCGGCCGATCGGGAAGGCAACATGGTGTCGATGATTCAATCCAACTACATGGGGTTTGGCAGCGGCATCGTCGTGGACGGGATTTCATTGCAAAACCGGGGCGCGGATTTTTCGCTGGAAAGCGGGCATGTCAACGTCGTTGCGCCGGGCAAGCGGACGTATCACACGATCATTCCGGGTTTTTTGTCCAAAGCGGGAAAGCCGGTCGCGGCGTTTGGCGTCATGGGCGGCTATATGCAGCCGCAGGGCCATGTGCAAGTGCTGACGAACCTGCTTGATTTCTCGATGCATCCCCAGGAGGCGCTCGATGCGCCGCGGTGGATGTGGAAGCAAGGCATGGAAGTGGCGGTGGAACCGGCGTTTGACGCAAAGGTCGTGGCGGCGCTTCGGGCCAAGGGGCACGAGATCGTGGTGGAGCCTGAGTGCGGCGTGTTTGGGCGCGGGCAGATTTTGTGGCGGCTGGAAAACGGGGTGTATTGCGGGGCGTGCGAATCGCGGACCGATAGCAACATTGGATGCTATTGAGTGAATTATGTGATAGAATGGAACAAATGGGACAAACCAAGAGAGGAAATCAACATGAAATTATTAGCAACCGATTATGATGGAACTTTGCATTATGGAGAAGGGATCATGCAGGACGACTTGGATGCGATCCGTCAATGGAAGGAAGACGGGAACCTTTTTGTGATCGTGACCGGGCGTTCGATGCAGTCGATCGACGAACAAATCAAAAAATTCGGATTGCCTTGCGATTATGTCATCAGCAACAATGGCGGCATGGTGTTCGACGCGGCCGGAAAGGAAATGATGGCCAACTATTTGGACTATGTGACCGCGGTGGATATCATTTACGCGATGAAGGAAATGGACAACGTGGCCAGCTATGTTGTCAACGACGGCTTTTATCGCCACAAAATCGTTGTCGATCCAGGGGTGACGGATCACCGGTATCCGCATTTGCAGCCGGATTTGTCGGAAGAGGAAGTGCTGGATATGGGGAAATACGCCCAGCTTGTCGTTTCGATGTCGAGCGCGGACGCGGCGTACGAGATGGCGGAGCAAATCAACCATTTCTTTGGCGCGACGGTGACGGCGTACGCCAACAACTGCGTCGTGGACGTCGTTCCCAAGGGCGTGTCCAAGAGCACCGGTCTGGATTTCGTGATCGAGTTTGCCAGGGTGGACGACCAGGACGTGTACGCGATTGGCGACTCGTACAACGACATCCCGATGCTGGAAAACGCGGCCAACAGCTACGCAATCGCGATGGCGCCGGAAGAAGTGCAAAACCAGGCGCTGGAAGTCGTGGACTCGATTCATAGCTTGCTGCATTCGATTGCTTAACCATTCATTCAAAACAGAATAGGGGGCGTGTGATGAAAGGATCATGGAATGACATTTCGATCATCATCAAATTGATTTTGGATATCCTCGTGGTGTGGGGATTGATTTATTCCGGGTTGCGGATCATTCGCAACAATTCAAGGACGATTCAGATTTTCAAGGGAATCATCGTGATCATTTTGATCAAGGTGATCGCGGTCGTACTTGGACTGCATACATTGAATTACTTGATCGACATCTTTTTGAACTGGGGCGTGGTCGCGGTGCTCATTTTGTTTCAGCCCGAGATCCGCTCCATGCTTGAGAAAGTGGGCAAGACGACGACGATCTTCAACATGAACGTATCGGAAGGGGAGTACGTGCACATGATCGACCAGCTCGTGGACGCTTGCGCGGCGATGTCGAAGCTGAAGACGGGCGCTCTGATCACGATTCAGCAGTCCCAGTCGCTGGAAGACTACATCGAGACGGGCATCAAAATGGATTCGGAAGTGTCGAGCGAGCTGATCAAGACGATTTTTCAGTACGGGACGCCGATGCACGACGGGGCGGTCATCATCCAGGGGGTGAAAATCGCTTGCGCGGCGGCGTACTTTCCGCCAACGACGAAAGATTTGCCAAGCAAGTACGGCGCCCGGCACCGGGCGGCGGTCGGCATTAGCGAGATCACGGATTCGATCACGATTATCGTCAGCGAGGAAACGGGCAATATTTCCGTGGCGATGCGCGGTCAGCTGACGCAATACAAGCCGGAAGGCTTGCAGCGCCTTTTGATGAACAAGCTCGTCGTCCCGGAAACGAAGACGACACTGTTCGATCCGGTGCTGAAAACGGCGCGCTCGTTTTCGCTGAACCGGACGCGCAAAAGCGAGCCGGCGATCAAAAACGAGGACGAGCGGGTGAAGGCCGTGGAAATCGTCGATTTGTATTCGCATACAGGAGGAAAACGTCATGGATCGTAACGGGGCGAAAAGCTTTTTCGACAAATGCAGCCATTTGGCGGTGGCGGGGTTTTCCAAGCTGTCGAAGCTGTTCGACAAGATCATTTACCACAAGCGCAGCTCGGTCATCGTTTCGCTGCTCGTTTCGACGGGCATTTGCGTGGCGGTCAATTTCGACGACATCCGGTATACGTTTTTCAACAACGACTTGACGACGCTCAACGTGCCGGGCGTCGGCGTCGAGATCAAGGCGGATACCGAAACCTATGAAATCACGGGCGTGCCTTCGACGGTCGATTTGACGCTAACGGGCGATCCGGCCGACATCCAGTCGTTTCGAAATCAAAGCAACGCGGCGGTGGTGACGGCGGACTTGCGCAATTTTGGCGAAGGCGACAACGTCGCGACGCTGCAAGTGTCCAACGTGCCCAAGCAAATCGACGTGCAAGTCAATCCGGCGACGGTCGAGGTGGATTTGGTGCGTAAGCTGACGAAGTCGTTTCCGGTGGACGCGGAGCTGCTGATCGGGGTCGGCCAGAAAAAAAGCGATTTCGACAGCGTGACGCCGGCCCAGTCGTCGGTGCTCGTCAAGGCGACGCAGGAGCAGCTGGATTCGATTCGCAAGGTGGAGGCCATTGTCGACACGACGGGCAAGACGACCGATTTTTCAATGAACGCGCCACTGGTGGCGTACGATTCGAATGGCGACAAGGTGAATGTCGAAATCAATCCGACGACGGTGGAAGTCGCTGTCAAGGTGAAAACAACCAATACCAACGAGAAGGAGTAGTAATATGGGAAAATATTTTGGGACCGACGGGGTCCGCGGCAAGGCGAATGAAGATTTGACGCTGGATATGGCGCTGCGGATCGGCCAGTATTTGGGCTGGTATTACGGAAAGGGAAAGCACGCGAAAATCCTGATTGGCAAGGATACCCGTCTTTCGGGCGATATGTTCGAACTGGCGCTGGCGGCGGGCGCGGCCAGCACGGGCGCGCAGGTGTATTTGCTGGGCGTATGTCCGACACCGGCTGTTTCGTATTTGGTCGGCAAGGAGCGCTTCGACTGCGGCATCATGGTTTCGGCGTCGCACAATCCGTACTACGACAACGGCATCAAGATCTTTGACCACCGCGGCCAGAAGATGGACGAGGACGTGCTGCTGCAAATCGAGGACTATATGGATCAAAAGAGCGATTTGGAGTTGGCGACTGGCGACGCGATCGGTGAGTATATCGACTGGCAGGACGGCTTGGAAATTTACATGTCGTGGCTGAAAAGCATCGTTCCGGTCGATTTGAGCGGCATGCGGATCGCGGTGGATTTGGCGAATGGCTCGGCGACGAGCACGGCGGTTGAAACGCTTAGCTCGCTGGGCGCGACGGTGGAGGCCATCAGCAATTCGCCAAACGGGATCAATATCAACTTGAAGTGCGGTTCGACGCATCCGGAAGCGCTTGTGCGGATGATGAAGGAAAACGATTACGATTTGGGTCTTGCCTTTGACGGGGACGCTGACCGGCTGATTGCGGTCAACTCGGATGGCGAGCTGATTAACGGCGACTACATTTTGTACATTTGCGGCAAGCACTTGAAGGAGAAAAACCATTTGAACCGGAACATGGTCGTGACGACGGTGATGGCCAACCTGGGGTTGTACAAGGCGCTGGACGCGGCGAAGATCGACTATACCCAAACCGACGTGGGCGACAAGTACGTTTTCGAGGAAATGCAGAAAAACGACTATTATTTGGGTGGCGAGCAAAGCGGCCACATCATTTTCTATGAGCATGCGGTGACGGGTGACGGGTTGCTGACGGCGCTCAAGCTGCTGGAAACGATGAAAGAGTCGGGAAAAACGATTCAGGAGCTGTCGGAGGGCTTGTTTATTTACCCGCAGCTGCTGGAAAACGTGAAAGTCAAGGACAAGAAAGTCGTGCTTGACGACGAAGAGTTGAAAAAGGTGATCGAATCCGTCAACGAGGACTTGAATGGGGACGGACGGATCCTGGTGCGGCCAAGCGGAACGGAGCCGCTGATCCGGGTCATGGTCGAAGCCAAAACCGACGCGTTGTGCAAAGAATATGTGGATCGCGTCGTCAACTATATTCAGGAACGAGGATTTTAACAGGAGAGAGAACTATGAAACGAGTAGTAAATATCGTGGAAGATGAAAGGGATATCAACAATTTGGTCGCGCAGTATTTGCGAAAAGACGGGTACGAGGTGCATTCATACTACACGTATGAAGAGGCGAGTGCGCACGTCGGCGACGACGATGTCCACCTTTGGATCCTGGACATCATGCTGGACGACAAGTCGGGGTTCGACCTTCTTGAGTCGATTCGCCTGCAAGCCCCGGATATTCCGGTCATTTTCATGTCGGCAAGGGACAAGGAGTTTGATCGCATCATCGGGTTGGAGAAGGGCTGCGACGACTACATTACGAAGCCGTTTTCGCCAAAGGAAGTCGTTTTGCGGGTGAACAACATTATGAAGCGCACCTATAAGGACAACAGCACCCGGATTTCGGTGGATGGATACGAGCTGGACGAGGTGCAGCGCAAGATTTACACGGACAACGTGGAGATCGAGCTGACGACCAAAGAGTTCGACTTGCTGATGATGTTCATCAAAAACAAGGGAATCGCCTTTTCACGGGACAAGATTTTGGAAAACGTGTGGGACGAGAACTACTTTGGCTCGGACCGGGTCGTGGACGACACGTTGCGTCGTTTGCGTAAAAAGCTGCCAAACCTCAACATCCATACGATTTACGGGTATGGATACCGGTTGGGATAGGCTATGCCAAATTCGATTGGAAAATACTTTAAGAAGCTGTCGCTGACGCAGCAGGTGCTGATGATCATATTGCTGATGCTCATTTTTCTGGCGTTGTTCTTCACGTTTTTTATGAATAAAAACATCGAGGTGACGATTTCCAATCAAATGTACAGCGTCATGGATTCCAGACAGAAGCCAATTATCAGCGCGCTGGAGGCGAACGAGCCGGTGGATTTTGAAAACCAGCTTTTTCAATATTTGTCGACGGATTCCATTCAGACCAACTGCTTGATCGAAGGCGATCAAATCAAGTTTTTAACGATTCCGGCGCATGAGTTTAAAACGATGGAATTTTACGATTTTTTGATCACGCATGCCCGGGCGCTTGTCGCCTCCACGAGCCAGAACGAAAGTTATGGCACTATTCGCGTGGATGACGGCACGTATTATTATTTGATGGAAAAATGCGTTTCCAACGGAGAGAAAGTCGTGGTGGCCAGCTTTATGGACGACACGTACGCTAGCGAGTTTCGCTCTTCGTTGATTGACTCGACGGTGTATGTGACGGTGGTGGCGTTTTCGCTTATTTTGATGATTCTCATGCTTTGGGCGTTTTCGATCATCTATCCGCTCAACCAGATCCGGCTGTATATTTCGCAAATCAAGCAGGGCAAGGATGTCGAGCTGAATATCAACCGGGAAGACGAGATTGGCGACGTGGCGCACGAGCTGATTTCGATGAAGGAAGAGCTGACGAAGCAGGAAAAATCCAAAGAGGAAATGATTCACAACATTTCGCATGATTTAAAGACGCCGATCGCGACGATCAAGTCGTATTCGGAATCCATCAAGGACGGCATTTATCCGTACGGGGATTTGGAAAGCAGCGTGGATGTGATTTTGGATAACGCGCAGCGGCTTGAGGACAAGGTGCACAATTTGCTGTATTTGAACCGCGTAGAATATTTGATTACGTCGGATTGCGAAGGGGTCGTGACGAATATGAAGGAAGTGGTGGAGCAAGTAGTGCTCAATTCCGCAGTCATTGATCCGGATATCCGTCTGGAAACCGATGTGGAGGAAGTGTTCTTCGATGGATTGATCGAGGCGTGGCGGGTCGCGATTGAAAACATTATGGAGAACGCGTTCCGGTACGCGAAATCGTACATCAAGATCGTGGTGCGTGAAAACGATTTGCGCATTTACAACGACGGACCGAAAATGCCGGAAGACAGGATCGACACGTTGTTCAAGCCATACGAGAAAGGCGAGGGCGGCCGGTTCGGGCTGGGGCTTTCCATCGTGTCCAAAGTGACGAAGGCCAACAACTACCAGGTGAAGGGCTACAATACGGAGGATGGCGTATGTTTCCGTATTTACCGGGACAAACCGCATAAGCGGACGATAAAGAGAGGGAGAAAAGGATGATCAATATCGCGACGATTGGATCGGGTGTGATCGTGGATCGGATGATTGACGCGATCGCGCAAGTCAATGGCGTCAATTTGTATGCCGTGTATTCTCGAACCGAAGAAAAGGCGAACGCGTTTGCCGCCAAGCACAAGGCGGACAAGGCGTATTGGGATTTGGATGAAATGCTGCAAGATCCGGCGGTGGACGTGGTGTATGTGGCGAGTCCGAACTCGCTTCATTTTTCGCAGGCGAAGCGCGCGCTGGCGGCTGGAAAGCACGTGTTGCTTGAAAAGCCGTTTTGCGCGACGAAAGAGCAGGCGGAAGAGCTGTTCGCGCTTGCCGAGCAACATGGCGTGTTTCTCATGGAGGCGATTACGAATGTGCATACGCCCAACTTCAAGGCGGTGCAGGCGCACTTGCCGGCGATTGGCAACGTGAAGCTGGTGCAGTGCAATTTCTCGCAGTACTCCTCGCGCTATGACAAATACAAAAACAGGCAGGTGACGAACGCGTTCGACTTGAAGTTCGAGGGTGGTGCGCTCATGGATATCAACGTGTACAATTTGCATTTTATGGTTGGATTATTTGGCTGTCCGGATTCGCTGCATTATTTTATGAATATTGGCTACAATGGAATCGACACGAGCGGCGTTCTCGTGTTGGAGTATCCGGAATTTGTGGCGGTGTGCACGGGCGCCAAAGACAGCTCCTCCCCGTATAGCGTGTACATTCAAGGCGATGAAGGCACCATTCGGGTCGATCGGGCCAGCAGCGGGGTATGCGAGCATGTCGATTTGCTGCTTCCAAAAGGCGATTCGATTGGAAAGACAGAGCGCGGTGAAACGACAAAAGAAATCGGCATCGACCAGGGATTCCATATGTTTTATGAGTTGAGCGATTTTGAGGCGATGATTCGCAGGCGCGATACTCAAAGCTATGAAGCGAACAAAGCGCAGACTTTGAAGGTCATGGAATTGCTGGATGAAGCCAAGCGGCAGCGAAATCTTCGATTCGACACAAAAGAAGAGTTGTAAAAGCCAACGACTTCTTGGTGAAAACCTGAAAAATATGCATTTTCAACGATGGAAGGAGATCAACTTCTTCCATTTTTCTTATGTTGTTTTCAAAAGAAAAGAGAAGGCGTCGGCAATGGACGTCTTCTTTGCAATCAATTAAGAAAGGGAAGCACCTTTTGGCAAATGCTGGCGGAATAGCCAAGCTGGGTGCAGGCGTTTTGGGCGCTGCATCCAAGCTCGATCATTGTTTTCTGGGCGAGAATGACAAGAGTGAACAGCATTTCGCCGCTTTCCTGCGTTAAATCTTTCTTCTCCTGGCTCCAGGATTTCTTTTCCGCCAGAAACTGTTTTTCCGCTTCTCTTCTTCCACGTTTTTCAATATGGGCGATTACACTGGACATCGTAACAACTCCTTTTTGTATTGTTCAAAAGACGGATTCACGTTTTATTCCAAGCGGGCTTTTTTCCAGATATTAGCTGATAAGAAAGGGAAGCACCTTTTGGCAAATGCTGTCGGAATAGCCAAGCTGGGCGCAGGCGTTTTGGGCGCTGCATCCAAGCTCGATCATTGTTTTCTGGGCGAGAATG